>NZ_CP108474.1:6023630-6625993 GCF_036226445.1 Streptomyces sp. NBC_01255
TGGACGTGGAACAGCGGCAGCGCGTGCACGAGGACGTCGTCCGCCGTCCAGCCCCAGGCCTCGGCCAGCGCGTCGAGGGAGGCGGATATCGCCCGCCGGGAGAGCACGACCCCCTTCGGGGGACCCGTGGTGCCGGAGGTGTAGACGATGAGCGCGGGGGACTCGGCGTCGTCCGGTTCGGACACCGCGGGCCCCGTGGTCGCGGTGAGCTCCACGTCGATCCGGGGGAGCGCGGCGAGCCCGGCCGGCAGCACGTCCCCCGGACCCGCGAGCACCGCGCCCGGCGCGCTGTCGCCGAGGATGTGCGCCAGCTCCCGCTCGCCCGTGCGCGGATTGAGCGGTACGGCGGGCACGCCCGCGAGCAGGGCGGCCACCACCGCGACCGCCGTGTGCGCGCTCGGCGTGGCCCAGACGGCGACCCGGTCCGCGCCCCCGATCCGTACCGCGAGGGAACCGGCGGCGCGGGCCAGTCCGGCGTAGGTCAGCGTGTCCGTGCCGCAGCGCAGCGCGGGCCGGTCGGACGGAACCGCCAGGGCGGGGAAGAGCGCACTCACCGGTCGTACTCCTCGGGTCGATGTCGAGATCGAGGGTTGCCGGGAGAATTCTGCCCGCCCGTCAGGGCCGCCGGGCTGTGATCTTCGCCGTCTCGGGCTCCGGCTCGGCCCCGCCGGGCCGGATCCCGCGCATCCGCCCGTACGCGTACACACAGCCCGCGAGCGCCAGGTCGGAGAGGAGCATGAAGCCGATCGAGTACGAGTCCTTCGCGCTGTAGATCGCGCCCATCACCAGCGGCGGCACGAAGCCGCCGAGGCCGCCCATCGCGCCGACGATGCCGGTGACACTGCCGACCTGGGCCTGCGGTGTGACCTGGGAGACCAGGGCGAAGACGGACCCGCTCGCCGTGCCGAGACCGGCTGCCATGCCGAGCAGGGCGATCGTGCCGCCCGGGTTCAGCGGCGGGTCGAAAGCCTGGACGATCGCGAAGAGGGCGACCACGCCGAGCGCGGCGGACGTCACGATCGCCGGGTGCACCCGGTCCGAGAGCCAGCCGCCGATCGGCCGGAAAACGACGGTGACCAGGGCGAAACCGGCGGCCTTGGTGCCCGCGTCCGTCGGGTCGAGCTCGTACCAGGTCTTCAGGTACGTCGGCAGGTAGACGCCGAACGCGACGATGCCGCCGAAGCCGATCGCGTACAGCGCGGACAGCTCCCACGTCACCCGCAGCCGCCCCGCCGAGCCGAGCCGGGTCGCGAGGGAGGCGGTCGGCACGGGGCGGTCGGGGCGGTCGGTGATGAGGAGCGCGGCCAGCACCGCGTACACGGCGAGCGCGATCGCCACCACGATGAAGGGGAGGTTCTCGCCGTGCTCGGCGATCCGGGGCGTGAAGTAGCCGGAGAGCGCCACACCGCCCATGCCCATGCCGAACACACCGAGCGCGAGACCGCGCTTGGCCGGCGGGAACCAGGAGTTGACCAGCGGGATGCCGATGGCGAAGGTCGTGCCGCCCAGGCCGAGGAGGAAGCCGACGGCCAGCATCAGGGCGTAGCTGTCCTTGGCGACGATGAGGAGCAGGACGGGGATGATCGTCAGCGCCGAGACCACCGGGAACATCAGTTTCGCGCCGTACTTGTCGGTCAGGGCGCCCGCCGGGATGCGACCGACCGAGCCGACCAGGACGGGCACCGCCACGAGCAGCGACTGCTGGAAGGAGCTGAGCTCGAGCCGTTCGCCGTACCAACTGGCGATCGGCGCGATCAGGTCCCACGCCCAGAAGGTGAGCGTGAAGCCGATGGTGGCCATCACCAGATTGCGGTAGGCCGCCGCGGGCGGGGTCTTGGTCTCGGTGTCCACGCCTCCAGTCAAGATCCGGCCGGGGGACGCGGCGCGCCGGGCTGCTCCGTACGGGGCAGCCCGGACACCGCCGCGGGCCAGACGACCGTGGTCGGCGGGATCCCGTCGTCCTCGACGCGGAGCCGTACGCCGTCACCGCCGGCCGTCACCTCGACCGTGATCGCGCTGATCCCGGACCTCCGGTGCGCCGCCGCGAGCGCCCCGCGCAGGGTGGCGAGGAGCTTCCCGGCCTCCGCGTCCTCCACGAGCGTGTCGACCGCGCCCGAGAAGTGCACGGACGGCTGGAAGCCGAGCAGGGCCGCCGCCCCGCCGGTCTCGCGCAGCACCCGGCCGCGGAAGGAGGCCGGTGCGTCCGCCGGGGGCTGCTGGAGCGCGAAGATGGTCGTCCGGACCTCCTGGATCGTCGAGTCCAGCTCGTCCACGGCCCGGCCGAGAAGCAGGCTCTCGTCGGAGTCGGAGTCGGAGTCGGAGTCGGAGTCGGAGTCGGGGGTGGAGCCTGGGCCGGGGCCGCCGGCTCCCGACGCGCCGAGGGCCCGCCGGCGGGTCGACTCCAGCATCATCTCCGTGGCGAACAGCCGCTGGACGACCAGGTCGTGCAGGTCCCGCGCGATCCGGTCCCGGTCCTCGTACACCGCCAGCCGCTCCCGGTCGTGCCGGGCGCCCGCGAGGACCAGCGCGAGCGCCGCCTGCGAGGCGAACTGCGAGGCCAGCAGGCGGTCCACCGCCGTATACGGCGAGCCGCCGCGCCGCCGGGGGAGAGCGAGGGTGCCGATGAGCTTCCCGCCGCTCTGGAGCGGCAGCATCATCGACGGGCCGAAACGGGACCGGACATGGGTGGTCATCCGGGGATCCGTCGCCGAGTCCTCCACGAAGACGGGCTCCCCGCCGAGGAGCTGGACGAGGACGGGGGAGCCGGGCGCGATCGTCGTGCCGACCAGATCGCCGGGGTCGTCGTTGGTGGAGGCGGCGACGATCTCCATCCCGCCCTCCGGGGTGGGCTGGAGGACCACACCGGCCGAGGCGTCGGCGAGGATCCGGGCCTGTTCGGCGACGGTCATCAGGGCGTTCTCGGCGGACTCGCCGGTGAGGAGGGCGGTGGTCACGGCCGCCGCGCCCTCGATCCAGCGCTCGCGCTGCCGGGTCGTCTCGTACAGACGGGCGTTGCCGATGGCGATCCCGGCCTGGGAGGCGAGGACCCGGAGGAGGGCGAGGTCCTGCTCGGTGAAGGTGCCCTTCCGTTTCTCGGTGAGGTACAGATCGCCGAAGACCTGGGTGTGCACCCGGATCGGGACGCCGAGGAACGAACGCATCTCCGGGTGGCCCTCGGGGACTCCGGACGAGCGCGGATCGGCCGTCAGGTCGTCGATCCGCAGCGGCCGCGGGTCCCGGGCCAGGACGCCGAGCAGACCGGTGTGACCGTCGGGGAGGCGGCCGACGCGCTGCCGCTCCTCGTCGGTCATGCCGGTGGTGAAGAGCTCGGTGAGCCGGTTGCGCTCGGGGTCGACGACCCCGAGCGCGCCGTAGCGGGCCCCCGTCAGCTCGGTCGCCGAGTCCACGAGGTGCTGGAGGGTGGCGTGGAGTTCGAGATCCGTCCCGACACTGAGGACCGCTTCGAGCAGCAAGGGCAGGCGGGCGCCGTCCTCGTCCACACCGTCCTGGTACACGCTGCCCTGGTCCGCACCGCCCACGTCCTCGTGCTCGGCTTCGTCCATGATCGTCATGGTCTCATCATCGTACGAATCGGGCGATTTCGAGGGATCGTCCGAGGGATCGTCCGAGGGCTCAGGCGTCGTCGGCGAGCGGGTCGCGCACCGACAGCGGGTCGAGGATCATCGGCTGGACCTTGCCCTCCAGCATCGCGCCGAGGCCCAGGACCGCGCACACGTCGGGCCGTTCGGCGATGTGCACCGGCATGCCGGTCGCCTCGCGCAGCATCTGGTCGAGGCCCGGCAGCAGGGCGCTGCCGCCGACCATCATGATCCCGCGGTCCGCGAGGTCGGCCACCAGATCCGGCGGGCAGTCGCGGAGCACCTTCCCGATGCCGTCGAGGACCGCCGTCAGCGGGGTGTGGATCGCCTCCCGTACGGCGGCGGTGTCGACGGTCACCGAGCGGGCCAGGCCCGTGGCGACGTCCCGGCCGTGGATCTCCGTGGAGGCCGGACCGTGCGGCGTCAGGCCGTTGCCGCTGAGGGCGAGCTGGAGCGGGCGCACCGACTGGCTCGGCAGCATCAGCTCGTGGTGGTGGCGCAGGTGCTGGATGACGGCGTGGTCGATGGCGTCGCCGCCGATCGGCATCCGCTCGGCCGTCACGATCGAGCCGAGGGAGAGCACCGCGACCTGCGTGGTCGCCGCGCCGCACACCAGGATCATGGTCGCGGTCGGCTGCTCGACCGGGAGGCCGCAGCCCACGGCCGCGGCGATCAGGGTGTCGACCAGCTCGACCCGGCGCGCCCCGAGACCGACGAGGGTCTCCACGGCGGCGCGCTGCGCGAGGGGGTCGCTGTCGTGGGGCGTGCAGGCCGCCGCGCGCAGCCGCGGCTTGCGGCGGAGCTGGCGGCGCAGCTTCTCGCCCAGGAGGTGGCGGAGCATCCGCTGGGCCATCTCGATGTCGACGACCGTGCCGCCGGAGACGGGGCGGACGACCCGGATGTAGTCGGGGGTGCGGCCCGTCATCTTCTCGGCCAGCGCGCCGACGGCGATCAGCGCTCCTGTACGGGTGTTGACGGCGGCGACGCTGGGCTCGTCGACGACGAGTCCGGCGCCCTTGACGAAGACCCGGGTGCGCGCGGCCCCCAGGTCGACGGCGACATGGCAACGGCGCAGTTGCTCAAGGCTGACGGTCACGGCGGATCCTCCGGAATGCGGTGCTGGCACGGGCGAGGTGTTTCGCGTTGCGCGGTCCCAGGACCTGTCCGGCCGACCATGGCCGGGGCCGCGCCCTGGTCGACCGGACAGGTCCTAGTTCGCATCGTGCGACCGCCCCGGGCCCGGCGCGCGCTGGGCTGAGCCGCCCGGGGCCACCCGGGGGACGGCGGCGGTGGCGGCGGCACGGCGCGGAAGGCACCCGGACGGGCTCAGGAAGGCACCCGGACGGACGCCGGAAGGCACTCGGACGGGCCTCGGAAGGCACCCGGACGAGCGCAGGAAGGGCTCCGGACGAGCGCCGGACGGACATCGGAAGGGGCCCCGGTGCGGCCCGAGACGATCCTGACCGAAGCGGGAGAATCACGACGCACCGCCGACGACCTGCGGTTTCCTCACAGGATCCTCACTTCCGCGCCTACCTGCCGCCGCATCGCGCCGCATAGCCTGCGGGCCCCATGGACTACTGCCACGCGTGCCGGCGGCATCTCAACGGGGCCCTCGCCTGTGCCGGGTGCGGGACCCCCGTCGAGGAACTGCGGTACGAGACCCCCCACGTACCCGTTCCGCCCGCCGAGCCCGAGTACGTCTACGAACTGGACGTCGTCGAGCCGCCGCGGCCCGCCACGGGTGGCCGCCGCGCCGCCCGTACCGCCGCGCGGGGCCGGTCCGCGTCGCGCGGGAGCAGACGGGCGCGGGCGCGCCGGGGGCGTACGGCCCTCCTGGGGACGGTGGGCCTGGTCCTCGCGGCCGGGACGCTGGGCGTGGTGCAGCTGGCCATGGAGGAGCCGGAGGCGAGCGGCGCGGCCACGGCCGTGCAGGAGCAGGAGATCGTCGAGACCTCGTCGCCGCCCACCCCTGCCGAGACCACCGAGAGCGCCGCGCCGCCGGACGGCTCCGGCCCGTCCCCGGTCACGGACGCCCCGAGCACGAACGCGCCCACCCGCGAGCACCAGGTGGACACGGGGTCGGGCACGGGTGCGGGCTCGGGGTCCGGCTCAGGCTCGGGCTCGGGATCCGGCTCGGGTACGGGATCCGGCTCCGGTTCAGGCTCCGGTACGGGCTCGGGATCCGGTTCCGGTACGGGGGAGGGGCCCGGGGGCGACCCGGCCGAATCGCCGACGCCCACCCGCACGGCTTCCCCGTCCGCCACGCCCGACGTCACGCAGCCCGGCACGCCGACCCCCTCGGGCACGCCGACGGCGACGCCCACGGGCACCGGGCCCACCCCGAGCGGCTCACCCTCCGGGACGGTGACGGCGGCGCCGCCCGCGAGCCCCACACCGACCCCGACCCCGACGGAGGAATGCACCCGCTTCCTCTGGTTCTGCGTCTGAGGGCGCGCGGAGCCCCTGTCGCCTCTCAGACCTGGACCGCGTCCTCGCCGAGCATCCGCTTCAGCAGGTCCCGCAGGAGGGTCCGCTCGACCTCGGTCAGCTCGCCGAGGGGCTCGCGGGCGAAGTCCAGTGACTCGCGCAGCCGCCGGGCGGTGTCCCGGCCCTCGTCCGTGGGGACGGCCAGCTTGACCCGCCGGTCGTCCGGGTCGGGCCGGCGCTCGACCAGGCCGCGGGCCTCCAGGCGGTCGACTATCCCCGTGATGTTGGACGGCTCGCACTTCAGCTTCTGGGCGATCCGCCGCATCGGCAGCGGGTCGAGCGAGAGCAGCCCGAGGACCCGGGCCTGCGCGCCGGTCAGCGAGTGCTGAGCGGCCGCCTGCTCGTACTCCTCGTAGTAGCGCGCCACGACCGTGCCGATCAGCTCGACGACTTCGAGGGTCAGGGGGTCCGTGCGTGAGGTGGCCATGGGCTTCATCCTACCCGGATACTTGACAACATGAAATATCAAGGCGCATGGTTGTTTCAGTCAGTGAATCATTTGTGTTCTGAAGCTTTATCTGGAGGCCGTGCTCATGTCCGTTCTTCCCGCGTCCAGCCGTGAGTGGCACCTCGTCGCCCGTCCGCACGGCTGGCCGACCGCCGCGGACTTCGCCCTGCGCGAGACCCCGGTCGCCGAGCCCGCAGAGGGCCGCATCCTCGTGCGCAACCTGCACTTCTCCGTCGACCCGTACATGCGCGGCCGGATGAACGACGTGAAGTCGTACATCCCGCCGTTCAAGCTCGACCACCCCATGGACGGGGGCGCGGTCGGCGAGATCGTCGCGTCCAACGCGGAGGGCTTCGCCGTCGGCGACCACGTCCTGCACGGCCTGGGCTGGCGCGAGTATGCGGACGTCCCCGCGCAGCACGCGACCAAGGTCGACCCGGCGCTCGCCCCCCTCTCCGCCTACCTGGGCGTGCTCGGCATGACCGGCCTCACGGCCTACGCGGGACTGTTCGATGTCGCCTCCTTCAAGGAGGGCGACGCCGTCTTCGTGTCCGGCGCGGCCGGGGCCGTCGGCAGCCAGGTCGGCCAGATGGCGCGGCTCAAGGGCGCCTCCCGGGTCATCGGCTCCGCGGGCTCCGACGAGAAGGTGAAGTTCCTCGTCGAGGAGCTCGGCTTCGACGCGGCCTTCAACTACAAGAACGGCCCGGTCAAGGACCAGCTCCGCGAGGCCGCCCCGGACGGCATCGACGTCTACTTCGACAACGTCGGCGGGGACCACCTCGAAGCCGCCATCTCCTCGCTCAACGTGCACGGCCGCGCCACCATCTGCGGCATGATCGCCCAGTACAACGACACGGAGCCGGTCGCGGGCCCGCGCAACATGGCGATGATCATCGGCAAGCGGCTGCGCCTCCAGGGCGTCCTCGTCGGCGACCACTACGGCCTGCAGAACCAGTTCGTCCAGGAGGTCGGCGGCTGGCTCGGCTCCGGCGAGCTGAAGCACCGCGAGACCTTCGTCGACGGCATCGAGAACGGCGTGGACGCCTTCCTCGGACTGCTGCGCGGGGACAACACCGGAAAGATGATCGTCTCGGTGAACCGCTAGTCTTCCCTCAGCCGTCGCGATCGTGGGCGCGAGTCGCGGCGAACTGACGAAGGAACGACCAGCATGTCCATACAGCACTCCGACGTTCTCTACACCGCCGTCGCCACCGCCGAGAACGGCCGGGACGGCCGGGTCGCCACCGACGACGGTCAGCTCGACGTCGTCGTCAACCCGCCCAAGGCCATGGGCGGCTCCGGCGCCGGCACCAACCCCGAGCAGCTCTTCGCGGCCGGCTACAGCGCCTGCTTCCAGGGCGCGCTGGGCGTCGTCGCCCGCAACGAGAGCGCCGACATCTCGGGCTCGACGGTCACCGCCGAGGTGGGCATCGGCAAGAACGACGACGGCTTCGGCATCATCGTCAAGATCTCGGCGACCATCCCGAACGTGGACGCCGAGACCGCCAAGAGCCTCATCGAGAAGGCCCACCAGGTCTGCCCGTACTCGAAGGCGACCCGCGGCAACATCACCGTAGAGCTCGCCGTCTGAGCTTCGGACCCGCACACTGAGTGAGGGCCGCACCCCGACCGACCGGGGTGCGGCCCTCACCGCGCTCCTCAGTAGGGTGACTCCCATGCGTGATCTCGGGGTGGGTTTCAGATATCTGGTACAGGGCCAGAAGTGGGTCGGCCGGCACGGACGGTGGTTCGGATTCGGGCTGTTGCCCGGTCTCGTGACCCTCGTGCTCTACGTGGGAGCGCTCGTCGGCCTCGGCTACGGAGCCGACGACCTGGCGGCCTGGGTGACGCCGTTCGCCGACGACTGGAGCTCGCCCTGGCGCGGGATCTTCCGGGGCACGGTCACCGGCCTCGTCTTCGCCTTCGGGCTGTTCCTCGCGGTCATCACCTTCACCGCCGTGACCCTGCTCGTCGGCCAGCCCTTCTACGAGTCCCTCTCGGAGGAGGTCGACCGCAGCGAGGGCGGCGACGTGCCCGAATCCGGGCTGCCGCTCTGGCGTGAGCTGTGGATCTCGGCCCGCGACAGCCTGCGGGTCCTGCTGCGGGTCGCGTTCTACGGCATCCTGCTCTTCGCCTGCGGTTTCATCCCGGTGATCGGCCAGACGGTCGTCCCCGTCCTCGGTTTCTGCGTCTCCGGCTTCTTCCTCACCCAGGAGCTCGCGTCCGTCGCCCTCCAGCGCCGGGGTGTCGAGCTCAAGGAACGTCTCGCGCTGCTGCGCGGCCGCCGCATGGTCACCCTGGGCTTCGGCGTGCCGCTGACCCTCGCCTTCCTGGTGCCGTTCGTCGCGGTCTTCCTGATGCCGGGAGCCGTCGCCGGAGCCACCCTCATGGCCCGTGACCTGCGCGGCGAGACGGCCGGCGAGGGCCGGGACGGCGACTCCCAGGAAAACGATCAAGAACGCGGCAACCTTCCGTCCTCCGGTGGCGACCAGGGGGTGCACCACTTCCCCCACTGAGGAAAGAGCACCATGACGTCACACAAGCGGAAGACAGGTCGCCGCCGCGCGGTCGTCGGCGGCCTGAGCGCCCTCGGCATCACCGGCGCGGCGATCGTCACCACCACCCTGCTCGCCCCCGCGGGCGCGGCGACGGCGGCCGCCTGGCCGCAGGCCAAGGGCAGCAAGCCGGTCGCCACGACCATCGAGGTCTCGGGTACCTACGACGGCAAGCTCACGCGCTTCTCCGGCACCGGTGAGCTCGGCTCCGACGGGCAGAGCGAGAGCCAGCAGCCGCTCTTCGTCCTCAAGGACGGCGCGACCCTCAAGAACGTGATCATCGGCACCCCCGCCGCCGACGGGGTTCACTGCCTCGGCAGCTGCACCCTCCAGAACGTCTGGTGGGAGAACGTCGGCGAGGACGCCGCCACCTTCAAGGGCACCGCGAAGACGGCGGTGTACGCGGTCCACGGCGGCGGCGCGAAGGGCGCGTCCGACAAGGTCTTCCAGTTCAACGGCGCGGGCAAGCTGGTCGTGAACAAGTTCCAGGTCTCCGACTTCGGCAAGCTGGTCCGCTCCTGCGGCAACTGCAAGAAGCAGTACCCCCGCACGATCCTGATCAACGACGTCGACATCACCACGCCCGGCAAGTCGATCGTCGGCGTGAACGCCAACTACGGCGACACCGCGAGCCTGCGGAACGTCCGGGTCCACGGCGACACCAAGAAGAAGATCAAGCCGTGCACCCGCTTCACCGGCAACGACACCGGCAAGGAGCCGAAGGAGATCGGCACGGGCCCCGACGGCACCACCTGCCGCTACGCCGCCGGAGACCTCTCCTACGACTGACCCGGAGGGAGCACCCGGTCCTCAGGCGTCCCGGACGCCGAAGGCGCCTCAGCCTTCGAGGACCGGGTGCAGTTCGGGACGCGCGGCCCACCAGTCCCGGTAGAAGGCGAGCCCGCCGCGATCAGGGCGTGGTGCATCTTCCGGTCGGCCACCCGGTGCCGCAGCGAGTGATGAAGCGATCCTGAGGAGTGCTCTGAGTCGCAGGCTGGACAGTATGTGGAAGAGCCGAACGCACGGTGACAACTGGAACGAATGTTCCGGTGTCGGATCGTGGGGCGGTGATCATACGGTGATCGTCATGCAGCTCCGGTACTCCTTCCGCCTCTACCCGAATGGGCCTCAGCGTGCTGCGCTGGCCCGTGCTTTCGGGTGCGCGCGGGTGGTCTACAACGACGCACTACGTGCACGTGAGACCGCCCGGGCCGAGGCAGCACCGTTCCCGAGCGCCGGGGACTTGTCGAAGCTGCTGATCACCGAAGCGAAGAGGACCGCCGAACGGTCCTGGCTCGGCGAGGTCTCGGCCGTCGTCCTGCAGCAGTCGTTGCGGGACCTGGATACCGCGTACCGGAGCTTTTTCGACGGCCTCAAGGGTAAGCGCCCGCGAATGGGCGCACCCCGGTTCAAGAGCCGGAAGGACAGTCGGCAGGCTGTCCGGTTCACCGCGAACGCGAAGTGGAAGATCACTCCTGGCGGGGATCTGTCGCTCCCGAAGGTCGGGGACGTGCGGGTCAAGTGGTCCCGTGCACTGCCGTCGGCGCCGTCCACGGTGACGGTGATCAAGGACGCGGCCGGGCGATACTTCGCGTCGTTCGTGGTGGTGACCGATCCGGCCTCGCTGCCGGAGGTGGAACCGGTCGTCGGTATCGACCTGGGGCTCGGGCACTTCGCGGTCCTCTCGGACGGTACGAAGGCCGACGCTCCGCGGTTTCTTCGGCGGGCGGAGAAGAAGCTCAAGAAGGCCCAGCGGAGCCTGAGCCGTAAGGCGAAGGGCTCGAACAACCCGGACAAGGCCAGAGTCAAGGTCGCCCGCGCGCATGCGCGGGTGGCCGACGCGCGGCGCGAGTTCCACCACCAGCTCTCCACGAAGGTCATCCGCGAGAACCAAGCGGTGGCCGTGGAGGACCTGGTGGTGAATGGGCTCGCCCGTACGCGTCTGGCCAAGTCCGTGCACGACGCGGGCTGGGCTGCGTTCGTGACGATGCTGGAGTACAAGGCCGCCCTGTACGGTCGGACCTTCGGACTGGCGGTGTCAGCCTGTCGAGCGCAGGTAAGACCGGTACGCGTACCGGCACAGCGCGGCGAAGCAGGAACCCACCGAGACGGTCGGCCGACCGTGGCAGGAATCCCCGCCCTTTAGGGGGGGAGCGGAAGTCGATACCGGTACGTGGTCCTACTGCAGCGGCTCCGGTGCGTACGCGCTGGGCCTGAGCGCCCCGCACCACGGATCAACGGCCGCCCGGTTTCCTCGTGCTCAGCCGGCCTCGGCGAGTACGTACCCCGGTTCCGACCCGCCCGCGTCGGCGATCCGCTCGCCGTCCGGGCCCCAGGCCCCGGCCCCGCCGATGCCCACCCCGTCCTCGTTGGACCCGAGGACATTGCCGAGGACCACGTACAGACCGAAGTCCCGGGCCCGTACCGGGTACACCTTCTCGAGCGAGTCGTTGCCGACGGACAGAACCGAACTCGCCAGGTACACCGAGCAGTCGTCGGCCACCGCCCGCTCGGCGAGCTCGGGGAAGCGGTTGTCGTAGCAGGTGGCCAGGGCGAACCGGATCCCGTCGAGCGTGAACCGCCCGTCGGCGGTGCCCTGCTCGAAGACCTCGTGCTCGAAGCCGTGCAGGTGGAGCTTGTCGTAGCGGGCGAGGAGCGAACCGTCAGGGCCGATCACGAGCGTACTGAGCCCGGGCTTGGAACCGGCCGTTCGCACAGGCCCGTTGACCACGGCCGCCGCCGAGACCTCCCGGCAGGCCTCCCGTACGGGTTCGAGGCGCGGGTCGTCCTCGGTGAGGACGAGCCCCGGGGTGTCCCGGATCAGGGACGGCTCGTACCCGCTCAGACAGAGCTCGGCGAAGACGACCACCCGGGCCCCCTCCGCCCCGGCGGCCCGGACGAGCCCGGCGATCGTACGGACGTTGGCGTCGATGTCCCCGGCGACCGGGGCGAACTGGGTGGCTGCGACGATCATGCCCCCATCATCCCGCCCGCCCGCCGCGCGGGAACCCCCGGGAGCCCCGCAGCGCCTCCGCCGTCTCTCGCAGCTGCCCCAGAAAGGCCGTCGCCGCCACGGTCGGGACCGGTGGGGTGACGGCGCAGATCCTGCGGTACGGGACGTCGTCCGGGTGGATCGTGACGAGCGTGACGTCCCGCCGTACGGCCGCCGCCGCGAGCGCCGGTACGAGGGTGATGCCCAGACCCGCGGCGACCGCCCCGAGCTTGGCGATCCAGTCGTGCGCCATCAGCCCGGTGCGCGGCCGGAACCCGGCGGCGACGGCCGGCCGGAAGAGGGTGTCCTCCAGGCGCTCGGCACCGACGATCCACTCCTCGTCGGCGAGCTCGGCAAGCCGCACCGCCCGCCGTCCGGCGTGCGGATGGCCGCGCTCCAGGGCCACCAGCATCGGCTCGTCGAGGAGGTGATGGAGCGTCACACCCTCCGGCGGGGGAGTGGCGAGGGCCGGGCTGACCACCGCCAGGTCCTGCTCACCCGCGGCGAGCAGCGCCAGGTGCTTCACCGACGGGCCCTCGGTGCGGGTGACGGCCACGCCCGGATGCCGGGTGCGGAACGCGGCCTGCGCGCGGGGGACGAGCGCCGCGTTGGCGCTGGAGAAGGAGCCGAGCCGGAGGAGTCCGCCCTCCAGGGTGCGCAGCGCCTCCAGTTCGGCCCGGGCCGCGACCAGCCGGTCCCGTACCGCCTCGGCGTGCGGCAGCAGCACCCGGCCCGCCTCGGTCAGCCGCACCCCGCGCGGCAGCCGCTCGAACAGCGCCGCGCCCGTCTCGTCCTCCAGGGACTGGACCTGGCGGGAGACCGCGGACTGGGTGTAGCCGAGGACGCGGGCGGCGGCGGTGAAGGAACCCTCGCGGGCGACGGCGAGAAAGACCTCGTACAGGACATGACCGTTCACATGCTCATTCTGCATGGAGCCCATGCGAGACATTCGCTTGTCGCATATCTGCGGCCCCCCCTAGCGTCGAACGCATGGACACCACGCACCAGAAGATCGCCTTCCTCGGCCTCGGATCCATGGGCCTGCCGATGGCCCGCCGCCTCCTCGACGCCGGACACCCTCTGACCGTCTGGAACCGCACGGCCGCCAAGGCCGACGCCCTCGTCGCCGACGGGGCCGTCCGCGCCGCGAGCCCCGCCGAGGCTGTCCGTGACGCCGATGTCGTCCTCACGATGCTCGCCGACCCGGCCGCCGCGCTCGCCGTCGCCGACGAGCTGATCCCGGCGCTGCGCCCCGGCACCCACTGGATCGACACGTCGACCGTCGGCCCGGACACCGTCCGCGCGCTGACCGCCCGGCTCCCCGAGGGGGTCACCCTGATCGACGCGCCCGTCATGGGCAGCGTGGACCGGGCGGCCGCCGGGGAGCTGATCATCCTCGCGGGAGGTGACACCGCACCTGTCGCCGGCGTCCTCGACCTGCTCGGCGAGACCACGCCGTGCGGCGGCCCCGGCACTGGCGCCGCCCTCAAGCTGGTCCTCATCAACGCCGTGATCGGCGGAGTCGCCCTCGTCGGCGAGGCCCTCGCCCTCGCCGGCTCCCTCGGTCTGCCCCGGGAACTCGCGCTGCGCACCCTCGCCGCGGGCCCGTTGGCCGGCGCCGTCGGCCGCGCCACCGCCACGGGCGTGCACTTCCCGGTCGCGCTCGCCGCGAAGGACGTCGCCCTGGCGACGGCGGCGGCGAAGCTGCCGGTCCTGGAGGCCGTTCACGCGGCTCTGACGTCGGACCCGGCCCTGCGCGACCAGGACCTGGCGGCCGTAATCCGCTAGCGGGCGACCGGTGTTGGGCCTCTACACTCCGGTGCATGCGGGATCGCGCGGTCCCGCAAGGGTGCGGGGCCGTGGCAGAGCACGGTCGATTGCGGAGCCGGGTGGTGGAGGTCCTCACGCCCGGGGAGAGCGGCCGGTCGCCGGACCTGGCGGCCGAGTCTCGCGGGTTCAAATCCCGTCGGCCCCGCACCCGAACCCCCGCACCCGAACCTCCGCACCCGAACCTCCGCCTCAGGCCTGGGGGTCGTCCCCCCGCAGCAGCCGCAGGAAGTCCCGGAAAGCGGTCGGCATGTCCACCGCGGCCGGGTCGAGCAGCCACTGGTACTGGAGCCCGTCCACCACCGCCGTCAGGATCGGCGCCGCCTCCTCGGGGGTGAGCCCGCTCGGCAGCCGCTCGCCGAACTCCAGGCGCAGCACGTCCGCCATGCTCGCCCGCACCTGCCCGTACCGCTCGGTGAAGAACTCCCGCGCCGGATGCCCGTCCGTGACGCTCTCGCCGAGCAGCGCGGAGAAGGTCTGCACGATCCCCGGCCGCATCGCGTTGTACTCGACGAGCGACTCCATGAGGTCGAGCCGCCAGTTCTCGCGGTCCCGGCCGCCGCTCGTGTCCCAGCGGTCGCGCTCCTCCAGGACCGCGATGAGCAGCGCCTCCTTCGTCGGGAAGTAGTGGAGCAGCCCCTGCTGGGTCAGCCCGACGCGTTCGGCGACGGAGCCGAGGGTGGCGCCCCGGTAGCCGCGCTCGGCGATCACTTCGAGGGCGGCGCGCAGGATCTCCGCGCGCCGCTCCTCGCTCCTGGCCCGCACCATCGCCTCGGCCCCTCTCCTGACGTCTTCCCGAGACCGTACCGCCTCGCCTAAAATAACGGAATGGTAACGTCACCTACCGATCTACAGGTAAGTGGGTGCACGATGGGGCCATCGGGGTACGTCAACGAGGAGGTACGGCCATGGCGCAGACGACCACGGGCACCAGCGCGGAGACCACCAGGGAGGCGGCCGTCGAAGCGGCGCTCGCCAAGCTCGACCTGGACACCAAGGCCCGGCTGCTCGCCGGCCAGGACATGTGGTCCCTGCCCGCGCTGCCGGAGATCGGGCTGAGCTCCCTGGTCATGTCCGACGGCCCCATCGGCGTCCGCGGCGTCCGCTGGACCGCCGACGACCCGTCCGTCGCCCTGCCGTCCCCGACCGCGCTCGCCGCCGCCTGGGACCCCGCGCTCGCCCGCCGCGCCGGCCGCCTCCTCGCACAGGAGGCCCGCCGCAAGGGCGTCCACGTCCTCCTCGCGCCCACCGTCAACCTGCACCGCACGCCGCTCGGCGGCCGCCACTTCGAGGCGTACAGCGAGGACCCGTACCTTACCGGCGAGATCGGCACCGGCTACGTCCAGGGCGTCCAGGACGGCGGCGTCGGCACCACGGTCAAGCACTTCGTCGGCAACGACGCCGAGACCGACCGCTTCACCGTCGACAACAAGATCGCCGCCCGCCCCCTCCGCGAGGTCTACCTCGCCCCCTTCGAGGCCATCGTCAAGAACGCCCACCCCTGGGGCATCATGACCGCCTACAACCAGGTCAACGGCGTGACGATGACCGAACACCGCTACCTCGTCAACGAGGTCCTGCGCGGCGAGTGGGGCTTCGACGGCTACAACGTCTCCGACTGGATGGCCGCCCGCTCCACCACCGGCGACATCGAGGGCGGCCTCGACGTCGCCATGCCCGGCCCCGTCACCGTCTACGGCGAGGCCCTCGCCGCCGCCGTCCGCGCCGGCGAGGTCGAGGAGTCCACCGTCGACGCGGCCGTACGCAACGTCCTGCGGCTCGCCGCCCGCGTCGGCGCCCTCGAAGGCGCCCCCGCGGCCGTCACCGAGCACCCGGCCGCCATCGACGGCGACGCCCTCGCCCGCGAGATCGCCCGCCGCGGCTTCGTCCTCGTCCGCAACGAGAACGACGCCCTGCCCCTCAGGAGCGGCGCCGTCGCTCTCTCCGGCGCCGCCGCCCGCGACGCCCGCGTCCTCGGCGGCGGCTCCGCCCAGGTCTTCCCCGAGCACATCGTCTCCCCGCTCGCCGGCCTCACCGCCGCCCTGCCCGACGGCGCGCTCACCTTCACCATCGGCGCCGACCCCAGCGACGAACTCGCCCCCGCCGATCAGGGCTTCACCCTCCGCGCGCGCTGCCGTGACTCCGAGGGCCGGGTCCTCGGCGAGGGCTCCCTGCCCAACGGCCAGGTCCAGTGGATCGGCGACGACCTGCCCGCCGGTGTCACCCACGAGGAGCTCGCCTCCATCGAGGTCCTCGGCACCTTCACCCCGCGCGAGTCCGGTGAGCACGCCTTCGGCACCCGCGGCCTCGGCGCCTTCACCCTCGCGGTCGGCGGCGTCACCGTCTTCGACGGCGTCCAGGTGATGGGCCCCGAGAGCGACCCCTTCGAGGCCTTCTTCGGCTCCCCGGTCGAGCGCGCCAAGGTCGCCCTCACCGCGGGCGAGACCGTCGAGGTCTCCCTGCGTCACACCCTGAGCAAGGAGTTCGCGGCCCCGCTGTCGGCCGTCATGTTCTCCTTCGTCCACCTCGGTCCGCGCCGTGACCCCGACGAACTGATCACCGAAGCCGTCGAGGCCGCCCGCGCCGCCGACACCGCCGTCGTGGTCGTCGCCACCACCGAGCGCGTCGAGTCCGAGGGCTTCGACCGCAAGGACCTCGCCCTCCCCGGCCGCCAGGACGACCTCGTACGGGCCGTCGCCGCCGCCAACCCGAACACCGTCGTCGTCGTCAACGCCGGCTCCCCGGTCGAGATGCCGTGGCGCGAGGACGTGGCCGCGATCCTGCTCAGCTGGTTCCCCGGCCAGGAGGGCGGCGACGCCCTCGCCGACGTCCTCACCGGCGCCGAGGAGCCCGGCGGCCGCCTCCCCACCACCTGGCCCGCCGCCCTCGCCGACGTCCCCGTCACCGAGGTCACGCCCACCGAGGGCGTACTCGACTACACCGAGGGCGTCTTCATCGGCTACCGCGCCTGGGACAAGTCCGGCGCCGTCCCCGCGTACGCCTTCGGCCACGGCCTCGGCTACACCACCTGGTCGTACGACTCCCTGACCGCCGCCCCCGAGACGGTCACCGTCCGGCTCACCAACACCGGCGACCGCACCGGCCGCGAGGTCGTCCAGATCTACCTGGCGCCCGCCGCCACTGTGCCGATGGGCGCGCAGAGCGCGACCCACGACCGTCCGGTGCGCTGGCTGGCCGCCTTCGCGAGCGTCGAGGCCGCACCCGGCGAGACCGTCGAGACCGAGATCGCGCTGCCCCGCCGCGCCTTCGAGATCTGGGACGAGGAGAAGAACGACTGGGCGTTCGTCCCCGGCATGTACGAGGTCGTGGCCGCGCACTCCCTCACGGACGCGCGCCTGACCGCCACCCTGGAGATCTGACCGCGCGATCCCCACGACCGGGCCCCGGGACGGAACCTGACAACCGTCCCGGGGCCCCTCACTCCTTCGTGATCCGCCGGTACGCGAGCTCCGCGAGCCGCGCCTGGCCGTCCCTGCTCGGATGGAACCAGTCCCACGGGCTCAACTGCCCACCGCCGAAACGGAAACCGAAGACCGCCCCGCCGTCGTACCGGCAGCGCTCGTCCTCGGCGCAGACCTCCTCCAGGACCCTGTTGTACGCCACCACCCGCTCCCGCACCGCCGTCCGCCGCCGCTCCGCCGCCGGACCCAGGTCCTCCGCGTCGGCCAGCATCGAGCCGCAGATCCCCAGCTTCCACACCTTCAGACCCGCCGGGCTCAGCCGCCCCGTCGACCACAGGTGCTTCAGGTCCGGCACGCTCGACACGTACACCTGCGCCTTCGGCGCGCCCGCCCGCAGCCGGGCGAGCGCCGTCTCGAAGGAGAAGCGGAAGTCGGCCACCGGGGTCATGAGTTCCGGCGTGGGCCGGCAGGCGTCGTTGGCGCCCATCATCACCGTCACGAGCTCCGGACTCTCGGCCGCCGCCCCCGCCATCTGCTCCGGCAGCTCCGCCATCCGCGCACCCGTCCGCGCCAGGTTCCAGCTGCGGGCGGCCACCTTCTCCGGCCCGAGCAGCCGCAGCGCCAGGCTGTTGACGGCCCTGTCCGTCCCGGTCGCCCAGGACACCTCGGGGCAGTCGGCGAGGACCGCGCAGGCGTCGAAGGCGCGGGTGACGGAATCGCCGACGGCGGCGACGGAGCCGGGGGAGACGTCCCAGAGGGACGTCGGACTCGGCGTGGGCTTCGGAGTGGTCCGGGCCGGAACCGGAGCCGCCGCGTCAGGTCCCCCGGCCGTACAGCCGAAGAGCACCCCCGCGCACAACAGCGCCGCCGTGGCACGGAAAGTGACACGGCGTGCGGTACGGAATGTGCGTCGACCGCGCATCCTCGGCCCCTCCTTCGGCGTCCTGCCGGGTGAAAGGTTCGTGTCCACCGGCTCCCGGACCGACCGTACGTCACACCGATGACGGTGCGGCACGGTAGCTTTTCCCCCGTCGAACCAGAGGCGCCTTCGCCGACGGGCTCCGGTAAATTACCTCACGTCACATGCTGTCCCCTTTTTGAGGGTTTGCGACGTTTTACTCCCGGATGCTGTTAACTGAGGCCGCTGGGAAGGCGAACCTCGTCCCACACTGGAGGTCCCGGTGACGACACGTGGAGTCCTGTACGTACACTCCGCACCGCGCGCGCTGTGCCCGCACGTCGAATGGGCGGTCGCGGGTGTCCTCGGTGGGCGGGTCCAGCTCGACTGGATCCGCCAGCCGGCGTCCCCCGGCACCTGGAGAGCCGAGTTCTCCTGGAAGGGGCAGACCGGCACCGCCTCCAGACTCGCCTCCGCGCTGCGCGGCTGGCAGATGCTCCGCTTCGAGGTGACCGCGGAACCCTGCCCCACCGCCGAGGGCGAGCGCTACAGCGCCACCCCCGACCTGGGGATCTTCCACGCCGTCACCGGCATGCACGGGGACATTTTGATCCCCGAGGACCGGCTGCGGGCCGCCCTGGCGCGCTCCCTCCAGGGCGAGACGAAGCTGGAGGCCGAGGTCGCCAAACTCCTCGGCAAGCCCTGGGACGACGAACTGGAACCCTTCCGGTACGCGGGCGAGGGCGCCCCGGTCCGCTGGCTTCACCAAGTCGTCTGATGGGCTTCACCGGCGCGTTGTAGATTCCGCCCGGGCGTGCAGGGGGCACGCCGGGCGGGAGAGAAGTGACACCTGAACACAGAGGGCCGACCACGGCCGTCGCCACGCTGTCGGGGGCCGCGTTCGGCGCGGCGGCGGTGCTCCTCGGGGCGGGCGTCGTCGCCGCCGACTGGCCGACGGGCTGGGCGGCGGTGGTGTGCGCGCTGGTTCTCACCGCCGTGGGGGTGACCGTCCGCGCGGCGGGAAGCCGTACGGAGCCGGCGGCCGCGAGCTCGGGTACGCCAGGCGCCGAGCCGGAGGACGCGGTACCGGGTGACGGCCCGAGCCTCGACAAGACCACCACGACCGCGCCGGTCGCCGCCTCCCGGGGCCGGTCCTCTCTCGTGGCAGCCGCCGTCGTCTGGGCCCTCGCCGTCCTCGCCGGCGGCATCTGGGCGGCCACGTCCGGGGGCGACGAGGGTGGCGAAGAGGCGTCGAAGGGCGGAGCGCCCGCGGTCTCGACCTCGGTCGCGCCGTCGACCTCCGCCTCGACCTCTGCCTCGACGTCCACCTCGGATTCGGCCCTCGACCGGACACCGGCCGTCGCCTGGACGGTCCCCGCCACCGGCCCGCGGGGCGACACGGGAATCGGCTTCTGGGGCCTCGGCTCCACCGTCGCCCAGGGGCGGGTCGACGGACTCTTCGCGTACGACGGTGCCCACGGCACCGTCAGATGGAGCGTGCCCGCACCCACCCGCGAGGCCCTGTGCGCGATGAGTCCGGACATCGGAGAGGGCGTCGGGCTCGTCGCGCACGGCCGGCACGAGAAGCCCTGCTCGACCCTGCTCGCGGTCCGCACCTCCGACGGCAAGGTCATGTGGCAGCGGAAGCTCGGCGGAAAGGGCCTCGTCAAGGACGCGCTCGCCGTCGGCGGCACCACCGCCGTCACCGCCGAGGACGGAGCCGTACGGGCCCGCTCCGCCGAGTCCGGCGAGCAGCGCTGGCAGCGGGCGCACCCCAGGGGGTGCAAGGCCCTGGCGCTCGATGCCGACGCCACCCGCACCCTCCTCGTCGAGCAGTGCGGCAAGGGCGCGCGGCTCCTCGCCCTGGACACCCGTACCGGCGCCCAGCGGTGGAGCCGGGACCTGCCCGTCGAGTCGGCGGCCACCGCGGCGGTCGTCTCCGTCTCCCCGGTGGTCGTCGCGGTCGACGAGGCGGACGCCCGCGGCACCCAGGCCTTCCTGGGCTTCGACGACAAGGGAGTCCCGACCGTGACGGTGCCGCTCAGCGGGCCCGAGGGCATCCTGTCCGCCCCCGGGGACGTGGGCGACGGCCGCACCGTCCGGCCTGTCGTACGCGACGGCCTCCTCGTCACCTTCGCCGAGAGCGCCGCGACGACGCCGAACCGGCTCGTCGCGTACGCCCTGAAGGACGGCCGGCCGGCGTGGGTGCACAAGGACGACGGCCAGTTGATGGCCTTCGCCGCCGCGCCCGGCGGCCGCGTCGCCTACCTGGACTACAGCTCGAAGGTCACCGTCCTCGACGGCACCACGGGCACGGTCCACATGGTCCTGGAGCCCGACCCGGCCGGGCGGGCGGACATCTCCATCGAGCCGGAGCTCGTCGCCGTCCCCGGCGGCCACGTCGTCCTCAACCAGATCCTGGTCGCGGGCGAACCGGCTGCGCTCGCCCTGCGCTGACCCGGACCACGACGAAGGCCCGCCCCCGGTGCCGGGGGCGGGCCTTCGTCGTCAGGCGTGGATCAGGCGTGACGTCAGATCGTGCGGAACGCCAGGACCACGTTGTGGCCGCCGAAGCCGAAGCTGTTGTTGATCGCGGCGATCGTGCCCTGGGGGAGCTCGCGGGGCTCGCCGCGGACGATGTCCGCGTCGACCTCGGGGTCCAGGTCGTCGAGGTTGATCGTCGGCGGGGCCAGGCGGTTGTGGAGCGCCAGGACCGTCGCGACGGTCTCGATGCCGCCCGCGCCGCCCAGGAGGTGACCGGTCATCGACTTGGTCGCGGAGATCGCGACGTGGTCGAGGTCGTCGCCCAGGACCTTCCGCAGCGCCTTGATCTCGGCGACGTCACCCTGCGGCGTCGACGTGGCGTGCGCGTTGAGGTGGACGACCTCGGACGGCTTGAGGTCCGTCGAGTCGAGCAGGTTCTGCATCGCGGCGGCGATGCCCCGGCCGGTCGGCTCGGGCTGCGCGATGTGGTGGCTGTCGGCCGACAGGCCCTGGCCGAGGACCTCGCAGTAGATGCGCGCGCCGCGCGCCTTCGCGTGCTCCTCGGACTCCAGGATCACGACGCCCGCGCCCTCGCCGAGGACGAAGCCGTCCCGGCCGGTGTCGTACGGACGCGAGGCCTTCGTCGGCTCGTCGTTGCTCTTGGACATCGCCATCATGTTGGCGAAGGCGGCGATCGGCAGCGGGTGGATCGCGGCCTCGGTACCGCCGGCCACGACCACGTCGGCCCGGCCGGTACGGATCATCTCGACGGCGTAGCCGATCGCCTCGGCACCCGACGCGCACGCGGAGACCGGGGTGTGGACGCCCGCCCGGGCGTTCACCTCCAGACCCACGTTGGCGGAGGGGCTGTTCGGCATGAGCATGGGCACGGTGTGCGGGGAGACGCGGCGAACGCCCTTCTCCTTCAGCACGTCGTACTGGTCGAGCAGCGTGGTGACACCGCCGATGCCGGAGGCGATGACGGAACCGAGCCGCTCGGGCGCGATCTTGTCGTCCTCGCCGGCGGGGGCGGTGTAGCCCGCGTCGGCCCAGGCCTCGCGGGCCGCGATCAGCGCGAACTGCGCCGAGCGGTCCAGCTTGCGGGCGAGCGGGCGGGGCAGGACGTCGCCGGGGTCGACGGCGGCGGTCGCGGCGATCTGGACGGGCAGCTCCGCGAAGCGCTCGCCCTCCAGGGGCCTGACGCCGGAGCGCCCCGCGAGAAGACCTTCCCAGGTCGACGCGGAGTCGCCACCCAGCGGTGTGGTTGCGCCGATACCGGTAACGACCACGGTGCGATTGGTCGAGCTCACAGGAATTCGTTCTCCATGTGTGTGATGGTCGGAATACGGCGCCACCGCCGGGTGGCGGACCGAGTCAGCAGGGGCTGATTCAGACCTTCGAGATGCCGCCGGTCTGGTTCTTCAGGATGTAGTCGGCAGCGTCGCCGACCGTCTTGAGGTTCTTGACGTCCTCGTCCGGGATCTTGACCTCGAAGCGCTCTTCGGCGGCGACGACGACCTCGACCATGGACAGGGAGTCGACGTCCAGGTCGTCGGTGAAGGACTTGTCCAGCTGGACGTCCTCGGTCGGGATGCCGGCGATCTCGTTGACGATCTCGGCGAGACCCTCGACGACCTGCTCCTGGGTGAAGGCCATGGTGGCGCTCCTTCTGTGATTGCTTCGGTAAAAGGGCTTCCGGAAGGATCCGGGTGCCTAGGGGAGGGTAACGACCGTCGCGGCGTAGACGAGACCCGCCCCGAAGCCGATGACGAGCGCGGTGTCGCCGCTCTTCGCCTTCCCGGTCGCCAGGAGCCGCTCCATCGCGAGCGGGATCGAGGCGGCCGAGGTGTTGCCGGTGGTCTCCACGTCACGGGCGACCGTGACGTGCTCCGGCAGCTTCAGAGTCTTCACCATCGAGTCGATGATCCGCATGTTCGCCTGGTGCGGGATGAAGACGTCCAGGTCGTCCGCCGTGATGCCGGCGGCGTCCAGTGCCTGCTGGGCGACCTTCGCCATCTCGAAGACGGCCCAGCGGAAGACCGCCTGGCCCTCCTGCGTGATGGCGGGGAACTTGATCTCGCCGGCCTCGTTGAGGGGCAGCTTCGAGACGTCGCCGACGTGGAACTCGTTCCACGGCACGGTCTGCTTGATCGTCTCGGACTTGTCGCCCTCGGAGCCCCAGACGGTCGGGCCGATGTGCGGCTCGTCCGAGGGGCCGACGATCACGGCACCGGCGCCGTCGCCGAACAGGAAGGCCGTCGCGCGGTCCTCCAGATCCGTCAGGTCGCTGAGCCGCTCGACGCCGATGACGAGGACGTACTCCGCGGAACCCTCGACGATCATGCCCTTGGCGAGCGTCAGGCCGTAGCCGAAGCCCGCGCAGCCGGCGGAGATGTCGAACGCGGCCGGCTTGCCGGCGCCGATCTTGTCGGCGATCTCGGTGGCGACGGCCGGGGTCTGCTTGAAGTGCGAGACCGTGGAGACGATCACGGCGCCGATCTGCTCGGGGGTGATCCCGGCGTCGGCGATGGCCTTGCCGGAGGCCTCCACCGACATGGCGGCGACGGTCTCCTCGGGCGAGGCCCAGTGGCGGGTGGCGATACCGGAGCGCGAGCGGATCCACTCGTCGGACGAGTCGATCGTCTCGAGGATCACCTCGTTCGGCACGACCCGGGTCGGGCGGTAGCCGCCGACACCCAGGATCCGCGCGTACGGGGCGCCCTTGCTGGGCTTGATCTTCGACATGCTTCTCGACACTCCTTCTCAGACGGCCGCGTGCTGGGCGATGAGCGTACGGGCCGCGTCGAGGTCGTCGGGGGTCTTGAGGGCGACCGTGGCCACGCCCGGCAGGGCGCGCTTGGCGATGCCGGTGAGGGTGCCGCCGGGGCACACCTCGATCAGGGCGGTCGCGCCGAGCTCCTGGAAGGTCTCCATGCACAGGTCCCAGCGGACCGGGTTCGCGACCTGGCCGACCAGGCGCGCGAGGACCTCGGCGCCGGTGGCGACGGTCCGCCCGTCCTTGTTGGAGACGTACGTCACGGCCGGGTCCGCCGGGGACAGCTCGGCGGCCGCCTCCTCCAGCTTCGCCACCGCGGGCGCCATGTGGTGTGTGTGGAACGCGCCGGCGACCTTGAGCGCCACGACCCGGCGCACGCCCTCCGGCTTGTCCGCGTCCAGGGCGGCCAGCTGCTCCAGCGTGCCGGCGGCCACGATCTGGCCCGCGCCGTTCACGTTGGCCGCGGTCAGACCGAGCTTCTCCAGGTGCGGGACGGTCACCTCGGGGTCGCCGCCGAGCAGCGCCGACATACCGGTCGCGGTGACCGCGGCGGCCTCGGCCATCGCGAGACCACGGGTGCGTACGAGACGCAGCACGGCGGTGTCGTCGAGGACGCCCGCGAACGCGGCGGCGGTGAACTCGCCGACGCTGTGACCGGCGACGGCGCCGGGCGCTACGTCACCGAGGGCCGCGGCCGAGAGCAGGCCGGCGGCGACGAGCAGCGGCTGCGCCACGGCGGTGTCACGGATCTCGTCCGCGTCGGCCTTCGTGCCGTAGTGGACGAGGTCGAGCCCGATGGCCTCGGACCACGCCGCGATGCGGTCGGAGGCACCGGGGAGTTCGAGCCAGGGAGTCAGGAAGCCGGGCGTCTGAGCGCCTTGGCCGGGAGCGACGAGTACGAGCACCCTCACACTCTCTCTTGCGGACGGCTCCCGGCGCCCGTGAGGACAAGGACGAAGAACCGTCGGGGGAATTGTTGGTCTTCGACAAAAGTCTAGGACTGGGTATCCCCGTCGGCCAAGCGCCCCAGAATGAGTGCGATCCGCAGCGTGAACGCCGAGCGGACATCAGAGGGTGACCAGCCGGTGACGTCGGTCACACGTCGAAGCCGGTAGCGCACGGTGTTGGGGTGCACGAACAACATCCGCGCCGCGCCTTCGAGGCTGCTCGCCTGCTCCAGGTAGACGCTCAGCGTCTCCAGGAGCGCCGAGCCCGCCTCCTCCAGCGGTCTGTAGATCTCCTCCACCAGCTGGTCGCGGGCCGAAGGGTCGGAGGCGATGGCGCGCTCCGGGAGGAGATCGTCCGCCAGGACCGGCCGGGGCGCGTCCTGCCAGGCGGTGCAGGCCTTGAGACCGGCCGCCGCGGCCTGCGCGGAGCGGGTCGCCGCCAGCAGGTCGGGGACGACGGGACCGGCCACGACCGGCCCCTGCGCGTACGGGCCGATCAGCGACTTCGCCACGGCGAGCGGATTGTCGTTGCCGCCGGCGATGACGACGAGCCGGTCGCCGAGGACACCGGTGAGGACCTGGAGCTTGGCGTGCCGGGCGGCCCGCCGGATCGCCTCCACGGTCAGCTCGCTGTCCCCGTCGGGGGCGGTGCCGAGGATCACGCAGACATGGTCCGGCGAGTTCCAGCCGAGGGCGGCGGCCCGGGAGACGGCACCCTCGTCGGCCTCGCCGGAGAGCACCGCGTTCACCACGAGCGACTCCAGGCGCGCGTCCCACGCGCCCCGGGCCTCGGCGGCCTGCGCGTACACCTGGGCGGTGGCGAAGGCGATCTCCCGGGCGTAGACGAGCAGCGCCTCGCGGAGCACGGACTCGTCGCCGGGGGCGGCGACCTCCTCGATCGCCGACTCCATGACCTCGATCGTGGTGCGGACCATCTCCACGGTCTGGCGCAGGGTGATGGCCCGGGTCAGCTCGCGGGGCGCCGTACCGAAGACGTCCGTCGAGATCGCCTGCGGCGTCTCGGGGTGCCGGAACCACTCGGTGAACGCGGCGATACCGGCCTGGGCGACCAGACCGATCCACGAACGGTTCTCCGGCGGCATCGCCCGGTACCACGGCAGCGTCTCGTCCATGCGGGCGATGGCGCCGGCGGCGAGCCTCCCGGAGGACTGTTCGAGGCGCTTCAGGGTCGCGGCGTGCGGATGAGCGGCGTTCGTGGGTTCTGGCACGGGGACAAGACTGCCTTATCAGGGCGCCGACATGCGGGGGCGGGGCGGATTCGTCCCCCGGCCCGGCCGCCGGGACACCCCCGGGGCCGCACTACCGTGAGTCCCGTGACACGCATCCAGCGGGCAGACGAGCGGTACCCCGGGGGCGACCCGGCGGCGGGGATCGAGACCCGGCACGCCCTCTCCTTCGGGCCGCACTACGACCCCGACAACCTCCGCTTCGGCGCGCTCCTCGCCTGCAACGAGGAGCGGCTCGCGCCCGGCGCGGGCTTCGACGAGCATCCGCACAGCCACACCGAGATCGTCACCTGGGTCGTCGAGGGCGAGCTCACCCACCACGACACGGCCGGTCACACCACGGTCGTCCGCCCCGGCGACCTCCAGCGGCTCGGCTCCGCCGGGGGCGTCCGGCACGTCGAGCGCAACGACGCCGACGTCCCCCTCGTCTTCGTCCAGATGTGGTTCGCGCCGCTGGTGCCGGGCGGGGAGCCCACGTACGAGGTGGTGCGCGCGCTCGACGGGGCGTACGACCTGCCGGGGGCGGACGCGCGGCTGCACGTCCTGCGTACGGCGGCGGGCGAGCACACCGCCGTACCGGCCGCCGACTTCGCGTACGTCCATGTCGTACGCGGCACGGTCCGGCTCGACGGCGACGGCGTCGAGCTCGGCCCCGGCGACGCCGCCCGCATCACCGGTGGCGAAGCGCACACCCTCGTCGCGACGACCGATGCGGAGGCCCTGATCTGGGAGATGCGGGACTGGCGCAAGGCCCTGGGCTGACCCTTCAGGCGAGCGCGCTCTTCGCCTTCCACTGCGCCCAGCTCAGGTTCCACGCCCCGTAGCCGTTGCCCTCCGCGACCGTGCCCTTCGTGTCGCGGCCGGTGATCTCGAAGGGGTCGCCGACGTTCACCTGGGCGTAGAACGACGCGGCGTTCCCGTCGCTCATGCCGATGCAGCCGGAACTCTTGTTGGCCTTGCCGAAGTACGCCGCGTTCCACGGGGCCGCGTGCGCGTACATGCCCGACCAGGTCAGCCGCATCGAGTGGTCGACCATCTTGTCGTAGGCGTCGCCGAGGCCCACCGTCTCCGAGTTCATGTTGATGGTCCCCTCCTTCGCCATCAGGACGGCCGTGCCCCGCCAGGACCGCTTGTCGCCGCCCGGGGTGCCGCCGGAGACCGGGATCGTGCGCACCGCGCGCCCGTCCCGCTCCAGGGTCAGCTTCTGCCGGTCCAGGTCGACCTTGACGACCTGCGCGGCGCCGACGGTGAAGCCGGTCTTGTAGTCCCGTACGAACCAGCCGCCGCCCGAGTCGGTGCCGTCGAGGTCCGCTTCCAGGGTGACCTTCGTGCCCGGCTTCCAGTACTCCCGGGGCCGCCAGTCCGCCCTGTCACGGCCCGAGTAGTCCTTCACCCAGCCCCAGGAGCCCTCGGTGGCGTTCGACGTGGTGACCTTCAGCTGCCGCTCCACGTCCGCCTTCCGCGTCACCGGCAGGTCGAAGACGATCGACAGGGGATGCCCGACGCCCACCGTCGTGTTCTTGCCGGGCGCCAGGGTCAGCTTGTTGACCTCCTTCGGCTCCGGCGTCGCGAAGGAGGACCGGGTGGTGGCCTCCTTGCCGTCGGCGGTAAGGGACGTCACCTCCACCGTGTACGAGGTGCCCGGCACCGCCTTGCGGTCCGACGTCCAGCTCGTCCCGCCCGCCCCCGTACGCCCTGTGAGGACCCCGCCCTCCGCGTCGGCGACCTTCACCGTCGCGAGCGTGCCGCCCGAGGCGGTCACCGAGACCGGCCGGCCGGCCGCCGGATCCACGACCGTCACCTTCGCCGGGGACGCCGCCGATGCCGGGGCCCCCGTCTTCGACGGGCCGGGGCCGCTCGCCGCCTGGGCGGAGCAGGCGGTGAGCGAGACGCCCAGCGCCACGGCCGCGAGCACGGAACGGGACGGGCGGGACGGGCGGGACGGGCGAGGCGGCGAGGTGCGCATCGGCGAGGACGTGCGTATCGGCAGCACGGAAGACCTCCGCGTGAGGGAAGAAGGTGGGATGTTCCGGACTGTAGGCCGCCCGGCCGTCCCGCGGGCCGCCGGAGGCCCGTATGACAAGGCCTGCGGCGGAACGGTCACCGTCCGGTCACAATGACCGTGCGCTTCCGTCGAATTCGGCTGTGAGCCTGCTGTGCGCCCCACCACCGAGGGGCGGAACCAGGAGGCTCCCGTTGTGTCAGCGCTGCTCGTGACGGCCGCACCCACCGACCGCCGCGCCCCCGCGGGCCCGGTCAGGCTCGGCCCAGTGACCCCCGAGACGTACCGCGCGTTCCTCGCCTCCCGCGCCACCGGCGCGGACGGACCCAGCTTCCTCCAACTCCCCTCCTGGGCCCAGGTGAAGGACGGATGGGGCCACCAACTCGTCGGCTGGGGACCGGAGTCCGGCGAGCTCACCGGCGTCGCCCTCGTCCTGCTCCGCCAGTTCCCCGGCACCCGCAAGTACTTCGCCTACCTCCCCGAGGGGCCCGTCGCCGACTGGTCCGACCCCGACATGGACGGCTGGCTCGCCCCGCTCCTCGCGCACCTCCGCTCCTCCGGCGTCTTCGCCGTCCGCATGGGCCCCGGGCCCGCCTACCGCCGCTGGAGCGCCGCCACCGCCAAGGCCGCCACCGGCCCCGGCCGCCGCCTCGCCGACGTCCTCGCCGACGAGGTCGACCCGCTCGGCACCGTCGTCGCCGAACGCCTCCGCGCCCGCGGCTGGCGCAAGTGCGGCGGCGACTCCGAGAACGGCGCCGACGCCCAGCCCCGGCACGTCTTCCAGGTCCCGCTCGCCGGCCGCTCCACCGACGACCTCTGGTCGGGCCTCAACCAGGAATGGCGGCGCAACGTCCGCAAGGCCGGCAAGTCCGGCGTGGAGATCACCATCGGCTCCGCCGCCGACCTGCCCGAGTTCTACCGGCTGCTCCGCATCACCGAGGAGCGCGACGGCTTCCGGCTCGGCCGCTCCCTCGCCTACTACGAGCGCCAGTACGCCGTCCTCAACGCCGAACAGCCCGGCCGCATGCGGCTCTACCTCGCCCGCCACGAGGGCGAGATACTCGCGGCCCACACCATGCTCACCGTCGGCGCCCGCGTCTGGTACCAGACCGGCGCCTCCGCCGACCACCGCCGCGAGGTCCGCCCCTCCAACGCCCTCCAGTGGCGCATGATGCTCGACGCCCACGCCCTCGGCGCCGCCGTCTACGATCTTCGCGGGGTACCCTCCACCCTCGATCCGGGCGACCGCGCCCACGGGCTCCTGCGCTGGAAGCTCGGCACGGGCGGACAGGTCGTCGAAACGCTGGGGGAGTGGGAGATTCCGATGCACGGCACGACCAACCAGGCGCTGTTCCGCGCCTTCCAGGCATATCTGGCCCGCCGGTGACGAGCCCCGCCGCCACGCTCACCGCAGAGCGCCCGAAGACGAAGGCCCCCTCCACGCTCCGCAGCGGCGCGCTCATGGCGGCCGGCTCGCTCGTCTCCCGCGTCACCGGCTTCGTCCGGGCCTCCTTCGTCGCCGCCGCGCTCGGCGCGGGCTTCGTCGCCGACGGCTACGCGATGGGCAACTCCCTCCCCACCATCGTCTACATGCTGCTCCTCGGCGGCGCCCTCAACGCCGTCTTCGTCCCCGAACTGGTCAAGGCCGCAAAGGAGCACGAGGACGGCGGAGTCGCCTACACCGACCGGCTCCTGACCCTCTGCGCGCTCGCCCTCACCGTCCTCACGGCGGCCGCCGTGTTCGCGGCGCCGCTGATCGTCGACCTGTACACCGACTACACCGGTGCGCAGCGGGAGATGACGGTCGCCTTCGCCCAGGCCTGCCTCCCGCAGATCCTCTTCCTCGGCCTCTTCACCCTCCTCGGTCAGGTCCTCAACGCCCGCGGCCGGTTCGGCGCCATGATGTGGACCCCGGTCCTCAACAACGTGGTCCTCGTCGCCGTCTTCGGCCTCTTCCTCGTCGTCAGCGACGGCGGGGAGCTCACCTCCGGCGAGACCGCCCTCCTCGGCTGGGGCACCACCGCCGGCATCGCCGTCCAGGCCCTCGCCCTCGTGCCCTCGCTGCGCGCCGCCGGCTTCCGCTGGCGCCCCCGCCTCGACTTCCGCGGCAGCGGCCTCGCCGCGCCGCTGCGCGCCGCCGGCTGGCTCGTGCTGCTGGTCCTCACCAACCAGGGCGCGTACTGGGTGACCACCTGGGTCGCCACCTCCGCCGGGTCCGACACCTCGGGCGGCGGCGGCCTCGCCGCGTACAACAACGCCTATCTGCTCTGGACCGTCCCGCACGGCATCATCACCGTCTCCCTCGTCACCGCGCTGCTGCCCCGGATGAGCGGCGCCGCCGCCGACGGCGACCTCGCGGGCGTCCGCCGGGACATCGCGTACGCGCAGCGGACCAGCGCGGCGGCGGTCGTCCCGGCGGCCTGCGCGCTCCTCGCCCTCGCCGTCCCGCTGATGACCGTGGTCTTCCGGTACGGGGCGACCGACGGCGACGACATCCGCGCGATGTCCTGGATCCTGATGGCCTTCGCGCCCGGCCTCGTCGCCCTCTCCGGCCAGTACGTGTGCACCCGCGCCTTCTACGCCCTGCGCGACACCCGGACGCCGTTCCTCCTCAATCTGGTGATCGCCGGCCTCAACGCCGGGCTCTCCCTCGCCGCGTACCACTACCTCCCGACGCACTGGGCCGTCGTGGGCATCGCCGCGGGCTACTCGCTCGCCCTGTGGGCCGGCTGGGCCCTCACCGCGTACGTCCTCGGGCGCCGGCTGCGGGGCACCGTGGGCCAGGCAGCCCCCGGGGAGAGCGGCGGCGCGGGCTCCGCGCTCGCGCGGCTCCTCGTCGCCGCCGTGCCCGCCGCCGGATACGGCCTGTTCGTCGCCGATCTGACCGGCCTGACCGGCTTGACCGGCGCGGCCGGTGCCGTCGTCGCGGGGCTCGCGGGCGGCCTCGCCGTCCTCACCGTCTTCGCCCTGCTCGCCCGCCCCCTCCGCCTCGTCGAGGTGCAGGCCCTCCTCACGACCGGCACCACCCGCGTCCGCGCCCTCGCGCGCAGGGCCGCCTGACCTCACCGCCCCCTCCCACGGGAGGGCCCGAACGATCCTGGGATACTCCACAGATGCCCCGCGTGCTCCTCATAGAAGACGACCCCTCCGTCCGCGAGGGCGTCGAGCTCGGGCTGCGCCGCCGCGGGCACGAGGTGCGGACCGCGGCCACCGGGGAGGCGGGGCTCGCCGCCCTCGGGGAGTTCCGGCCGGACCTGCTCCTCCTCGACCTGATGCTCCCCGGCATGAACGGCGTCCAGGTCTGCCACCGGGTCCGGGAGAGCAGCCAGCTGCCGATCATCATGCTCACCGCCCGCGGCGACGACTTCGACGTCGTCATCGGCCTGGAGGCCGGCGCCGACGACTACATCGTCAAGCCCGCCCGTACCGAGGTCATCGAGGCGCGGATACGGGCCGTGCTGCGGCGGATCGAGGAGCCCGGCGCGGGCCGCCCGGGTGTCGAGTTCCACGGGCAGCTCGCCGTCGACCGGGCCGGGCTCACCGTCGCCAAGGCGGGGGAGCGGCTCGCCCTCGCCCCCTCCGAGCTGAAGCTGCTGCTCCACCTCACGGCCGCCCCCGAGCAGGTCTTCAGCCGGCAGCAGCTCCTCGAACACGTCTGGGAGCACAGCTACCACGGCGACGCCCGCCTGGTGGACGCCTGCGTCCGGCGCCTGCGCAACAAGATCGAGGACACCCCGGGCGAACCCCGCTACATCCAGACCCTGCGCGGCTTCGGCTACCGCTTCGGGCCCCTGTGAAGACGCGCCCGAAGTCCCGTGTGAAGTCCCGTGCGGAGACCCCTGTTGCAGGCCCGGAGCAAGAGGCGGCCCGGCACCGGCCGGCCGCCGGCCCCGGACCGGAACCCGAGCCGGCCCCCCGCCGCCGACGGCGGGCCCGCGGCCCCCGCCCGCGCCCCTTCGGCCTGCGCACCCGGCTCGTCCTCGCGTTCCTGCTCGTCGCCGCCGTCGGCTGCGGCACCACCGCCGCCCTCACCTACCGGGCCGCCCGCAACGCCATCCTGGAACAGACCCAGAACACCGCCGTCTCCGCCTTCCGCGAGCAGGTCGAGGCACTCAACATCACGCTGCCCCTCGAAGGCGAGACCCTGCGGTCTCACGCCCTCCAGATCGCCGGCCAGGGCAAGCCCCGCCCCTGGCGCGTCTACGCCGAGTACGGCACCCTCCGCATCTCCTCCACCGACCGCCCCACCTCCTCCGTCATCACCCCCGAGCTGCGGGCGCGCGCCAAGGCGTCCGAAGCCGCCCCGCACGGCACCTTCCAGCGCGTCGTCAAGAACGGCACCCCGTACCTGACCATGGCCGTCCCGGCCGCCTTCTACGCCTTCACGGCCGAGGACACACCTCAGCCCACCGGCCTCGTCTACTACGCCGTCCTGGAACTCGACGAGGAGGAGGCCAACGTCGAGGCCATGGTCAGCGCCGCCCGCGACGGCGCTCTGCCCGCCCTCGCCATCGCCCTGATCCCCGCGCTCATCGCGTCGCGCGGCGTCCTCCGCCCCGTACGGGAGCTGCGGATCGCCGCCCACAACATGGGACGCGGCCGGCTCGACACCCGGATCCACGCCAAGGGCAGCGACGAACTCTCCGACCTCGCCCGCACGTTCAACGAATCCGCCGCCGAGCTCGAACGCTCCGTCGCCGAACTCCGCAGCGCCGAGGCCCGCGCCCGCCGCTTCGCCTCCGACGTCTCGCACGAACTGCGCACCCCTCTCGCCGGCATGCTCGCCGTCACCGAGGTCCTCGACGAGGACGCCGACGCCGGGACGCTCGACAGCGACACCGCCCGCGCCGTCCGGCTGGTCAGCGCCGAGACCGGCCGCCTCGCCGTCCTCGTGGAGGACCTGATGGAGATCTCCCGCTTCGACGCGCGCGCCGCCGAACTCCACACGGACGAGGTCGACGCCGCCGACTGCGTCCGCAAGACGCTCCAGAACCGGCACTGGACCGACCCCGCGTCCGTCGTCCCGCACCTCGCCCCCGGCATCAGGGCCCGCCTCGACCCGCGCCGCTTCGACGTCGTCGTCGCCAACCTCGTCGGCAACGCCCTGAGGCACGGCGCGGCGCCGGTGACCGTCCGGGTGTACGAGGAGGGGGACCACTTCGTGACGGAGGTCGCCGACCGGGGTCCCGGCATCCACCCGGACGTCCTGCCGCACGTCTTCGACCGCTTCTACAAGGCGGACCAGGCCCGGACGCGCTCGGCGGGCAGCGGGCTCGGCCTCGCGATCACCCTGGAGAACGTACACCTGCACGGAGGCACCGTGGAGGCCGCCAACCATCCCGACGGCGGCGCCGTCTTCACCGTGCGGATGCCACTGTGACCCGCCGGACGGCCACTGTGACCCGCCGCAGGACGGCCGCCGTGACCCGCCGCCGGGCAGCGGCCGCCGCGGCCCTCGCCGGGCTCCTGTCGCTGACCGCGTGCGGCATCCAGGGGACCGACGTCGTCGAGGCGGGCGGGGCCGCGACCGTCCTGGTCGCGCCGAACCCCGAGTCCCGGATGGTGCTGTACTTCGTCGGCCCGGACGGGCGTTCCATGCCGGTGGCCCGTGACGTCGGGTTCGGGGGCCCGGAGACCACGTTCGCGGCCGACCACCCGGGAGACGGCCGGGTCCCCTACGAAGGGTTCGGACCCGGCTACGAAGTCGACAGGGCCGACCTGAGCGGGGCGGGCGTCGCCGGCGACAAGGTGCTCGCAGCGCTGCTCGCCGGACCGAACCCGGCCGAGGCCGCCGCGGGCCTGACCACCGCCCTGCCGCACGGCGCCGGCGTGCCGCACGTCCAGGTGGAGAAGTCCGGCGGCACGCTGGGCCGCCGACTGCTGCGCCTGCGGGCCCCGTTCAAGGTCACCGACCTGCCGGCGACGGCCGTCCGCCAGCTGGTGTGCACCGCCGCGTACGCGGAGGACCGGGTCGGCCTGGCGGAGGTGGCCGTCACCGGCCCCGACGGCGCCCTGCCCCCGACCACCTGCGGCGACACCCTCTAAAGGGTCTTGCCGGTCAGAAAGCGCGCAGGTCCGCGAGAACCGCGTCCGTGAACGGCGGCCAGGCCTCGACCGCCCACGCTCCGAACGGCCGGTCCGTGAGGGCCACGCACGCGGCCCGCGCATCCGGGTCGACCCACAGGAAGGTCCCCGACTGCCCGAAGTGCCCGAAGGTGCGCGGCGAGGACGTGGCGCCCGTCCAGTGCGGAGACTTGCCGTCGCGGATCTCGAAACCGAGCCCCCAGTCGTTCGGCCGCTGGTGCCCGTAACCGGGCAGGATGCCGGTCAGACCGGGGTACGTGACGGTCATCGCGTCGAGGACGGTCCGGGCGTCGAGCAGCCGCGGCGCCTGCACCTCGGCGGCGAACCGGACGAGGTCGTCGACGGTCGACACGCCGTCCTTGGCGGGCGAGCCCTCCAGGGTCGTCGAGGCCATGCCGAGGGGCTCCAGGACCGCCTGGTGCAGATACTCGGCGAACGGGATGTCGGTCGCCTTGGCGACGTGGTCGCCGAGCGCCTCGAAACCGGTGTTGGAGTAGATCCGCCGGGTGCCGGGCGCCGCCATGACCCGGTTCTCGTCGAAGGCGAGCCCCGACGTGTGGGCGAGCAGATGGCGGACGGTCGCGCCCTCGGGCCCGGCCGGCTCGTCGAGGTCGATCGCCCCCTCCTCGTACGCGACGAGGACGGCGTACGCCGCGAGCGGCTTCGTGACCGAGGCGAGCGGGAAGCGCCGCCCGGTGGGGCCGTGCGACCCGGCCAGGGTGCCGTCCGCCCGGACGACGGCGGCGGCCGCGGTGGGGACGGGCCAGTTCTCGATCGACGCCAGGCTCGGCACGCTGCTGCTCTGCATGGGCCGAGCCTACTTGCTTCGAGTGCACTCCAACGTTTTAGCGTGGGGTCATGAGCGTGATCGCGAGCACGAGCGGAACCCGCCCGCACTACACCATCAGTGAGGTCGCGGCTCTGACCGGCCTCTCGGCGCACACCCTGCGCTGGTACGAGCGGATCGGCCTGATGCCGCACGTCGACCGCTCGCACACCGGGCAGCGCCGCTTCAGCGAGCGCGACCTCGGCTGGCTGGGCTTCGTCGGCAAGCTGCGGCTGACCGGCATGCCGGTCGCCGACATGGTCCGGTACGCCGAACTCGTCCGCGAGGGCGATCACACCAGGGACGAACGGCGCGAGCTCCTGGAGACCACCCGGCGGGACGTCCTCAGTCGGATCACCGAGCTCCAGGACACGCTCGCCGTGCTCGACATCAAGATCAGCCATTACGGGACCGTCTGCGGAGGTACACCCACATGACCAGGATCGACACCGTACGGCTCGGCGGCCGGGCCGTCGACGGCCACGGCCCGGAGGTCGGCGTCCAGGGCTTCGGCGCCATGGGCATCAGCGAGTTCTACGGCGACACCGACGAGGCCGCCGCCCGCGACACCCTCGACGCGGCCCTGGAGGCAGGCGTCACCCTGATCGACACGGCCGACATCTACGGCAGCGGCGCCAACGAGGAGTTCCTCGCGCCGTTCCTCGCCGCCCACCGCGACGAGGTCACCCTCGCCACCAAGTTCGCCATCGAGCGGCGCGCCGACGACCCGTCGTACCGCGCCGTCCGCAACGACCCGGCGTACATCAAGCGGGCCGCGGAGGACAGCCTGCGCCGCCTCGGCGTCGAGACGATCGACCTCTACTACATGCACCGCCGCGACCCGGAGATCCCGTTCGCCGAGTCCGTCGGCGCGATGGCCGAGCTGGTCCAGGAGGGCAAGGTCCGCTTCCTGGGGCTGAGCGAGGTGACCGGGCCCGAGCTGCGCGAGGCCCACGCGGTGCACCCGATCGCCGCCCTCCAGTCGGAGTGGTCGCTCTTCTCCCGGGACGTGGAGCGCAGCGCCGTCGGCGCCGCCGCCGAGCTCGGCGTGACGTTCGTGCCGTACTCGCCGCTCGGCCGTGGCTTTCTGACCGGGGCGTTCGCGGACGCCGGCAAGGAGCTGTCGGGCGGCGACTTCCGCAGGCACCAGCCGCGGTTCACCGGCGAGAACGCGGAGCGGAACGCCGCCCTGCTCGACCCGGTCAGGAAGATCGCCGCCGCGCACGGGGCCACTCCGGCGCAGATCGCCCTGGCCTGGGTGCAGCAGCGGTCCGCCGTGCACGGCCTGGCGGTCGTCCCGATCCCCGGCACCCGCAAGCGCTCCCGCCTGGAGGAGAACGCGGCCGCCACCCGGATCGTCCTCACCCCGGCCGAGCTGGCCGAACTGGAGCCGATCGCGGGCCTGGTGGCGGGCGACCGGTACCCCGACATGAGCCTCACGTCCCTGGCCCGCGAGGCCGAGGGTGAGTCCGGGACGCCGGCGCCGGGCGCTCCGTGACAGCTGTCCCGTAACGGGCGTGTGGAGTCGGCGACGTGCGAGCAGTCGCCGTCCCGTGCGTGACGTCATCGCGTACCACTGAGAGAGCAGAGCAGAGCATGCGCACGCCGAGGATGACAGCGGAGCAGGTCGAAGCCGCCCTGACCGAGGCGGGCTGGTCCCGCGGGCGCGACATCGGCGCGGAGCTGCCCGGGCTCCTGCGGGTCGTGACGGAACGCTTCGCCGACGAAGGCTGCCCCGTCGAGCCGTTCAGGGCGGCCGAGGACTTCGTGCGCGAGTTCGGCGGGCTGCGCCTGGTCGTTCCCGGGGACCCGCCGGACGCCATCGGCTTCACCCCGCACTGGATCTACGAGGAGAGCGGCGAGGACGTGGCCGAGCTTGCCGAGAACCTGGGCCGCGGACTGTTCCCGGTCGGATACGAGGAGTTCGACGGCGGGATGATCCTCATCGACGACACCGGGCGCTTCTTCCTCATGCACCACACCGGCCCCTATTTCCTGGGAACGACCACCCACGAGGCCGTCAGCTGCCTGCTCCGCGGCCCCCAGCAGGAAGCGGGGACGTACTTCGTCTGACGTGACCGACGTGACCCCGGGCATGAACCCCCTCACCCCAGCCCCAGGGCGAAGACCCCGAAGCCGGCCGCGAGGAGTCCCGCAAGCACGCGGCGGGCCGGCCCGGTCTTCGCCCACGGGGACTCGAAGCCCCGCGCGAACCGCCCGATCAGGACGAGCAGTCCGGCGAAGACCGGCATCCACGCCAGCCGGGCCAGGATCCAGCCGACCGAGTCCGGCGTGCCGACCAGGCCGGGGATCTCCCCGAGGTACGAGCCGGGGATCGCCGCCGCGAGCATCGCCGTCTGGTGCCAGCACAGGATCGTCATCGCGGACAGGTTGACCACCACGACCGGCGCCCACAGCGCGGGCCGCTCCAGGAGCCGGCCGAACCGGCCGCGGAGGAGGATCGCGGCGCCGCTCTGCGCGGCGGCGAGGGCGAGGACGAGCAGCGACGGCGGGTGCGAGTTGGTGCGGACCTCGCCGGGGACGCCGACCATGGACGCCGGGTAGCCGAAGGAGAGCAGGAGGGCGGCGAAGAGCGCGGCCCCGCCGACGAGCAGTCCCCAGGCGTGGCGCCGGGTGACCCGGCCCTCGCCCCACGAGACGCCGAGCTGATAGGCGAAGAGCCAGCCGGGCAGGATGTTCAGGAGGCTCAGCCAGGACGGCACGGCGTCGGCGTACGGCCCGTAGCGGAGGAAGTCGACGACGGCGACCGAGGCGAGCAGCGGCGCCGCCGCCCAGACGCCGAGGCGGCGGGCGACCCGGACGCAGTACGGGGTGAGCGCGGTGACCACGGTGTAGACACCGACGAACCAGAGCGGCTGGATGACGAGGGTGGACGCCGTCCGCAGGCTGTCGACGGGCACCCCGAGGCCGAAGTGGAGCACGGGGAGCAGCGCCGCCCACACGGCCGTGACGCCGAGCACGGGGCGGCCGAGCCGGGCGAGGCGCCCCTTGAGCCACTCGCCCGTGGAGCCCTTGCGGCGTCGGTAGGAGAGGACGGAGGCGTAGCCGCCGACGAGGAAGAAGATCCCCAGCATCTGGAGGACCCAGCTGACCGGGGCGAGCCCGGCGAAGGTGCCCAGCGGGCTCGCGTTGTGGATCGCGCCGTCGGAGGAGAGGGTGAAGCCGCCGAGCAGCCAGTGCCCGGTGGGTACGGCGAGCAGGGCGAGGGCGCGGAGCCCGTCGATCGCCCGGTCGCGGTGGGCGGGAGTCCCGGATTCGATCTTCCGGACCATCGTCGTCAGCGTGCTCATCGGACGTCTCCCTCGGCGATCGCGGCGAACGTGCGCAGGGAGCTGGTGCCGGCCGCGAAGTAGCCGCCGTGGCCGGTGGCGTCCTCGGCCGGGACCCGGCGGGCCCCGAAGGCCGGGTCGGTGGGGTCGGTGCCGTGCCCGAGCCCTGCGAGCTCGACGTTCGGGATCCGGTCGATCCAGTCGGTGGGATCCTTTGCCGCCCAGACGCGGGCGGAGGTGCCGAGGCCGGCGACGTTCTCCGCGCGCATCCCGGGCGAGCCGAAGACCACGAGGTCCTTCGCCTTGAGGTCGTGGGCGGCGAGGCCGCAGACGACGGAGCCGTAGCTGTGGCAGAACACGGACGGCTCGGCGGCCCCGGCGGGCCTGACGGCCGCGAGACCGTCCACGAAGCGGGTGAGGCGGTCCGCCCCGGCCTCGGCGAGCCGGCCGGTGGCCGCGTCCAGGCCGACGCCGACGGGCGTGGTGTACCCGGCCCAGGCGACGACCGCCGTCCGGCCGCCGGTCGCCCGGTGCAGGGCCCGCGCCATGTCCGCGAGCGGCGTGACGTGGCCGGTGTCGGTGTCGGAGCCGGGCACGATCACGGCGACCTGCTCGGCCCGCGCCAGGTCCCCGTACACGAGGGCGACCTGACCCCGGCCGCGCGGATCGTGGGCCAGGACCCGCGCTCCGGGGAACCGGCCGTGCGTGGCACGGTCGTTGGCCTCGTACCGCAGGGCCAGGGGTGCGCCGTCGAGGTTCCCGACGACCGTGGGATGCGTGCGGGCCAGTTCGCCCTGTCGTACGGGAGCGAGTCCCGCGAAGTACCGCGCGGTCTCGTCAGGGCTCATCCGCTCGGGGTCCGGCAGCCCCGCATCCCGCCACGCCCCCGTCCCGGCCGGGGCGCCGGTGACGGCCTCCTGGGCGTCCCCGGACGCCCAGCCGGCCGTCCCGGCGATCACGGTGGCCACGACGGCCACGGTGGTCAGGGTCCTCGCAAAGCGGCGCATGGGGTCGCCCTCCCTCTCCGGTTCTCGCTCTTTCGTCGGCGAGAGGAAGGTAGGAAGACGACGGGTGACGGCACGTCACACCGGGGAGCCAACCACCGGTTGATACCGGGGTAGGGGGTGGAGGAGCAGCCAACCCCCTGGCGGGGGTGGGGTTTTCCCCCGGTCCCGCGGGCGGGCTCAGGTCGTGCCGGGGGTCACCAGGCCCGACTCGTACGCGAAGACCACGGCCTGCGCGCGGTCGCGCAGGTCCAGCTTGGCGAGCACCCGCCCGATGTGGGTCTTCACCGTCTGCTCCGCGAGGACCAGGTGATCAGCGATCTCCTGGTTCGACAGTCCGCGGGCGATCAGCTCCAGGACCTCCGTCTCGCGCGGGGTGAGGCCGTTCAGGCGCAGCGCGGTGGTGTCCCGGCGCGGGGCGGGCCGGGAGGCGGCGAAGTCGGCGATGAGGCGGCGGGTCACGGACGGGGCGAGCAGCGCCTCGCCCGCCGCCACGATCCGTACCGCCGCGATGAGGTCGGCGGGCGGCGCGTCCTTCAGGAGGAAGCCCGACGCGCCCGCGCGCAGCGCCTCGTACACGTAGTCGTCCACGTCGAAGGTGGTCAGCATCAGCACCTTCGGCCGGTGTGTGACACCGGTCGGCGGGTGGAGGATCTCGCGGGCCGCCGCGAGCCCGTCCAGCTCCGGCATCCGTACGTCCATCAGTACGACGTCCGGATGCGTCGAACGGGCCACGTCCACGCCCTGCCGCCCGTCCGGTGCCTCGCCCACCACGTCGATGTCGGGCTGGGCGGCGAGCAGCGCGGCGAAACCGGCCCGCACCATGGCCTGGTCGTCGACGATGATCACGCGGATGGTCACTCGGGGTCCTTGGGGGTCGGGAGCGGGTCGAGGTCGGGGGCGGGGTCGGGTCGGGGTCGGGTCGGGGCGTCGGGGTCGTCGCCGGAGCCGGTCAGGAGCCGGTCAGGAGCCGGTCAGGGCGCCGGTCAGGGCGCCGGTTCCGGGGCCGGTTCGGGCGCCGGGTCCGCCGTCAGCGGGAGCCGTGCGGCCACCCGGAAGCCGCCGTCCGGCAGCGGCCCGGTGTCCAGCGAGCCGCCCGTCAACCGTACGCGCTCCCGCATCCCGACGAGGCCGTGCCCGGTGCCGGCCGCACCGCGCTCCACCCCGGAACCCGCCTCCGCGCCGGGCCCGTTGACGACGAGGACCGTCAGCCACCCGTCGTCCGAGGCGCGCACCGAGACCCGGGTCGCGGCGCCCGGCGCGTGCCGGACGACGTTGGCGAGGGCCTCCTGCACGATCCGGTACGCGGACAGGTCCACCGCCTGCGGTACGTCCCCGAGGCCGGCGGCGAGCGACAGCTCGGCCGGCACCCCGGCCCGTACCGTCGCCTCGACCAGCTGCTGGACCCGGTCGAGACCCGGCTGCGGGGCCCGCTCGCCCTCGCTGCCGTCGCTGCGCAGCACGGAGAGCAGCCGCCGCATCTCGGCCAGCGACTCGCGCGCGCTCGTCGCGATGGACGTGAACTCCTCCCGGGCCGCGTCCGGGAGGTCCGGGATGCGGTACGGGGCCGAGTCCGCCTGCACGGTGATCACGGACATGTGGTGGGCGACGACGTCGTGCAGCTCGCGCGCGATCCTCGCCCGCTCCTCCAGGAGCGTGCGGCGGGAACGCTCGGCCTCGTTGATGATCTCCTGCTCGACGAGCCGCCGCTGCGCGTCGCCCCGGGCGCGTATGGCCGAAGTGAGCAGCAGCAGCACGCCGCTCAGGACGAGCATCAGCGTGTGGACGCTGGTGTCCCCGTCGGGCCGGAAGGCCTCCAGGACGTACCCGGCGGCGCCGGTCGCCAGCCAGACGCCGAAGAGGGCCCGGCGCGACTCGCGCAGCCCGAGCGCGATCATCAGGGCGCAGTAGCCGATGACGACCGGCGGGGTCCAGGGCCACAGGTCGGCGTGGACGCCGTCCGAGTGGACGAGGGCGAGCGAGCCGAGGACGTCGGCGGTGAAGATCACCCACCAGGCCTGGAGGGGGCGGGAGACGGCGAGCAGCAGGGGCGCGGTCTGGGCGATGGCGATGGCCCCGGCCAGGGCGCCGTTGATGCCGTAGTCGTTGACGAGGACGGTGACCGTGGTCGGCAGCAGCGAGGAGACGAAGGCGAGGGCGACGACGTACGGCAGCAGCCGCACCCACCGCGAGGAGGCCTCGGAGAGCAGGGGCGCGCCGGGGGTGGTCGGGGTGGTGAGCGCGGCCCCGAGGCCCTGGAACAACTCGCGTGACCGTGCGCTGAACCGGCGGAGGCGGCTGGGGCCGCGGAGGGGCGGCTCGTGCCGCTGTTCGGTAGCCATGACCCGCCCAGGGTAGGCAGCGGGTGGGGCGCCCGGCGTCATACCGGGGAGGGGGCCGCGACCCGATACCGGGGTATGACACCGGGGTATGACACGGGGTATGACCCCGCCGGGTGGGTGGCTCAGAGCTCCGCGAGGAGCTCCGCCTTCTTCGCCGAGAACTCCTCGTCCGTCACGAGCCCCGCCCGGTGCAGATCGCCCAGGTGCCGGATCCTGTCCGCGACCGCCCCGGGGTCGCGGCGCGCGGCGTCCGGAGCGCCGGCGGTGACGGCGGCGGGCACGCGGTCCTTGCCCCGGATCGCCGCGAGGACGGCCGCGGCGAAGGGGAGGGACTCGTGCACCGGCCCGTAGCCGAGACCGAAGACGACCGAGGCCGGGTCCCGGTCGGGCTGGGAGGGGCGGGGGCCGCCGTCCCGGGGGACCAGCCGCAGGTACCCGTCGAGGATCTCCGGCGAGCGCCACTCGACGCCGCTCAGCTCCCGTACCGAGAAGGTCTGGTCGCCGGCCTTCCACTTCTCCGAGGACGCGCCCGTCCAGGACCAGCGGAAAGCGACCTCCGACATTCCGTCGAAGCTCGCCCTCCCGTCGTACGTCTTGAAGGACAGCGGCCCCGCGGGCGCGGCCACCAGGAAGCCGTCGGCGGGCCACACGGCCGCGATGTCCTCGCCCCCCGCCGGGTCCGCCGGGTCGGCTGAGTCGGCCGGGTCCGCCAGGTCCGTCGCGTCCGCCGGGAGCAGCGCCCGCAGCTCGTCCCGGTAGTACTCGGCGAGCGTCTCCCGGTCAGCGGGCAGCACCAGACGGTACGGGTCGCAGGCCTCCTTGAGCTGTCCCGCGGCCGCCTCCATCAGCGGATCGGCGCCGGGCCTGGGCACGGCGTGCAGCACGACGGTGCCCCGCTTGCCGGGCGTGAGCGTCACGGACGCCAACGCCTCGTGCGGTACTCGTCGTTCGCGTAGCGCGCTGAAGAGCTTCGGCGTATTGCGGTTGCGGTTCCCCCGTTCGAAGCGGATGACGAGGGCATCGCTCTCGAACTCCCAGGTGGCATGAATTCCGGCCAGCACATCACCCATACGCCTCATCGTAAGCGGCGCGTGCCCGTGCGTCGCCCCTGTGAACGGTCCGGACATTCCGTGATCTACGCGCGTCAGGCCCCTTCCGCGCCGGATATTCCGTCGTGGCAAGCGCTGTCGGCACGTGCGCAGATCAGGTCCCGGTACGAACCGACGCCTATCGCGGCGAAGTTGCCGAGGCTCTCCGTCCCCGGCTCGAAATAGCCGCCATGGCCGACCGCGCCGTCCGCCGAGAGCAGCCGCGCGCCGAATTCCGGTTCCACCGGGTCCGCGCCGTGCCCGACCCCGCCCACCTCCATGTGCGGCACGTTCTCGATCCAGTCGTCCGCGTCCCGCATGGCCCACACCCGGGCCGGAGTGGCGAGGTCCGCCGCGCGCTCCACCCGCATGCCGGGGCTGCCGGCCACGGCGAGATCCGTCACCCGGGCGGGCAGCCGGGGCGCGGCGAGCCCGCAGAGGACGGAGCCGTAGCTGTGGCAGAAGAGCGCCACCCGGGCGGTCCCGGGCAGCGCCGAGGTCAGCTCCACGAGGCGTACGGCTCCGTTCGCGGCGAGCCGGCCGGTCATCGCGTCGACTCCGACGCCGGCGGGCGCGGTGTAGTCGGCCCAGGCGATGACGGCGACCCGCGCGCCGGGGGAGGCCCGCCGCTCGGCGGCGAACAGCGCCTCGGCCATGCCGGCGGGAGCCGCGTACCGGCCATGGGTCTTCTGGAAGGTGAGGAGGGTCGTGTCGACGCCGGGCACGATCACCGAGACCCGCCGGGCCCGCTCCAGGTCGCCGAGGACCTCGGCCGCGCGTCCCTTGCCCGTCGGGTCGAAGGCGAGGACCTGGCGGCCCGGCCGCAACAGGGAGGTGAAGCGGTCGGCCCGGCGCTGCGCTTCGTGCCGGCCGTCGGCGGACAGCCGGGAGTCGGCGAGCCTTCCCCGCTCGGTGGCGAGCGCCAGCGCGAGGGTGAGCCGGTTGGCGCGGTAGCGGAGCGCGACGGGGGCGCCGTTGAGGTTGCCGACGACGAGCGGGTGCCGCTCGGCGAGCCGGAGGCCGCCGGCCGGCCCGAGCCGGGCGAAGAACGCGGCGACCGTGCGGGCCGGGGTGGCGGCCGGGTCGGGCAGCGAGCGGTGGCCGACGCGGTCGCGCGCCCACGCGGCGAGCGCGGTCTCGCGGAGCGGTCCGGGCGCGTGCCGGTGCGTGATCGTGGTCCATCCGGTGGTCGCGAGCAGCACGAACACGACGGCGAGCGCGAGGAGCGTGCGCGTCACGGCGAGGGTGGGCGAGGCGTCGGCGGGGGTCACGGGCCGCCACCCTACGGGGGTCGGCGCGGGTGGCCCAAAGCCTTGCGCCGGGTACTTCGGAGCGGTACGGGACGCCTACGGGGCGTCGCCGGACGCCGGGGCCTGCGGGGCGCCGTCGCCGGCCGTTCCGCGCCGCCAGTGCGGGGCGAGCGCCGGGCCGAGGTGGTCGAGGTAACGCTCGGTGAGGGCGCGGATCGCCTCCAGGCTCTGGTCCGTGCCCCGGACCCACATCTGGCCGGTCACCCGCATGACCCCGCTGAACGCCGCCACCGCGATCCGGGGGCGCGGGTCCTCGTCCACGTCGAGACCCTCCCGCTCGGCGATGATCCGGGCGATCGTCTCCTCGGTCTCCGCCGAGCGGCGCAGGTGGACGGCGAGCAGCGCGGGCGTCGACTCGATCAGCTCGAAGGTCCGCAGGTACAGCTCGACGGGGACGACCTCGACGATCGCCTCGCCCGTGTGGTCCCAGGCGCTGAGGACGGCGTGCCGCAGCGCGTCGAAGGGACCCTCACCGGGCGGCCGCTGCTCGAGGGCGCTCACGAACAGCGCCTCCACCATGTGCTGGACGGCGAAGGCGACCTCCTCCTTGGAGGCGAAGTAGCGGAAGAAGGTCCGCTGGGAGACCTCGACGGCGTCGACGATCTCGTCGACGGTCGTCCGCTCGTACCCCTGGGTGGTGAAGAGCTCCAGGGCCACCCGGATCAGCGCGTCCCGCGTGCGCTGCTTCTTCCGCTCGCGGAGGCCGGGGGCGGGGACGGTCAACGAGGATCCTCTTTTCTGGCGTCGATTCGCTGGCGTCGATTCGCTGGTGTCGTCTCAGGCGTCGTCTCAGGCGTCGTCTCAGACGTCGCTTCAGGCGTCGTTTCAGGTGTTTCGTCCGAGTCAGGGTACCTGTGAGCTACGTGACAGTTACCGGCGTGTGAATCGCTTTGTCAATTGTCAGTCGCTGACATTAGCCTCGTTCGCATGACTAGTCAGACCACCGTGGAAAAGGCCCCGCAGGGTCAAGGGGGCGTCCGGGAACCCGTTCCGGGCCCGGCGAAGGGACTGCGCGGCCACCCTTGGCTGACCCTGTTCGGCGTCGCCGTGGGCGTGATGATGGTCGCGCTCGACGGCACGATCGTCGCCATCGCCAACCCCGCCATCCAGGCCGACCTCGGCGCCTCGCTGGACCAGCTCCAGTGGATCACCAACGGCTACCTGCTCGCGCTCGCCGTCGCCCTGATCACCGCCGGCAAGCTCGGTGACCGCTTCGGACACCGGCAGACCTTCCTCATCGGCATCGCGGGCTTCGCCCTCGCCTCCGGCGCGATCGGCCTCTCCGACTCGATCGGGGCCGTGATCACCTTCCGTGTCCTCCAGGGCGTCTTCGGCGCCCTCCTCATGCCGGCGGCGCTCGGCCTGCTGCGCGCCACCTTCCCCGCCGAGAAGCTGAACATGGCCATCGGTATCTGGGGCATGGTCATCGGCGCCTCGACGGCCGGCGGCCCGATCCTCGGCGGCTTCCTCGTCGAGCACGTCAGCTGGCAGTCCGTCTTCTTCATCAACGTGCCGGTGGGCGTGCTCGCGCTCGTGCTCGGCCTGGTGATCCTCAAGGACCACCGCGCCGAGAACGCGCCGCGCTCCTTCGACGTCCTCGGGATCCTGCTGCTCTCCGGCGCGATGGGCTCCCTGGTCTGGGGCCTCATCAACGCCGGTGCCAAGTGGGGCTGGGCGAGCGGCAACACCGTGGGCTGCCTGGCCGCCGCGGTCCTGCTCTTCGTCTTCTTCGCCTTCTGGCAGACGAAGGCCAAGGAGCCCCTCATCCCGCTGGCCATGTTCCGCTCCGTCCCGCTGACGGCCGGCGTGGTGCTGATGGTGCTGATGGCCTTCGCCTTCATGGGCGGCCTGTTCTTCGTGACGTTCTACCTCCAGGGCGTGAAGGGGCTCGGCCCGATCGACGCCGGACTGCGCCTGCTTCCGCTGACCGCGATGATGATCGTCTCCTCGCCGCTGGCGGGTGCCCTGATCACCAAGTTCGGCCCGCGGGTCCCGCTGGTCGGCGGCATGGTCTGCACGGCCGTCTCGATGTTCGGCATGATCACGCTCTCGGCCGGTACGAGCACGCTCGTGATGTCCCTCTGGTTCGCGCTGCTCGGCCTGGGCCTCGCCCCGGTCATGGTCGGCGCCACCGAGGTCATCGTCGGCAACGCCCCGCTGGAGCTCTCCGGTGTCGCCGGCGGTCTGCAGCAGGCCGCCATGCAGGTCGGCGGCGCGCTCGGTACGGCGGTGCTCGGCGCCGTCATGTCCTCCAAGGTCGCGGACTCCTTCGCGGGCAACTGGAAGGAGGCCGGCATCCCGGTCCCGGCCGATCCGAAGCTGGAGGAGGCCGCCGGGTTCGGCATGGCCCCGCCGGAGCTGGCCCAGGCGCCGGGGATGACCCCCGACCTCTTCGACAAGGTCGCCGGAGTCATCCACGACACCTTCCTGGAGGGCATGGGCCTGGCCTTCACCGTCGCCGGTGTCGTCGCGGTCGTCGCGGCCCTCGTCGCCATGCTCACCAAGCGCGGCGAGAACGCGGAGGCCGGCGGCATGGGCGGTCACATCTGACGTCCGCAGGGATTCCCGTAGCCGGGGTTTCCGAGTCGGGATTGCCGTAGTCAGGGATCCCGCAGTCAGGGTTCCCGTAGGGGGCCGTCACCCGTTCGCGTGAACGGGGGCGGCCCCTCTTCCGTCGGGGGGTGACCTCCGCCATGCTCGTGATTACAGAGAGTGACGAAACGGGGGGTCATCAGCATGTACTCGTATACGAAGACCGCGCTCGCCACGGCGGCCGCGGCCGTCCTGACCGCGCTTCTGACCGGGCTCCTGGTCGCCCCGGCCCCGGCGGCGGCCGCACCGTCCGGGACCGCCCTCGGGGCCTGCGGTCCCGGCCGGCTCTGCCTCTGGCCCAAGCCCGACTTCAAGGGCCGGGTCCAGAGCCACGAGCTGGCCACGACCGACATCGACAGCTGTGTCGCCCTGCCGCCCGGCACCTCGGCGCAGTCCCTCGCGAACCGCACGGGCCGGCCGGTCACCACGTACCAGTCGGCGGAGTGCGCGGAGGCGGGGGAGTTCGAGACCTACCCGGGGCGGGGGACCTGGGTGCCGCAGACGCCCTACGAGGTCAGAGCGTTCAAGCTCTGGGAGCGGTAGGAGCGGTAGGCCCGGCGGGAACCACGGGCTCGGCGGACACGGCGGGCTCGGAGGGCCCGGCGGGCGCGGGGACGCCCCGGGGGCCGTCCGACGGGGAGAGGCGCGCCACCTCCGCGCGCAGCTCCCGCACCTCCAGGGTCAGCGCCTCCAGCAGCTCGGTCTGCCGGCGCTCCACCGCGTCGTCCCGGTCGAAGCGGGCGATGAACCAGGCCGCGATGTTCGCGGTGACCACACCCAGCAGGGCGATGCCCGACAGCATCAGACCGACCGCGAGGACCCGGCCGAGACCTGTGGTCGGGGCGTGGTCGCCGTAGCCGACCGTCGTCATCGTGGTGAAGGACCACCAGACCGCGTCCCCGAGTGTCTTGATGTTGCCGTCCGGGGCGTCCCGCTCGACGTGCAGCACGGCCAGCGAGCCGAACATCATCAACCCGACGACCGCGCCCGCCACATAGGTGGTGAGCGTTATCTGCGGGGCCATCCGGGCCCGCCGGCCCACGAGGAGGAGCGTGGAGACGACGCGCAGCAGCCGCAGCGGCTGCACCATCGGCAACAGGACCGCGAGCAGATCCAGGGGGTGGGAACGCACGAAGGCCCAGCGGGCCGGGGCGAGAGCGAGCCGGACCAGATAGTCCAGCGCGAAGGCCGCCCACACCGCCCACTCGACATGGGTGCACAGCCGGTGCACCCAGGGGGCGGCATCGGGAGCCACGATCGGCACGGCGTAGGCGATGCCGAAGGCCACGGCCAGCACCAGCAGGGGTGTCTGGGTGCGCCTTTCCCAGCTCTTCCAGCGAACCTTCATGCGGGGCATCGTAGAGAACGCCGAAGGGCGGCGAGACCATCGGTCCCACCGCCCCTCACCAGGCGCTCCGTGCTAGGAGGCCCGTCCGGTCACGCGTCGCCGCCCGCGGCGCCCGGGTCGGCGGCCGCCACGTCGAGCAGCTGGTAGCGGTCCACGGCCTGCTTCAGGGCCGACCGGTCGATCTTGCCGTCGCGGGCGAGTTCGGTCAGCACCGAGAGCACGACCGACTGGGCGTCGATGTGGAAGTAGCGACGGGCCGCGCCCCGCGTGTCCGCGAAGCCGAAGCCGTCCGCGCCCAGCGAGGTGTACTGGCCCGGGACCCAGCGGGAGATCTGGTCCGGGACCGCGCGCATCCAGTCCGAGACCGCCACGAACGGGCCCTCCGCGCCCTGGAGCTTGCGCGTCACGTACGGGACGAGCTGCTCCTCGTCGGGGTGGAGCAGATTGTGCTCCTCGACGGCCACGGCCTCGCGGCGCAGCTCGGTCCAGGAGGTCGCGGACCAGACGTCGGCCCGCACGTTCCACTCCTCGGCGAGGATCCGCTGCGCCTCGATCGCCCATGGCACGGCGACACCGGAGGCCATGATCTGCGCCGGGATCAGACCGGCCTCGGCCGGCTTGAAGCGGTGGATACCGGCGAGGATGCCCTCGACGTCCACGTCCGCCGGCTCGGCCGGGTGCTGGATCGGCTCGTTGTAGACGGTCAGGTAGTAGAAGACGTCCTCGGCGGCCGGGCCGTACATCCGGCGCAGGCCGTCCTTGACGATGTGCGCGATCTCGAAACCGTAGGCCGGGTCGTAGGCGATGCAGGCCGGGTTGGTCGAGGCGAGCAGGTGCGAGTGGCCGTCCGCGTGCTGGAGGCCCTCGCCGGTCAGCGTCGTGCGGCCGGCGGTGGCGCCGAGCACGAAGCCGCGCGACAGCTGGTCCGCCATCTGCCAGAACTGGTCGCCGGTCCGCTGGAAACCGAACATCGAGTAGAAGACGTACACCGGGATCAGCGGTTCGCCGTGCGTGGCGTACGCCGAGCCCGCGGCGATCAGCGAGGCCGTGCAGCCGGCCTCGGAGATGCCGTCGTGCAGCATCTGACCGGTCGGCGACTCCTTGTAGGCGAGGAGGAGTTCGCGGTCCACCGCCTCGTACTGCTGGCCCAGCGGGTTGTAGATCTTGGCGCTCGGGAAGAAGGCGTCCATGCCGAAGGTGCGGTACTCGTCGGGGGCGATCAGCACGAAGCGCTTGCCGATCTCCTTGTCCCGCATGAGGTCCTTCAGGATGCGGACGAAGGCCATCGTCGTGGCGATCGACTGCTGCCCCGAGCCCTTCTTGGCCGCCGCGTAGGTCTTGTCGTCGGGGAGGACCAGCGGCTTCGCCCGCACGACACGGGTCGGCACGTACCCGCCCAGCGCGTTGCGCCGGTCGTGCATGTACTGGATCTCCTCGGAGTTCCGGCCCGGGTGGTAGTACGGCGGCAGGCCGTCCTCCAACTGCCGGTCCGTCACCGGGATGTGCAGCCGGTCGCGGAAGCGCTTGAGGTCGTCGACCGTCAGCTTCTTCATCTGGTGGGTCGCGTTGCGGCCCTCGAAGTTCGGGCCCAGCGTCCAGCCCTTGACGGTCTGGGCGAGGATCACGGTCGGCTGGCCCGCGTGCGCCTTCGCCGCCGCGTAGGCCGCGTAGATCTTCTTGTGGTCGTGGCCGCCGCGTCCCAGGTGCAGGACCTGCTTGTCCGACATGCCCTCGACCATCGCCCGCAGCCGGTGGTCGTCGCCGAAGAAGTGGTCACGGATGTAGGCGCCGGTCTCCGTCGCGTACGTCTGGAACTGGCCGTCCGGGGTGGTGTTGAACTTGTTGACCAGGATGCCGTCGCGGTCCTGCGCGAGCAGCGGGTCCCAGGAGCGGTCCCAGATCAGCTTGATGACGTTCCAGCCGTTGCCCCGGAAGATCGACTCCAGCTCCTGGATGATCTTGCCGTTGCCGCGCACCGGGCCGTCGAGCCGCTGGAGGTTGCAGTTGACGACGAAGGTCAGGTTGTCCAGGCCCTCGCGGGCGGCGATGGAGAGCTGGCCGACCGACTCGACCTCGTCCATCTCGCCGTCGCCGAGGAACGCCCAGACGTGCGACTTGGAGGTGTCGGCGATGCCGCGCGCCTCCATGTACCGGTTCATCCGGGCCTGGTAGATCGCGCCGAGCGGGCCGAGGCCCATCGACACCGTCGGGAACTCCCAGAAGTCCGGCATCAGCCGGGGGTGCGGGTACGACGAAAGGCCGTTCGGGAACCTCGACTTCTCCTGGCGGAAGCCGTCGAGCTGGGTGTCGTTCAGCCGGTCCAGGAGGTAGGCGCGGGCGTAGATGCCGGGGGAGGCGTGCCCCTGGAAGAAGATCTGGTCGCCGCCGTCGCCCTCGTCCTTGCCGCGGAAGAAGTGGTTGAAGCCGACGTCGTAGAGGGAGGCCGAGGAGGCGAACGTGGCGATGTGACCGCCGACGCCGATGCCCGGCCGCTGGGCGCGCGAGACCATCACGGCCGCGTTCCACCGCGTGGCGTTGAGGACCTTGCGCTCGATCTCCTCATTGCCGGGGAAGAACGGCTCGTCCTTGGTGGCGATGGTGTTGACGTAGTCCGTGCTGCGCATCTCGGGTACGGCCACGCGCCTCTCGCGCGCCCGCTCGATCAGCCGGAGCATGAGGTAGCGGGCCCGCTCCCGGCCCCGCTCGTCGACGGCAGCGTCGAGGGAGTCGAGCCATTCCTGGGTCTCTTCCGGGTCGAAATCCGGGACCTGGCTGGGAAGGCCGCCAATGATGATCGGGTTGCGATCGGATCCGGGAGCCACGCTCTTCCTTCGCTGTTCGGTGGTGCCCACGGGGCCACGGAGTGGTCGGGATGTCCATCGTGTACCCCGTCGACGCCAGACGTCACATTTACCGAGGGGTAACCCCTGTGAGGTGCCCAGCGGTGTCCGCGGTGTCCTCCACGTGTTCGGATGTGTTCAAATCGCAACCTTACGCTCAACTCGCGCATGCGTTTCGTCCGGGCGTTCGGCAGACTGAAACCTCAGAAGTCCGTAAACCGGGATGAATCATGTGGGACTGATCACGGAGGGCGGTCGGAGCATGCCGGAAGTTGGGGCGAGACGGCCCCAAACGTCACCGTTTCGGCGGTCTCCGGGGCCCAGTACTTGCGCGATGAGCCCCGGCACGTGTGGACTACGGCCAGCGCCGCGCGCATACGCGTGGCCCACAGCATTTTCCGAATGAGCAGGAGGCAAGCCGTGAGCGCGACCGCGGACCACGCGGAGGAGCGGACCAACCCGGCAGCGAGGCTGGGGTTCGAGCCTGGCCAGGTGGTCCAGGAGATCGGCTACGACGACGACGTCGACCAGGATCTCCGTGAAGGCATCGAGTCCATCATCGGCGCCGAGCTCGTGGACGAGGAGTACGACGACGTCGCCGACGCCGTCGTGATCTGGTTCCGCGACGAGGACGGCGATCTCACCGACGCACTGGTGGACGCCATCGGTCTTCTGGAGGACGGCGGCGTGATCTGGCTGCTGACGCCGAAGACCGGCCGTGACGGCTACATCGAGCCGAGCGATATCAACGATGCCGCGCAGACTGCTGGTCTCTCCCAGACCAAGAGCATCAGCGTCGCCAAGGACTGGGCGGGCGCCCGTCTGGTGGCCCCCAAGCGCTGATCACCATGTAGCGAGAAGCCCCCGCCGGTTCGCCGGCGGGGGCTTTCGCACACAGGCCGTAGGCTGGGCCTCACCGATTCGGCCCAAGATCTGGGCCGGGCTCCGGCGAAGGGATGCATGGGCGATGGCGATCGAGGTCGGCACCGAGGCCCCGGAATTCGAGCTGAAGGACAACCACGGACGCACCGTGCGGCTCTCGGAGTTCCGCGGCGAGAAGACTGTGGTGCTGTTCTTCTACCCCTTCGCCTTCACCGGCGTCTGCACCGGCGAGCTGCGCGAGCTGCGGGACAACCTCCCGACGTTCGTCAACGACGACACCCAGCTCCTCGCCGTCTCCAACGACTCGATGCACACCCTGCGCGTCTTCGCCGACCAGGAGGACCTGGACTTCCCGCTGCTCTCCGATTTCTGGAAGCACGGCGAGGCCTCCCGGGCCTACGGCGTCTTCGACGAGGAGAAGGGCTGCGCGGTGCGCGGCACCTTCATCATCGACAAGGCGGGCGTCGTTCGCTGGACCGTCGTGAACGCCCTTCCGGACGCCCGCGACCTCGGCGAGTACGTCAAGGCGCTCGACGCCATCTGACCCGGCCCCGGCCGACACCTCGGATTCACCGGGCGAATCGACTGTTTCGACCGGGAACCCGTCACTAGGATCCACTCGTTGATCCGATGCCAACGCACGACTGGGGCGCTGCCCCTGAAAACGTATGGAGGGACTCGTGGGAGTCAGCCTCAGCAAGGGCGGCAACGTCTCGCTGACCAAGGAGGCCCCTGGCCTCACCGCCGTGACCGTCGGTCTGGGCTGGGACGTCCGGACCACCACCGGTACGGACTTCGACCTCGACGCCAGCGCCATCCTGGTGAGCGAAGAGGGCAAGGTCCGCAACGACCAGGACTTCGTCTTCTTCAACAACCTCAAGAGCGCCGACGGCTCGGTCGAGCACACCGGTGACAACCTCACCGGCGAGGGCGAGGGCGACGACGAGCAGGTCAAGGTCAGCCTGGCGACCGTGCCGGCCGACGTGACCAAGATCGTCTTCCCGGTCTCGATCTACGACGCCGAGAACCGCCAGCAGTCCTTCGGCCAGGTGCGCAACGCGTTCATCCGCGTCGTGAACCAGGCCGGCGGCGCCGAGATCGCCCGCTACGACCTCTCCGAGGACGCCTCGACCGAGACCGCCATGGTCTTCGGCGAGCTGTACCGCCACGGCGCGGAGTGGAAGTTCCGCGCCGTCGGTCAGGGGTATGCCTCGGGTCTGCGCGGTATCGCGGCGGACTTCGGCGTCAACGTCTGAGCCGAACCGTTCCAACCGTCCGGCGCCGCACCTTCCGTGCGGCGCCGGACGTGCCTCATCACCACCGGGGAGGAATCACAACCATGGGTGTCACACTCGCCAAGGGGGGCAACGTCTCCCTCACCAAGGCCGCTCCCAACCTCACCAAGGTCCTCGTCGGGCTCGGCTGGGACGCGCGTTCCACCACCGGAGCCCCCTTCGATCTCGACGCCAGCGCCCTGCTGTGCCAGGCCGGCCGCGTGCTGGGGGACGAGTACTTCGTCTTCTACAACCAGCTCCGCAGCCCCGAAGGCTCCGTCGAACACACCGGCGACAACCTCACGGGCGAGGGTGACGGGGACGACGAGTCCCTCATCGTGGACCTCACCCAGGTCCCCACCCACTGCGACAAGATCGTCTTCCCGGTCTCGATCCATGACGCCGACAACCGCGGGCAGAGCTTCGGTCAGGTCGGCAACGCCTTCATCCGCGTCGTGAACCAGCTCGACGGTCAGGAACTCGCCCGCTACGACCTCTCCGAGGACGCGTCGAGCGAGACCGCGATGATCTTCGGCGAGCTGTACCGCTACAACGGCGAATGGAAGTTCAGAGCGGTCGGTCAGGGGTACGCGTCCGGGCTCCGGGGCATCGCTCTAGACTTCGGGGTCAACGTTTCGTAAAGCCATGTAATTTCACGATGGGGTAGACAGTGGTTCTGAAAACCTTCGGCTGGTCGTTCGCGATCACTGCGCTCGGTCTGGTCGCAGCGGTGCTCTACGGGGGGTGGGAGGCATTCGGGATCGTCGCGATCCTCTGCGTCCTGGAGATCTCGCTGTCCTTCGACAACGCGGTGGTCAACGCCGGAATCCTGAAGAAGATGAATGCCTTCTGGCAGAAGATCTTCCTCACCATCGGTGTGCTCATCGCCGTGTTCGGCATGCGACTGGTCTTCCCCGTCGTGATCGTCGCGATCAGCGCCAAGATCGGCCCCATCGAGGCCGTCGATCTCGCTCTCAACGACGCCGAGCGCTACGAGCAGCTCGTGACCGACGCGCACCCGTCGATCGCGGCCTTCGGCGGCATGTTCCTGCTGATGATCTTCCTCGACTTCATCTTCGAGGACCGTGACATCAAGTGGCTCGGCTGGCTGGAGCGCCCGCTGGCCAAGCTCGGCAAGATCGACATGCTGTCGGTCTGCATCGCCCTCATCGTCCTGGCGATCAGCGCCATGACCTTCGCGACCCAGGCCCACCAGCACGGCGGTACGCACATCGACGCGGCGTCGACCGTCCTGCTCTCGGGCGTCTTCGGTCTCATCACGTACCTCGTCGTCGGCGGTCTCTCCAGCTACTTCGAGAACAAGCTGGAGGAGGAAGAGGAGCGCGAGCACGAGGCCGAGGAAGAGGCCAAGCGCAGCGGCAAGAAGGTCTCCGCGGTCCAGCTGGCCGGCAAGGCCGCCTTCTTCATGTTCCTCTACCTGGAGGTCCTCGACGCCTCCTTCTCGTTCGACGGTGTCATCGGCGCCTTCGCCATCACCAACGACATCGTCCTGATGGCGCTCGGCCTCGGCGTCGGTGCCATGTACGTCCGTTCGCTGACGGTCTACCTGGTCCGTCAGGGCACCCTCGACGACTACGTCTACCTGGAGCACGGCGCCCACTACGCGATCGGCGCCCTGGCCGCGATCCTCATGGTCTCCATCCGCTACGAGATCCCCGAGATCGTCACCGGCGGCATCGGTGTCGCCCTCATCGCCTGGTCCTTCTGGTCCTCCGTCCGGCGCAACAAGGCCCTCGCGGCGGCCGAGGGCGGCTCGGGCGGCGCGGGCGACAAGACAGAGGTCTCCTCCGGGGTGTGACACCCCCGGTAACGAGGAACGCTTCACTGCGGGGCGGTCGGTGCACCCGGCCGCCCCGCAGGCATGTGCGCGGTGACGAGTGTGCGATCAGTGGGGGGTGGGGGCGTCATGGCCTTCTGGGGCAACCTGTTTCCGGGGCGAGCGGCGCAGTTCGACATGGGCGGCGCCGCGTCGAACACGATCGATCTGACGAAGAGGCGCCCGTCGGTCTCGCTGACCAAGCAGGGCGCGGCGACCGGCAACCTCCGGGTCAACCTCTCCTGGCGGATGCGGACCTCCGACCTCGAAGGGCGCTCGCGCCAGAGCGGGCGGCTGCTCCGCAACCCCTCCCAGTTCTTCAAGCCCGAGGTCGTCCAGGCGCACACCCAGGGCATGGTCAACGTCGACCTGGACCTGGGCTGCCTCTACGAGCTCACCGACGGCAGCAAGGGCGTGGTGCAGCCGCTCGGCGGCTTCTTCGGCGACCTGAACGGCGCCCCGTACGTGAAGCTCAGCGGCGACGACCGCTTCGGCGGCTCCTCCGGGGAGACGATCTTCGTCAATCTGGACCAGCGGGACGAGATCAAGCGCCTGCTGTTCTTCGTGTACATCTACGACCAGACGCCGGCCTTCGACCGTACGCACGCCAAGATCACGCTCTATCCGAGCAACGGCCCACGGATCGAGATCGACCTCGACGAGCGCGCCCCGCAGGCCCGCTCCTGCGCGGTCTTCTCCGTGGACAACGTCAAGGGCGACCTGACGGTCCGCCGCGAGGTGCGGTTCGTGTACGGCTTCCAGGCCGAGCTGGACCGGCTGTACGGCTGGGGACTCCAGTGGGGGCGCGGCTACAAGACCAAGGCGTGACCGGTGCTCCCCACGGTCCTGGGGATCCCCGGGGCCTCAGGAATCCCCCGGGTCTCACGACCTGACGAACTGGGGGCCCATGGGCGGCATCCGGAACTCCGGAGCCGCGTGCGGGTCCGGCCGGTGGACGGGCTGCGGGTAGCCGTAGGCGGGAGCCGGGGGCTGGGCTGGGGCGTTCACCGGCTGCTGGGGGTACCCGTAGGCGGGCGCCCGGTCCGGCACGGGCGGCGCCGTCGGCTGCGGCGGTACGGGGGCGTGGATCACGGTCGCGTCGAGATCAGGGGCCCCGGCGACGGGGAACACGGGGGCCGGGGCGCCGGTGGTGCCCTCCTGGGCCTCGGGGAGGTCCTGGACGCCCTGAGCGGCTTCCTGAGCGGCTTCCTGGGCCGCCTCCTGCGCGTCCTCGTCGACCGAGATGCCGAAGTCCGTGGCGAGACCGACGAGGCCCGTCGGATAGCCCTGCCCCACCGCGCGGAACTTCCAGCCGTCCCCGCGCCGGTACAGCTCGCCGCAGATGACCGCCGTCTCCTCGCCGGTCTCCGCCGTCACGTCGAACAGCGCCAGCGGCTCGCGGTCCGGTCCTGCCGTCGCGTCGTACAGCAGGATCCGCAGGTCGGAGACGGACCGGAAGGTGCCGCCGTCGGAGGAGGCCGCGACGACCACCCGGTCGACCGAGGCCGCCAGGCCGGTCAGATCGGCCTCCACGGTGTCCGTAAGCCCCTGGGCCACCCGCTTCTTCGGCAGCCGCCGCACGCACCCCGAGGGGTGGCGCGGCTGGTTGTAGAACACGAAGTCCTCGTCGGACCGCACGCGCCCGTCGGCGCCCAGGAGCAGGGCCGAGGCATCCACGTCGGGGACCCCGGGGCCCGGGGTCCAGCAGAGCACGGCCCGTACGGCCGCGGTGTCGAGAGGGACGTTGGAGCCCTTCAGCATCGCGTGCGTCATGACCGCAATCCTGCCCTCCCGCCCGACCCGCGGACAACGCGGGGGCACCACCGATACCGGGACGGTATGACGGATGCTGACGAGTTACCTGAATTTCATGCACGAAGGGAACTACGGACACCCGCACCTACGTACTATTACCGGCCACATGTCGTCAGGGCCCAGAGAGGCAGACGGGGGACTTACATGCGTCATTTCGGGCACATCCCGTCCGCAACGCGGACCGGGTTGTTCCACAGCGAGCCGGCCGCGTTCACGGCCGACTCGCCCGCGCGCACGCTCGCCGTGGCCCTCGGTGCCACGCTCTACAGCCCGGCCACCCGGCCGCGGCTGGCCGACGACATCCGCAAACAGGCGGCGCGCGGAGTGGTCTCCATGGTGCTCTGCCTGGAGGACTCCATCAGCGACGCCGACGTCGCGGAGGGCGAGAGCAACCTCGTCCGGCAGTTCGCCGACCTCGCCGCCGGGTCCGTGACGGACGCCGACACCGCCACGGACGTACCCCTGCTCTTCATCCGGGTCCGCGATCCGCGCCAGATCACCGACCTCGTCGCCCGGCTCGGCGAAACGGTCCGGCTGCTGTCCGGATTCGTACTGCCCAAGTTCACCGAGACCCGCGGCCACGCCTTCCTCGAAGCGCTCACCCAGGCCGAGCGGACGAGCGGCAGGCGCCTCTTCGCCATGCCCGTCCTGGAGTCCCCCGAGCTCCTCCACCTGGAGACCCGGGCCGAGACCCTCGCCGGCATCGCCTCGATCACCGACAAGTACCGCGACCGCGTCCTCGCCCTGCGCCTCGGCGTCACCGACTTCTGCTCGGCCTACGGACTGCGCCGCTCGCCCGACATGACCGCCTACGACGTCAAGATCGTCGCCAACGTCATCGCCGACGTCGTCAACGTCCTCGGCCGCTCCGACGGCACCGGCTTCACCGTCACCGGACCCGTCTGGGAGTACTTCCGGCCCGGCGAGCGCATGTTCAAGCCGCAGCTGCGCCGCAGCCCCTTCCTGGAGGGCCGGGCCGAGGACCTGCGCACCGCCCTCATCGAGCACGACCTCGACGGACTGCTGCGCGAGATCGAGCTCGACCGCGCGAACGGCCTGCTCGGCAAGACCTGCATCCACCCCACCCATGTGGTGCCGGTGCACGCCCTCTCCGTGGTCAGCCACGAGGAGTGGAGCGACGCCCAGGACATCCTCCGGCCCGAACAGGGCGGCGGCGGGGTGCTGCGCTCCGCGTATACGAACAAGATGAACGAAGTGAAGCCGCATCGCGCGTGGGCCGAACGCATCCTCCTGCGCGCCGAGGTCTTCGGCGTCGCGAAGGAAGACGTCGGCTTCGTGGATCTGCTCACCGCCGGACTTGCCGGCTGACGAAAGGACGTCGACGACGTGGTGTGGACCGGAACGTGGGTCGCGGAGCGACTGGGCGTCGAACTGATCGGCGGCGAGGAGCTACCGGCCCTGTTGGGCCTCGCACTGCGTCGTAACCCCAAGCGGGCGCACCTGCTCGTCTCCAGCGTGCTCGGCAAGCACGTGCCGCAGCGGCCCTCCGTCGTGTACGGCTCCGGCCTCGGCCTCGGCGTACGCGTCCGCGAGCTCCTCGGCGACGAGGAGGCGGCGCGCTCGGTCGTCCTCGGCTACGCGGAGACCGCCACCGCCCTGGGCCACGCCGTCGCCGACGGCCTCGGCCTCGCCCCGTACCTCCACTCCACCCGGCGGCCGGTGGCCGGGGTCGCGCCCGCGGGCGGCTTCGAGGAGTCCCACTCGCACGCGACCTCGCACCTCCTGCTGCCCGAGGACCCCAAGCTCCTCGCCGCCGGCGGGCCGCTGGTCCTCGTCGACGACGAGTTCTCCACCGGCAACACCGTCCTCAACACGATCCGGGACCTGCACGCCCGCTACCCGCGCGAGCGGTACGTCGTCGTGGCCCTCGTCGACATGCGCTCCAGCGCCGACCTCGGCCGCCTGGACGCCTTCGCGGAGGAGATTGGCGCCCGTGTCGACCTGATCGCCGCGGCCGCCGGGACCGTACGCCTCCCCGAGGGGGTCCTGGAGAAGGGCCGGGCCCTGGTGGCGGAGCACGAGTCCGTGCACGCGGCGCCGGAGTCCGGGCACGCGGCGCCGGAGTCCGCGCACGTCCTCCCGGCGGCGGCCGTCGACGGGACGACGCCCGACCCCGTACGGGTGACACTCGCCTGGCCCAAGGGACTGCCCGACGGTGGGCGCCACGGATTCACGCCCGAGCAGCGCGACCGCCTGGAAGAGGCCCTGCCCGGCCTGGCCGCCTGCCTCGGGCAGGCCCTGGAGACACGGGAAGCGCCCGCCGCCGGGACGGACACCGTCACCGACACGGTCACCCGCGTCCTCGTACTCGGCTTCGAGGAGCTGATGTACGCGCCGCTGCGCCTCGCCGGCGCCCTGGAGGACGCCGGGCACGACGTCCGCTACTCCACCACCACCCGCTCACCGGTCCTCGCGGTCGACGACCCCGGCTACGCGATACGCACCCGGCTCGTCTTCCCGGCCCACGACGACCCGGCCGACGGCCCCGGCGAGCGCTACGCCTACAACGTGGCGGGCGCGGGCTTCGACGCCGTCGTCCTCGTCGTCGACTCCGCCGCCGACACCCCGGAGCTGCACGCCCCGGACGGCCTGCTCGCCCAGCTCGCCGCACACGTCCCGCACGTCGTGCTCGCGGTCGTCCCGTCGTACACGCCCACGGTCTCCGAAGCTCCCGAAAGGAGCTCCATGCTGCCCGAGCCCCTCCGCGGCCCCGCCTTCTCCTCGTACGCGCCCGAGGAGGTCGGCTGGCTGCTCCAGGACCTCTCGGGCGTCGAGCTGGAGGCGCCCACCGAGGAACGCGAGGAAGCCATCCAGAGCGGCGGCGCGCACTACGCCGAATCGCTCCCCGTCGAATACCAGCCCAGCGCCCGCTACCAGGACCTGTTCCACTCCGCCCTGGAGGGTTCCGCCGCCCGAATAGCCCGCGCGGTCGGCACCGTCACCGAGACCGTCCTCGCCGAGCGCCCCGGCCGCACCCCCGTGCTCGTCTCGCTCGCGCGGGCCGGCACCCCGGTCGGCGTCCTCATGCGCCGCTGGGCGCAGGCCCGCCACGGCCTCGACCTCCCGCACTACGCCGTCTCCATCGTGCGCGGCCGCGGCATCGACGCCAACGCGCTGCGCTGGCTCGCCGCCCACCACGACCCCGCCGACGTCGTGTTCGTCGACGGCTGGACCGGCAAGGGCGCCATCACCCGCGAACTCGCCGAGGCGGTCAAGGAGTTCGAGGCGAGCGCGGACGGCGTCCCGGGCTTCGACCCGGAGATCGCGGTGCTCGCCGATCCCGGTTCCTGCGTCCGCACGTACGGCACCCGCGAGGACTTCCTCATCCCCTCCGCCTGCCTCAACTCCACGGTCTCCGGCCTGATATCCCGCACCGTGCTCCGCTCCGACCTCGTCGGCCCGAACGACTTCCACGGCGCCAAGTTCTACCGCGAACTGGCCGGTGCCGACGTCTCCGGCACCTTCCTCGACGCCGTCGCCGCCCGCTTCGACGAGGTCGCCGAGACCGTCGACGTGGACGTCAAGGAACTCCTCGCGGCCGACCGCACCCCCACGTGGGAGGGCTGGGCCGCCGTCGAGCGGATCAGCGAGGAGTACGGCATCCACGACGTCAACCTGGTCAAGCCCGGCGTCGGCGAGACCACCCGCGTCCTGCTGCGCCGCGTCCCCTGGAAGATCCTCGCCAAGCGGGGCGCCGGCGAGGACCTGGCACACGTCCGGCTGCTCGCCGAGCAGCGCGGTGTGCCGGTCGAGGAGGTCGACGAACTCCCGTACACCTGCGTGGGTCTGATCCACCCTCAGTACACGAGAGGCGCGACGGGCGCGGACGGCAAGGCGGTGGTGTCCCAGTGAGCACGCCACTGAACTCGACGCCACTGAACTCGACTCCGCCGAACCCGACTCCGCCGAACTCGACTCCGAGCACGACGCTGGTCGCGAGCGACCTCGACCGCACCCTCATCTACTCGAGCGCGGCCCTCGCCCTCGGCATGCCCGACGCCCAGGCGCCCCGGCTGCTCTGCGTCGAGGTCCACGAGTCGAAGCCGCTCTCCTATATGACGGAGGACGCGGCGGACCTCCTCACGCGGCTGACCGACGAGACCGTCTTCGTCCCGACCACGACCCGGACGCGCAAGCAGTACCAGCGCATCCAACTCCCGGGAGCCACACCGAAGTACGCGATCTGCGCGAACGGCGGGCACATCCTCGTCGACGGCGTCACCGACCGCGACTGGCACGCTACGGTCGTGAACCGGCTGGCCGAGGAGTGCGCGCCGCTCTCCGAGATCCGCGCCTACCTCACCGCCACCACGGACCTGTCGTGGGTCCGCAAGCACCGGGTGGCCGAGGACCTCTTCGCCTACCTCGTCGTCGAGCGCGAGCGGCTCCCCGAGGAGTGGCTGGGACGCTTCGGCGCGTGGGCGGGGGAGCGCGGCTGGACCGTCTCGCTCCAGGGCCGCAAGGTGTACGCGGTGCCGAAGCCGCTCACCAAGAGCGCGGCCGTCCGCGAGGTCGCCCGCCGCATCGGCGCCACGCTCACCCTGGCGGCGGGGGACTCGCTCCTCGACGCCGACCTGCTGATGGCCGCGGACCGGGCATGGCGCCCCGGCCACGGCGAACTCGCCGAGAGCGAGTGGACCGCCCCCCACCTCGACGTCCTCGCGGAACGCGGGGTCGCGGCGGGGGAGGAGATCCTGCGCCGCTTCCGCGCGGCGGCGGCCGCCTAGCCGCAGCAGCCCCCACCGCAACAGCCACCGCCACCGCCGCCGCCCGCGCCCTGCGTGGGGGCGGCGGTGGCGGTGCTGCTGCCGCCGACGGCCACGGCCGAGAGCAGCTTTACGGTGTCGTCGTGCCCGGCGGGGCAGGCGGCGGGGGCGGAGGACTCGGCCATGGGACGGCTGAGCTCGAAGGTGTCGCCGCAGGTGCGGCAGCGGAATTCGTAACGAGGCATGGGGACAGGCTAGCGGCGCCCGGGCGAGGAGGGCAGTGCCCGAAAGCCCCGCGGGCTCGGCGACCGAGACCGCGCGGGAGGCTCAATGGCCGGCGGCGGCGCCCCGGTCCTCTCGGATCTGCTCGACGACGCGGGCGGCGTCGGCGCGGACGGCTTCCAGCTCGGTCAGGAAGTGCCAGTAGTCCGGGTGCCGGCCCTCCAGCGTGCCGACGGCCCGGTCGAGCCGAGCGACGGCCTGGTCGAGGGGGCGGGCGTGGCGCGGGTCGGGGGTGTTGCGCCCGGCCATCGCCAGCCGCTGGGCGTCCCGTACCGCGAACCGGGCGCGGTCGGTCTCCGCCTTCGGGTCCTTCGCGACGGCGTCCAGGCGGTGCAGCCGCTCCCGGGCCGCCGACACGGCCTCGTCGGTCGAGTCGAGGAGCGCGCGGACGGTGGAGAGCAGGGAGGTCGCGTCGGGCCAGCGCTGCTCCGTGCGGGCCTTCGAGGCCTCGGCGAGCCGCTCCTCGGCCTGCCGGAGCGTCTCGGCGGCCTGCTCGGGCACGTGCTGGAGGTCCTGCCAGCAGGCGGCGGAGAACCGCCGCCGCAGCTCCGAGAGGATCGGCTCGACGCCTTCGGTACGGGTGGTCAGCGCTTCGGTACGGGTACGGAGGGAGACGAGCCGCCGGTCGATCTCGGCGGCGCGCTGCGGCAGCCGCTCGGCCTCGGCGCGTACGGCCTCGGCGTCCCGCAGGACGCGGTCGGCGCGCTGAAGGGTCTCGGCGACGCCGTGGCGTCCGGCGCCTTCGTTGAGCCGGGTCAGTTCGGGCCCGAGCTGGGCGAGCCGCAGGGCGAGGTCGTCGGCGCGCAGGCCCCCGTCCCGTACGGCGTCGAGTGCGCCGCTCGCGCCGCGCAGCGCCTGACGGGCCCGCTCGACGGCCGGGGCGAGCCGGGCGAGCTGGGTCTCGGCGCGGTCGAGGAGCGGCGTGAGGCCCTGCTCGAAGCGATCGAGCTCACCCTTCACCCGGTCCAGCTCGTCCTTGGCGGCGCTCAGTTCGGCGCGGGCGCGCCCGGCGGTGGCGGCGTCGAGCTCGTCACGGTCGAGGTCATGGGCGTCGACGGCGCTGATGTAGAGGTGGCTGACCTCGTCGATCCGGCGCCCGAGCGCCTCGAACCCCTCGACGGCGCGGCGCGCCTCGGACGAGCTGTCGGCAGCGGTGATCGTCTCGATGGAGATCCGCAACCCGCGCTGGGCGGTGTCGAGCTCGTAGAAGGCGGCCGCGGCGGCGTCCTTGGCGGCCTGGGCCTCGGCCCGCTGTCCCTCACCGCGCCCGCCGAACCAGCGACGCGTACCGCCCCCGGCGAAGGCCTGCGGCAGCAGCGCCCCGACCAGCAGCGGCAGCGCGAGGGCCAGCCGGAAGGTGGCCGGAATCCTGGGCGTCGCACTGCCCCCAGGGGGCGTCCTGCCGTCGCTCGCCGCCACGTACCTCTCCCCGTGCTGTGTCCGCCGTCTCCGGTCCGGTTCATTCTCCCACCCGGTAAGGACGAACACACGGGCCGGTCAGTTCGCCGTTCGCACGACGATGTCACCGTTGTCGCTACGGACGCTCACGGAGTGCTCGCTTCCGTCGCGGCGGGGCACGTCGACGCGGACGTCGCCGTTGTCGCTGGCCGCGGTGGCGGCGTACTCGGCGGTGGGCAGCGTGACGTCGACGTCGCCGTTGTCCGAGACGACGTCGACCTGGCGGGGTACGGCTCCGAGGGCGACCCGCACGTCGCCGTTGTCGGACCGGACGCGCACCGTGGGCGACCTGGTGCCGCCCTCGACCGTCAGGTCGCCGTTCTCACTGCCGAGATCGAGCGCCTCGCTGCTCCCGGCGACCCGTACGTCGCCGTTGTCGGACCGCACCTTCAGCGGCGTGGCGAACCCCTCCGCCGTGATGTCCCCGTTCTCGTTCTCGACGGTGACGGCGACGTCGCGCGGCACCTTGACGCGGTGCACGGCGGGGCAGCTGGAGGCGATGCCGTCGCATTCCACCCGCAGCGTGAGCCGCCCGCCTTCCAGCTTCCAGCTCGCGTCGGGCCCCGACCCCATGAACACCCACCCGTCGACCTGCCGCTCGACGAGGACGTCGTCGACGTCGGCGGGCGTGACGACGAGCTCGGAGTTGTCGGAGTCGACGACGAGCGCGCCCCCGTCGAACGCGAACGTCTTCTTCTCGACCGGCGCCTCACCGGCATCGGCCGTCCCACAGGCACTGAGCGCGAACAGAGCGACGAGGACCCCGCCGGCGGCGAGGAACGGGTGGCGTGTGGTCATGGCGATGTCGATCCCCCAGTAGAAAACGTCGGTACGTCGACGGTACGAGCCAGCCACCCCCCGTCACGATCCGGCAACCCACCGTCCGAAGGGTGGGGCTACCCCCCCCCGCCCACCGACAACGGATTCGGCCCCGCCCCGTCGGCCATGTAGGCTGTTGCCTCCTCCACGGGTGCGTAGCTCAGGGGTAGAGCGCTGCTCTTACAAAGCAGATGTCGGCGGTTCGAAACCGTCCGCGCCCACCAGCCCAAAGGCCCCTCGTCAATCATGACGGGGGGCCTTTGACATCTACATCTGACATCAACAGGGACGGTCGATCACGACCGCGGACGCCTCCTGAGCAGCCGGTCCATGTGGCTGACGGCCTCGCGTTGCGTGTCCTGGACGACGTGGGCGTAGACGTTCATCGTGACAGCGATCTGGCTGTGTCCGAGGATCTCCATCACGACGCGGGGAGCGACGCCAGCGGCGGTGAGGAGCGTCGCCGTCCCGTGGCGGGCATCGTGCAGGCGGATGACGCGAAGGCCGGCGTTCTTCGCGACGCGGGTGAACGAGCGGTAGAGGTTGCGCGGCTCGATCGGCTTGCCGGTGCGGGTGGTGAAGACGTAGCCGGTCTCCTCCCACTTCTCCCCGGCGAGCTCGCGGGCAGCGGCCTGCTTGAGACGCTGCCATCGCAGGGGAGCGACGCAGATCCCGGGCAGGAGAAGTGTCTGCTTGCGGCGCCGCCCCTTGGGGTCGTCCTCGTACACCTCTCCGCCGACCCGCTGGCGTTGCGTCCGTACGCGGATCTCACGCTTGTCGAGGTCGACGTTCTCCCAACGAAGACCGACGATCTCACCGCGACGGAAGCCGAGCGCGATGGCGAGCACGAACGCGGCGTACAGCGGGTCCTTCCGGGCAGCGGTGAGGAAGTCGAGCGTCTCGTCCAGCGACCAGGGGTCCAGGTCTCGATCCGCCACTGTCGGCGGCTCGACGAGCGTGGCGACGTTCCGTGTAACGAGCTCCTCGCGGCAGGCCGCGGTGAGAGCCGTCCGCAGGACGCGATGCGACTCCTTCGCCGTGGCGGCGCTGGTCTTGTTCTCCAACGCGACGACGAACTTCCGTACGTCGGCGACGCTGAGGGACTCCAGCCGCTTGGAGCCGATCATCGGGACGAGGTAGAGCCGGACGTGCACCTCGTACTTGGCGGCCGTGGTCCGCTTGCGACGGGGCTTGACGATGTTGTCGAGCCAGTACGGCAGCCACTCGGCCAGCTTCATGGACCGGGTGGGGACCGGGATGCCGTTGTCGACCTTGTCCAGCAGTGCGCGGCGCTTGGCGTCGCAGTCGGCCCAGGTCTTGCCGTACACGTACTTGCGGGCGCGGGTGCCGTCCGGCTGGAGGACGTAGACGGCGGCCTGGTAGCGGCCGTCCTGGCGCTTGGTGATGGTGCCGGAGCCGTTGGGGTTGCGCTTGCGCGGGGTGGCCATCAGGCTGCCTCCTCGATCTCGTGATTGATGAAGTCCCGTACCGAATCGGCGGGGACGCGCCGCGCCCGCCCGATGGTGATGGAGGTCAGGCGGCGCGAGCGGATGAGGTCGTAGACCGTGGAGCGTCCGAGCTTGAGGAGCGCCATGACCTGGGGCACGGTCAGTAGTTCGGCGGGGGCAGTAGCGGTGGTCATGCTGGGGCTCCTTCCAGGGCCAGTTGGTCGCGCAGGGCCTCGCGGGCGGTCTCGCGGTTGAGCTGGATGTCCCGGGCGATGGACGCGGCCAGGGCGGCCTCACCGGGTGAGTGGCCCTGGCCGGCGTACTGCCAGGAGGTGAGGACGAGGACGGTGTCCGGCTCGACGTCGGCCAGGCCACGGGCGGTGCGTTCCTGGGCGGCGCGGTAGTCGGCGCGGGTCTGGCGCAGTTCGCCGAGGGTGGTGGAGTACTGGCGGGACTTGGTGGAGAAGTGGCCGCGGAAGCCGAGCATGTGAGCCCAGGCGAGGAGCCGGCGGTCTGGGTAGAGCGGGTCGAGGTCGAAGCAGGCTTCGACGAGGCGGCGGGTGTGGTCGGGGACGCCGAGGAGGAGCAGGGCTTCGCGGTTACCGACACGGCGGTCGAGGCTGCCGGTGGTCTCGGCGGCTTTGGTGGCGTACTTGGCGATGTAGGAGGCGACGGCCTGTTCGGTGATGTCGGAGCCGTCCCCGAAGGCTTTGACGGGCCGGATGTCGAGCTGGGTGCCCCAGCGGAGGCGGTGTGAGGGCTGATTGCCGACGGCGGGGACGGTGATCGTCGTGTACGCGTGGGCGGCGGCGGTGTGGATGGCTTGGGTGAGGAGCTCGGTGGTGGCCCAGGACGGGGGCGGGGTGTCCGGTCCGTCGGGTCCGTCGAGCCGGACCACGGCGTGGAAGTGGACGGCGCCCCGCTTCTGGAACTCGGCCACCTTCCCGTACGAGAGCCGGAGGACGTCTTTCAGCGCTCGCTGGGACAGTCCCGCGGAGGCGGCGAGCTCTCGGCGGAGGCGGGTCGTGAACCGCTGCCAGAGCTGTCCGGCGTGGTTGTTGAAGAGGACGGCGCCTTCGTAGTCGTACGACGCAGGGTCGAGGGGATTCCCCAACTCGGCTGCGTCCTCGGCGTGCCAGGTGCCGCAGCGGCAGGGGCGCGTATCGGGACGGTTGTGGACTGGTCCGAACGACGGGGCGGTGAGGGTGAGGAAGACACGGGGGTGGTCGCGGACGGCGGTGGGGATATCGCGGCCGTCGTCCCCGGCAAGGCCTGCGCGGATGAGGTGGTAGGTGTCGCCGGCGTAGGTCCAGGCGCAGGAGGGGCAGCGGGAGGCACGGCGGTTGCCGCAGGCGATGCGGAGGCGCCCGTCCGGCTCGGTGTCGGTGGAGTAGCGGTGGAGGGTCTCGCCGGTGGCCTTGTCCTGGGAGAGGGTCCACCCAGTGAGGTGGATGGGGCTGGAGCAGCCGCCGGTGCGGTGGATCTGCTCCTTCCAGCGGTCGTACCCGGGGGACGCGGCCACCCGGAGCATGTCGCTCAGGGTGGCCGAGTCCAACCCCATGAGGGGCGGGGTCTCGATCACGCGGCCACCGCCGGGGAGGCCGGGCGGAGGGTGAAGTGGGCGTCGTGGTGGTCGGCCATGATGGGCGGGCGCCTTCCGGTTCTCTGGACTGGGTAGGGGCGGGGCTCCCGGGCGGCGGAGACTTGGCGGTTGAGCCGCCCGGGAGCCCGACTAGCGGTGATTGCGCGGGCTGTTGAGGAGCGAGCGCATGACGACGGCGCAGACGGCGACTGAGGCGGCGCTGATGGCGACGGCGAGGAGCATCGAGACGAGGACCGTGCCGACGATGAGGACGAGTCCGGCGCCGCCGGCGACGACCGTGACGAGGCCGGTCGGGGTGAGGCGGACGGCCGGGACCTGAACCCGCGGCGAGGCCGGGGCAGGGGTGTGGTCGTGGTGGCAGGTGGCCGGCTCGATGTCGGTCGTCGTGGCGGCGGTCGGCTGGCTGAGTGGGGTGACGATGCCGGTCGGGAGCGGGTTGACCGGGATGCGCGGTCGGAACATGGCGGGTCTCCCTACTTGGTGATCGGGTCGATGAGCGGCGCAAGGACGCTGTCGGCGAGGAGGTAGCCGCCGAGGAGGATCACGACGACGAGCCACCAGGGCGGCCGGATGAGCTTGATGCCGAGGGCGCCCACGACGACCAGGGCGAGCCAGAGCGGAACGTCCACGAGCGGTATCCGTTCAGTTGGCGATGCGGCAGCGGTGGGTGCGGGCGGCGAGCTGGGCGGCGGACGAACTGGAGTAGTCGGAGGACCAGCCGCAGCGGTCGGAGGTGCAGACGGCGGCGTACTTGGTGTGACCGTGCCGGTCGCGGTGGGTGCCGATCTGCACGGGGCCGATCCGCATCACGGAGTGGAAGTGATCGCGAGGGGCCATCGCTCAGATCTCCTTCGAGAAGTCGTCGGCGTGCTCGCGGAGCCACTGGCGGATCTCGGCCGACTCGAACTCGTCGGCGGCGATGATCACCGGTTCGGCGATGGCCATGGCGTCCACCAGGCGGTTGCTCCGGGTCAGTTCGGCGGCGAGCTCCAAGGCGTGCCGGGTCGAGTCGCGCATGAATGGATCTCCCTCTCAGGCGAGTTGGGCGGAGATGGCGTCGGCCATCTGAGGCGGGACGCCGAGGCGAGTACGCAGGGTGTCGGCGTCGATCGGGTAGCCGGTGCGGGCGCGGTGATCGTCAGCGACCTTCTGGGCGTGAGCGACCAGAGCTGGAGGGACAGCGACGGCAGTGGGTGTGGGCTCCGGCTCCGGATCGACGGCTGGTAGCGCTGACGGCGATGCGGGACCGGCATCCGGTTCGTACGAGTCGCTTCGCTCGATGACCGTGTCGACGGCTGCGGATTCCGCGGGATGAGCCGGCGGCGCGGGCACGGCTGGCGTGTGGACGAGGAGGGTGCCGCCGAGGAAGGCGAGCGCGGGCCATCCGGCAACGAGGATGCGCAGCCAGTCGGGCACGTCGGTGAGGTCGAGGAGGCCAGCGGTGGCGACGTTCGCGCCGAGCGACGCGACCAGGGCGACGGTGAACCAGGTCCACGCCGAGCGGGCGGAGTCCCCAGCGGCCCGGAGGCTCCGGAGGCGGCGCCAGGCGGCGACGAGCAGGAGGTCGACGGAGACGGGGTAGGCCCACGCTTTCCATCCGGTCTGGCCAGCCGCTTCGGCGAGGTCGTGAAGGTGGGCGAACGACAGGGCACCGGCGATCACGGCCTGTACGAGAACGGCGTCGGGTCGCAGTGTCGAGCGCATCGCGGGGGCCTCCTTCCGGTTTTGGGCATGGGAGGGGTAGGGACAGGGCGTGAGGCGGTCACGCCGACCGTGGAGCGGGGGTGTCAGGCGATCGCAGGAGCCGCGGCGGCGGAAGGCTCCGAAGCCTTGGCCAGGGGAGGCAGGACGGGCCGGAAGGCGTCCAGTGCGGAGATCTCCGGAGTGCGGTGGGCGTGGCCGTTGCAGGCGTTCACGGCCCGTCGCAGGGTGAGGTGCGGGGTGCGGATGCGAACCCAGCCGCCGGAGGCGTCGCCGACAACGGCGGTACCAGGCCGGTCGGTGGGGATCTGGACAATGGCCAGCACGGCGTCCGGGGCGATGTCGCCGAAGGCCATGTTGGCGCTGGTCTCGTCGTTGACGCGGTGGGCGGTACGGCCGGTGAGCTGGGCACGGAGCATGGTGATGCCCTTGCCGAGTTCGGAGCCGAAGCGCTGCCCGCAGATCTCCAGGTAGATGCCGGCTGCACGCCCAAGCTGGGAGAGACGGACCAAGGAGGTAATGATCCGATCCCGGCGCTTCTCCTCGTCCTTCGTGGCGAACAGGGCGAGTTCGGCGACCTCGTCGACCATCAGGACGATCGGGGTCGGGCGCAGGTGATCGGGCAGGTCCCAGATGTCTGCGGTGATCTCCGCATCAGGGAGATCCGCACTCAGCCGCTGTTCGCGCCGGATGAGCTGATAGACGTCTTCCATGTGCCCGACGAGCGCGTCGAGGAGGTCGGCCGCGGTGTCGGGGTTGTCGGCGAGGGCGGTGAACCGACGGGCAAGCGGCGCGAGTTCGACACCTTGCTTGCAGTCAATCCCGACCAGGGCGACGTCGAGCGCGGCGAGAGCGGCGACAAGGTTGCGCTGATAAACGGACTTGCCGGACTGAGTGGCACCGACGTTCAGCGCGTGCGGGATCTGCCGGTAGTCGCGGTAGTAGACCTCTCCGTCCTCTCTCATGGCGACCGGAACCCGCATCACCCCACCACCCGGCAGGGCGGGCATCTGGACCCGCTTGAGGACGTCGTAACCGGTCATCCGCAGCTCGACAACACCGGATCGAATCTCCCGGGCGGTGACGTTCCGCATGACGAACGAGTGCCGCAACCGGTCTGACGCGGCGGAGAAGTCGAACGCGTCCTGACCAGGCCGGAGCTTCACCCGCAGTACCAGCCCCGTCCGGGTGGGCCGCAGTCGCAGGATCCGAGGTGCCCGAGCCTCTGGGACGGGCCGGCCGGCCATCCGGGCCAGTGCGAGGCGCCAGCGAGGGGGCGGGACGGTCAGCCCGCACGCGTCCATCACGGAGGAGTACCGGCCGAGGACCCGCACGAGCGCGAAGAGGATGCCGAAGGTCATCCAGTACCAGGCCGGACGCTGCCACCGCAGCAGCAGCGCGACGGAGGCGACCAGAGCGAGGGCGACCGATAACCCGGTCATGATCAGGCAGCCTTCGCGGCGGCGAGGGAGGTGACGGCGACGGCGCGGAAGCTGATGCCGTGGCGCTTCTGGCCGTTGAACTCGTTCTCCCACGGCCGGGCGACGACTCCGGTCAGGGCGACCGGGGTACCCATCGTCAGCTCGCCGGAGACCCCGGTCGAGGGCACGACCAGGTTCAGGATCTCGGCGCTGCCGTCCATGACGAACATGACGTCAACGGTCATCAGCGTCGCGCCGGTCTCGCGGTCGGTGGCGACCTCGCCGGTCTGCCGGTTCGCGATCTTCGGGGCCGGGGGCTGGGCCACCATCACCATCGCAGTGGACGTGTCGACGGGGATCTGACGCACAGTGGATCACTCCTCTATAGATGATGAACTCCGTCACTCATGTATAGGAGTGACATGAAGAAGAGTGCCCGACTCCTGTACATGAGTCAACCCGCTGCGAAGAAGAAACCGCAGCGGGCTGTGGGGAGTTGAGCGAGCGTCAGTCGGTGGCAGGGATCCGATACTGGAAGACGAACTGGTCAGCGGCCATGAGGGTGTCGCAGACCTCGACGACGCGCCCCTTCTTGGTCACCGCGTCCCGCAGCAGGTGAACCACAGGAGCTCCGGGGCTCAGAGCCAGCTCCGAAGCCTCTGCCTTCGCGGCCGGCCGCGCCTGGAGCGTCTCGACGAACTCGACGAAGGTGTGCCCGTGGTCTTCGAGCCGGGCGTAGATGCCGCCAGGCCCAGGGTTCTCGGCGAACAACTCAGGGATGTCCTTGACGACATCCCACGGCAGGTACGACGAGGCTGTCTCAACAGGGGTCCCGTTCCGGAAGTACAGACGCCGCCGCGCGAGCACCTGCGTACCCACGTCGACGCCGAGCCGCTCGGCGATGTCCGCCGGCGCTTCCATAGGCCCGATGTAGAGGACGCTGACCTTCGCGGTGGCGCCGGACTGCGCGGACTCAGCGAGGTACGCGGCTTTGCCGCCCCGCCGGTGCGAGGCACGGAACCGATCCGAGGAGCGGAGCCGTACAGGAGGCCGATCCTTAACGATCGAACCCTTCCCGTGCCGAGTGTCCACGAGACCACTAGCCCGCACCTCGACCATGGCCTTACGAATGGTCCCCCCGGCGACCCCATAGCGCTCCACGAGCTCCGACTCACTGGGCACCATGTCGCCGGGCTTGAGGACGCCGGCCCGGATCTGCTGAACGATCTCGTTGGCGATCTGCACGTACCGCGGTACGGCCCGATCACCTCCCACTGAAGTTCCCACGGTCCTACTCACTCTCCTATGCTCCTGTACATGAGTAACAGCGCCCGCGAAGCCCAGTCAACGCCACTGCACTCCGTGTCTGTGGCGGGAGCAGTGGTCCGCGACGACGGGCGCCTCCTCGCGATCCGCCGAGCGGACAACGGAACGTGGGAACTCCCGGGCGGAGTCCTCGAACTCACCGAGGCCCCCGAGGCCGGCGTCGCCCGCGAGGTCCTGGAGGAGACGGGCATCCACGTAGAGGTGGACGAGCTGACAGGCGTCTACAAGAACACGACGCGAGGCATCGTCGCCCTGGTCTTCCGCTGCAAGCCGTCAGGCGGCACCGAGCGAACGTCGGACGAGTCGACCGCGGTCGACTGGCTAACACCGGCAGAGATCGAGGACCGAATGTCCGAGGTCTACGCGATCCGCCTCCTGGACGCAGTCGACGGAAACGGCCCTCACGTCCGCAGCCACGACGGACGCCACCTGATCAGCCAGCAGTGAGCCCGAATCCCGGATCAAGGATGAGCCGCGAAGAAGCGATCCCCCTCGTCCAACGCCTGATGAGCCCGGAGACGCCCGACGAGGAGTCCTCGGAGATCCTGGCAGTACTGCAACGAGGCTTGGCGTGCCCGCACATCGGTGACTACATCTACTGGAACCCCGATCCGGAGCCGACGGCGGAGAAGATCGTCGACAGGGCCATGGCCTACGAGCCGATCGCCCTCTAAGGCCCCAGACGCCACAGCGCGATAAGACTTTCTCTACTTCATCAAGGCACCCGCCGCGCACGGCGCGGCGCGCGCGGCCCGTCACCCGGGCCTGCGCTCCTGTCTACGCCCCGCTCCAGCCCGGCCGCCGTCCGCACGCCTGACAGCTTGGGTTGATGGGCAGCCAAGCAGGCCTCCAAGCACGGCAACCGTCACATGGCACGCGTAGCCACGAGCGCCGCCGACTGCGGCCAAGACGGGCGACCAAAAGACGGCTAGCAGCGAGGGAGGGGTGGCCTCTTGCGCATGGCCGGCCGACTGCCGGGCCTGAGGAGGGCCAGGCGCCGTACCCCTGCCGTCACGGATGACGGGAGCGTGAGGCGACCGCACCACCGGGAAGGGGCGGGCGGGGAGCAGCTGCTGCCGCGATGTGGCGGGGGCCGGTGTGGTCGCTCCGCGTCGGTACCGGTTTCACCGTGGCTGAAGAGCGCGTCGTCTCGACATCAGGATCTGTGATTGACGGCAGACGGGTAAGAGTTAGGGGTAAGTGGCGGCGACAGCAAGTCGGCCATATTCTCCCCGTTTGGCGTATCGTCCTTATCCGACATCGGAAGGAACGACTGATGGCAGGGCGTAAGAGAGATCCGGGAGCGGAAGTACGTGATGAGCGCACCACCGTGCGATGGACGAAGAGTGAGTTAGAAAGGCTAGAGAGAGCCCGCGAAGCGCTAGGAATCGAGTACACAACAGATTTCGTGAGGGTCTTGGCGCTCCGACAGCTAGACCTGCTGGAGTCCGCAAGCGCGCAACTCCTCACAGATTGAGTCGCACTGTAGCTCGTTGTATGTTCCTGTACAGCGAATGAGGGTCAGAAGCTGTTGCGCCACTTTCCTGCCAGAAACAGCGGGGAAGCACGGGGACTCGGGAGCAACGACAGTTTATCTCCCGGGCGGTGCTCAGTTTAGAAACTTGCAGGTCACGCAAACGATCGGCCTCCCGCTCTCCTGCAGCGGTCATTGCTCGACCCACCGCTGCAGGCTGGCGCAGGCTCCCGTGCACTGCCATCTTCGGTGAAGTGCCCCCAGGAAACCATTTCTGGCCGGCGGGACAGATCAGCCCCGACACATTGGCAGGTGGTGCTCTGGCGGACGGCGGCTAGAGCAGCCGCGAACGCCTCGTCGTCCCAAGACAATAGATTCCAGCACAGGTCGTTCCGTGGGTAGAGCGACTCTTAACGATGCCGAGTCACTACTCCAGGAAACGCAAAGAGTTCATGATCAGGTAAGCCTCCCCGTCTACATACTCAGGATCCATGTCATATTCTTCTTCGAATTCTTCGGAATCGTCTGCATCCTCCGGCATCCAATCTTCCAGCAAGACCGTAATGCCCGGCCATTTATCCTCCCAAGAGCCACCATATCGCATGACGTACTGAGCCCCGTGGCTGATTAGATCCTCGTCTACGCCGTCGGGGTCATCGAAGTACCTGACCAGGAGCTCTTCAAGCATCTGATCAGCTTGCAAGCAGAGATCCACCCGAATTTCTTCATCAACGAAATCGGCAAGATCCATCGCATGGCTAGCCGCTACAAAGATGCCGTAGTCGCCGCGATCCCTATTAAACAAGGAAGTTAGACCCTCCAGTCTAACTGAGTGATGGAGGGCCGCAATTCTCCGATTCGCAGACCTACTGGTGAGCCGAATCAGGGAAATCACATCTGCGGTCGCAGCCCTGTAGACGAAACCGGACCGGCTCAGACTCCGGACTACCACACCTTCAAGTTCAGGAACATGCATCTCGCTGGCGATCGCCAAGCAGACCGCGACCCTCCCAGCCTTAGTGGAGGCTGTCGCTCCGTCGCTTTCCAGTGTCGCTAGTGCGGCATTTTCAATCTCAGCTTGGAATCGGGCAAGGTTCAAGCGTGCAGGCAATTCCGAATCTTCCGGCGCATCGTGATACGACCACAGAAGTTCTACTTGACGAAATGAATAGGGCTCGTCAAGCACTTTTTTGACCAGGTCATACTCTTCGCAGAATTTCATCAGGATAAAGTCATTGATGGATGGGTTCTCGAATTCAATGCGCTCATTGCCTTGATCACCAATCAGACGAATAAGCGTGCCATCGAGGACCCGCAAACTTGCCTTGAATTGCAGCAAGCTACGACTTGAGAATTCTAGATAGGCCTCCCCCAAGGTCGATAGCGATACCTTTCCGCCCAAAGAGAAGAGAAGGTAGAGGACTTCACGATCGCTCTCCTTTAGCTGGTGGTCGAAAACGTGACGCCACAGCCCCATCGGATTGTTCAAGGCCGCTATAACTTGATGCCCTGGTTCACCTAGATCGGGCTCGAAGGGCAGAGATAGAAGGTTGGATATGGCTCTGGGATTGAAGCTTTTATGTCTAATGATTGGGCGATACGCATCTGGCCACGCGAAATCGCTCTTAGCCGAAACTGGCCACTCCGACCAGTAGACATGGTTGTAGAGTATTTGAGCCTTCTCCTCTCGACCCAAATAATCTAGGCTGACGGTAAATTTGAGTCGGTCGAGATCCCCTCGATCCATGCGCTCATACTTTTGCCTAGCTTGTTGAAGGATGTACTCGCGAGTCGTACACACCAACCTTTTGGTGGGATCCTTTCGAATCCTATGGATCAACGAAAGAAGTCGACTGTCTTCATTCTTCTGCAGCTTGTCATCCAGTGAGGTCTGACCGAGGAAGTCGTCGTAGACGAATACCTGAGGCTCTTTATCCCGCCACATGCGGTAAATATCTTCTACATTTTCAGATACCTCGACGAGCTCGAACCCGCGATCTGCGTAACGCGCACAAATGACCTGAGCCAATGTTGTCTTACCCACTCCGGGAGGGCCTGAAATCAATACCACGTGGTTCACCTCTGCAAGGTCCAACGCCTTTCGCATATCAGGACTGGGTACATATGTGCGCAGAGTTTCCTTAATTTCATCGGCGAAGTGGAGTGATCGAGTGATCACATTCTTTGAGAGCATGGCTTCAAGGATCGTCGCATCATTAAGCCACAACCTCATATGTTTGCGGATTATCTCGGGATTGCTTTGCAGGAATGCTGTAATCTCAGATATTCCGAAGATATCGCCTGTTTCGAGAATGTAGGGTCGGAATCCATCTAGGATCTTCTCCTTCGCGGATGGAGTCATCTCGACAGAGGTGGCCAAGATGTAACGCATAGGCGTTGGCTTAATTCGATCCAATTTGGCCAGCTCACTGTCCAGCAGGTGCCTAATCAGCTTAGGGCGCCCGCTTTTCATCCAATGCTTGCACTGGATGACGATGTTCTGGTTCGGCCCGAGATATCGAAGATCAATCCCGCCATCAGGACCGCTGGCGAATATTTCGAGCCTGACGCCGAGAATGTGCTCAAACATATCTTTACAAAGGCTCTCGAAGTCCAGGTCTGACAGTTTTTGCAGATCGAGCAAGTCCATGGTCTCCGGCCCCCAAGGCATCTCACGCTGTGCAGAAAGATCGTAGTCCTCGGACATCGTTCTGAGAGGGAAGATTCGGCAGGCTTGAGCGAGCGCCACCGCCCTGCGACGCGGATGGAGTTGCCGAGCCCTCAGGCCCAAGGGCTCCTAGTCCGTGGCCGATTCGTGGACGAGTCCTCAGCAACTAGCCACTCACAGAACGCCGACCAGGCCGTACTCGTTGAGCGCAAGCCCTCTCCGGAGCCGCTTGCGGTCGGCGTCATCATGGTCGGCATGAATCCTGAATTCGGCAGTGCCCCGATCGAGAGCACCCAGGTCACGGCCGTGGGCGACGGTGCCGGGCTAGTTTTCACGTGGGATGCGGACGCGCGGATCGAGGTGCGAGGCCTCGGGGGTGAGGTCGTCATCGAGGCGAACGCTGCGGGCCTCCGGACGCTGGCCGGGCACCTGCTGGTGCTGGCCGGTGATGGCGTCCCCGATGGGGCTCACCTCCACCTCGAAGACAGCAACGGGCTGGAGGACGGGTCCGTCGGCTTGGTGCTGGAGCGCAGCGACGAGGAGTAGTACCGCCGGCGCGCGGCTCGCGGACGGCGCTGGTCGGGCCGTCTGTGGGCCGTGCGAGGGGGCTCACGGGTGACCGAGGGCGACCAACAGTGACAGGTCGGCCACGAGGGTGACCCGGGAACGCGCAGGTCAGCGGGCCCTCCACCTACTGGTTCGCCCCCGGGGGTGGCGGTCAGGCAAGATGGGGTGTTTCTTGCTTCGCGGGCAGGTCGAGTTGCTTGTGGTGGTGCCAGATGAGGTAGCGATCCTCTCTGCGCAGTTCTGCAGAGCCTCACCCGATGCGCATGCCCCCTTTACGTCATAGGGCAGGCGACGAGGGCAGTTTCACGTCCTCCGACAGCCAGGCGCGGTCGGGATGGGGTTCTGGCTCGTCGAGGCCCAGATCGAAGGTTTGCTTGCATGGGCTCGGGTCCATGCCGGCGTATCAAGTCGGCGTGGAAGCCGTGGCGCGTCGCAGTCGTGAGGCCGTGAGAGGGACGTCCTTCTTCGCGGGAATGGAGCGGGTAACAAGCCATCTGCTCCACCTGCCATTGAATGACCCACCGGAAGGCCCCTGGCCCACGGAGCTGCGAGCCTCCATCGAGCAGCAGCGAGGAGTGCGAGGACAGCACTGCACGACGGGCGACCGGGCGGTGAGAGCCTGATTTGGCCGGCGTGCTTACATCCCCATCTCCGGAGCGACCTCCTGAGAAGGCGTCGCAATTACGGATCCCGTCAGCACCAGCCACTATACGCGGACCGATCAAGGTCCGGACGTAGTCCGGACCTGATCACGCAATACCCCTCTTGCGCCCAACTTCTACCGAATTCCTCCCTGAAGAGGGTCGGAGCACGCGCAGTGTCCTTAGATTGCTATCTCGAGCGACCAGATGCGCCTTCTCGTTAAGTGCGTCTCGCAGATAGTCGATTGCTTCACGAGTTACCTCGTAGCCCTCAAGGATGATTGGGACACCGGGTGGATAGAGCTCTACGGATTCGGCGGCGATAGATCCAACCGCTTCAGACAGTAGAACCTCCTGGCTTAGGTAATTCGCATAGCGGACGACTTCATAGGGCCTCATCTTCTGCCAGTTCCCTGCAGCACTAAACGGGTTATCGAGGAGCTTCTTCTCTCCCTTTAGTTCTTCTCCTCGTAGTACATTCGTGATGGCCGTCACCGCACGATCGACAGCTCCCTCATGCAGTTGGAAGGTTGTCACAAGGACTACGCTATTAGGGCCGGCGCGCTCAACAATGACTCCCTTTTTAGCAAGTGTCTTTGCAAGCGTGAATCCTGATATGCCGTATCCAGATAGTCCGAGCGTCGTCTTTGTGGGGTCTATGCCTGTGCACGAGTACTTGAAAAGAGAATCATCATCGGTCAAGCCCAAGATCTCGAGATGCGGAAGATTCCTCGCTAGCCCCGCCCTCAGGGACTCACTGCGTTCAATGCTGACTTCAAGGTACCTCGAGCCACGTTCGTCAAGTAGGCGCAGGGCGGCATCAATGGAACCCAGGAGATGATAACTAGGGCTCGTTGTGACGTACTCGCGGTACGCCTCTTCCATCATTACTTCTTGAACGCGACCATTATGCCAGTGAAGGAGCGCACCTTGCTGTAGCGAGCCGGCCATCTTGTGGGTGGACTGAACAGCTATATCTGCGCCCTCCGTCATGGCCGCCTTTGGTAGGTGTGCGTAGGAGGGGAAGAAGGGGAGGTGGCCACCCCAGGCTTCGTCGACCACGACAATAACGTCGCGAAAGCTTTCGCGGATGTCGTGAATGATACCCACCGTGTCCGCACCTAGACCTTCATAGGTTGGCGAAGTGTATATCACGGCGAGAGTCTCAGGGTAACGACTTAGGCCGTTTCTAACGTCCTTCATCTTAGGCGGCAAAATGGCGTCGAAGTGAGGATCGTATTGCGGATCAGGCAAGAAGCGAAAATCGATGGAAAACATCTTCAAAGCATTTATTACCGAATGGTGAACGTTTCGTGCCACGAGTACGAGCGCATCGCGTCTTTCCAATGCCAGCATGCGAAGTACGACTGCGTTGGCGCCAGTAGACCCATGCGGCGACAGAAACGTACGATCAGCACCATAGATCTTCGCGGCGAATTCTTCGGCCGCTCGGAAGTGACCACTGTGTTGGAGTAGATTACCGAGAGATTCCGCCGAGACTGATACGTCGTCGTATTCATCTACTACCTTATGCTGATTAGGCAGGATAGACGGCGTGCACCAGCGGTCTTGCGTGCTCACCAGGTTGTTAAGTGCATTCACCAGAGGTGACTCCGGAGGGGGCGGCGATTCATCTGCGGAGTAACTCATCGAGTACCTACCGGGCCGGCTTGCGATTCGAGCGCCAAGATTGTCCGAGCACGCCTCATCAGCGTTGCGGCCTATGTGATGGGATGGGCATACGGTGAACTTCGAAGGGCATCGGGCGTGATCGTGGGCCCTTGTCTCCGCTCTTCTCCTTCATGGTAGGTGTCTGTTCTCCGCGCCGCATCGCGCGATCTGTTCTGCCAGCGGCTCCATCGAGGTGACGTTGTTAACCGCCCGCCGGTGGCCGCGGACAAGCCCCTGACGCCGGCGGCTGGGCCCGGCCATGTTCTGAACCGCAACAGCATCCTGCTCCAAGGCCGCGTTACGAGCTCAAGTTCAGTAGCGCGGAAGTCGTACAGCGTTGACCGACAGAGACGCCAACACACTGTGATCAGCCGTCTCGCATGCAGCCCGGCCCATCCTCGGTCTGCGGACTAATCGTGGACCGACGACGGGTGCCAAGTCATCCTCGTCACCCTGACCTGGCGAAATGTGTGAGACGCACGGGGCCTCCGGAGCCGTGCCCAGAGAAGCCCCGGACTGAGTCCGGGGCTTCTCGTCGTTGCTGGGGGTCCGTGGCTCGCTAGCCGAAGGCCGCCGCCGGCAGTGTGGGGCCGTCGGTGTCGTCGACGGGCTCGCCCGGGCCTGGAGCCAGCAAGCGGTGACCGCGGCTCTCCGCTACTCGCAGCGTCTCCCGCAAGACTCCCGTGAGGTCCGTCGCCAGGGCTCGTACCTCTTCCAGCTCCGCCTTTCCGTCGCCGAGTACCGCGGACGCGTGGTCCAAGAGTTCGGCCGCGAAGCCGAGCTGAGTCGCTTCGGTGTTGTCGGCCAGGCGCGACAGGCGGCTGTTGTTGTCGGCGGTGCTCAGGAAGCACGGCTTGCCGTCAGGGCCCGACCAAGGGAGGAGCCGCAGTTCGTTGTGAGGCGTCATCCTTCCGTCTGCCTTTCTTCGGTTGTGGGGTGGGTGGTGAAGACTGCGTCTGCGCGGTCGCCGGGGAGGACCAGGAGCGTGGCCTCTACTACGCGGTCGGTGGCGTCGGTTGCCACGCTGGTGATCGCGAGGACAGCCAGGGCGGAGCTGATCCGGAGGGTGGTCGCTTCTTCCGGGGTGGGGAGGCGGGCGGTGACCGTCTCTCGGATCCTGGTTGGTGTCGCCTCCGTTCCCTGGGGCCCGCCCGACAAGCCGAGTTGGACAGCCGACGCCAGGTCGCGGGGGACGTAGATGCGGGCCAGGCTGTGGGGTGACTTTCCCTCGTGGGTGATGCAGAGGAACTCGGTCAAAGGGCTGTTGGACGAGACCCTCAGTAGGGCTCTGAGGTGCCCCCGCGCGCGGAGGTTGGTCGTGCGGACGCTGACCTGGAGCGTGGGGTCGAAGGGCGTGCGGCCACCGCCGGTGTACATCATGCGGCGGAGTGGGGAACGGATGAAGTTCCCTTTTCCGTGGACTTTTTCGATGAGGCCCTCGGCCTGGAGGAGCGCGAGAGCGTTTCGCAGTGTCGGCGTGCTGACCTTGTAGTGGGCGGCGAGCTGGGTTTCCGACGGGAGGCGTCCGCCGGCTTTCAGGCGGCCCGTCGAGATTTGGGTTCGGAGGTCATCGGCGATGGTGTGGCGGCGGGAAGGCACGGAACGAGTCACCGCCTCTCATCATCCGCAGGGCGATGAGCCGGGTCCGGGAGTGCATCGTCAGCAGCTCGCCCGATTCGAAGAGGAGGCGTTTGGCGCCGCCGGGGAGTTGGAAGAGGTCGGCCACGCGGCACGGCTTGCCGCCGATCTGGATGACGTCTCCCCGTTGCACGTTGGTCGACGTGATCTCGACGTTGGAGGCCAGTGCGCCGCTGGGCGCCCATCCCCTCACTGGGGTGCCTCCGTCGGGGTGTGCCGGGTGCTCGCCGAGTGGCAGGGGCAGTCGCATGCCTCGTAGATCACGGGGATGCCGACCGGCGCCGCGGCGGGGGAGGAGTGGGCGCACTTGTGGTGTGTGCCGATCCGACATGCGCTCGATCGGTAGGGGGCGGCGGGGTGTGTCACGCGTGGCAAGTGACGGCGAGGCATCAGAGGGCCTCCGTCGGAGCCAACCAGGTGTGTGTGAGGAGGTCGTGAGGCGAAGTGGCCGAGTGCCGCCGCGCTCGCTTCTCGCTGGCTAGTACGTACGGGCGGACGAGCGCGGTGTCCTCGCCCGGGAGGACTCCCGTGCGGTCTCTGCGCTGACCAGTGGGCAGTGTCGGTCGGGCGGAGCGTCCGAGGTGGATGACCGTCGGGTGTACGGGCGTTAAGGCGCGGCGGTGCCGGCCCTTCGGGAGGTACCGCTCTCTGGTGCGCGTGATGGTGCGGCGGATACGGTTGAGCACGCTGATCAGCTCCTATCGCTGACGGCCAGGTCCCCGGACGTCGCCTGTCGCGGGGACCGCTTTTTGTACGGCGGCCCATAAGGTGCGGCCGTTCAGGCTGGTGGCGACGAGCCCGAATCGATCGGCCTCCGCTACCACCTCCAGGGCCTCCCGCCATGACTTGGCCGGGAGGTATTCCGGTACCTCCGCTTCGATCGACGTGTGTGCGGCGTGTTCCTCCATGCGCGTGGTGAGTCCGATGGCGGACAACCGGGCAGCGATGTCCTCCGCGGTTACGTCCGAAGCAGGCACAGGGAAGCCTCCGTCACCGGTGATCACGTTGCGTGAAGCTAGTTAACTAGATTAGAGCTAGTGGACTAGATTTTCCATATGCCTGAGCAGCCGCCTTATCTCCGCATCGCTGACGTACTCCGGCAGAAGGTCGCGGAGCAGGAGTGGACACCGGGGGATCGGCTTCCCTCGCGTGCCCAGATCGCCGAGGAGTGCGGCGTCGGGGAGAACGTCGTGCGCAGGGCTCAGGAGCTACTGATCTCCCAAGGGGTCCTCGAAGGCCGGGCGGGCTCCGGTACGTACGTGGCCGAACCCCGTCAGCGTGTGCGCGTGGTCCGGTCGTCGGCGCGCGAACAGCGTGGAGGTTCTCCGTTCCGCGCCGACATGAATGCCGTGGGGAAGCTGGGGGACTGGGAGAGCCGGACCGAGGCCAAGGTTCCTGCGCCGGCGGAGATTGCGGCGCGTCTCGGTATCGCCGAAGGGGACCTGTGCGTCCGCACCGTGTACGAGTTCCTTGCCGACGGGCGGCCCGTACAGCTGTCTACGAGCTGGGAGCCGTACGACCTCACCGCCGGCACCGTCGTCGTCCTTCCCGAGGGCGGGCCGCACGCCGGGGCGGGCGTTGCGAATCGCATGGCCGAGATCGGCATCACGGTCAGCCATGCAGTGGAGCAGCCGGAGCCGCGGCAGGCCACTGCCGAGGAGGCGTCGCTGCTGGGGATTCAGAAGGCCTCTCTTGTGACGCACATCCGGCGGACGTACTACAGCGAGCAGGGGCGGCCCGTGGAGACGGCTGACATCGTCGTGCCTGCCGCTTTGTGCGAGATCGTCTATGAGGTACCGGTCAGTCGTTGACAGGCAGCGCCAGTCGACGTGGGAGGGGTGGGCGTGACGGGTAATCTCCAGTTCAGCTGGGAACTGGGCGGATCTGGATGGGCCGCGTGTCGAATCGCCGACACTGCTGCGGAGCGGAAGTACATCGTCAGCTACTGCACGGACGCTTTGGCCGACTTGCTGTTCGGGGTGACGGGTCTGTACGGGACTTCGTCCGTGCAGCGGGTTTCCTTCGACCTCGAACCGGCCGAGGTGAGGTGGCGGCTCCAGCGCCGCGGGGCAGACGTGTACATCGCCATCTACAAATTCCCTGACGTGAGTACGAGCTGGGACGCACCCGACGGGGAGGGCACCCTGTCCTGGAGCTCCACACAACCCCGCCGTGTGTTCAGCCACGCAGTCATGGAAGCCGCCCAGGCTGTACTCAGCCTCCATGGCGAGGCCGGCTACCTAGCGAAATGGCATCGGTACCCGTTCCCTGTCGCTGCGCTGCAAGACCTACGGCGACTTCACCAGCGAGACGACGAGTGCGAGCAGTGCCGGAGCAGTCTCGATTTCTGACATCACCAGCTGACATCAACGGGCCCGGACGTGGGCGGTGTCAGGCGGTCGCCGACGGTGTGGTGACATGCGGTCGAGGGCTCTGTGTGGCGGGCCCAAGCGAGCTTACAAAGCAGATGTCGGCGGTTCGAAACCGTCCGCGCCCACCAGTGCAAAGGCCCCTCGCCGATCATGGCGAGGGGCTTTGGCGTGTTTGGGGTCAGGCCTTGATTACTTCGACCTTCTTGTCGCCTGCGGAGGCCTCTACCTTGACCGTTCCCGTCTCGCGGTTGCTGGCCGTCGTGTCGGTGGTGGGGGTGTGGAGCAGCAGGGCGGTCGTCGCGGCTGCGAGGAGGGCCAGGGCGAGCGTGGTCTTCGTCGTGTGGATGGCTTGGGGGTGTGCCACGGGGGCCTCCTTGAGGTGTCCGGTCGACGGAGGGCGAAAGTACCTCCGGGGTGGGGTGTGGGGGAAGGTGGAAAGTTGACGTGGGCCTGACCGGGCGGGTGTACTCCGGGCATGGCTGAGGTGGGGGACGCGCCCGAATCCGGGGTGCAGAGCGGTGAGATGACGTCGCAGCGGTACATCGAGACCCGGCTCGCGCAGTACCAGGAGTGGTACGACGTGAAGGCGACCCGGATGAAGGCGATGCATCTGCGGATGCGGACCGTGTCCGTCGTCGGTGGGGCGCTCGTGCCGGTGTTCGTGAACGTGGACCTTGCGTTCGCGCGGGTCACCGCCACGGTGCTGAGCGTCGTGGTCGTCGCCGCCGTGTCGCTGGAGAGCGTGTACCGGTACCGGGAGCAGTGGAAGAACTACCGGTCGACCGAGCAGCTGCTCGGGCACGAGCGGGTCTACTTCGAGACCAAGGTGGGGCCCTACCACGGTCTTTCGAAGCGGGAGGCGTTCTCCGCGCTCGTCGCCCGGGTCGAGCGGGCCATCGCCGGCGAGAACTCGGCGACGTTGAATGTGATGACCCTTGGTGGGCAAGTGAATGCCGATGTCGCGCAGCATGGGGTGCCCGCCGCTCGGCAGGAGTCCGAGACTTCCTGAGGCGGCCGCGGGGCCCGGGGTCGCCGGGCCCCGCGGTTCGTCAGGTGCGGTGCGGGGTCAGCACCACTTGTAGTCGACCCGCGTCGAGTTGTACGAGCAGGTGTCGACGCGCGTGCCGTTGCTCTTGCGCAGCGTCGCCGTGTCCTTGTCGTTGTTCCAGACGTACGCGCCGCGGTTCTGGTAGACGTTCGCCGACGAGTTCGTCCCGCGGCCCGTGCGGACCGTCACGATCTTGCCCTTGCCGAGGGTGTAGGAGCCGAAGGTGTACTTGTGGTTGGCGGCGTCCGTGACCGTCCAGCCCCGCAGGTTCACCGCGGCGCCCGTCGTGTTGCGTATCTGCACGTACTCGCCGTTGAGGCTCGTGTTGGAGCGCAGGTCCGAACCGGGGCTGTCGTAGTAGATCTTGTACAGGTGGACCGAGCCGGCGGCCTGGGCCGGCGAAGGCAGCAGCAGAACGCCGGAGGCGGCGGCCGCGGTCACGGCCGCGAGCGTGCGTACACGAAGCATGAATGTCCCTCAGTTCCTGCCGGGCACCCGCCGATGGGGCCCGGCGAGCACACAGGATACGCACGCCCTTCACCTCTTCCGCACATTTTCGGTCGGGGTGGACAAGGCACCCCTAGGGTGGGGGCATGGAGCCTGATCTGTTGCGGGTCACCGTCCTCGGGTCCGCCACCCCCTTCCCCCGGCCGGACAACCCCTGCTCCGGCCTTCTCGTCGAGGGCGGCGGCGTCCGCGTGTGGGTGGACGCCGGGACCGGCACCCTCGCGGAGCTCCAGCGGTACGTCACGCTCGGCGACGTCGACGCCGTCTGGATCTCGCATCTTCATGCCGATCACAGTGCCGATCTGCTGACTGCCTCTTACGGGTTGTTGTACGCGGGGCTTGACGTTTCCGTGCCGGTGGCTCTCTTCGGGCCCGCCGGGATCGCCGACCGGCTCGCCGGGTTCCTGACGAACGGGCCCGAACGCAGCCCCGTCGAGAAGGCCTTCGCCGTCCAGGAGTTGTACGACGGGCATGTCGCCCGCCTCGGTGGGCTGACGTTGCGGTCGCGGGGCGTCGACCACGCCGGGCCCGACGCCTTCGCCCTGCGTGTGGAGGATGAGGACGGGCGTTCTGTTGTCTACTCCGGTGATTGCCGGCCGTGCTCCTCTCTCGTCGAACTCGCCCGGGACTGCGATCTGTTCGTCTGCGAGGCCGATGGGGAAGGGCCCGGGCACCACTCCGCGGCACAGGCCGGGCGCAGCGCCGCCGCGGCCCGTGCCGGGCGGCTCGTCGTGACCCATGTGGGGTCCGGCGTCGAGCCCGCCGAGGCCGTCGCGCTCGCCGCCGCCGAGTTCCCCGGCGACGTCGCCCACGCCGACCCCGGCGCACGGTTCGAGGTCACGCGTCGAAGTCGTACTCCAGGACGTACGACGACGAGTCGAGCGTCATCTCGTTGAGCTCCACCGCGACCCCCGGCCCCGTGAACGCCGTGCGCCCGATCAGGACCACCGGAGTGCCGAACTCCAGGGCCAGCAGGTCCGACTCTTCCGCCGTCGGCATCCGGCAGCGGATCTCCTCGCGGAAGCGCACCGGCCGGTGCCCCAGCTCGGTCAGCCGGGCGTAGGTGCCGCCCGGACCCGTGTCCGGCTCCGTGATCGCCGTCCCGCGCACCAGCTCCGCGGAGAGGTACGAGACCGAGAGCAGGACCGGTTTGGCGTCCAGGACGAAGCGGCGGCTGCGGACGCAGACCGGCGCGCCCGGCGCGAGGTTCAGCGCCTCGGCGACTCTGGCTCCGGCCGCCGTCTCCGCCACCTCGATCCGGTCGACCACCAGGGTCCGGTCCTCCACGTCCGCCGACCAGACCGAGCGGCCGCTGCCCCAGTGGTCCCCGGCGAGGCGCGGGATGCCCCGGCGGCGCAGCGGGCGGAAGACCCGGACGAAGACCCCGGCGCCCTTGCGGGCCTCGGCCAGTCCTTCGTTGCGCAGGACGGAAAGGGCCTGGCGCGCCGTCATCCGGGCCACTTCGTAGGTCGACATCAGGTCGTTCTCACCGGGGAGGCGGTCGCCCGGCGCGAAGGCGCCCGACTGGATCGCCGTTCTCAACTCGTCGGCGATGCGCTGGTACTTGGGCCGACGAGCGCTGTCCTGGTCAGTCACGGGTGGACCACTCCCTTCATCTGCGGGACACCCTAGGCGCACCCCCGGGCCAGGGTGCACACGTGTGCGCCGTCCCGCCGGGTCGATCCATCCATCGGGGGACATCTCTAGAGATACGTTGACAGGGCGGGGCGTCCCCGCTTCTCTGGTGGTCCCCAGGAATCAGGATTCGGTACGGACGGGACGGAGGGGACGCGTGCAGCCACTGCCCGAGGTCGGTGACCTCGTCCGCGACACCGCCACCGGGCGGGTCGGTTTCTATGTGGAGAGCGTCTCCGGGCGCTTCCTGATCCGGCCTGTCCACGGTGGCGCAGAGTGGGAGGCCGAGCCCGCCGACGTACAGCTCGCCACCCCCCTGCGCGAGCTGCGCGCCCGCGCCGCCGAGATCAACGCGCGCAGCCGGCGCGGCCTGGCCTGAGCGGGGTGCGGTGACCCTCCGTGGCCGTGGTTCTCGGTCGCTCGGCGGCGTCGGCGGCGGTTGTCAGTGGGGCGCGCCACACTGGAGGCATGTGCCGCAGCATCAAGACGCTCCGACCGCCCGTGCTGCCCGAGGAGGCGACCGAGGAGGACTTCCACGCCGCCGCCTTGCAGTACGTCCGCAAGGTCTCCGGCTTCCGCGCTCCCGCCGCCCACAACCGCGAGGTCTTCGACCGCGCCGTGGACGAGATCACGGAGGCGACCGCGAGACTCCTCGCCGGCCTGGAGGTGCGCGGGGCGCACCCCGCCGTCACGAGACCGGCGCGGGAGCCGCAGCCGGACGCTGTATGAGGTACGCGGCGAGGCCGCCCGCCAGGAAGAGCGCGAGGGTCGACACCCCCGCGCTGAACCAGGTCGCGCCCAGCCACTGCCCGCCCAGCCAGCCGAGCCCCACGCTGTAGGAGGCCCAGGTCACGCCCGCGAGGGCCGACCACGGCAGGAAGTCCTTGATCCTCCGCTTGGCCGCGCCCGCGCCCAGGGAGACCACGGAGCGGCCCGCCGGGGCGAAGCGCGCGAGCACCACGAGCAGCCCGCCGCCCCGGGCCAGCGCGGTGCCGAGACGTTCCTGCGCCAGGGAGAGGCGCCGCGAGCGGGCGATCGCCCTGTCCAGCCTGGCGCCGCCCCGCCGGGCCAGGCGGTACGCCAGGAAGTCGCCGAGTACGGACGCGGTGGCCGCGCAGAGGAGCAGCGGGAGGAGCGACGGCACGTCGGGGGAGGCCGCGGTGGCCGTCGCCGCGGCCGTGGCGGCGGTGATCACCAGGAAGCCGCTCGGCAGCACGGGCAGGAAGACGTCGAGCAGGATCGACGCCGCCACCACCGGGTAGATCCACGGGCCGGCGGTCAACGACCGCAGCGAGCCGAGGCTGTCGAGCAGATTCACAGGGCCAGAGCCTACGCGGGGGTGGGGGAGCCCCTGCCGGGCGGGTGGGGGGACCCCCTGCCGGGCGGGGGCCGGGCTTTCCGCCGGGGGCGGGGTGGGGCGTGTGCGGGGCCGTGCGGCGTGCGTGTGCGGGGCGGTGGCAGGGGTCGTGGCGGGGTGCGGGCCCGGGATGGGTTACGGGGCGGTGCGGCCGGGTCGGGTCGGCGTGGGGTGCGGGCTTGGGTGGGCCGGGCCGGGGGGCGTCGCGGGGTGGGCGCGGGCCTTGCTTGGTGTGCGGGCCGCGGGTGTCCGCGTACGAGAAAGGCCGGAAACCGTCCTGCGGTTTCCGGCTCCTTCCGTCTGCGGGGGGCTCAGGCCGCGATCGGCGCGCCCTGCTTCTCGTTCTCCTGGCCCGTCTTCGCGCCCGCGCCGGTCCGGGCGCCGAAGAGCCCGTCGAGGGCGAGTGCGCCCGGGCCCGTGAAGACGAGCAGGGCGAAGGCCCAGCAGAACAGGGCCGCGGTCTCGCCGCTGTTCTGGAGCGGGAACAGGGCTTCCGGCTGGTGGACCTTGAAGTACGCGTACGCCATCGAGCCCGAGGCGAGGAACGCGGCGCTCCGGGTGCCGACGCCGGCCAGCACCAGCACGCCGCAGACGAGCTGGATGACGGCCGCGTACCAGCCCGGCCAGGTTCCGGCCGGGACGGTGCCGCCGCCCATCGCGCCGCCGAGGACGCCGAAGAGCGAGGCGGCGCCGTGGCAGGCGAAGAGCAGGCCGACGACGATCCGGAAGAGGCCGAGCGCGTAGGGCTGGGCCTGGTTCAGGCGGCTTATGAGGCTGTTCGGGGCGGTGTTCATGGGGGAACTCCTTCGGCCTGACCCCGTCCGTGGGGAGGACGGGGTGTGGGGGACGGAAACCGACGAGGCCGCAAGGTTAGGCACCCCTCACCAGTACTTGCAAGTTCAACATTCGGCCACCGGGGAGTGTGTGGCGCGGCTCACTCCCCGGGGCCGCTGTGGTGACGGTGGTTCAGTGGGCCGGTGGTCAGCAGCCGTTGAGGACGGACTGCAGGGCGCTCTTCTCGGCGGAGTCGATGCTGAGGTTCCAGTGGTACTTCACGTGCACCCACGCCCGGGCGTACGTGCAGCGGTAGGACGTGCGCGAGGGCAGCCACTCCGCCGGGTCCAGGTCGCCCTTGGACTGGTTGACGTTGTCGGTGACGGCTATGAGCTGGGGCCGGGTCAGGTCGTTCGCGAAGGCCTGGCGCTGCGAGGTCGTCCACGCGTTCGCGCCCGAGCGCCAGGCCTCGGACAGGGCGACGACGTGGTCGATGTCGAGGTCGGAGGCGGCGGTCCAGGTGGCGCCGTCGTACTCGGAGTACCAGCTGCCGCTGACCGAGGCGCAGCTGGAGTCGGTGACGACGTTCACGCCGTCGCGCTTGAGGACGGTCTCTCGGGTGTTGCACGCCCCGGACTGGGTGATCCAGTGCGGGAAGAGATCCCGGCTGTAGCCGGAGGAGGAACCTTCCGCCTTGACCGTGAGGGCGGCCAGGTGCGTGCGGGCGGTGGACGCGCTGACGGGGGTCGGCATGGCGGCCTGGGCGGCCGGTGCCGTGGCGAGGAGGCCGGTGACGGTGAGGGCGGCGGAGGTGGCGAGTACCGCGAGTCGACGCGCGTAGATCATGCCGACGGGCATGTGAACTCCCTTGAAGTGGGGGGACCTTGGCTGGGTGCCGTCCCCGCGGGGGTGCCGGGCGCTGGCCCGGTCATCGTGGCGGCGCCAGGTTTCCTTGGGGGGTGCGCCAGGTAACAGGGTGGCGACATGGGCACGTCACATCAAGGGGTGTGACGTGGCTGATGGAGTGCCAGGTTCCGCCCGGTGACCCTCCGTTGCGCGAGAGCTCTACTGTGGCCGTGTGCTTCTGGACGTGAACGTCACCTTTGGGGCGGTACTCGCCGTCCTGCTCGCCCTCGCCGCCGGCGTCGTCGCCCTCGCGCACCTCGGCCGGGCCCGCGACGCCCTGTTCGCCGGCGCGCGCGCCGCCGTCCAGCTGATCGCCGTCTCGCTCGTCATCGGCTGGGTGGTCCGCTCCGTACCGCTGCTGCTCTGCTTCCTGCTCCTCATGTACGCGGTGGCGGTGCGGACGGCGGGGCGGCGGGTCGTTCCCGCGCCGGGGCGCGGCTGGCGGTGGGCGGGCGTGCCGATCGCCGCCGCCGTGGCGCCGGTGGTCCTCGCGCTCGTCGTCACCGGACTCGTACCGGTGAAGGGGATCACGCTCGTACCCGTGACCGGCATCCTCGTCGGCGGCGCGCTCACGGCCACCGTCCTCGCGGGGCGGCGCGCGCTCGACGAGCTGGAGACGCGGCGGGGCGAGGTGGAGGCGGGCCTGGCCATCGGGCTCGTCGCGCGCGAGGCGCGGCTCGAAGTGGCACGGAAGGCGGCGGCGGACGCCCTGCTCCCCGGCATGGACCAGACGCGCACGGTGGGTCTCGTCACGCTGCCGGGGGCCTTCGTGGGCATGCTGCTCGGCGGCGCGTCGCCGCTGCACGCGGGCGCCGTCCAGCTCTTCGTGCTCATCGCGCTGCTCGCGGTGCAGGCGGTGGCCGCCGCGACCACCTTGGAGCTGGTCGCGCGCGGCCGGATCGCCCGGCCTCGGGAGGCGGGCGCGGAGGGGAGTCCTGAGCCTGGGCGGTGAGGGCGCCCCTTCCCCTACGCCAGGGCCGTGAGGGTGATCGTGCCGTCCGCCGCGGCCTCGACCCGCAGGCGGGTGAGGTCGTCGACGTGGATGTCGGGCGCGAAGGCCGCCGCGCGCGGGCCCACGCCCACGATCCGCATGCCGGCCGCGCGGCCGGCCTGGATCCCGGCTTCGGAGTCCTCGAAGACGACACAGTCCGCCGGGGCGAAGCCCAGCTCCGCCGCACCCTTGAGGAAGCCCTCGGGGTCCGGCTTGCTCGCGCCGACGCACTCGGCGGTGACCCGGGTCTCCGGTATCGCCAGGCCGGCCGCGCCCATCCGCGCCTGGGCGAGGGCCTCGTCGGCCGAGGTCACCAGGGCGTACGGCAGCGCGGCGATCGCGGCCATGAAGGCGGGGGCGCCGGGGACGGGCACGACACCGTCGAGGTCGGCGGTCTCCTCGGCGAGCATCAGCCGGTTGTCGGCGTAGTTCTCCTCCATCGGGCGCTCCGGGAGGAGGACGGCCATCGTCGCGTACCCCTGGCGGCCGTGGACCACCTTGAGGACGGCGTCCGCGTCGAGAGCCTGCCGCTCGGCCCAGCGGCGCCAGCAGCGCTCGACGACGGCGTCCGAGTTGACGAGGGTGCCGTCCATGTCGAGGAGGAGGGCGCGGGCGGTGAGCTGTGCCGGGGTGGTGGCAGCCATCGGGTCTCCAGAGAAGGGTGCGGAGAACGAAGCGGTCCCGCCCGCCGGTCAGGGAATACGGGCGGGGCCACTTTGTTTTTCCACGATACAAAACCGGGGGGCGTCTTGGCCAACCCGTTCGTGTTCCGGCCCGGAGATCCGGGCTCAGAAGTCGGGAGTGGCCTGCTCCAGGTGGCTGCGGGTGGAGGGGCCGTACACGCCCTCCGGGTCCTCCCGGGGGTAGAGCCACTGCTGGTAGACGGCCACTGCCTCCTGCACCTCCTCGTCGTACCGGCCGTGGAAGTTGCCGTCGTAGATCCACAGGGCGGCCAGCCGCCGCTGGAGCTCGCGCACCTCGGGCCCCGTCGAGCCGAGGCTCAGCGTGACCGCCGCCTCTTCGGTCTCCGGATCCTGCGAGGACGGGGTCGCCGTCGGCGCCGACGGCGTCGGGTCGGGCGGCGATGCCGATGCCGAGGTGGCCGTCGGGGCCGCCGTGGCGGTGGCGGCCGGAGGGGCGGCCGAGCCGGTCGTCGACGCGCTGGGACTCGCGGTGGTACGGCTCGCGGAGGGGGTGGGCGTGGCGGACGGGGAGGCGGAGGCGCTGGTCGGGCGCGCCGACGGGGGCGACGAGCTCGGCTTCGGCGTCTCGGAGGAGGCGGAGGGGGACGGGGCCTCCGAGACGGCGACGTTCAGGGACGCGCTGGTGGTGATCTCGAGGCCGCCCGCCCGGTCGTCGGTCTCGTCCCCGCCGCCGAGGACGGCCGCCGCGAGGGCGGCGGTGCCGGCCACGGCGACGGCGGCCACCGCGGCGACGATCATGCCGCGCCGGCGCCCGCGTCCCGGCTCGCGGTCGTCCGCAGGGTCAGGGTCGGTGATGCGGCCTATGCCGTGCAGCAGCAGGGGCATCGTCTCGGAGGGGTCGCCTCGGAGGTCCGGGTCGAGGTGCGCGCCGGAGTGGGTGCCGGAGTACGCGCCCGAGGGTGTGCCGGAGTACGCGTCGGAGTGGGTGCCGGAGTACGCGCCCGAAGGTGTGCCGGAGTACGCACCCGAGTATGTGTCGGAGTACGTGCCGGGGTGCGCGGGCGTGGGGTCATCCGGGCGGATCGCCGCCAGCCGGGCCGTCGGCGGGTCCTCCGCCGCGTAGCTCCCGCCCGGCCCCCCAGGCCCCGCGGATCCCCCATGCCCGCCATGCCCCTCAGCCCCCACCGGTTCCGACGGGTCCGTCGCGTCCAGCGTCACGTACGGCCTGATCCGCAGCGGATCGAAGTCCTCGGCTGCCGCCAGCTCCGCCTGGGCGCAGGTGCAGCCAGGTCTTTGTCCACCGCATTCAGGACAGACATGTCCGGTCATGATGGGTCCCCTCCCCGAGACAACTGCGAGCGATTATGCAGCCCGCCCCTGTCCGGCGGAGGGGCGGCGGTCTGGCGGCGGTGCCCTCCAGCAGGCCATATCGGGACATTCGGATCAGGATGGAGGAATTGTCCGAGGAGAGGCCCGAGGAGACCCGCCCATGGCCCAGGAAACGAGCCCGTCCCAGCTCGGCGGCGATCCCGTGCCGGGGGAGGGGCAAAGCCACCGCACGGTCCTCGTCGCGATCGGCGCACTGCTGCTCGGCATGCTGCTCGCCGCCCTCGACCAGACCATCGTCTCCACCGCCCTGCCGACCATCGTCAGCGAGCTCGGCGGCATGGAGCACCTCTCCTGGGTGGTCACGGCCTACATGCTGGCGTCCACGGCGGCCACCCCGCTCTGGGGCAAGCTCGGCGACCAGTACGGCCGCAAGAAGCTCTTCCAGGCCGCCATCGTCCTCTTCCTCATCGGCTCCGCCCTCTGCGGCATCGCCCAGAACATGCCGCAGCTCATCGCCTTCCGCGCCGTCCAGGGCGTCGGCGGCGGTGGCCTCATGGTCCTGTCGATGGCGATCGTCGGCGACCTCGTGTCCCCGCGCGAGCGCGGCAAGTACCAGGGCCTCTTCGGCGCCGTCTTCGGCGCCACCAGCGTCCTCGGCCCGCTGCTCGGCGGCCTCTTCACCGAGCACCTCTCCTGGCGCTGGGTCTTCTACATCAATCTGCCGATCGGCATCGTCGCCCTCTTCGTCATCGCCGCCGTGCTCCACATCCCGGTGCGCTCCACCCCGCACGCCATCGACTACCTCGGCACCTTCCTCATCGCCTCGGTCGCCACCTGCCTCGTCCTGGTGGCGTCTCTCGGCGGTACGACCTGGGCCTGGGGATCGGCGCAGATCATCGGCCTCGCCGTCCTCGGAGCCGTACTCCTCGTCTGGTTCGTGTACGTCGAGCAGCGCGCCGCCGAACCCGTCCTGCCCCTGAAGCTGTTCCGGATCCGGACCTTCACCTTGGTCTCGGTCATCAGCTTCGTCGTCGGCTTCGCGATGTTCGGCGCGATGACCTACCTCCCCACCTTCCTCCAGGTCGTGCAGGGCGTCACCCCGACCATGTCGGGCGTCCACATGCTGCCCATGGTCCTCGGCATGCTGATCACCTCGACCGCCTCCGGCCAGATCGTCTCCCGCACCGGCCGCTGGAAGGTCTTCCCCGTGGCCGGCACCGCGCTCACGGCGCTCGGGCTGCTCCTCCTCAACGAACTGACGGAGACCACCTCCACCTGGGAGATGAGCGTCTACTTCTTCGTCTTCGGCGCCGGGCTCGGCCTCGTCATGCAGGTCCTCGTCCTGGTCGTCCAGAACGCCGTCTCCTACCAGGACCTCGGCGTCGCCACCTCCGGCGCCACCTTCTTCCGTTCCATCGGCGCCTCGTTCGGCGTCGCCGTCTTCGGCACCCTCTTCACCAACCGGCTCACCCGCAAACTCGACGACGTCTTCGCGAGCGCGGCGAGCGCCGGAGAGGACCTCCCGCCCGGCATCGGCCCCGACCAGGTCGCCGCCGACCCGCGCGCCATCGCCGAACTCCCGCCCGAGCTCCGCCCCTCCGTCCTCCACGCGTACGCCACGTCCATCACCGACGTCTTCCTGTACGCGGCGCCGGTCGTCCTCGTCGCCTTCGTCGTCGCCTGGTTCCTCAAGGAGGACAAACTGCGCGTCTCGGTCACGGCGCCCGACACGAGCCAGACCCTCGCCTCGAACCCCGTCGAGCGTTCCTCGTACGACGAGTGCGCCCGCGCGCTCTCCGTCCTCGGCTCCCGGGAGGGCCGCAAGGCGATCTACGAGAAGATCACCGCCCGCGCCGGGCTCGACCTGCTGCCCGCCGCGAGCTGGCTGCTGCTGCGGATCCGCCGCCACGGCACCGTCGAACCCGCCCGGCTCGCCGAGACCACCCCCGTACCGCTGCGGGCGATCACGGAGGCGTCCCGGCAGGTGGAGGAGCGGCGGCTCGCCACGCGGGAGGGCGTCCAGCTGTTCCTCACCGAGGAGGGCGTCCAGGCGGCGGTGAAGCTCGACAAGGCGCGGGAGGAGTCGCTCGCCGAACTCCTCGGCGACTGGTGGGGGCCGGACCGGCCCACCGACCTCGTGAAGCTGGTGGAGGAGCTGACGGCCGAGCTGAACGGCTCGGACGGGGAGCAGCCGCGCTCGCCCGAACCGCCCCGCGACCACCACGCGTAGGCATGAACGCGGGCACAGCGCGCCCTGTATGACGACTGCTCAGGGCCCGTCAGTAGGCTGTCCCCTCCAAGATCGCGTCACAGGGGGATGGGCAGGATGAACAGCGAAGAGCCACGTCAGCCGTACGGAGAGAACGGCGCGTACGGCGGAAACGGCACGTACGGCGGAGACAGCGGTTACGGCGGAAACGGCGGAAACGGCGGTTACGTGGCGAACGGCGCGTACGGCACCCAGATGCCGGTCGCGCCGGCGCGCGCCACCTCGTACCGAGGGGCCTGGATCGGCGCGGGAGCCACCCTCGTGGCGGCGGTCATCGGCGTCGTCGGTGCGTACCTGGTGAGCAGCAACAACAGCAAAGCGAACCCCACACCGCCCGCGGCGCAGGGCCCGGCGACCTCGGCCACCACGCCCGGCGCGGAGAACCAGGGCGGCGACGACGCCCCCTCGGACGCGTCGCAGAGCCCGGAGTCCACGGAGTCGGCGGGGTCCACAGGGTCCGCGGAGTCCACGGATTCGTCGGCTCCGACGACCGCCCCGGCCACCACCCCGCCCACGACCCCGCCCGGGAAGCCGGCCGGCACCGTCGCATGGCAGGGCGCTCTGGCGATCGCGTACACGGACGACAAGGATCTGGACTCCGCACCCCCCGTCGAGTCCGAGATCAACCAGGAGAACGACTTCTCTCTCTATCCGTTCGGCACCAGCTACATGCTCCAGCCCGAGAACAGGGTCAAGACCCTGGTGTGGAAGGACACGGCGAAGACGCCCACGTACGAGGACTGCGCCGGTGTCGTCGACACCCTGGGAACCTCGGCGGAGGTGCAGTTGAAGACGGGCCTGGTCGTCTGCGCGAGCACGAACGACGGGCGGCTCGCCCGGCTGACCGTCAAGGAACTGACCGGGCAGGCCTCCGACATGACCGGCGTCTTCGACGTCGTCGTCTGGACCCGCTGACCGTCCGTCCCGGCCCCGGGACGGACGGTCGTGGCGGTCAGAGCTCCTTGCCGTACCAGACGTCCATGTACGGGCCCGTGCAGTACGCGGGGATCTCGCCGTACCCGTGCCGTGTGTACAGGGCGCGTGCCTCGACCAGGTCCAGGCGGGTGTTGAGGACCATCCGGCGGGCGCCGAGGCCGCGCGCCGCGTCCTCCAGCTCGCCGAGCAGGCCCCCGGCCCCGCCCAGGCCGCGGAAGGCGTGGCGCAGGAAGACCCGGGTCAGCTCCGCGCGCTCGGCGTCGAGCATCAGGACCCCGCCGCAGCCGGCCGCCTTGCCCTCGTACCGCGCGACGAGGAACTGCCCGGTCGGCGGGGTCAGCAGCTCGACACCGTCGTTCGTGAGCCCCTCGTCGATCTCCGCGGTGGTCGCGGGCCGCTTCCAGTACCGGCTGGCGACATCGTCGTAGTAGTCGCGGCGCAGGGCGGTGGCGTCCGGGGTGTCGACGCGCTCGGGGGAGAAGTTCCAGGTCATGCGCGCCATTGTGCGGCGCGCACGACCCGGGACGCAGCTCAGTTCTTCGGGGACGCCTGCTGCACGACCTCGAACGACCAGAGAGTGGAACCGGAAGCCGCCGGCTTCGGCCGCTCGCCCCCCTCGCCGGCACCGGCACCGGCACCGCCGTGCGCGGCCTTCATGGAGCCGTTCATCCAGTTCTGGAAGTCCTCCTCGCTGCGCCAGCGGGTGTAGACGAGGTACTGGTCGGTGCCCTCCAGCGGGCGCAGCAGCTCGAACCACTCGAAGCCGTCGGACCCCTCCACGGCCCCGGCGCGGGAGGCGAAGCGCTGCTCCAGGACCTCACGCTGCTCGGCCGGAACGGTCAGGACGTTGATCTTCACCACACTGGGCACACGACACCTCTCAGTTCAGTACGTGCCTGCAGTCTCCTACACGGACCCGTCGGGACGGCGTGAGGACCGGCCGGGAAGCCGTCATGATGCTGGTGAGAGAGATGCGGGACGGGCGAACAGGGGGCGGGCATGGTCGGGTTCGAGTCGACGGACGGCGGGGCGGACGGTGGGGCGGACAGCGGGGTGATCGGCGAGGCGGACGGCGCGGGGGCGGTACGGGCACTCGCGGCGCGCTGGCTGCCCCGGCTCGGAGACGGGGACTTCGTCGTGTCGCCGGTCGGGTTGTGGCTCGCCCTCGGGGCCGTCGCCTCCGGGGCGCGGGGGCGGACCGGGGAGGAGCTGGCGGAGCTTCTCGGGGTGGAGGGGGAGGCCGCGGCCCAAGCCGTGACCGAGGCCGGGCGGTGGCTCGGCGGGACGGACGGGGTCGCGGTGGCGACCGGGGTGTGGAGCACGATGCCGGTGCTCGACGGCTTCCGGCGGCGGCTGCCCGGGGTCGGGTTCGGCGTGCTGCCCGGAGCGGCCCACTTCGCCCTGCCCGACGCGGCCTTCGGCGCGACGGACGACATGGCGTGGGGGGAGGTCCCCGATGCCCAGGAGGAGCTCGACGCGTGGGTGCGGGCCGCCACCGGCGGTCGGATTCCGGGGCTGCCGCTCGATCTCGACGGGTCCGAGGACCTCGTCCTGCTCAACGCCCTGGCCCTGAAGGCCTCCTGGCTGACCGCCTTCCCCGCGCACCTCACCCGCGACGAGCCGTTCACCGACGGGAACGGCGACACCAGGCCCGTACCGACCATGCGGCAGCGGATTCCCGCCGGGTGGGTCTGGTACGTGGGCGGGGTCACCGTCGTCGAGCTGCCGTGCGAAGAGGGAGCGGCAGGGGCGGGGGCCGGGGGCATCCGGGTGCGGTTCGTGCTGGGGCGGGAAGGGGCCGGGCCCGGTGACGTGCTGCCCGCCGCCTGGGCCGGAGTCGCCGAGCGGACACGGCTCGCGGCCGACTCGGTCGATCTCGCCCTGCCGCGCTTCACGCTCCGCGCGAAGACCGACGTCCGTCCGCATCTCGACGCCCTCGGTGTCCGTCTCGCCCTGCGGCCCGAGGCCGACTTCTCCGGGATCTCCGCTGCCGACCTGTACATCGACAAGGTCCTCCAGACGGCGCTGGTCGAGGTCGCCGAGGAGGGGGTCGAGGCGGCGGCCGTCACCCAGGTGACCATGACCCGGAGCGCGGCCGCGCCCCGCCCCACCGTGGTGGAGCGGATCGCCTTCGACCGGCCCTTCGGGGTCGTCGTCCTCGACGCGACGGGGCAGGTGCCGCTGTTCGTGGGCTGGCGGCGCAGCGCGCCAGGGGTCTAACCCACCACGCGGGCAAGGAGCAGGCCGTCGTGGCCCTTCGTGCCGACCGTCTGGAACGCGGTCGCGTCCAGCCGGGGTTCGCGCGCCACCAGCTCGAACATCTCGCGGGTGCCGGTGACCGCCGGGTCGTCCGGGTTCGCGGTGGCGACCTTCCCGCCGCGCACCACGTTGTCGACGATGATCACCGTGCCCGGGCGGGACAGCTTCAGCGCCCACTCCACGTACCGCGGGTTGTTGACCTTGTCCGCGTCGATGAAGACGAGGTCGAAGGGGCCCGCGCCCTCCTCCTCGAGCTGCGGCAGGCTGTCCAGGGCCGCGCCCGTCCGGACCTCGACGAGCTTGTCGAGGCCGGCGCGGGCGATGTTGGCGCGGGCGACGTCCGCGTGGGCGGGGTCGTACTCCAGGGTGACCAGCCGGCCGTCGGCGGGCAGGGCGCGCGCCAGCCAGATCGTGCTGTAGCCGCCGAGGGTGCCGATCTCCAGGATGTTCCGGGCGCCCTGCATCGCGGCGAGCAGGTGCAGCAGCTTGCCCTGGTTCGGGGCGACCGCGATCTCGGGCAGGCCGGCCGCCGTGGACGCGGCGAGCGCGCCGGTCAGCGCCTCGTCCGCGGGGGCGAGCAGCTCGGTGACGTAACGGTCGACGTCGTTCCACTGAGAGTTCGTCATGCGGTCGAACGTACACCTGGGGTGGGGTGGCGCCGGGTCGGGCGCGGCCGGTGGAAGCCCGGCTCCCGCGCCGCTCCGGCGCCCCCGGACAGCGGGGCCGCCCCGACTCCCACCCCGTCACACCGACGTGCGGACCCTGAGTTCCTTCACCCCGTTCAGCCAGGCCGCCCGCAGCCGGCGGGGTTCGCCCACGAGCGTGAGGTCGGGCAGGACGTCCGCGATCGCGTTGAAGATCAGCTCGATCTCCTTGATGGCGAGGGACTTGCCGAGGCAGAAGTGCGGTCCGCCGCCGCCGAAGCCGAGGTGCGGGTTCGGGTCGCGGGTGATGTCGAAGCGCTCGGGGTCGGTGAAGACCTCGGGGTCGTTGTTGGCGGAGGAGTAGAAGAGGCCGACGCGGTCGCCCGCGCTGATCTTCTGCCCGCCGATCTCGGTGTCCTGGGTCGCGGTCCGCTGGAAGGAGACCACCGGGGTCCCCCAGCGCACGATCTCCTCGGCGGCGGTCGCCGGCCGTTCCCGCTTGAAGAGCTCCCACTGGTCGGGGTGGGTGAGGAAGGCGTGCATGCCGTGGCTGATGGCGTTGCGCGTGGTCTCGTTGCCGGCGACGGCGAGGAGGAGGACGAAGAGGCCGAACTCGTCGGAGGACAGGTTGCCCTGGCCCTCGGCGGCCACAAGCTGGCTGACGATGTCGGCGGCCGGGCACTCCTTGCGGGCGGCGGCCATGGTCATCGCGTAGCCGATGAGTTCCATGGCGGCCTCGGCGCCGACCTCTTCGGTGATGGCGTACTCGGGATCGTCGTACGCGATCATCTTGTTCGACCAGTCGAAGATCCGGGAGCGGTCCTCCTGGGGGACGCCGATGAGCTCGGCGATCGCCTGGAGGGGCAGTTCGACGGCGATCTGGGTGACGAAGTCGAAGCTGCCGTCGGGTCCGGCGCCCTGCCGGGCCTCCTCGGCGATGGCGCGGGCACGGTCGCGCAGGACCGTCTCCAGGTTCCGGATCGCCCGGGGGGTGAAGCCGCGCTGGACGATCTGGCGGACCCGGGTGTGCTCGGGCGGGTCCATGTTGAGCATGATCAGCTTCTGGACGTCGATCTGCTCCTGGGCGATGCTCTCGTTGAAGCGGATCACGGCGGTGTTGAGGTTCGAGGAGAACAACTCCGGGTGCGTGGAGACGTACTTGACGTCCGCGTGACGCGTGACGGCCCAGTACCCCTCGTCCCTGAAGCCCGTGATGCCGGCCGGCTGCGGGCACCACCACACGGGGGCGGTCTTCCGCAGTTCGGCGAACTCCGGGAAGGGTATGCGCGTACGGAGGAGGTCGGGGTCGGTGGCGTCGAACCCTTCGGGGAGATGAGGGCAGGGCATCGGCAACACGCTCCATTATCCGATGATTATCTGATGACCCATCAGAAACTGCCGGGAAAGTTAGTAACGAGTTCGCCAAGTAGCAAGAGGCGGAGCGAGAACTGTTGCGTCCCGGACCCTTGCGTACCCGAGGTAGCAGTCATAAGACTTGCACTCAGAACTAGAACGCGTACTAGTTCCCCAGGGACGCCGACCGGACGAGGTGCCGGGACACCTCGACCGGTCGAGGAGAGGACGAGCTCATGGCCGCGGAACCCGTCATCGTCGAAGCCGTACGCACCCCCATCGGCAAGCGCGGAGGCGCGCTCGCCAACCTCCATCCCGCCTACCTCCTGGGCGAGACCTACCGTGAACTCCTCGGCCGCACCGGCATCCACGCCGACTGCGTCGAACAGATCGTCGGCGGTACGGTCACCCACGCCGGCGAGCAGTCCATGAACCCGGCGCGCACCGCCTGGCTCGCCATGGGCCTGCCGTACGAGACGGCCGCCACCACCGTCGACTGTCAGTGCGGCTCCTCGCAGCAGGCCAGCCACATGGTCGCCAACATGGTCGCGGCCGGCGTCATCGACATCGGGATCAGCTGCGGCGTCGAGGCCATGTCCCGCGTCCCGCTCGGTTCCGGTTCCAAGCACGGCCCCGGCAAGCCGTTCCCCGACGAGTGGAACGTCGACCTGCCCAACCAGTTCGAGGCCGCCGAGCGCATCGCGCGCCGCCGCGGCCTCACCCGCGAGCGCGTCGACTCCCTCGGCCTCCTCTCCCAGGAACGGGCCGCGACCGCCTGGGCCGAGGAGCGGTACAAGCGCGAGACCTTCGCCGTCCAGGTCCCCACCACCGAGGCCGAGCAGGCCGCGGGGCAGGGCATGTGGCGGCTCGTCGACCGGGACGAGGGCCTGCGCGACACCACCATGGAAGGCCTGGCCCGGCTCAAGCCCGTCATGCCGACCGCCGTCCACACCGCGGGGAACTCCTCCCAGATCTCCGACGGCGCCTCCGCGATCATGTGGGCCTCCAAGCGCATGGCCCGCGCCCTCAAACTCCGCCCGCGCGCCCGGATCGTCGCCCAGGCCCTCGTCGGCGCCGACCCGCACTACCACCTCGACGGACCGGTCGACGCGACCCGCGCCGTCCTCGGCAAGGCCGGCATGTCGCTCAAGGACATCGACCTCGTCGAGATCAACGAGGCCTTCGCCTCGGTGGTGCTGAGCTGGGCGCAGGTCTTCGACCAGGACCTGGAGAAGGTCAACGTCAACGGCGGCGCCATCGCCCTCGGTCACCCGGTGGGAGCGACGGGCGCGCGGCTGATCACCACCGCCCTGCACGAGCTGGAGCGCACCGACAAGGAGTTCGCGCTCATCACCATGTGCGCGGGCGGCGCGCTGGCGACCGGGACGATCATCCAGCGGCTGTAGTTGTCGGAAACGCCGCAGGCCCCGCCCCTCCGAAGGGAGGGCGGGGCCTTGCGGGTGCGCTGTGCGGCGGCGGGACTCTTAGTACCAGCCGTTGGCCTGCCAGAACGCCCAGGCGGCGTTCGGGGAGCCGTAGCGCTCGTTCATGTAGTTCAGGCCCCACTTGATCTGCGTGGCCGGGTTGGTCTTCCAGTCGGAACCGGCCGAGGACATCTTCGAGGCCGGCAGGGCCTGGACCAGGCCGTAGGCGCCGCTGGACGAGTTCGTGGCGCTGGGGTTCCAGCCGGACTCGTGGGTGACGATCTTGCTGAAGGACGCGTACTGCGAGGCGGGGACGATGTCACGAGCGAGCTCCTGCGGGCTGGCGGCGGAAGCCGAGCCCGTCGTACCGAGCACCGCGCCCGACGCGCCCAGCAGCACGGCTGCGGTGGCGGCGAAGGTCTTCTTGCGGGCGGCGATGCGGGTGGTGAGCGAGCTGATCAACGTTTCTACCTAACGTCGGGAACAAGGGCCGCGCCGGGCGATTTCGGCAAGCCGGAACCAGAGCCCGGGAGACCCGGGAACTGGGGGGAACCGGCCGTCCGAGGCGCTGTGGTGAGCACCGGCTGCCTGGCGACGAGCTCTACGAAACCAGGGCCTGAGCGCCGACGCAACGACCCCCTGTACGAGGAAGGGTCGGACCCGGGCGGAAGGTCCCGGGGGTGGGCTTGCGGGATTTCCGCAGGTCATGCCCGGGTGTGGGGTGATTTGGACCGGTGTGTACGGCTACTACTACGGCTCGTACGTGACGTAGGTCCTGTGGGGCGGCTCACCCGGAGAGGCCTTTTCCGGGCCTTCGAATGTGACCTGGGCCTCGAAGTTCGCCCGTCGAGTCGCACGGCGGAGGGCCTTCAGAAGCGTGGATCCGATGGTGAGGGTGAGGACGACGGTGAGGACGGCGCGGCCAAGGTCCCAGCCGAGGGAGGTGGCGACGACAAAGGCGAGGAAGCGGACCAGGTTCTCGTGGAGCGGGGCGCCCGGCACGAAGGAGACCCCGCTGCCCAGGCCCTGGAGCAGGACCCAGCCCTGGAGGTTCATGACCGTTCCGTACGCGAACGCCGCCACGAAGCCGTACACGGAGAGCATCAGCAGCTCACCCCGGCCCCGGAGCCGCTGCGGGGCAGGGAGCAGCCCGGCGCCCATCGTGAACCAGCCCATCGAGAGCATCTGGAACGGCATCCAGGGGCCCACCCCGCCCGTGAGCAGGGCCGACGCGAACAGCGTCACCGCGCCGAGGACGAAGCCGAAGCCCGGGCCGAGGACCCGGCCGCTCAGCACCATCAGGAAGAACATCGGCTCAAGGCCCACCGTCCCCGCCCCGAGCGGGCGGAGCGCGGCCCCCACGGCGGCGAGCACCCCCAGCATCGCGACGGCCTTCGCGTCCATCCCGCAGTCCGCGATCGTCGCGATCACGACCGCGACGAGCAGGGGCAGGAGGGCGGCGAAGAGCCAGGGCGCGTCCCCGGCGTGCGAGGTGACGGCCGACCCGGCGTCCGCGAAGAGCGGCCAGGTGAAGGCGGCGACCCCGATGAGGGAGACCAGGACCAGCGCGGCGACCGAGCGCGGGCCGAGGCGGACGGGGCGACCGCTCGTCGCTTGCCTCACAGCGCGGCCTCCACCTGTTCGACCGTGAGCCAGTGCTGCGGGGCGAGGATCTTGGCGACCTGCGGGGAGAAGGCGGGGGAGGAGACGACGACCTCGGCGGTCGGGCCGTCCGCGACCACCTCGCCGTCCGCGATGATCACCACCCGGTGCGCCAGCTCCGCCGCCAGCTCCACGTCGTGCGTGGCCAGGATGATCGCGTGACCGTCCGCCGCGAGGGCGCGCAGGTGCGCGACCAGCCGGGCCTTCGCCGCGTAGTCCAGACCGCGCGTCGGCTCGTCGAGGAGGAGGAGCGGCGGGCGGCCGGTCAGCACCACGGCCAGCGCGAGCGCGAGCCGCTGCCCCTCGGACAGGTCCCGGGGGTGCGTGTCGTCCGCGACCCCCGGCAGCAGCTCGGACACCAGGGCCCGGCAGGTCCCGGGCGCCGCGCCCGCGTCGGCGTCCGCCGCCGCGCACTCGGCGGCGACGGTGTCCGCGTACAGCAGGTCCCTCGGCTCCTGCGGGACGAGGCCGACCTGGCGGATCAGGTCGCGGGGGTCGGTGGTGTGGGGGGTGCGGCCGGCGACGCGGACCGTGCCGGAGGTCGGCGGGATCATGCCGACGAGGGCGGAGAGGAAGGTGGACTTGCCCGCGCCGTTGCGCCCCATGAGCGCGACGGTCTCGCCGGGCTTGACCTGGAGGTCGATGCGGCGGAGGGCTTCGACCCGGCCGCGTCGGACGCCGAGCGCTTCCGCGAGGACGAGGGGGGAGGTGGGAGTGGGGTCGGTCGGGTGGGTACGGCGCCGTCGGAAGAGGGAGATTCCCCCACTCCGCCCCTTCCCGAAACCGGGGGTGCTGCCCCCGGACCCCCGCGCCTCAAACGCCGGCGGGGCTGACATGGCTCCCTGGGCGAAGGAGTCCCCCCGCGGCGGGGCCGCGCTCCCGCCGGGCAGGGCTTCGCCCGCCGTGGAGCGGGGTGAATCCAGCCTGTCCGGCGTTTGAGGACCGGGGTCCGGGGCGGAGCCCCGGTTTCGGGAAGGGGCGGGGTGGGGGAGAAGCCCCGCAGGGTCCCCGCCCTCCAGCCGCTCCTCCGCCTGTCCGGCCAGCCGCTCCTTCAGCTCGCCCGCCCGCCGCCGCGCGTCCCGCACCGTCAGTGGCAGGGGGGTCCAGCCGGCAAGCCGGCCCAGGGCCACCACCGGCGGGTGGACCGGCGAGACCGCCATGATCTCGGCCGGCGGGCCCATGACGCCGTCCGGCAGGAGGATGACCTGGTCCGCGTACTGGACGACCCGCTCCAGGCGGTGCTCGGCCAGGAGGACCGTCGTGCCCAGGTCGTGGACCAGGCGCTGGAGCACCGCCAGGACGTCCTCCGCCGCCGACGGGTCCAGCGCGGACGTCGGCTCGTCGAGGACGAGGACCTTGGGGTGCGGGGTCAGGACCGAGCCGATCGCGACGCGCTGCCGCTGGCCGCCGGAGAGCGTGGCGATCGGGCGGTCGCGGAGTTCCGCCAGGCCCAGCAGGTCGAGGGTCTCCTCGACCCGGCGCCGCATGACGGCCGGCGCCAGACCCAGGGACTCCATCCCGTACGCGAGCTCGTCCTCGACCGTGTCCGTCACGAAGTGCGCCGACGGGTCCTGCCCGACCGTGCCCACCACGTCCGCCAGCTCGCGCGGCGGATGCGTACGGGTGTCCCGGCCGTCGACCGTCACCCGGCCGGTCAGGGTGCCGCCCGTGAAGTGCGGGACGAGGCCGGAGACCGCCCCGAGCAGGGTCGACTTGCCGACGCCGGACGGGCCGACGAGCAGGACGAGCTCGCCCTCGGGGACGGTGAGGTTCACGTCCCGCAGGGTGGGCTCGGCACCCTCCTCGTACCTGACCGAGACGTTCTCGAAGCGGATCACGTGCTCTCCTTGGCGACGGTGTCCCGGCGGGGCACGGACTCCTGCGGTACGGGGGCCACGAACGCCGGGACCAGGCCCACCAGGATCGAGAGGGCCGGCAGGAGCGGCAGCTCCGGCGCCTCCAGGGGGACGACCCCCGGGTGCAGCGCCTCCGGTGCGTACGCGTTCGCCCAGATCATCAGCACCGCGACCGCCACTCCCGAGCCGGCGACCAGCCAGGCCCGCACGCCCCAGCGGTCGGGCCGGTACCGGGTCCGTACGGCCCGCAGCCCGCCGAGCCGGAGCCCCGCCATCGCCGCGAGGAGCCCGGCGGCAAGCAGCGGCAGCCCGTACCCCGCGCCCTCCGCCGCGAGCAGCCCGTACGAACCGGCGCAGACGCCGAGCAGCCCGCCCAGGGTCAGCGCGTTCGTCGTACGGCGTACGGACGCGGGGACCTGGGCCGTCCGGCCGTAACCCCGCGCGTCCATCGAGGCCGCCACCGCGATCGACCGCTCAAGCGCTCCTTCGAGCACCGGCAGACCGATCTGGAGCACCGCCCTGACCCCGCCGGTGGGGCGGCCCCGGAGGCGGCGGGCGGTGCGCAGCCGGACCACGTCGGCGACCATGTTCGGCGCGAAGGTCATCGCCACGACGACGGCGACCCCGGCCTCGTACAGGGCCCCCGGCAGGGACTTGAGGAGTCGCGCCGGGTTGGCCAGCGCGTTCGCCGCGCCCACGCAGATCAGCAGGGTCGCCAGTTTCGCGCCGTCGTAGAGGGCGAAGACCAGCTGCTCGGCGGTGACCCGGCCCCCGATCCGTACCCCTTGCGCCCAGTCGGGCAGCGGCACCTCGGGCAGCGTGAACAGGACATGCGTCCCCGGGATCGGGGAGCCGAGCAGCAGGGAGAAGACGACCCGCAGGACGACGACGAACAGGCCGAGCTTCACGAACGCCCCGTACGAACGCGCCCAGGGCGCGTCCGTACGCCGGGCCGCCACGACATAGCCGGCGACCCCGACGACCAGACCGAGCAGCAGCGGGTTGGTGGTGCGCGAGGCGGCGACGGCCAGGCCGAGCGCCCACACCCACCAGGCACCGGCGTGGAGGGCGTTCGACCGGTTCGCCACGGGGGCCGCGAACGGCCGTCGGCTACGGGCGGGGCTCATCCGCGACGGCGGGCCTTCCAGATCGCTGCGCCGCCGAGCGCGAGCACGGCCGCCCCGCCGGCGAGCACGCCGAAGGACGGGCCGTCCCCGCTCCCCGAGCCGGAGGCCGCGGTGGTGGGGGCGGGGGAAGCGGACGACGGGGCCGGCTGCTCCTCGCCCTCCGCGACCTGCTCGCCACAGCCCCGCGCCGGATACCCGGCGATCCCGCACAGCATCGCCGCGCCGTCGTACCGCAGCGGCTTCGCCACCTCGGCCAGGGCCTCCGCGCCCGTCGCGTCCTCACGGACCTGCACGCAGCCGGTCGTGACCGGCTTCTGCGGCGGCTTCTCGCCGGGCGGGGCGTCCTGCGGACCGCCGAAGTCGACGACGACCGCGATCCGCTTGCTGCCGTCCTTCTTCTCCACGCCCGCGCAGATCCCCGGGAAGTCGGGGGCGGCGGAGGGCTTGGAGGTGTCGCTCGTGCCCTTGCTGAGCGCGAAGCGGAAGCCGATCGCGTCGCCGTCGGCGGGGCGGGCGGTCGCCGGTCCCTGCGTGGCGTACGTCCAGGACGTCCCGCCGTCGCTCTCCCAGAACGACCAGTAGCGGTACCCGGCGGCCTGCGCGGGGGCCGCGGCGACGGCGGTGAGCGTGAGGAGTGCGCCGGCCGCGGCGGCGACGGTCCGGGCGACGCCCCTTCGGACGGTCGTCACTTCTCGCGTCACTTCTTGCGGCCGCTCACGAGGAAGCCGATGCCGACGCCGACGACCATGCCGATGCCGATGATCCACCAGATGTCGAACCCGGACTCCTCGTCGTCGCTCGTGGCAGCGGCGGACGTGTCCGGGCTCTTGGGCGCCGGGCCGAGGGCGTTGAGCTGCTCGACCAGGTCGGCCGTGCCGAACTCGCGCGGGTCGTTCTCCGTCGCGCGGGCGGCCAGGATCAGCTGCGCGTAGGCGGCGGGGCCGCTCTCCTTCGCCCAGGCGGCGGAGTTCTTCTCCAGCCACTCGATCGCGGGCTGGGCCTCCTTGGTGGCACCGGCCGCGGCGAGCGCCACGACCGCGTCGGCGGTGTTGCCGATGTCCGGCTTCTCCGTCGTGTCGGTGGCGCCGGGCATCGGCGGGGCGGTGAGGTGGCCGGTCTTCGCGAGGGTCTTCGCCAGGTAGGAGGCGCCGTTGAGGGCGGCCCGCTCGACGGTCGGCTTCGCCAGGTCCTGGCAGGCCGGGGCCTGCTCGGGGGAGGCCTTGGTGGAGACGACGCTCTTGCCGAGCCCGGCGAGGGTGGCCGCGGCGGTGGCGTCCGCGTTGGCGAGCAGCTTGCCGGTCTTGTCGGGCTGGTACGCGAAGGCCCCGGCGCCGTCCTTGTCGGAGCAGGGCACCGCGAAGGTGAGGAGCGCGTCGTAGGGGGTGCGGCCCTCGGCGGAGGTGAAGGAGCCGGGCCTCACGCCGGTCGCGGCGAGGGCGCCGGCGATGACCGAGGTGGAGTTGGCGTCGCTGGGGCCGCCGCCGGGGGTGTAGCCCCAGCCGCCGTCCTTGTTCTGCACGGACCGCAGCCAGGCGTGCCCGGCCTTGACGGCCTTGTCGACCTTCTCCGGGTCGGCGGCCTGGCGGCGGACGGCGCCGAGCGCCTGGACGGCGAGGGCGGTGGCGTTGGTGTCCCGCAGGGTCTTCGCGTCGCAGGGCTTCGTCGCGTCCGCGCGGTAGGAGCTGAAGGAGCCGTCGGCGCACTGCTGGCCGAGGAGCCAGTCCACGGCCTGGTCGGCGGGCTGGAAGCCGGTGCCGCGCTGGGCGAGGAAGGCGAGCGACTGACGCCACACACCGTCGTACGTCGGGTCCTTCGTGCCGTAGAGACCGGGCGCCGGGGCGCCGGTCGAGGGGGTCGGGGAGGGCGCGGCGGCGGCCGGAAGGGCCGCTCCGGTGCCGAGTACGACTGCGGCGGCGGCGAGCGCGGCGGCGCCGCGGCGGACGGTGTTCATGGGGCCCTCTCCTGCGGCCGGGCACCGGCACGCCTCAGGGGCACCAGGCTCCGGCTCCGTATTCCTCGACGGTGCCGGCGGTCACGTCCCGGACGGGGCATTCCGACTCGCCGCCCTGGGTTCGGGGCGGCTTACGGTTGCGGGTCAGTGCCGGATTCGCACCGGCTTCCCCCCGTACGGGCATGATGACGACCTGCTCACTCTACCGGCCCGTACGGGCGCGGCCTCGGGGGTGCGAGGTGCCTCACACCCGCCGGGTCCGGCACGGCCGGGGAGGCTCACACGGCGACGTACGTCACCGGGTCCGTGCCGGTCACGGCCTCCGCGCGGCCCAGCTTCACCAGCCGGCGGACGTGGGCCTCGGCCTCGCTGACGGCGATGTTCCGGGAGCCGTGGGGGATCTCGTCCCAGGGCCGGTTCCACTCCATCCGCTCGGCGAGCTGCCAGGGGGTGAGCGGGGTGGCGAGCAAGGCGAGGAGCCCGGTGAGCCGTTCCTCGTGGTGGGCGATGAGCTCGTCGACCCGGCCGGCGGCGTCGGCGAACGCGTACTGGTGGGCGGGGAGGACCTCGGCGACGCCGAGGCGGCCGATGCGTTCGAGCGAATCGAGGTAGTCGCCGAGGGGGTCGGTCTCGTGGAGGTCGCCCGGGTGCTCGTACAGCCCGATGTGCGGGGAGATCCCGGGCAGCAGGTGGTCGCCGGAGAACAGCCGGCCGTGGCCCGGCAGCCCGGCGGGGTGCTCCTCCTCCAGATGGAGGCAGACGTGGCCGGGGGTGTGGCCGGGGGTCCAGATCGCGCGCAGCCGCCGGCCGGCCAGGTCGAGGAGCTCGCCGGGGACGATCTCCCGGTCGGGGACGGCGGAGCGCAGCCCCGGCAGGGTCAGCATCCGGCCGGAGGCACGGGCGGCCCGCAGCGGGGCGACGTGCTCCTCGGGGGCGCCGACGGCGGTCAGCTTCTGCGTCATGTAGTCGAGCCAGGTGCCGGGCTCGGCCTCGCGGGTGCGGCGGACGACGGCCGTGTCGGCGGCGTGCATGGCGATCCAGGCCCCGGACTCCTCGCGGACCCGGCCGGAGAGTCCGTGGTGGTCGGGGTGGTGGTGGGTGATGACGACCCCGTGGATCTCCTGGACGGACAACCCCAACGCGGCGAGTCCGCCGGTGAGTTCATGCCAGGAGGCGGGGTCGTCCCAGCCGGTGTCGACGAGGACCGGGCCGCGGTCGGTGTCGAGGACGTGGACCAGGGTGTGGCCGAGCGGATTGTCCGGAATGGGCACCCGCAGCGACCAGACGCCTCCGCCGTGCTCGGTCACCTGGGTCATGTGCCCTCATCTCTCAAGGCCGTGCGGAGCCTGCTCGACCGTGCCCGTTCCATTGCCCACTATAACTAGAACTGGTATCAGTTCTGAGGCATCGTCAGAATACTCGTCCCCCCGGGAGGCTGCGGTCATGAGCGAGCTTGTGGAGCACGGAAAGCTGTTCATCGGCGGGGAGTTGACCGATCCGCTGGGCGATGCGGTCATCGAGGTGATCTCGCCGCACACCGAAGAGGTCATCGGTCGGGTCCCGCACGCCTCCGCCGCCGATGTCGACCGGGCCGTCGCCGCCGCCCGGCGGGCGTTCGACGAGGGGCCCTGGCCGCGGATGTCGGTCGAGGAGCGGATCGCGGTCGTCACCCGGATCAAGGACGCCATCGCCGTCCGGTACGAGGAGATCGCCCGCTCCATCAGCTCGCAGAACGGCTCCCCGTACTCCTGGTCCGTCCTCGCCCAGGCGCTCGGCGCGATGATGGTCTGGGACGCGGCGATCACGGTCGCCCGGGACTTCGCCTTCGAGGAGCGGCGCGGCGGCGTCCTCGGTCCGCTGCTCGTCCGGCGCGAGCCGGTGGGCGTGGTCGCGGCCGTCATCCCGTGGAACGTGCCGCAGTTCACCGCCGCCGCCAAGCTGGGGCCCGCGCTGCTCGCCGGTTGCACGGTGGTCCTCAAGCCCTCGCCGGAGTCGCCCCTCGACTCGTACATCCTCGCCGAGATCGCCACCGAGGCCGGGCTGCCCGAGGGCGTGCTCAGCATCCTGCCCGCCGACCGCGAGGTCAGCGAGTACCTCGTCGGCCACCCCGGCGTCGACAAGGTGTCCTTCACCGGCTCCGTCGCGGCCGGCAAGCGGGTCATGGAGGTCGCCTCCCGCAACCTCAGCCGCGTCACCCTCGAACTCGGCGGCAAGTCGGCCGCCGTGATCCTGCCCGACGCGGACCTGGACACCGCCGTCGCCGGGATCGTCCCCGCCGCCTGGATGAACAACGGCCAGGCGTGCGTGGCCCAGACCCGTATCCTCGCCCCGCGCTCCCGCTACGAGGAGATCGCCGAGGCCTTCGCGGCGGCGGCCGGAGCGCTCGTCGTCGGCGACCCGCTCGACCCCGCCACCCAGGTCGGCCCGCTCGTCGCCCGGCGTCAGCAACAGCGCTCCCTCGACTACATCGGCATCGGCCAGGCGGAGGGCGCCAAGGTCCTCGCGGGCGGCGGGCGTCCGGCCTCCCTCGACCGCGGCTGGTACGTCGAGCCCACGCTCTTCGGCGGCGTCGACAACTCCATGCGGATCGCCCGCGAGGAGATCTTCGGCCCGGTCATCTGCCTCCTGCCGTACGGGGACGAGGCCGAGGCCCTCCGGATCGCCAACGACTCCGACTTCGGGCTCAGCGGCAGCGTCTGGACCGGCGACGTGGAGCACGGCATCGGCTTCGCCCGGTCCGTGCGCACCGGCACGTTCAACGTCAACACCTTCAGCCTCGACATGCTCGGCCCCTTCGGCGGCTACAAGAACTCCGGCCTGGGACGGGAGTTCGGCCCCGAGGGCTTCGGCGAGTACCTGGAGCACAAGATGATCCACCTGCCCGGCGGGTACGAGTCCCCGGCGGGGGAGTGATGGGGGACCGCTGGCACGTCGAGGTCGACCGGAGCGTCTGCATCGGCTCCGGCATGTGCGTCAACCACGCCCCGACCGCCTTCCGTCTCGACACGGCCCGCCAGTCCCATCCGGTGGAACCGGAGGTGGACGCGGGGGAGACGCTGCTCGCGGCGGCCGAGGGCTGCCCGGTGGAGGCCATCCTGATCGCCCTCGCGGACGGAGGGGAACCGGTGTTCCCACCGGAGGAGTAGCGGCCGAGCGGGGCGCGGAGCACGGCGCGTTGTCGTTCCCTTGTGCAAAACTGGGCCCTTGGTCACGGGGGCAAGGGGCCTTCGTGCGCACGTATTTCGGGAGTGTTGTGCGCAACGTGAAGTGGGTGGCCGCGGCCGCCGGTGTGGTGCTGCTGGTCGCTGGTTGCGGTAGCGAGGGCGGTTCCGACAAGGGCGGTTCGGCGTCCGTCACGGGCGGTACGGGCGCGAGTGGTTCGGGCGGCGGGAAGTTGGACGCCGCCGCGGTCACCAAGGAGATCGAGGCGGCGGCGACCGGGGCCGGCTTCGCGCAGGACTCCTCGGGCGATGACATCGCGCCGGAGCTCAAGGACTGCATGATCACCTGGACGGCCGACGCCGAGAAGGCCGCGGACCCGGTGAAGTCCTACGGGGGCACGATCACGGCCCTGACCGGCGGTGGCTGGAAGGAGTTGCGGAGCAACGAGATGAACGGCTCGGTGATCAAGTCCCTGGAGAAGAGCGGCTGGACGCTCCAGGCCAGCAACCACGCCCAGGGCCCGCTGAAGATGGTGATGTTCGTCGCCGCCGACAGCGGTCCGGAGTGCGCGGCGAAGATCGCGGCCGACAACGAGAAGGCCCGTCAGTCCTCCTGACATCCGGCCGTCCGTCCGTTCCCCCGACCCGTCCTTTGCCCCGACGGGTCGGGGGAACGGACAGGTGCCGTCCTCGGTTCGGTGGAGCCTCTGCCCGCGTCCGGGCCCGTCACCGCTCCGGCGCGCCCGGCGCCGTCAGGTCGATCAGCCGGCAGACCGTCTCGATGTCGATCTTCACCTGCGCGATCGAGGCACGCCCGGACAGCCACGTGATCAGTGCCGAGTGCCAGGTGTGCTCGATCACGCGCACCGCCGACAGCTGCTGCGGGCTCGGGTGCTCCGCCCCCATCGCGTCCAGGATGATCGCGGTCGTCAGCCGCGAGACCGTGTCCACCTCGGGGCTCACCCCGCGGTCCGCGAAGGTCAGCGCCCGCACCATCGCGTCGGCGAGCTGAGGCTCCCGCTGGAGCGCCCGGAAGGCCCGCATCAGGGTCTCCGCGACCCGCTCCGCCGGGTCGGCGCCCGCGGGCGGCCGCTTCCGCAGCGTGGTGTGCATGTGCTGGAGCTGGTCCTGCATCGTCGCGACCAGCAGGTGGATCTTGGACGGGAAGTAGCGGTACAGCGTGCCGAGGGCCACCCCGGCCGCCTCGGCGACCTCCCGCATCTGTACGGCGTCGAAGCCGCCCCGCGCCGCGAGCTGCGCGCTGGCGTCCAGGATGCGGCGCCGCCGCGCCTCCTGGCGCTCCGTGAGGGCCGGCGCCGAAGGGCCGAGGTCCGCCCTGTTGTCTGCGGTCATGGGTTCCCGTTCCGTGCGGTGGGAGCGGAGGTGGGGAGCGACAGTATCGCGGTCCGGCCGTCGTGGCGCGAATCACCTGTTCCGGCTCTCACCAGGGAGCTACCTGCCGGTAGATTCTGTCCTCCTTGAGCGATCAGGAAGATCATGCAAGAAGATCGAGAACGATCAAGTCTGTAACTTGTTCTAGATTAGCGCGAGCGGTTACGCTCCGGCGAAACACGCTCGAAGGGGGTCGCGCATGACCGCGGAAGCCATAGAGGCAAGCCCGGCAAGCCCCCGGCAGGGCGCCACCGCGGACGGTGACGGTCCGTTGCGGATCGCTCTCCTCACGTACAAGGGGAACCCGTTCTGCGGCGGCCAGGGCGTCTACGTCCGCCACCTCTCCCGTGAGCTCGCCCGCCTCGGCCACCACGTCGAGGTCGTCGGCTCCCAGCCGTACCCCACGCTGGACGACGGCGTGCCGCTCACCGAGATCGCCAGCCTCGACCTCTACCGCTCGCCGGACCCCTTCCGTACGCCGAAGCGCGACGAGTACCGCGACTGGATCGACGGCCTCGAAGTCGCCACCATGTGGACCGGCGGATTCCCCGAGCCCCTCACCTTCTCCCTGCGGGCCCGGCGCATGCTCGCCGCCCGCCGCGGCGACTTCGACGTCGTCCACGACAACCAGACCCTCGGCTACGGCCTCCTCGGCGGCCCCCGGGCCCTCGGCGCGCCGCTCGTCACCACGATCCACCACCCCATCACCGTCGACCGGCAGCTCGAACTCGACGCCGCCGCCGACTGGAAGCGCCGCGCCTCCGTCCGCCGCTGGTACGCCTTCACCCGCATGCAGAAGCGGGTCGCCCGCCGGATGCCGTCCGTCCTCACCGTCTCCGGCACCTCCCGCGACGAGATCGTCGAGCACCTCGGCGTACGCGAGGACCGCATCCGGGTCGTCCACATCGGCGCCGACACCACGCTCTGGTCCCCGGATCAGGCCGTCGCCGAGGTCCCCGGCCGGATCGTCACCACCTCCAGCGCCGACGTCCCCCTGAAGGGCCTCGTCCACCTCATCGAGGCGCTCGCCAAGCTCCGCACCGAGAACCCCGACGCCCACCTCGTCGTCGTCGGCAAGCGCGCCGAGGACGGGCCGGTCGCCGCCGCGATCGAGCGGTACGGGCTCGGGGGCGCCGTCGAGTTCGTCAAGGGCATCAGCGACGCCGAGCTCGTCGACCTCGTGCGCTCCGCCCAGGTCTCCTGCGTGCCCTCGCTGTACGAGGGCTTCTCGCTGCCCGCCGCCGAGGCCATGGCCACCGGGACGGCGCTCGTCGCCACCACCGGCGGCGCGATTCCCGAGGTCGCCGGAGCCGACGGCGAGACCTGCCTCGCGGTGCCGCCGGGCGACGCGGGGGCGCTGGCCGCGGCGCTCGGGCGCGTGCTGGGCGACCCGGAGCTGCGGGCCCGCCTCGGTGCCGCGGGCCGGGTCCGGGTCCTGGAGCGCTTCACCTGGGCGCGCGCGGCGCAGGGGACGGCCGAGCTGTACCGCGAGGCCGTCGCCCGCCAGGGAGCCCGCCAAGGCGTCCGCAGGTGACCGTCCCGCTTCCGTACCGCAGTCTCCAGCCGTACTCGCACCACCCCCGTCCCGACCACGAAGGCAGGCCCTCGTGCTGACCGTCGACTTCACCCGCTTCCCGCTCGCCCCCGGCGACCGCGTGCTCGATCTGGGCTGCGGTGCGGGCCGGCACGCCTTCGAGTGCTACCGGCGCGGCGCCCAGGTCGTGGCCCTCGACCAGAACGGCGAGGAGATCCGCGAGGTCGCCAAGTGGTTCGCGGCGATGAAGGAGGCCGGGGAGGCCCCCGCCGGGGCGACCGCCACCGCGATGGAGGGCGACGCCCTCAACCTGCCCTTCCCCGACGAGTCCTTCGACGTCGTGATCATCTCCGAGGTCATGGAGCACATCCCGGACGACAAGGGCGTGCTCGCCGAGATGGTCCGCGTCCTCAAGCCGGGCGGCCGGATCGCGATCACGGTGCCCCGCTACGGCCCCGAGAAGATCTGCTGGGCGCTCTCCGACGCGTACCACGAGGTCGAGGGCGGCCACATCCGCATCTACAAGGCCGACGAGCTCCTCGACCGGATCCGGCAGGCCGGCCTCAAGCCGTACGGCACCCACCACGCGCACGCCCTGCACGCGCCGTACTGGTGGCTGAAGTGCGCCTTCGGCGTCGACAACGACAAGGCCCTGCCGGTCCGCGCGTACCACAAGCTCCTGGTCTGGGACATCATGAAGAAGCCCGCCCTGACCCGGGTCACCGAGCAGCTGCTCAACCCGGTCGTCGGCAAGAGCTTCGTGGCGTACGCGACCAAGCCGCATCTCCCGAAGGCCGACACCAAGTGACCTCTCCCGAGCGGATCGCCGAGCACCTCGTCCTGCCCGGGGTGCTCACGGCCGAGCAGGCGGCCGAGACCGTCACCGGGATACTCGCCGTGCAGCGCGAGGACGGGGCCATACCGTGGTTCCGGGGCCACCACCTCGACCCGTGGGACCACACCGAGGCGGCCATGGCCCTCGACGCGGCCGGCGAGCACGCCGCCGCGGCCCGCGCCTACGAGTGGCTCGCCCGCCACCAGAACGCGGACGGCTCCTGGTACGCGGCCTACCACGACGGTGACCCGGACGACGTCACCGACCGGAGCCGGGAGTCCAACTTCGTCGCGTACATCGCCGTCGGCGTCTGGCACCACTACCTGTCCACCGGCGACGACGCCTTCCTCGACCGGATGTGGCCCGTCGTCTACGCGGCCGTCGAGTTCGTCCTCGGGCTCCAGCAGTCCGGCGGGCAGATCGGCTGGAAGCGCGAGCCCTCCGGCGAGCCCGTGAACGACGCGCTCCTCACCGGCTCGTCCTCCATCCACCAGGCGCTGCGCTGTGCCCTCGCCATCGCCGAGGTCCGCGAAGAGCCGCAGCCGGACTGGGAGTTGGCGACGGGCGCGCTCGGCCACGCGATCCGCCGGCACCCCGAGCGCTTCCTCGACAAGTCCCGCTACTCGATGGACTGGTACTACCCGGTCCTCGGCGGCGCGATCACCGGACCGGAGGCACTGGCCCGGATCGACGCCGACTGGGACGCGTTCGTCGTGCCCGGCCTCGGCGTCCGCTGCGTGATCCCGAACCCGTGGGTCACGGGCGGCGAGTCCTGCGAACTCGCCCTCACCCTCTGGGCGATGGGCGAATCCGACCGGGCCCTGACGATCCTCCAGGACATCCGGCACCTGCGCGCGGGGAACGGCATGTACTGGACGGGGTACGTCTTCGAGGGTGACACGGAAAGCGACAAGGCCATGTGGCCGGAGGAGCAGACGGCCTGGACCGCCGGCTCCCTGCTGCTCGCGGTGGCTGCCCTCGGCGGCGAGGAGGCCACGGTCGCCGTCTTCGGCGGCGAGCGCCTCCCGGCCGGCCTCGAACCGGACTGCTGCGCGTCGGTCTGACCGGGGCCGGGGATCCCGTCCGCGGGAACCCGTACGGAGTCGCCCGGGTGGCGGGCGTGGGGGGCCGGGGTGAGGCTGGCGCCATCAGCCCCAGGGAGGTCCCGTCGTGCCCAGAAGTCCTTCGCGCGGTGTCGTCGCGCTGCTGCTGTCCTGCGTCCTGCTGCTGACCACCGCGGCCTGCGACGGCGACGACACGCAGAGCGCGAGCAGCGCGGCGACGCCGACGAGTACGAGCACCTTCGAGCAGCAGAAGCTGGCGAAGACCCGGTTCGTGGCCAACGCGGGCCTCGCCGCCGGTGCCACGTACCAGTGGATCGTGAAGCCGTACCGCGCGGGCAAGTTCGCGAAGGGCGCGGACGGGCGGACCTTCGCCCTCGTGAAGGCGGGTCTCGCGGGCGCGTTCACGTACAACCGGCTCAAGGCGGCGGTGAACAACGCCAAGGGCGACCCGCTGCTCTCGAAGGCGGTCGCGCCGCTCACGGCCGGGATCGAGTCGCTCAAGGAGCTCGGGACGAAACTCCGCAAGGGCGAGGTCGGCGATGCGGACGTCGGCGCCTTCGAGTCCGTCATCAACAGCGTCAAGGACGCGGGCAAGAGCGCCGGCGCGGTGGTGGTCGAGAAGGTGCCGAGCGCGTCGCAACTAGGCGGTTGACGCTATGAGTTGAGCTCCGCGAGTACGCGGAGCGTGGCGGGGTCCGGTGAGGTGACCAGCAGGTCCGTCACCGGGCCCCGCCGCCATGCGTCGAGACGCTCGGCGATCCGCTCCCGGGGGCCGACGAGCGAGATCTCGTCGGCGAAGGCGTCCGGCACGGCGAGCACCGCCTCCTCGCGCCGTCCCGCCGCGAACAGCTCCTGGATGCGGCCGGCCTCCTTCGCGTACCCCATCCGCCCCATGAGATCGGCGTGGAAGTTGCGGGCGGCGTGCCCCATGCCGCCGATGTAGAAGCCGAGCATCGCCTTGACGGGCAGCAGCCCGGCCGCCACGTCCTCGCAGACCTGCGCGCGGACCATCGGGGCGACGAGGAAGTTACTTTGGTTCGTACCCTCACGGGCTTCGGGGAGCCGGTCCGGGAGCGCGTAGACGTCGGCCCAGCGCTCGGGGGACCAGTACAGGGGCAGCCAGCCGTCCGCGATGGTGAGGGTCTGCGCGATGTTCCTGGGGCCCTCGGCGCCCAGGAGGATCGGCAGGTCCGGCCGGAGCGGGTGGGTGATCGGCTTGAGGGCCTTGCCGAGGCCGGTGCCGTCCTCGCCGGTGTACGGGTGGGAGTGGTGCCGTCCGTCGAGCCGGACGGGGGCCTCGCGGCGCAGGACCTGCCGGATCACGTCCACGTACTCGCGGGTGGCGGTCAGCGGGGAGCGGGGGAAGGGGCGGCCGTACCAGCCCTCGACGACCTGCGGCCCGGACAGGCCGAGCCCGAGCATCATGCGCCCGCCGGACAGGTGGTCGAGCGTCAGTGCGTGCATCGCCGTCGCCGTCGGAGTGCGGGCGGCCATCTGTGCGACGGCGGTCCCGAGTTTGATGCGCGAGGTGTGCGCGGCGATCCAGGTCAGCGCGGTGAACGCGTCGGAGCCCCAGGCCTCCGCCGTCCACACTGAGTCGTACCCGAGCCGCTCGGCCTCACGGGCGAGCTCCAGATGGGCGGGGGAGGGGCCGCGGCCCCAGTAGCCGAGGGCGAGTCCGAGGCGCATGCCGTACAACCTTTCTGACGGTCCGTCAGATCGTTTTCCGGGGACTGTACGCCTACGGCCACCGACAGGGAAGGCGGCAGGGACGGTCACCCTGAGACGGCGGGCCCGGCGGGGTGCTCGTCGGCCCCTTCCCGTCGGAGGCCCTCGGCTACGTACCGGACGCCGTGGGCAACCAGTCCATGTCGGGAGTGCCGGCCAGCAGCGGGGCGCCCTCGCACGAGAGGAACGTGGCGAGGTGCCGGGCGGCCTCCGCGGTGAGCTCGGTGAGGCGCGCCGCGTCCTCGTCCCGCTGGACCAGCGGGACGCGCTCCTCGCGGGGCACGTTCCGGTCGTCCCAGCGCATGAGCTCCACCTCGAGCCAGCCCCGACCCTCCGGCGCCTCGCTACGGCAGGGGAGGAACAGCCTCGCCTGCACTGTCGTGGCCAGGCCCTTGGCCGGCCCGAGCCGGATCTGCCCGTCGGGGTTCTTCTCCATCACGCGGTCCACAGCGCCGACGCGGTGCCAGTTGTAACTGGCGAGGATGGACTCGCCCCCGCCCGCGACCCGGCACCAGATGTCGAACCCCTCCTTGCTGTCGTCAGCCGTGTCGGCGTCCAGGCTCTCCTCGAACGGCTTGCCCCGCTTGGGCAGTACATCCGCCACCGTCCGCCCTGACAGTGCGCCACCGCACACCCGGTCCGGTACGTCCACGGCAGCCGGCCCGCGCGCCGCCTGCCACCAGAACGCGCCGGCGGTTGCGGCCAGCGTGAGCCCCAGAGCGGCGAGAAGCCGACTGCGACCGATGCTCGCCCCGGCGCGGGTCACCCGAAGGTCGCAGGTTCGGTGGGGAGCTCGTCGGCACCTTTGCACGTGAGGCCCTTGGCGACGTATCGGGCGCCGTCGGCCACCAGTTGGCCGAGGAGCGCGCGCTGGTTCTCGACGGGATGCCCGTACGGCTTGCTGTAGCCGACCTGGATGTGAACCTGCTGTATGAGGCCCAGCTCTTCGTTGGGGCAGTCGACGTAGAGGTGAGCGCTCGTGTCGTTGCCCCAGCCCTTGACCTTGCCCCAGCCGAGCGGTGCGTTCTCCTTCCGCTTGGGGTACTTGGCCAACTGCTCCTTGAATCCTTCAGGGGTCTCGCGCACGTAGAAGAACTGGACCGTCGCGCCCCCGCCGCGAACCCTGCACCAAGTCGACACGTGTGTCTGGGCGGGTCCGGGGCCCAGATACTCCTGATACGGGTCGCCGTGTTCCGGGAGCAGCCGCACCAGAGGCGCTCTCGAAACCGATCCGCCGCAGACGCGCTCCGGCACGGCGACCGGCGCGGCCGTCGGCTTGGCCGCAGCCCGCCACCAGATCACGCCGACGGCTACGGCCAGTACGAGCCCCAGCGCGGCGAACGCGAGTCCGCGACGAGAAGGGCGGGTGATACTGCCGCCCGCTCGCGTCCCGGGCATTCAGCTGCCCCCGGACTGCGCGGGGAGCGGCTCGTATCCGCGTTGTGCGTTCACGCCGTTCTGGAAGCCCGTCTGTGTCTCCTCGAAGGCGCCATGGCGCCGTCCTTCCCTCAGTGCACACCGCCGACCGCGACCGGTACTCGCCCCGGCGCGGGTCACCCGAAGGTCGCAGGCCCGGTGGGGAGCTCTTCGGCACCTTTGCACGTGAGGCCCTTGGCGACGTATCGGGCGCCGTCGGCCACCAGTTGGCCGAGGAGCGCGCGCTGGTTCTCGACGGGATGCCCGTACGGCTTGCTGTAACTGACCCTCACGTGCACCTGCTTCACGAGGCCCCGTTCCGCGTCGGGGCAGTCGACGTAGAGGTTGGCGACCGTGTCGTTTCCCCATCCCTTGACCTGGCCCCAACGGAGGGGGGCGTTTCCCTTCCGTTGGGGGTACGTCGCGAGCTGCTCCTTGAACCCGTCGGGGATCTCCCGCACGTAGAAGAACCTGACCGTCGCGCCTCCGCCGTGTGCGGTACACCAGGTGGAGACGTGCGTTCGGCCGGGCCCCGGCTCCAGGCGTTCTCTGTAGGGATCTCCTTGCTCCGGCAGCAGTTTGACGAGGGGGCCCCTCGAAACGGACCCGTCGCAGACCCGATCCGGCACCGTGACCGGTGTCGACCGTGGTTGCGCCGCTGCCCGCCACCAGATCACACCCACGGCCACGGCCAGAGCGAGCACCAGTGCGACGAGAAGGCGTCCGCGACGCGAGAGGTGGGTGACGGTCCGCCATGTTCGGCTGCCGGACATTCAGTTGCCTCCGGGCTTCGACGGGGGCGCAGTGTACCCACGCCCATTGTCCACGCCGCCGTTGAAGCCCGTCTCCGCCGCGGAATAGGCACTGTCACCTAGCATCTGCTGCAACTCCCAGGACAGGCCGGCACGCTGAGCGCCGATTACGGCGGCCTGCCGGGCAGCCGCCCGGCTGTCAATGGACTGATCTCCGATCACCTTGTCCGCCGCGTCCTTACCCTCGCCCGTCGTGTCGCGTTCGTACTTCTCCAGGACGCCGTCCTTGACGTCCTCGATCATCCATGCGGCCGGGGCGCCCACTATGGATGCCTCAAGCGGCTTGATGGCCAGGCCGAACCCGCGCTCCACCCATGTGCCGCCCTCCTGCAGGCCCTTGTTGAAGTCCTCGTCCCCGGCGGTCTTGTCGATGTAGACGGCATCGGCACGTGCCTCCGATGCGATACCCGCGATCACGGCGCCTGGTTTGGTGAACGTGGCGACCTCTTCGCGCAGGTCGGCCACACCCCCCTGCGACTCGCCCTTCGCGTAATGCGCCGACAGGCCGGACAGGGCGTCGGACGTCGTCGCCTGCTGGGCGTTGATGATCGCTCCGTATGCGTCAGGGTCCCGTGCGACAACGCTGACGAAGTTCCGCGCCGCACCGTCGTCGAGGCCCGCGTCCACCCCGAACGTCTCCAGCCGTGACGCCCCCATCACCTTCTGGAAGTCCCGCATGTACTCCGCCGTCATGTTCCCGAGGCTGTCCCGCAGGGGAGTCAAGGCGCCCGTCTTCTTCTCGTCGCCCTCGCCCGTGACGGAGATCAGCGCGTTCCCTGGCTCCGTGCCGAACTTCTCCACCACCCGGTGCATCAGCTCCGCCTGCTCCTCCGAGTGTTTCACCGGCTTCGCGTTCTCGTCGTCGTACGCCCTGCCCGTCACCGCCGACTCCAGTGCGTGGCCCAGTGCGTCCGGACCCGAGTCCTTCGCCTTCTGGGCGGCCTCGTCCCAGGCCTTCTGGCCGTCGCCGTCGCCGATGGCGGGGCCACCCTCCGAGCGGTCGTCGGGCCAGGGGTGGTCCTTGTCGGTGAACATGTCGAAGTAGTCGGTGTACGTCTTGCCGCCCTCGCCGTACGGGGAGGGCTTGAGGTCCTTCAGGTACAGGTTCCCGTCGCCGTCCTGCCGCACGTTGTACTGATCGAGGACGCTGAACCCCGAGCCGCCGTGGACCCGTTCGAAGTAGGCGGCGTCCATCTTCCGGCCGTCGTCCGAGTAAGGGATCATCTTGCCGTCGAAGAAGTCCTTCGACGCCTCCGGGCTGTGGCCGAGCGCCTCCAGGATGCCGGTCATGGGGTTGTAGCCGTAACTGCCGTCCGTGCCTGCCGGGTTGAGGTTGATCCCGATGTACGGCTCGTTTGCGGGCTTGTGCAGCCCGTGGCCCAGTCGCAGTTGTGACGCGTGCTCGGCGATCGGGGTGAGGAAGCGCTTGTCGTACTCGCCGTAGCGCAGGATGTTGGAGAGGACCTGGTAGCCGGACGGGTTGAAGCTTCCCCGTCGCTCCGGGTGTACGTCGATCGTGCCCGATCCGGCCCGGCGCAGTTCCGTCTGCCACTGCTCCGAGAGATGGGGCTTGTTGTCAGGGTCGGTCGCCGTGGCCAGGGAGTAACCGAGATCCTGCTGGAGCGCCTTGAGGGAGTCGGACCGTTCCTTGCTGTCCCCGTCGGTCTTCATCGTCAGATCCGCGAAGAACTCGAGGCTTCGTTCCGGGCCGAGCCGGTCGTAGAACGCCGTCGTGAACTCCGGCGATTCGCGGTGCTCGTGGAGGAGCGTCCGGAGTTCCTTCAGTTCCGCGTCCGTCATCCTGTCGCCCTTGCGGGCGAGTTCCTCGGCGCGTGACGCGTACATCTCCCCGGGGTTGGCGAACTTCGGCCCGCTGAAGTCGTGCGGGTCGCTGCCCATGTTGGCCTTCAGCGTCCTCGCGAAGGAGCTGTCGGCCTCGTCGGCCTCGTCCAGGACCGCGCGGATCCGGCGCTCGATGTGGGCGAGATCGGCCTGTTCCTTGCGTACCAGCCCGTCGTAATCCGGGTCGTGTTTGCCCGCGGTGCCGACGTTGTCGGCGACGGGCTTGAGCGCGTGGACCTTTCCGTCCGGCTCCACACCGACACCGAGCTTGGGGGCCTCTTCCCCGACGATCTTCCGCAGGTCGTTTCTCGCCTTCTCGAAAGCCGCGTAGGCCTGGTCGAGGACGGCCTGCACGCCCTTGGCGGACCGGGCGGCGTCGTCGAACTCCTTGGCCGTCTTGGCGATGAAGGGCCGCGTGACGGATGCGTTCACCCCCTCCCACCGCGCCTTGTCGGACTTGGCCTTCATGCCGTCGCGCGCGTCCCTGGCGAGCGTCTCCAGCTTGGCCGCCATCTGCGTCCAGTCGGTCACCGCCTCCTTCAGTTTCCCGAGAGGAGCGTGCAGTACGTCGTCGAATCCCAGTGTCACGGTGCCGTCCCCGCCCTACGTGAAGTGGCCGTCGATCTGCGACGCGCGCAGGGAGACGACGATGTCGTCCTCTTCCTTCTGGTGGGCGGCCGCGCTGTGGTCCAGATGGTTGGAGATGTTCGCGCAGGCGTCCGCGAGCGTCCTGAGCTGCCGGGACCAGATGTCGTTGACGCCCAACAGGGCGGTGCCCAGGGCGTAGTTGTCGTTGATGAGGGCGATGGAGGCGTCGTGCGTGCTCTGCCGTGCGTGGTCGCCGTCGCCGGAGAGCCGGCTGTAGAGCGTGTACGCCTCGCTGCCGACCGCCCCCAGGTCGTCCTGATTGACCGTCAGGTCGGTCCCGCCGCCGCCCCCGCCCCCACTCGCGGCGGCCTGGTTCAGCCGCATCTGAACGTTCGCATGTGCACTGGCGCGGGCCGCGCCCCACTCCCCGTCGAACGACACTGTCGCCCATCCTCCCCGTGATCTCCGGCGTACGATCCTGTCAGATCGCCGTCGGACGGGAGAGGGGGAACGCGTTGCTATCGGAATCTTGACGGGATCCGTACGCGCTGCGGCGGGAAACAGGACCGCCGAAAACGGGGCCGCCGGAAACGGTGCCGCCGGAAACGGGACCGCCCGCCCCGCGAAGATCACGGGGCGGGCGGTGGGTGTGTCAGGTGCGGCACATGGGCCGTTGGAGCAGGGGCTCAGCCGCGCTGGATGCCCGTGGTGTCCTGGAGGACACCGCGGCGGCCGTCCTGCGTCTGGGCCACCAGGGCCGGACCGCGCTGCTCGACCGCCAGGTACCAGGTACCGGGGGCCAGTTCGGCGATCGGCGCCTGCGAGCCGTCCTCCGCGTACAGCGGGCGGGCGACCGGGACGGCGAACCAGAACGGCGCGAAGTCCGCGCCAGGCTGCGCCGCGGCCTGCGGCTGCGGGGCCGGCGCCGGGGCGGCCTGCGGCTCCGGCTGCTGCGGGGCGTGCGGCTGGGGAGCGTGCGGCTGCGGGGCGCCCTGCGCGCCGAACGGCTGGCCCGCACCCTGCGACGGGTCCTGCGGCGTGCCGAACTGCTGCTGCGCACCCGGGTAGCCGTAGCCACCGGGGACGCCCTGCTGACCCGGCTGGCCGGGCTGCATGCCGTACGGCTGCGGGGTCTGCGGACGCGGCGCGCCCACGAGCGGGGCCTTGAGGGCCGGCACCAGCGGACCGGCGACGGCGGCACCGGCCAGGACCAGGGCGGCGATCAGGCCGAGGATCAGGCCGGCGCCGGCGTTGCTCGACTCGAAGATCCACATGAGCAGCGTCCAGGCGGACGCGATGGTGAAGGCGGCGCCGACCTGGCCCAGCTCCAGACCGGCCACCTTGCGCTGCTGCGGCAGGGCGCGGGAGACGACGATCAGCGCGGCGCCCGCGATGCCGAGGAAGTAGGTGCCCCAGCCGAGGTAGGAGGCCTCCCACGAGTTCGGGGTCTCGTACTGTGCGCAGAACTGGTCGGGGCCGTCGCAGCCGGCGACGCCCAGGAACGAGGCGATGAACAGCACCACCGCTGCACCGATCAGCACGCCATCGCCTCGGGTGAGGGAGCGGATATTCACGTAAGAGTCCTTCGTCGGGTCGTCGTCGCGTTGTCGTCGCGTCGGAGTGGCGCTCAAGGTCGTGGCACGGGGGGTGGCCCCATATTACGGAGCGAATCTATCGCTCGCCGGTTCTACCCGTTGAGGTAGGTGGCGATGCCGTCCGCGATGCCCTGGGCCGCCTTCTGACGCCATGCCGCGGACGTCAGCAGCTCGGCATCCTTCGGATCACGCATATTGCCGCATTCGACGAAGACCTTGGGGACGGTTGAGAGATTCAGCCCGCCGAGATCCTTCCGGACGTCCAACCCCGTGCCCGAGCCCAGGTAGTTGGCGGGGGCGGTGCCCGTCGCGCGCGCGAACCGGTCCGCGATGTTCTCGCCGAGTTCACGGGAAGGCCCGACGATCGGGGCCGTGTCCGCCGCGCCGGAGCTCACCCGGGCCGGGAGGATCACATGGAAGCCGCGGTTGCCGACGGCCGAGCCGTCCGCGTGGACGGAGACGACGGCGTCGGCGGCGGCCTCGTTGCCGATCTCGGCCCGCTCGTCGATGCAGGGGCCCCAGGGACGGTCCGCGTCGTGAGTGAAGACCACCTTCGCGCCGCGCGCGGTGAGGAGGTCCCGCAGCCGGTGGGAGACGTCCAGGGTGAAGGCGGCCTCCGTGTAGGCGGCCTCAGAGGCGGTGCCGTTCGTGGAGGTGCCGGTGGTGTCGCACTCCTTGCGGCCCGTGCCGATGTCCACCTTCGTGTTGATCTCCCGGGAGTGCCGGAAGTTCCCGGGGTTGTGACCGGGGTCGACGACGACGGTCCGGCCGGCGAGGGAGCGGGCGCTCTGCGGTGCGGAGGAGGCCGGGGGCGGGGTTCTGCTCGGCTGTCCGTCCGCGGGCGCGGAGGAGGAGGCGTCGGGCGTCGCGGTGACGGCGGGCGGCGGGGCCTGCGTCCCGCCCTTCCCGGCCGCCGGCGAGGCCTCGGATGCCTGGGAGGCTCCGCAGCCGGCGAGTGCGGCGCAGCAGCCCGTGAGGGCCAGCGCGAGGGCGAGGGTACGGGGGGCGGTCTTCCGGTGGTCGTACGGCACCCCGCGACTTTAGGCCCTGCGCGGGGCGAATCACGGTAGTGGGTAGGTCGCAGCTTGGTCACCGGCTTCGCGGAACCGTGGACGCGTGTGCCGGGACAGTGAAGGGTAGGTGTCCAGAGGCGACGGTGGGGTGTCACCGCGCATGGACCCACGAGGGGGAACCGTGGTGGGGGAACCGAACGACGCACGTCCCGAGCCGTCCGACCGCATTCCGGGAGACGGATCGTTAAACAGACCGCCGCAGGGCCAGGGCACACCTGACGCCCAGAGCGGTGGCGGTAGTGGCGGTACGAGTGGGGGCTTCGGGGCTCCCGCGCCCTGGGAGGCCCCGGCGCCCGGCGGTCCGGCTCCGGGCGCTCCGGGCGCTTCGAGCGCCTCCGCCCCGGGAGCCCCGGCCCCCGGATTCGGCCCGCCGCCGGGTGCCGGTGCCGGTGCCGGGCAGGGATACGGACCCGTGCCAGGGACCGGTCCCGCGACCGCGCCCGGCTGGGCCGGCGCGGGGACGCTGCCGCCGCCGCCCGCCGCACCGCCCGGGTACGGCCCGCCCGCCGGCTCCGGCGGCCCCGGGCCGCGCGGCGAGGCGAACCCGGCGCAGGCCGCCATGATCGGCCTGCTCAACCTCTCCTGCCTGGGCCTCGGCTACGTCTTCCTGCGCAACTGGATCGGTGCCGCGCTCTGCTGGGCCGCCACCGCGGCCCTGCTCGTGATGGCGCTCCCCGCCGACGTCGACGGCGTGCCCCCGGGCCTCCTCATCGGCTACGGCGTCTTCCTGCTCGCCGTCGCCGCCGACGGGGCCCGGCGCGGACTGCGCGCGACCCTCCGCCTCGGCGCCGCCTTCCGGCGCCTGGCGCTCCCGCTCGCCGTCGTGCTGCTCGCCGTCCCCGCGGGCGGTTCGCTCGCCTACGGGGCGGCCCGTGACGAGGCGAAGCAGCAGGCGCTGCTCGACCGGCTCTCCGCGGCGGACGCCCAGGTGAAGTCGGCCGACGGCCTGGCCTTCGACAAGGCCCAGCCGATCCTCGCCAAGGCGCTCGACGAGTACGAGGACCTCGGCACGAAGCACACGGGCTCGCGGGCCGGGAAGCTCGTCCCCGAGCGCCTCGACGCGTACTACGAGACGGTCTCCTCCCCGTACGAGAACAAGACGTACTGCGAGGCGATCGCCCCGCTCAAGCACCTGCGGGGGCTCGCGGGCACCGTCGACAAGGACCTCCTCGGCGCGCGGCCCGCCAAGACCGACGAGCCGCTGGCCCACTCGCTCTACGAGTGCGGGACGGCCGCGCTCGGGGTGGCGACCGCCACCCCGACCGCCGCCGAGAGCCTCAACGAGCTTCTCGGTACCTTCCCGAAGTCGTCCCACGCCACCCGCGTCGAGCCGGCGATCCGGGCGGCGGTCAAGACCCGGACGACCGCGGTCGACAGCGGCGACGACCCCTGCGCCGCGACCGTCGAGCTGCGCACTCTCCGGACGTCCCTCACGGACATGACGGATCCCTCCCTCGACGGCGTCACGAGCGAGGCCAAGGAAGGGGTCCAGCGGGGCGACTTCGCCTGCGGCACCGACCAGTTCAAGGACAAGGACTTCGACAACGCGGCCAAGTCCATGACCGAGTACGCCAAGGATTACCCGGACAGCCCGCAGGCCGAGCACGCCCGCTCCATCGCCATCGCGGCCGAGATCGCCGACGAGGAGCCGGCGGCCGGCAAGAAGCTGCCGCCGTCGGAGGCCCCCGGCGGTTCCCGGATGATCCTGGTCGTGAGCAACGACGGCCCGGGTGAGGTCGAGCTGCTCTACACCGGCCCGATGACCGGCAAGGTCACCCTCAAGAACTGCACGACCTGCACCAAGTACCCGGGCCCGATCCTCTCCCAGGGCAAGAAGATCAAGGCCTGCACCGGGCCGTCGTCGAAGTACCCGAAGTCGACCCTGCTGCTGCCCGCCGGTGACTACCACTTCCTCCAGAAGCGGGGCGGAAGCCTGACGGCGACCGGGGACACCAAGACGAGCAAGATCAAGATCGAACCGGGCTACAGCTACACCAACTGCCTGTACGTGACATCGGGGTTCTGAGCCCCCGTCCACCGCGGCGGCCGTCACCTTCCGAGGGGGCGGCCGTCGACGTGTTCGCCCCGGTGCTGCCCCCCGGTCACCGGTTCAGCCGCGGCGGCGCAGGACCCGGAGCGAGTCGGTGACCGAGATCTCCTCGAAGTCGCCCGACTCCAGGGCGCGGAGGTAGATCCGGTACGGGGCCTGGCCGCCGTCCTCCGGGTTCGGGAACACGTCGTGGATGACGAGCAGGCCCCCGGGGGCGACCTTGGGGGCCCAGCCCTCGTAGTCGTTCGTGGCGTGCTCGTCGGTGTGCCCGCCGTCGATGAAGACCAGGCCCAGCTGCCCGCCCCACGCCTTCGCGACCAGCGGCGACCGGCCGACGACCGCGACGACGTGCTCCTCAAGCCCTGCCTTGTGCAGCGTCCGGCGGAAGGTGGGGAGCGTGTCCATGAGCCCCACCTCCGGGTCGACGACGGTCGGGTCGTGGTACTCCCAGCCCGGCTGCTGCTCCTCGCTGCCCCGGTGATGGTCCACGGTCACCGCGACCGTCCCCGCCTGCCGGGCCACGTCCGCGAGCAGGATCGTCGACCGCCCGCAGTACGTCCCGACCTCAAGGAGCGGCAGCCCGAGCTTCGCGGCCTCCGTGGCCGCCTCGTACAGAGCGAGCCCCTCCCCGACGGGCATGAAGCCCTTCGCGGCCTCGAAGGCGGCAAGGATCTCGGGCGCGGGCACGGACATGGTGTCTCCTACTGGCGAGTACGCGGGTACGGGCGCCCATCGTGCCCTACACGTGCCCTACGCGTCGCACTCGAACCACACCGTCTTCCCGTCGGCCGCCTCGTCGACCCCCCACCGGTCCGTCACCGCCTCCACGAGCGCGAGCCCCCGCCCGCTCTCCTCCAGCGGCCCGGCGAGCTTCGCGAACACGGTCCCGGGGACGGAGTCCGCGACCTCCACCCGCAGCCCGTGCGGCTCGCGGAGGATGAGAACGGAGCACCGCCGGCCGGGCACGTGCCGCACGACGTTGGCGACGAGCTCGGTGAGCGCGAGCGTGCCGGAATCGGACAGCCGGTCGAGTTCCCAACGCGTGAGGAAGATGCGCAGGATGTTGCGCATGTGACCTGCGGAGTGCTCACCCACGGTGAACCCCATGCGGTAGCTGGAGGCAAGTGCCGGAGGATAGAGGTCAGTTGCGTGATTCATGCCACCAGGGTGGAGCGGTTTCGTTACGCTCGGCTACGGACTGAACGCAACGCCTCACCGCGTGAGCTTGGGGGTGACCTCGCCGTGGTCAACATCCGCAATCTGGATCCGAGTGCCTCGCCGCTGGACTATTACGGCTCGGAACTCCGCCGCCTGAGGGAGGAGGCCGGGCTCAACCAGCAGCAGTTGGGTGACATCGTGTTCTGCACGGCGTCGCTGATCGGCCAGATAGAGACGGCGAAGAAGGTCCCCACGCGACGCTTCTCGGAGCAGCTGGATGCGGCGCTGATGACGGGCGGGGTGTTCTCACGGTTGGTGGGGTTGGTTCTGAAGAGCCAGCTGCCGACGTGGTTCCAGCCGTATGCGGAGATGGAGGCAAAGGCGGCCTGCATCTACTCGTTCCAGGCGCAGCTGGTCGACGGGTTGCTCCAGACGCCCGAGTACGCGCGGGCGGTTCTCGGTGCCCGGACCGAGGACGACCTCGACGCCAAGGTCGCTGCCCGCCTTGAGCGCCAGCGCATCCTGGACCGGGAGACCCCGCCGTTGGTCTGGGTGGTGATGAGCGAGGCGATCCTGCGCCAGGAGATCGGCGGGCCCACGGTCATGCGAAACCAACTCGCCCACTTGTTGGCCATGCAGGCGCGGGAATGGGTGAAGATCCAGATCCTGCCGTTCGAGGCCGGGGCGCATGCTGGGCTGATGGGGTCGTTCAACCTGCTGCGCTTCGATGACGACCCCGACATCGTCTACACGGAGGACTTCGTCCAGGGGCACATGACCGCCAATCCGGCAGCCATCAGGGAAGGTTCGCTCCGTTACGATCACCTGCAGGCTGCCGCGCTCTCCGTGGAGGACTCGGTCGCACTGATCGCCCGCGTAATGGAGGAACGCTATGGGGACCAAGCAGAATCTGACGGGCGCGGGCTGGCGTAAGTCCTCGTACAGCTCCGACACCGGCGGCCAGTGCATCGAGTGCGCCCCCCTCGGCACCGCCGCCTGGCGTAAGTCCTCGTACAGCGGCGACACCGGCGGCCAGTGCGTCGAAGTCGCCGACCTCACCGCCCACATCGCCGTCCGCGACTCCAAGAACCCCGAAGGCCCCGCCTTCCGCACCACCCCCGCCGCCTTCGCCGCCTTCGTGAGCGCCGCCGCCGAGGGGCGGCTTCGCTGACATGAGCGGCGGTGGGGGCTGGTGGGTCCTGGTCGAGACGCAGAGGTACGGCGACTGGGAGCTCGCCCGTACCGTACCCGTCGACGGTGGCCGGGACCGTGCCATCGCGGCGGCGGGTGAGCTGGCCCGTACGTGCACGCCGTCCGGTTCGGTCACCGAGGAGCCGGAGGCGTACGGCCGACGGGTGTTCCGGGTCGCGGAGACCGACTGGCACGTCGAGATGGGGGCCTCCTACTGGAGCGACGACAGCAAGGAGTCGCGGACGACCATGACGCACCTCCGGATCTCCGTCGCCGAGCTGGAGTACGCCCACGACACCCCGGCCGCCAAGCCCCCGCCCAAGGGCGCGCTGCGGCGGATGCTCGGCCGGGACTGAGGGGCCGTGAAGGGTCCTGAGTTCGACCTGCCTCCCCTCGCTCCGCCCGACGTCGTCGCCGAGTGGGACGAGCTGGCCGACGCGGTCTGCCGTGAACTGGTCCGGGCCGGACTGCCCGCCCACAGAGGCGACGTCGAGGGTGGCCCGCCGGGCCTGCCCGGTGCGGAGGTCCACGTGGATCGCGTGGCCGACGGCGGGGTGTACGTGGACTGGAGGGCGGGCGCGGAGTTGGCCACCACCGCCCTCGAACTTTTCGCGAAGGGGATCGACTACACGGATCCGCCGTCGGTCGTGCGTCACCACCGGGACGTCTGCACGTTCATGAGGGACGCCTTGACGGGGATTCTCGCCTCGGCCGGATTCCGGGTCGAGGAATCGGATCCGCACACACACGGATGTGCGGTGTACGTGAAGGGCCTCCAGTCGGCCTGACCGGTCAGGCCCCCGCCAGGACCGCGCGCAGCTTCCGTATGCCCGCCTTCCACTCCTCGCCGTCCGACTCCTCCCACAGCTCCAGGAGCTCCGACTCCGGGGTGAGGATCCGGTCCAGCGCCGCGACGGCCAGTGGACGCAGCTCCGCCGGGAGTTCGGGCAGGGGCTCCTTCGGGCCGTACGCGGTCGTGACCGGGTCGCCGCCCGGGCACTGTGCGGCGACCAGCGCCGCCGACGCGATGGCCTCCACCGCGAGGTCCGAGTCCAGGTAGTCGTCACCGGTCGCGGTCACCTCGCGGAAGGCCTCGCGCAGCACCTCGGCCTTCTTCTCCGCCGGGGCCTCGTCCACGCTGTACGAGAAGTCGGCGGCGGTGTCGCTGTCGAACGGTCCGATGTCCCAGGTGCCCATGGTGTGTTCACTCCGTCTGTTCGCGTGCTGTCCGTGATCTGTGGGCATCGTGACAGGGCCCACTGACAATGCCAGGGCATCGGCGTTCACGGCAGCAGGTGATCTCCTGCATAGAGTGACCACGCGTCCGGCCGGCCGTACGAGGGTTTCCGGCGGAGAGAGCGAATGAGGCTGCCATGAGTGAACCGACGAAGCCCGAGATCGACCTTCCGGAGGGTGACGCTCCCACCGAGCTGACCATCCGCGACCTGGTGGTCGGCGACGGGCTTGAGGCGAAGCCGGGCAGGGTCGTCCAGGTGCACTACGTCGGGGTCACCTTCGCGTCCGGGAAGGAATTCGACGCCTCCTGGGACCGGGGCCGGCCGTACAAGTTCGCCGTGGGCGGTGGCAAGGTCATCAAGGGCTGGGACCGGGGGGTCAGAGGGATGAAGGTCGGCGGCCGGCGAGAGATCATCGTTCCCCCGCGCCTCGGCTACGGCAACCAGTCACCCTCGCCGCTGATCCCGGCGGGCTCGACACTCGTCTTCGTGGTGGACCTGCTCTCCGTCGCGGTCTGAGACCTCTCGGCGGAGGCCGTGCGAGGATGCGCCGTCCATTGCCGATCATGAAAGGACGTGCCCATGCGCGCGTCGTTCAGAGCGTTCCTCGCCGCGCTCTTCTCGATAGGTCTGCTCCTCACCGCCGGGACGGGGCCCGCCGCGGCCGACGAGGTCACCCCGGAGACCGCGAAGCCGCTGCGCTTCATCTCGTACAACGTGTGCGGGGCGAAGTGCCCGCTCCCGGCGGAGACCAACGCGGCCAGGTCCGCCTGGGTGTCCGGGCTCGTCGAGGAGATCGACACCTGGGACAGCGACCTGGTCATGCTCCAGGAGCTCTGCTACGGACAGTGGAAGCTGATCCGTGACGCGCTGTCGCCGCGCTGGCGCGTCGGGACGGACAGCTACGACACCGTGTGGGGTGCGTCGCTGGCCACCGCGTCCGACTGCGACCAGTGGGACCCGGACGACCGTCGTTTCGGCCTGGCGATCTTCTCCAAGGGGACGGGCTCGATCGTCCCCGACTCGCGGAGTGTGACGTTCCTGCCCGAGGTGGCCACCGTGCCGTCGGAGGACCGCATCCTCCTGTGCGCCCGGGCCGGTCTGGACGGCCGCGTGGTCCGGGCCTGCAATACCCACATCGACTTCCACGACGCGACCACGAAGATTCAGGTCGCCGCCGTGGCGGATCTCGTCGAGGACGGCCGGGTGGCCGGCGAGCCCGTGGTCCTCGCGGGGGACTTCAACCAGCTTCCCGGGAACGAGGACATGAACGTCCTCTACAACCACGGGACGGGTTCGGCCGGCCGGTTCCAGGAGGTCGACGAGAACGACAAGGCGGAGTTCGGCGCCGGCTGTGCCCAGGAGGCGGACCGCTGCCGCAGCGGTGAGGAGACCGCCAGCCCGGGCTGCTCGGCCCACACGACGGAGACCAGCAAGATCGACTATCTCTTCCTGAGCTACGAGTGGTTCAAGACCGTGCAGGGAGACGCGCTGCCCTGCACGAAGGGGCTGTCCGACCACCATCTCCTCCGCGGTGCGGCGGCCTGGGAGAAGTAGCCCCGTCCCCCGTCCCCCCATCCGTGTCAGGCGTCGAGCGCGTGCCCCGTCGTCGCGTCGACGTGTCCCGGAAGGTCGTCGTGGCGGTCGCCGACCGTCGACGTCCCCGTGGGCTCGAACATGAGGATCGCGGCGCCGTCGGGGGCGTACGGCTTGTGCTCCGTACCGCGCGGGACGGTGAAGACCGAACCCCGGGGGAGCCGGACCGTGCGCTCCCCGGCCGGTTCGCGCAGGGCGAGGTGCAGTTCGCCGTCGAGGACGAGGAAGAACTCGTCGGTGTGGTCGTGGGCGTGCCAGACGTGCTCGCCCGCGACCTTGGCGACGCGGACGTCGTAGTCGTTGACGCGGGTCACGATGCGGGGGCTCCACAGGGCGTCGAAGGAGGCCAGGGCCTGGTCGAGGGCGAGGGGTGCGCGGTCGTTGTCGCTCATGAGGGGATCCTCGCCGCGGGCGCCCGGACTGCGTGAGTGCTAGGAATCGCACATGCCGCAAGGATCCTCTCAGCCGCTCTCGCCGGCCCCCCTCCACCGGGTCGTCGTGATCGTCGACGCGAACTCCAATCCGTTCGAGCTCGGGTGCGCCACCGAGATCTTCGGTCTGCGCCGGCCCGAACTCGGCCGTGAGCTGTACGACTTCCGTCTCTGCTCGCCCGAGCCGGACACCCTCATGAGGGACGGTTTCTTCACGCTCTCCGGCGTCGCCGGTCTGGAGGCGACCGAGGCGGCGGACACCGTCATCGTCCCCAACCGTCCCGACGTCGCGGTGCCGCGCCGCCCTGCCGTATTGGAAGCCGTCCGGCGGGCGCACGCGCGCGGAGCTCGCCTCGTCGGCTTCTGCAGCGGTGCCTTCACGCTCGCCGAGGCCGGGGTGCTCGACGGGCGGCGGGCCACCGCGCACTGGCAGTGGGCGGACTCCTTCCGTACGCGCTTCCCGGCCGTGACCCTCGAAGAGGACGTCCTCTTCGTCGACGACGGCGACATCCTCACCGCCGCCGGCAGCGCCGCCGCGCTCGACCTCGGGCTGCACGTCGTCCGGCGCGACCACGGCGCCGAGATCGCCAACGCCGTCAGCCGGCGGCTCGTCTTCGCGGCCCACCGGGACGGCGGGCAGCGGCAGTTCGTCGAGCGGCCCGTGCCCGACATCCCCGACGAGTCCCTGGCGCCGGTCCTCGCCTGGGCGCTTGAGCGCCTCGACGAGCCCCTGACGGTCGCCGACCTGGCCTCCCGCGCCGCCGTCAGCCCCGCGACCCTGCACCGCCGGTTCCGGACGCAGCTGGGGACGACACCGCTGGCCTGGCTCACGGGGGAGCGCGTCGCCCTGGCCTGCCGGCTCATCGAGCGGGGCGAGGCGCGCCTCGACGCGGTCGCGCGGAGCAGCGGGCTCGGTACGGCGGCGCACCTGCGCGCCCTGATGCGCCGCGAGACGGGCCTCTCCCCGTCGGAATACCGGCGCCGGTTCGGCCCCGGGGCCCCGGCGGTTCGCGGTCAGAGCTGGATCAGGGAGTCCTTGTAGTAGACCGACGCCTTGCGCTGCCCCGGTGTCTCGCCCGAGGCGAAGCCCATGCACAGGCGGAACATGTCGGGTCGGGACGGCTGGGGGATCTGGATGGCCAGGCCCTCGGGCTCACGGAACGGCAGGGTGTAGCCGGCCTTGGAGTGGAAGGTCGTGACGATGGTCCCGGTGTTCAGGTCGACCGAGGTCAGATGGGTGTTGCCCTCGCCCGGGGGAGATATGACGATCTTGGGCGTCGACGCGTTGCCGTCGTGGTCCTGGGTGTAGCCGTAGGAATTGCCGTGCAGCATGTACAGGTACTGCCCGGCCACCGCGTATCCCTGGAACGAGGGCCTGCCGTAGCGGTTGCGGTCGATCGAGATCGCGGGCTCGGCGATCTCCGCCAGGGGAGTGCCGAAGTCCCCCGCGCGGGCCTTCGCCAGGTCGTAGATCCGGTAGTGCATCCCGTTCAGGTCGTACCGGACCACCAGCCGGTTGTTGACCGGGTCGATGCCCGCGGTGTTGTTCACGCTGCCCGGGACGGGGGTGAACTTCTGGAGCGACGTGCTGGTGGCGTCCAGCGGTGTGCTGGAGGAGGCGAACTTGAAGCGGCACAGCCGCCGACCGCGGCTCGTCCCGTCCTCGACGTCCTGGACGGCGTCGACCTCGGTCCACAGGTAGGTGCTGGTGCCGGACGGCTCGACGCCGAAGCCGACGCCGTGACCGAAGCCGCGCAGATACATGTAGCCCGTGACCCGGCCGGTTCCGCTGCCGTCCGCGGCGTCGGCGCCGAGGGTCCACTCGGTGATCGCGAGATCGCCGTGCAGATCGCGCGTGGCGCCGGACAGCGGTGCCGACTCCCCCTTCAACTGACGGCCGCCTCCGATGAGCTGGGCGTAGTAGAGCCGACGGTTGACGTTGTCGAACCCGATGGACTGGATGACGGTCCCCTCGTGCAGGGTCTCCTCGCGGAAGTAGGCAGGACCGGTGTTGCCCTCCACCCGGATCAGCTGGGACGCCGGCAGACCGTCCGCCGCGCTCGCGTGCCCGGCTCCCGTTCCGATGCCCGCGACGGAGAGTGCGGCCACGCCGCCCAAGGAAAGGAAACCGCGCCGATTCAGCTGCATACCGCTCATGTTGCTTCCCATCTTCGAAGGCAGGCGAAAGGTAGGCATCCTTTCAGGCGGCTGAAGGGACTGAACAGCGCCTTGGGGCTGCGCGGGCCCGCGCAGCGGACGTGAAGTCGTGGGCCTACTGGGCTCCTTCGGCCTTGCCCGACCTGCGGATCGGCGGGCCGAGGACCTTGTCGACCTCCGTGGACGCCACGGCGAGGAGTTCCTCGCCGAACAGGCAGAGCGAGCTTTCCCAGGGATGGCCGAAGCTGCCGAGGCGGAAGTCCTCCGAGAGGTAGATGTAGTAGTCCCCGTCGGGGTACGGGCTCAGCGGCCAGCGCGGTCGTCCGGGGCCGCCGACGTCCTGCGGCGAGAACCGGTACGACGTGTGCTGCCAGTCCAGCGCGAACAGTGTGCCCCGCGGGCCGACGCAGGAGGCCAGTGCCGCCCGGACCACCGCGACGAGACGCTCCAGACCCTCGTAGTCGGGATCGTCGTCCAGGGCGGCGAGGCTCCAGGTCGCCGACGCGGCAGGCTCCTTGATGGCCGGCCACGTCGTCGGGTTCACGCTCGGCCGGAAGGCGAACTCCTCGTAGAAGCGGTCCCAGACGCGGCGGTAGTCGTCCTCCGGCAGTTCGGTCACGGGGGTCTCTTTCCTCATGAGACGACCCTAGGGCCTGTCCGGCGGACCCTGCCGGCCCGCCCCGGACCGGATCCGACCGGCATCTGACCTTCCGTCAGAATGGAACGTGTTCTAGTCTGCGGCGCATGGGCATCGCCATCACGCACGAACAGCGGGAGCTCGCCCGATCCGTCCGCGGCTGGCTCACCCGCGCCGTACCTCCCGAAGAGGTCCGCAAACACCTGGACGTCCCCGACGCCGCCGCCGGCCGGCCCGCGTACTGGGACGCCGCCGTCGAGCAGGGCCTCCTCGGGCTCCACCTCCCCGAGGAGTACGACGGCGGGGGCGGCGACCTCGTGGACCTCGCCGTCGTCGTCGAGGAGGCCGCGCGGGCGCTGCTGCCAGGGCCGTACCTGCCCTCCGTCCTCGCCGCCGAGGTCCTCCACCGGGCAGGGCAGGGGCAGCTGGCCGCCTCGATCGCGCGCGGCGAGCGGATCGCGGCCGTCGCCCTCGGCGGTACGGGGAGCCTCACCGCCGTACGGACCGCGGGCGGCTGGCTCCTCGACGGCGCCGCGCCCCCCGTCCTCGGCGGCGGCCAGGCCGACCTCGTCCTCCTCAGGGCCGCCACCGCCGACGGCTCCGTCCGGCTCGCCGTCGACACCGAAGGGCTCGCCGTCCGGGCCCGCGAGAGCGCCGACCCGACCCGGCCCACCGGCGAGCTCACCGCCCGCGCCGTCCACGTCCCCGCCGCGCGCCAACTCGCCTTCGGCGGCGACATCGGTACCGGGCTCGTGCGGGACCTCGCCGCCGTCCTCCTCGCCGCCGACGCCTGCGGCACCGCCGCCCGCGCCGTCGAGACCGCCGCCGAACACGCCCGCACCCGCGAGCAGTTCGGGCGGCCCATCGGACAGTTCCAGGGCGTCAAACACCTCTGCGCCGACATGCTCGTCCGGCTCGAACAGGCCCGCGCCCTCACCTGGGACGCCGCCCGCGCCGGCCAGGACGAGGCCCGCTCCCTGACCGCCGCGCTCGCCGCCGCCACCGCCCTCGACGCCGCGTACACCTGCGCCAAGGACTGCATCCAGATCCTCGGCGGCATCGGCTTCACCTGGGAGCACGACGCCCACCTCCTGCTCCGCCGCGCCGTCGTCGCCCGCCAGCTCCTCGGCACCGGCGACCACCACCGCCTCGCCGCCCTGCGGCACGCCTCCGACGGCGTCCGGCGCGGCCTCCGCCTCGACCTGCCGCCCGAGGCCGACGCGTACAGGAGAGAGGCCCGCGAGGCCGTCGCCCCGGCCGCCGGCCTCGAACCGGCCGCCGCCCGGCGCGCCCTCGCACCCACCGGCTACGCGGCCCCGCACCTCCCGGAGCCGTACGGACTCGGCGCCGGACCTCTCCGGCAGCTCGCCGTGCAGCGGGAGCTGGACGAGGCCGGGATCGCCCTTCCCGGGCTCGGGATCGGCGCCTGGGTCGTGCCCTCCCTCCTCGCCCACGGCACCCCCGAGCAGCAGGAGACCCACCTCGGGCCGACCCTGCGGGGCGAACGGCTCTGGTGCCAGCTCTTCTCCGAACCCGGCGCCGGCTCCGACCTCGCCTCCCTCCGCACCCGCGCCGAACGCACCGAGGACGGCGGCTGGCGGATCACGGGACAGAAGGTGTGGACGAGCGCCGCCCAGTGGGCCCACCACGGCATCCTGCTCGCGCGCACCGACCCCACCGCGCCCAAGCACAAGGGGCTGACCTACTTCCTCGTCGACATGCGGAACACCCCCGGCATCGACATCCGGCCCCTCAAGGAGATCACCGGGGACTCCCTCTTCAACGAGGTCTGGTTCGACGACGCGGTCCTCCCCGCCGACGCCGTCGTCGGCGAGGTGAACGACGGCTGGCGGGTCGCCCGCAACACCCTCGGCAACGAACGCGTCCACATGGCCGACCAGGTCGCCTTCGACACCGGACTGGAAGCCCTCATCGAGCAGGCCGCGCAGCACGACAGCACCGTCCGCGCGCGGATCGGCGGCCTCGTCGCCGAGGCGCACGCCCTCGCCTGCATCGGTCTGCGCACCACCCTGCTCCAGGTGTCCGGCCTCGAACCGGGCGCGGGCGCCAGCGTCCGCAAGCTCGTCCAGACCCTCCACCAGCAGAAGCTCGCCGAACTCACCCTCGAACTCCTCGGCCCCGAGGGCGCGCTGCGCGAGGGCCCCGGCGAACGGGCGCTGCACGGACTGCTCATGTCCCGCTGCCTCACCATCGCGGGCGGCACCACCCAAGTACAGCTCAATGTCGTCGCCGAGCGCCTGCTCGGCCTGCCGAGAGACTGAGTCCGAGAGACCGAGAGACTGAGGGGGAACAGCTGATGGGCAAGGCGTACGTCGTCGGTGTCGGGATGACGAAGTTCGAGAAGCCGGAGACCCGGGACTGGCAGTACTGGGACATGGCGAAGGAGGCGGGCACGGCCGCCCTCGCCGACGCGGGCGTCCCGTACGCGAGCGTGGAGCAGGCGGCCGTCGGCTACTGCTTCCAGGCCTCCACCGCCGGGCAGCGGGCCGTGTACGAACTGGGGCTCACCGGCATCCCCGTCTACAACCTCAACAACAACTGCGCGACCGGCTCCACCGCCCTCATGACCGCCCGGCAGTTCGTCGAGGGCGGCATCGCCGACTGCGTCCTCGCCCTCGGCTTCGAGAAGATGGCCCGCGGCTCGCTCGGCGGCGGAGGCTCGGCGGGCGCGGACGACTTCAAGACCTCGCCCGTCGCCCGGCACTACGGCATCATGGCGGCCGCCCACGGCTTCGAGATGTCCCCGCCCACCGCGCAGATCTTCGGCAACGCCGCCCGGGAGCACATGGAGCGGTACGGGACGACCGAGGTGCAGCTCGCGGCCGTCGGCGCCAAGAACCACCAGCACTCGGCGAACAACCCGAACGCCCAGTTCCAGGACGTCTACACGGTCGACGAGATCCTCGCCGCCAGGACCGTCCACCGGCCGCTCACCAAGCTCCAGTGCTCGCCCACCTCCGACGGCGCGGCGGCGGCCGTCGTCGTCTCCGAGCGGTTCGTCGAGGAACACGGGCTGCGGGGGAGGGCCGTGGAGATCGCCGCCCAGGCGATGACCACCGACACCGGGGAGTCCTTCGCCTCCGGCTCCTGCATCGACGCCGTCGGCCGCCCGATGTCCCGGGCCGCCGCGCGCCAGGTGTACGAGCGCTCGGGGCTCGGCATCGAGGACGTCGACGTCATCGAGCTCCACGACTGCTTCTCGATCAACGAACTGCTCACGTACGAGGCGCTCGGCATGTGCGAGGAGGGCGCCTCCGGCAAGCTCGTCGAGTCCGGCGCCACCACGTACGGCGGACGGTGGGTCGTGAACCCCTCCGGCGGGCTCATCTCCAAGGGCCACCCGCTGGGCGCGACCGGCCTCGCGCAGGCGACGGAGCTGGTGTGGCAGCTGCGGGGCGAGGCGGGGCCGCGCCAGGTCACGGGGGCGCGGGTCGGGCTCGCGCACAACATCGGCCTGGGCGGTGCGGCGGTGGTGACGCTGCTGCGGAAGGCGTAGGGCCTCGGGGGCGCCCGCCCGTGGAGGTCGTCAGGCGTAGCGCGTCACGGGGCCGTGGAGGTCGTAGGGCGTAGCGCGGCACGGGGCCGTGGAGGTCGTAGGGCGGAATGCCCATGTACGGGGCTGAGTCGGTCTGCGACCATGACATTCATGCCGCAGACCGACTCCGCCACGAGCGCATCCCTCACCCCCTCGATACGCACGCCCCGCCCGTGGCTGGTCGTCCTGACCGCCTGTGCCGGTCAGTTCCTCGTCGTCCTCGACGTCTCCGTCGTGAACGTCGCGCTGCCGTCCATGCGGACCGACCTCGGGCTCTCCGCGTTCGGGCTGCAATGGGTGCTCAGCGCGTACTCGATCGCCTTCGCCGGCTTCATGCTGCTCGGCGGACGGGCCGCCGACCTCTACGGGCGGAAGGCGATGTTCCTGCTCGGGCTCGGGCTCTTCACCGCCGCGTCCGTCGTCGGCGGCCTCGCCCCGGAGGGCCAGTACCTGATCGGCGCCCGCGCCGTGCAGGGCCTCGGGGCCGCCCTCGTCTCGCCCGCCACGCTGACCCTCGTGACCGGCGCCGTCGCGGCCGGACCCGCCCGCACCCGGGCCATCGGCACCTGGACGGCGGTCGGCGCGGCCGGTGGCGCGGCGGGCGGCTTCGTCGGCGGCGTCCTCGTCGACCTGCTCTCCTGGCGCTGGGTCCTCCTCATCAACGTCCCCATAGGCGTCCTCGTCCTCGCCGCCGCGCTGCTCTGGCTCCGCGAGGGCGCCACCGGCACCGGCCGCCGCCTCGACCTGCCGGGCGCCGTCCTCGTCACCGGCGGGCTCGCCACCCTCGCGTACGGCATCGTCCAGACCGAGGAGGCGGGCTGGACCGACCCGGCCACCCTCCTGACGCTCCTCGGCGGCCTCGCCCTCCTCGCCGTCTTCGTCGCCGTCGAGGCACGCACGGCGGCCCCGCTGATGCCGCTGAAGATCTTCCGCAACCGGGCCGTTTCGGCAGCCAACGCGGCGATCCTGCTGTGCGGTTCGAGCTCCTTCGGCATGTGGTTCTTCATGACGGTGTACGCGCAGAACGTCCTCGGCTACACCCCGATCCAGGCCGGCCTCGCCCTCGTCCCCAGCTCCCTCAGCGTCATCCTGGGCTCCAAGCTCGCCCCGCGCCTCATGCCGGTCCTCGGCGCCCGGAACGTCGCCGTGACCGGCGCCCTCATCGGTGCGGCGGGCTTCGCCTGGCAGTCGACGCTGACCGCCGACGGCACCTTCCTCGGGACGATCCTGGGCCCCGGCGTCGTGATGATGGCGGGCATCGGCCTGGCCACCACCCCCCTGGCCACGCTCGCCACCTCCCACGCGGAACCGGGCGACGCGGGCCTCGTCTCCGGCCTCGTCAACACCTCCCGCACGATGGGCGGTGCCCTCGGCCTGTCCATCCTCTCCACGGTCGCCGTCGCGGCGGCGGGATCGCCCGCGAGCGGCTACGTCGCCTTCGAGAACGGCCCGGACCCGGCCTTCCTGGCGTCCCAGGCGTACCTGGTCCCCGGCTACGCCATGGCCTTCCGGGTCTCGGCAGGGGTCCTCGTGGCGGCGTCGGTCCTCATGCTCCTGTGGCTCCCGAAGCCGGTCCGCCGTACCGGCTGACCAGGCCCGGGGCGACAATGCCCGGATGATATCGATCAAGAGCAAGTTCAGAACGGCCGTGACCGCGCTCGCCGTCGGCGCCGCCCTGACGGTCGCGCCGTCGGCGTCGGCGGAGCCGGTCCTGGCGGTGACGACCGGCGCCCTGTTCAACGAGCCGAACAGCACCGACGCCGCCGCCCGGGGACGGATCCTCTACCACCTGGGCGACCTCGTCGACGGCGCGGAGGCCGGGTCGTCCATCCGGATCTCCCTCTACCTGTTCCAGTCGGGGTACCTGGCCAACAAGCTGGGCGACGCCCACAAGAGGGGCGTCGCCGTCCAGGTCGTCGTCGACGACGACAGCAGGTCGGCGGGGCTCGACACCCTGAAGACCCGGCTGGCGGACCCGACGGGCAGCCCCGACTCGTGGGTCCGCGGCTGCAAGGCGGAGGAAGCCTGCCTGGCCCTGGACCCGGGCACCACGGAGGCGGACCCGAACGGCACGTACGACAACGTCAACCACAACAAGTTCTTCCTGTTCTCCCGTACCAAGGGCAAGGGCGACACGTACGCCGACGACGTACTGGTGCAGTCCTCCGGGAACCTCACCGCGCAGGACCTCGACGACTGGTGGAACGACGCGCTGACGGTCGCCGGCAACACGGCACTGTTCGACGCGTACGCCCGGTACTTCGACGACCAGGCCGCCGCCGCCGTCGGGCAGACGCCGCAGGTCGCCGACTACGCCCACGACGCCCAGGCGGGCAAGGCGAAGGTCTACTTCTTCCCGCGGGCGACCATCGATCCCGTCGTCAACATCCTCGCCACGGTGGCGCCGGTCGGCACCGCGGACTCCTGCGGCGGCAACTCCCCGGGGGTCGGCACGACCGACGGCCGTACGAAGATCCGCATCGCCCAGGGCCACATCACCCGCACCGACGTGGCGAAGAAGCTGTGGGAACTCGCCAACGCGGGCTGCCACATCGAGATCGTCTACCGCTCGCTCGACAACTGGACCACCGACGACAAGCCCATGGGGCAGGTGGCCAACTGGCTCACCAGGCCGGTGACCGGCAAGGGCCGCATCACCCTGCACCAGCTCGACAACGACAAGCGTGGCGGCTCCGACTCCCACACCAAGTACCTGCTGATCGAGGGCACGTACTACGGCGGCGCGAACAAGAAGATCGTCTTCACCGGCAGCCACACCTACACGACGACGGCGCTCCGGTACAACGACGAGACGCTGCTCAAGTACGAGGACGCGGCGGTCTTCGACGCGTACGTGGGGAACTTCGAGGCCCAGCGGGCGGCGGCCCGGTCCGAGGGCCTGTAGGGACGTCCGGGACTACAGCCACCCCTGCTGACGTGCCGCCCGCACCGCCTCCATGCGGTTGCGGGTGGACGTCTTGCCGATCGCCGAGGACAGGTAGTTGCGGACGGTGGACTCGGACAGATGGAGCCGGGCCGCGATGTCCGCGATCGTCGCCCCGTCCACCGAGGCGGCCAGGGCCTCCCGCTCCCGGCCGGTCAGCGGGTTCGGACCGGCGCCGAGCGCGGCGGCCGCGAGCGCCGGATCGATGACCGTCTCGCCGCGGAGCGCCTTCCGCACCGCCTCGGCCAGCTCCTCCACGGGCCCGTCCTTCACCAGGAACCCCACCGCACCGGCCTCCATCGCCCGGCGCAGATAGCCCGGCCGGCCGAAGGTCGTCAGGATCAGGACCCGGCAGTCCGGGACCTCGTCCCGGAGAGCGGCGGCGGCGTCGAGCCCGCTGCGCCCCGGCAGCTCGATGTCGAGCAGGGCCACGTCGGGCCGCGCGAGCAGCGCCGCGTCCACGATCTCGTCCCCCCGCCCGACCTGGGCCACGACCTCGATGTCGTGCTCCATCCCGAGCAACAGGGCCAGCGCCCCGCGCATCATGCCCTGGTCCTCGGCGAGGAGGACTCTTACAGACTTTGCCGGGCGGTGGTCCTGAGGCATCTCGGTCACAGGGAACAGCGTAGGTCTGCCGACCCGTTGCCGCCTGCTCCGGCGGGTCAGGCGTGCTGCGGTTCGCCGGCGGCCGGGCGGCGGCCTCCGTAGGAGGCGACCAGCGCGTCCGCCACGATCGCCGCGTCCGCCTCGGACACGTCCTCCGGGTACTCCGGCAGCAGGTCGTCCCAGATGACCATCCACGACCCGAACAGCTGGGACTGGCCCTCGGGACGGGCGAAGAACCAGATGTGCAGATGGGCGCCGCCGTCGCCGATGCGGTAGACGTGGGCCCGGGAGATGTGCGGCAGTGCCTGCACATGGCGGGCGATGTGCGTGCTGAGCACGCCCAGTTCGGCCGCCAGTTCGTCGGGCAGGTCCGCCAGGTCGTGGTGGTCGAGCGGATGCAGCATCAGCACCAGCGGCACGCCGACCTTCGCGATCCGGGTGAGCCGCCAGCGCTCGTTGAACCAGATGCCTTCGTCGCGGCCGCGGCACGAGTCGCAGTCCGAGGGGTCCTCGCCGTGCCGAGGAGGCTCGGGCAGCACCGGCGGGCGCAGCGGCGCGACGCGCAGGCCGTCCGGCTCGAACGGACTGATGTCCCACCCCGTCATACGGGAGAGCGGGAGCCGTCGTTCGCCGTCCGCGGCGGTCGTGGCGTGGTCGTAGAACTCGTCAGGTCGCAGTGCCATGATCGAAGGCTACTGGTGTTCGACAGTGGTGAGTTGAGTGGGGAGTTCGGTGGGGAGTTCCACCGTGACCCGGAAGCCGCCCCGGGGCGCCGGGCCCGAGTCGAGGGTGCCGCCTGCCGTCGCGACGCGTTCGCGCAGGCCTCGGAGGCCGGTTCCCGGGGGGCCTTCGGCCGGGCCGCGGCCGTCGTCCGTGACCGTGAGGCGGACCCGGTCGGCCGTGCCGTCGAGGGCTATCACGCAGCGGGTCGCGCCGCTGTGCCGTACCGCGTTCGTCGCGGACTCCCGGACGACCCAGCCCAGGAGGGCCTCCGTCTGCGGCTCCAGGAGCGGGCCCGAGCGGCGTACGACCGGATCGATGCCGGCGGAGGAGAGCGCGTCGCGCGCCCGGTCCAGCTCCGTGGCGAGGCTGCCCTCGCGGTAGCCCGTGACCGCCTCCCTGATCTCGGTGAGCGCCTGGCGGCCCACCGACTCGATGTCCGCGAGCTGGGACAGCGCGGCGTCGAGGTCGTGCGGCGCCAGACGGCGTACCGCCTCCGACTTCACCACGACCACCGAGAGGGTGTGGCCGAGGAGGTCGTGCAGGTCGCGCGAGAAGCGGAGCCGCTCCTTCTCCACCGCCGCCCGGGCCAGTTCCTCCCGGGTCGCCCGCAGCGTCCGGACCGTGTCGTCCAGGGCGAGGATCGCCGCCGTCACCATGACCGAGATGAACGTCCCGTACACCACGCTGACCGAGTCCCAGTCGTCCCGCCAGAACGTCACTGCCCCGGCCCCCACGACCAGGGGGACGGTGATCAGGGTCAGCTTTCTGCCCCGGCGTACCACCGCTCCCACCGCCAGGCCGAGCAGCGGGAAGAAGAGCAGCCACTCCCTTCCGTAGCCGATGGCCAGGGCGAAGGTGAGCGCCCCCAGCGCGGCGAGGAGGGTCCAGGTCAGCGGGGACTCGCGGAGCTCCGGGACGAACGCGCGGAAGATGATCGCGATGTAGAGGGTGTTGAAGGTGACCAGGCCGAGGCCGCCGATCCAGGGGTTCGGGGCCTCGCCCCCGAGGAGGTGGGAGAGCGCGCCCATCCCCATCAGGAGCCAGGGGAGGAGGCTCAGTCCGGTCGGGCCCCGGTCCGAGTGGGCTCGTGCCACCCTTTTCCACCGTCGCCAGGTCCTCATGTCCGCTGCCCCATCCCCGTACGCTCCTTCACGCCGTCCTTGCCGAACGACGGTACGAGACCGCCGCGTACATGCCGAAGAGTGCCGTCCACACCGCCAGGACGGCCAGGGCCGCCGCGCCCGGCGCCCTGCCCTCCGTCAGCGCCACGCCCAGCTCCGCGAAGCGGTTCGTCGGGGTGTACGCGGAGATCGCGCGGAGCCAGGACGGGAAGAGGACGGTCGGGAACCAGAGGCCGCCGACCACCGCGAGGCCGAGGTTGCAGGCCACGTTGACGACGCCCGTCGTCTGGGCGGAGAGGCGGTAGCCGTTGCCGATGCCGAGGAGGGTGAAGGGGAGGGAGCCCAGCCAGAGTACGAGGGAGAGCGCCGGCCACTGCCAGGCCTCCAGTCGCACGCCGTTGGCCAGGCCGCCCGCGAGGAGGACGCCCGCGATCGCCGGGAGGACGACCACCGAGCCGGTCAGCGCGCGGCCCGTCACCACCTGGCGCGGGGTCATCGGCGTGACGCGCAGCTGCCGCAGCCAGCCCGTGGACTTGTCCTCGGCGACCCCGGTGCCCAGGGACAGCGCGGCGCCGAGCGCCCCGTACGCCGCCATGCCGACCATCGCGGCCGTCCGGAACGATCCGTCGTCCGTACCGAGGTTGGTGAAGAGGAGGTACATCATCACCGGGACGCCGATCGTCGAGATCGTGAAACCGGCGTCGCGCAGGGTGCGGCGCACTTCCAGGCGGACGTATGCGGTGATCACGACGTGAACTCCCAGGACTCGTGGCGCTGGTCGGGCTTGTGGGTGAGGGCGAGGAACGCGTCGTTCAGGGAGACCGGGGCGACCTCCAGGGCCCGGATCGCGTCCCGGGCGGCGAGGGCGCGGACCGTGGCGTCGGAGTCGGCGGTACGCAGCCGGGCGCGGTCGCCGCGGATCTCGACGGAGGCGACGCCGGGCAGCGTCCCGAGCCACTCCGTCGGGCCGCCCGCCAGGTCGAAGGCGACGAGGCTGCCGCCGGCCGCCCGCTTGAGCTCCTCGCCCGTGCCGTCGGCGAGGAGCCGGCCGGAGTCGAGGACGACGATCCGGTCGGCGTGCGCGTCGGCCTCCTCCAGGTAGTGGGTGGAGAACAGGACGGTGTTGCCCCGGCGCGCGTAGCCGCGCATGGCGTCCCAGAACTCCTGGCGCGCCTCGACGTCGAGGGCGTTCGTCGGCTCGTCCAGGACGATCAGCTCCGGGTTCCCGGCGAGCGCGACGGCGAAGCGGACCCTCTGGACCTGGCCGCCCGAGAGCCGCTCGACCCGGCGGTCGGCCAGGCCGGTCAGACCGGCGAGCGCCAGGGCCTCCGGCACCGGCATCGGCGAGGGGTACGTCCGGGCGACGAAGGCGATCAGCTCGCGGACCGTGACCCGGGGGACCGGCCGGCCCTCCTGGAGCATCGCGCCCACCCGGCCCGCCGCGACGGCGCGGGCCGGGTCCCCGCCGAGGATCCGGACGCGGCCGCTGTCGGGTGCGTCGAGGCCGAGGAGCAGGCCGATGGCCGTGGACTTGCCGGCGCCGTTCCGGCCGAGCAGGGCCACGGTCTCGCCGGGCGGGACGGCGAGGTCGAGGCCGTCGACGGCGCGGACCGGTCCGTACGCCTTGGAAGCGGCCTCGAAGGCGACCGCGGCGGGTTCGTTCGTCATACGGACGACGCTACGAATCCGGCGGCCCCGTCCGGCAGGCGTGAACGTACGGACCTGGCCGTGACAAATGTCCCGGGACCGTCTGCTGACGGCTCGTCAGGTAGGGGGTGCCGACAGGGTTCCCAACTCCTCCCGCCTCGGCTATACATGAGATCCACCGACCTAGAACGCGTTCTAGAACGGCCGCGTTCCGGGACGGTCCCGCACGGCCTCGGTGCGACCGACGGTGCGGACGGTCGCGCCGAGGTCTTTCCCGCCACCTCGCCCACGAGGAGCAGCAGCCCGATGCCGATCGACCCCGCCAAGGCCGTCGCCGCCGAACCCCGCAGCGCCGAGATCTCCTGGGACCACAAGGACGTCCAGCTCTACCACCTGGGCCTGGGCGCCGGCCTGCCGGCGACCGACCCCGACGAGCTTCGCTACACCCTGGAGTCCAGGCTCCACGTCCTCCCCAGCTTCGCCACCGTCGCGGGCGCCGGCATGGGCGTCGTCGGAGGGCTCTCCGCCCCCGGCATCGACATCGACCTCGCCGCCGTCCTGCACGGCGGCCAGTCGGTCACGCTCCACCGGCCCGTCCCCGTCAGCGGCCGCGCCGTCTCCACCTCCCGCGTCGCCGCCGTCTACGACAAGGGCAAGGCCGCCGTCCTCGTCCTGCGCTCCGAGGCCTCCGACGCCGACGGCCCGCTCTGGACCAACGACGCCCAGATCTTCGTCCGCGGCGAAGGCGGCTGGGGCGGCGACCGCGGCCCCTCCGAGCGCCTCGCGCTCCCGGAGCGGGAGCCCGACGCCACCGTCGAGCGGCCGATCCGCGAGGAACAGGCCCTGCTCTACCGGCTCTCCGGCGACTGGAACCCGCTCCACGCCGACCCCGAGTTCGCCAAGCTCGCGGGCTTCGACCGGCCGATCCTGCACGGCCTCTGCTCGTACGGCATGACCCTCAAGGCCGTCGTCGACACCCTGCTCGACGGGGACGTCACCCGGGTCCGCTCGTACCGCACGCGCTTCGCCGGGATCGTCTTCCCCGGCGAGACCCTGCGCCTGCGGATGTGGGCCGGCGAGGACAGCGTCCAGGTGGCGGTCACCGCGGTGGAGCGCGACGACGCCCCCGTACTCGCCGACACCGTCGTCGAGCACTCCTGACACCTAGACCCATTCCCGTACTCCTGTACTCCCGTACTCCTGTACTCCTGTACTCCTGAGGGGAGCCGCACCATGCGCGCAGCCGTACTGCACGAGATCGGCCAGGACAAACTCGAAGTCCTCGACGACGTCGAGGCGGTGGGCTTCGGCCCCGGCAAGGTGCGGATCCGCGTCCGCGCCACCGGCCTCTGCCACTCCGACGTCTCCGCGATGAGCGGCGTCCTGCCGCAGCCCGCCCCCTTCATCCCCGGCCACGAGGGCGCGGGCGAGATCCTCGACATCGGCGACGGAGTCACCCACCTGACCCCGGGCCAGCGCGTCCTGCTCTGCTGGCTGCCCGCCTGCGGCACCTGTCCCGCCTGCAAGCGCGGCCAGACACAGCTCTGCCTGGCCGGCTTCATGAACGCCGGCACGCCCAACTTCAAGCGCCCCGGCGGGGACGTCTTCGGCTTCGCCGGCACCGGCACCTTCACCGAGGAGGTCGTCGTCCCCGCGGGCTGCGCCGTCCCCATCCCCGACGACGTGCCCTTCGACATCGCGGCCCTCATCGGCTGCGGCGTCACCACGGGTCTCGGCGCGGCCATCAACACCGCGAAGGTGGAGGCCGGTTCGTCGGTCGCCGTCATCGGCTGCGGCGGCGTCGGCATCTCCACGATCCAGGGCGCCAAGCTCCAGGGCGCCGCCCAGATCATCGCCGTCGACCCCGTCGAGTCCCGGCGCGAGGCCGCACTGCGCTTCGGCGCCACGGAGGCCGTCGCCCCGGACGCGCTCGCCGACGCCAAGCAGCGGATCACCGGCGGGGAGGGCTTCGACTACGTCTTCGAGGTCGTCGGCAAGTCCGCCACCGCCCGCACCGCCTACGAGACGACCCGGCGCGGCGGCACGCTCTGCGTCGTCGGCGCGGGCGCCCTCGACGACTTCCTCCAGTTCAACATGTTCGAGCTCTTCTTCGACGAGAAGAAGATCCTGCCCTCCATGTACGGCGGCGGGGACGTGCTCACGTCGTACGAGCGGACCATCGCGCTCTGGCGGGCCGGCCGCGTCGACCTGGAGTCGCTCATCACCCACCGGGTGCCGCTGGCCGGGATCAACGAGGCGCTGGAGCAGATGCGTACGGGCACGGCACTCCGCACCTGCATCGAGATCTGAGACCTGAGATCCGAGACCTGAGAGGACTTCTGCGAGATGTCACTCCCTCTTGAGGGTTTGAGCGCGATCGTCACCGGCGCCGGACGGGGCCTCGGCCGCGCCGAGGCGCTCGAACTGGCCCGGCTCGGCGCGGCCGTCGTCGTCAACGACTACGGGCAGGCCGGCCGCGACGGCTCCGGGGACGCCTCCGCCGCGCCCGCCGAGGAGGTCGCCGCGGAGATCCGCGCGGCGGGCGGCCGGGCGGTCGCCCACCTCGGCGACGTCTCCGACTTCGAGACGGCGCGGGGCCTGGTCGACCTGGCGGTGGCCGAGTTCGGGAAGCTGGACGTCCTGGTCAACAACGCGGGCATCCTGCGCGACCGGATGGTCTTCTCGATGAGCGAGGACGAGTGGGACTCCGTCGTACGAGTCCACCTCAAGGGCCACTTCAACACCACCCACTTCGCGGCGGTGCACTGGCGGGGCCGCTCCAAGGCGGGGGAGACCGGCGTCTACGGCCGGATCGTCAACACCTCCTCCGAGGCCTTCCTCGCCGGCTCGGCCGGCCAGCCCAACTACGCGGCGGCCAAGGGCGGCATCGTGGGCCTGACGACCTCGTCGGCGCTCGCGCTCGCCCGGTACGGGGTCACGGCCAACGCGATCTGCCCGCGGGCCAGGACCCGCATGACGGAGGACGTCTTCGCGGGCTTCGCCGAACCGACGGCCGAGGGTGACCTCGACCCGCTGTCCCCGGAGCACGTGGCGCCGCTCGTCGGCTACCTCGCCTCCCCTGCGGCGGCCGGGGTCAACGGCCAGCTGCTCGTCGTCCACGGCGGGATGGTGGCGGTCGTGGACAGGCCCAGGGTGTCGGCCAAGTTCGACACGGCCAAGGAGGCGTTCACGTACGAGGAACTGGACTCCGTGCTGACCCCGCACTACGCGTCCCGCCCGGCGGGCGAGACGTTCGCCGCGGCGGAGGTGCTGGGGCTGAAGAAGGGCTGACCGGGAGGTCGGCCCGGGTGGGGGAACGGTGAAGGGCCCCGGGGAGACCCGGGGCCCTTCACCGCGCTCGACTACTACTCGGTCACTGCGCGACGGGTTCGCGACGGTGGCGCCCGTGCGGCGAGGACGTGGAGTCCTCCGCAGGCGACGCCTCACCGCGATGCCTTCCGGAACCGTTCGGCTCCTTACCCTCCGTGCTTGCTTCCGACATGGTGCAACTCACCCCGTATGAATCGGTCGTTCGGTCTTGCTGTGCAACCCGTGAGTTTAATGACGCGGAGTCCGTCATGTCCCGTCGTACGTGGCCCGGGCCCGGTCGATCGCCTCGACGTGCCGCTCGGCCCAGCCGGCGAGGACGACCAGCGAGTCGTACAGCTCCCGCGCCATCGGCGTCGCCGTGTACTCGACCCTCGGCGGCACGGTCGGGAAGACGGTGCGGGTCAGCAGGCCGTCGCGCTCCAGATTGCGCAGGGTCAGCGTCAGCATGCGGCGGCTGATGCCCTTGAGCTGCCGCTCCAGTTCGGTGAAGCGGACCGGGCCCTGCGAGGTGGCCAGCAGGATGCCGACGCTCCACTTCCCGCTGACCCTGCCGAGGACGTCGAGCACCGAACAGGCGGTCTCCGCGTCGGGATTCTCGCACTCCTTCACGGCGCTGACCTGGATGGTCACATCGGTGTTCCCCTGAGACATGAATGTGCCTCCTTCCGCTCCGGCCCATGGTCCCAGACCATGATCCCTGTCACCGGAACGGATCGATCAGGGGGAGTCACCATGGCGGACAGGATTCGCGTAGGAGTGGTCGGGGCGCACGCCGAGCGTGGCTGGGGGCGCGCCATCCACCTGCCGGCCCTGACGGCCTCGCGGGACGACTACGAGATCACCGCGGTCGCCGGTACGAGCACGGAGTCGGCGCGCGCGGCGGCCGAGGTGTGGGGAGCCCGGCACGCCTTCGACGACGCCCGGGATCTGATGGCGCACCCCGAGGTCGACCTGGTCACCGTCGCCGTACAACTCCCGCAGCGGGACGGCCTGGTGGACGCGGCGATCGCGGCCGGCAAGCACGTGTACAGCGAGTGGCCGCTGGCGCTCGACGCGGCGACCGCCGAGCGGTTCCGTACGAGCGCGGAGGCGGCCGGCGTCCGGGCCGCGGTCGGGCTGCAGTCCCGCCACCACCCGATGGTGCGGTACCTGCGCGACCTGCTCGCCGAGGGCGTGGTCGGCGAGGTCCTCTCCACCTCGCTCACCTACTCGCTCGCGGCGCCCGAGGTCTGGTCGCAGCGGTACACGGCGCTGTTCGACCAGACCAAGGGCGCCAACCACGTGGCGGTCGTCGGCGGCCACTCCCTCGACATGTACCGGTCGATCGTGGGTGACTTCGCCGAGCTGTCGGCGTCCCTGACGACCCGGATCCGCACGGTCACCCTTCAGGAGACCGGCGAGGAGATCGAGGTGACCTCGCCGGACCAGATCGTGGTGGCGGGCCTGCTGGAGTCGGGGGCCGCGGCCTCCGCGCACTTCATGACGGGCGGACCGCGGGGCGACGGCTTCCGCGTCGAGGTGCACGGACGGTCCGGCCGGCTCGTCCTGCGTTCCACCGACGACTCGCTGGTCGGACCCGAGTTCGTCCTCACGCGCGCGGACGCCAACGGCGGCCCCGTCGAGACGCTCGCGCTGCCCGAGCGCTACCGCCCGGCGGCGGGCGGGGTGCCGTCGCCGGTGAGCAACGTGCACCAGGTGTATGCGGATCTGGCGCGGGCGATCCGTACCGGCGAACCCTTCGACCCCGACTTCGGCACGGCGGTGCGCACGCACCGCCTCCTCGACGCGATCAAGCGGTCCGCCGAGACGGGCCGGCGGGAGCGGCTCGGCTGAACGCGTGTCGGTACGGAGCCCCGTCTCAGTCCGTGGGCTTGCGGTCGGCCAGCGGCGCCTGCTGCAACGGCACCGGGCGGCACACGCGGGGCTCGTCGGCGGCCACCACCACCCGTACCGCCGGCACGGGCTCCGGCTCGGGCGGGGTCTCCAGGTCCGCGAGGCCGCACGGCGCCCCGGCCGTCGCGTACGGCAGCCGCAGGACGCCCTCGGCCGTCCACAGTCCCGCGCCGGGCAGCCAGCCCACGGGCGCGGCCGACTGGACCATTCGGCGGGACGAGGGCTCCCAGGTCCCCACCCAGCTGCCGCCCGCCGCGTCGATCCGCAGCGCCACCGAGCAGCTCTCCGGCATCAGGACCTGCCCGGGCTGCACCGCGAACGGCGTCACCGTCGCGTCGTCGAGCCGCAGGCACTCCGGGAACCGCACCGGCAGCAGGCTGCCGAGCACGCCCCAGCCGAGCCGCTCGCGCCCCGGCGTCGGCGCGTCGGAGCCGATGAGGAGCAGCCCGCTGTCCGGGTCGGCGAGGAGCAGCCGGTCGTCGCTCTCCTCGGTGATCTGGAGCAGCGGTGTCACCTCGCCGCCCCGCTCCAGGTCGACGGCGACGGCCTTCACGGGTCCGTCGTCCAGCCGCCGGTCGAGCGCGAGCATGCGGCCCGTACGGTCGAGCCACACCCCGCCCGAGCAGCGGCCCTTGACCTCGGCGACCTGCTCGGGGCCGAAGGCGCCGCCCGCGACGAGCCAGAGCGTCGTCGTGTCGGGGCCGACGCACATCGCGTACGCGCAGATGCCGTCCGGCGAGGGCGGCAGCAGGACCAGCCGCTCGGAGCCGGGCGCCTCCACCGCGCCGAGCTGGAGCTCCCCGGTGGCCGGTCCTGTGGGGTAGAGCAGCGAGAACGTGTTCCGCCGCCCGTCCACGCGGCGGGCGACGAGCACGCGGCCGTCCGCGAGGGGCAGCAGCCGGGTGTGCGGTTCCTCCGGCTGGCCGAGGGGGAGCGGGACGGCGTACGGCTCGGGGCCGTCGAGCGTCCACCGCTCCACGTACAGGGCGTCACCGGCGCCCGCGAGCCTGGCCGCGTACGCGCCGTTGGCCGTGATCGTGAAGCCGGCCGACCCGGTGGGGTCCTTGTCGCGGTCGTCGTCCTCGGCCGCGGTCTCGATGGCACACGCTGTCATCGACTCGTCACCTCCGGCCACGAAGCTAGTTTTCGCACTTCCTGCCGAACAACACGAGCAGGGTCACTTCACACATAAGGGTGGTCGTCCGGCGATTCTGCTGAGGGGGAGGGGGTGGCTGTGCTGGAGTGACCGGTGATGAGTAAGGTAAGGCGACCCTAAGCGGAGTCTGTGGCTCCGGTCGGTCGTGCCCGAATCCCTGCATCCCCGTATCAGGAGCCTTCTCATGTCCTTCCGCCGTCGCGGCACCGCCACCGTCGTCGCCCTCGCCGCCGCGCTCTCCCTCGCGGCCTGCGGAGGAGGGGACGGAGGGTCCGACACCTCCGCGAAGGAGGACGCGACCAAGAAGAAGGACGTCGCCACCGGCGGCAAGGACTTCGGCGACGCCGCCGCCAAGACCGCCGCCATGGGGACCGACGCCAAGCCGGGCCAGTTCCCGCGCACGCTCACCCACGCCCTCGGCACGACCGAGCTCAAGGCCGCCCCCAAGCGGGTCGTCGTCCTCGACGTCGGCGAGCTCGACAACGTCGTCTCCCTCGGCGTCCAGCCCGTCGGCTACGCCCCCTCCGAGGGCGACGAGGCCATCCCGGGCTACCTCGGGAAGGACGCGGGCACCCCGAAGTCCGTCGGCACCATCAACAACCTCAACCTGGAGGCCATCGCCAACCTCCAGCCCGACCTCATCCTCGGCAGCCAGCTGCGCGCCGCCGACAAGTACGACGAGCTGTCGAAGATCGCGCCGACCGTCTTCTCCATCCGCCCGGGCTTCACCTGGAAGGAGAACTACCTCCTCAACGCCGCCGCGCTCGACAAGACGGCCGAGGCGAAGACGAAGCTCTCCGCGTACGAGACGAAGGCGAAGCAGCTGGGCACGGACATCGGCCCGAACAAGCCGACCATCTCGATGGTCCGCTACCTCCCCGGCAAGATCCGCCTCTACGCGAAGGCCTCCTTCATCGGCACGATCCTGGAGGACACCGGTCTGCCCCGGCCGAAGAACCAGCAGATCGACGAGCTCGCCGCCGAGATCAGCCCGGAGAAGATCGACGACGCCGACGCCGACTGGATCTTCACCGGCGTCTACGGCGACGCCAAGGCCACCAAGAAGGACGCCGCCCAGGGCAACCCGCTCTGGAAGAACCTGACGGCCGTCAAGGCCGGCCAGGCCAAGGACGTCCCGGACGAGACCTGGTACCTCGGCCTCGGCGTGACCGCGGCGAACAGCGTCCTCGACGACCTGCGCACCGACCTCGTGAAGAAGTAGCCCGCGGGAGCGCCTGATGCCGGTTCGGCGGCGGGCGCTCTTTCGTCCGACACCACCGCGACCACGCATTGAGGAACCACGACGGCGCCCCGCCACTTCCGCGAGAGCGGCGCCGGTTTAGGCGCAAAGAGGAGCCAGGTAGCCTTTCCTTCGTGCCCCGTCTGTCTGAAGTCATCGCCGCGCTCGACGCCCTCTGGCCGCCCCAGCGGGCCGAGCAGTGGGACGCCGTCGGCACCGTCTGCGGCGACCCCGACGCCGAGGTCACCCGCGTCCTGTTCGCCGTCGACCCCGTCCAGGAGATCGCCGACGAGGCGATCGCCCTCGGCGCCGACCTGCTCGTCACCCACCACCCGCTCTACCTGCGCGGTACGACGACGGTCGCGGCCGGCCACTTCAAGGGCCGCGTCGTGCACAACCTCATCAAGCACGACGTCGCCCTCCACGTCGCGCACACCAACGCCGACACCGCCGAGCCCGGCGTCTCCGACGCCCTCGCCGGCGCGCTCGACCTCCGGGTCACCGGCCCCCTCGTGCCCGAGAACAACCTCGGCCGGATCTGCGAGCTCGACCACCCCGAGACCCTCGCCGAGTTCGCGGCCCGCGCCGCGAAGCGGCTGCCCGCCACCGCGCAGGGCATCCGGGTCGCCGGCGACCCCGACATGACCGTCCGCCGCGTCGCCGTCAGCGGCGGCTCCGGCGACAGCCTCTTCGACGCCGTACGGGCCGCGGGCGTGGACGCCTTCCTCACCGCCGACCTGCGCCACCACCCGGTCTCCGAGGCCACCCAACAGTCCCCCTTGGGCCTGGTCGACGCCGCCCACTGGGCCACCGAATGGCCCTGGTGCGAGCAGGCCGCCGCCCAGCTCGACGAGATTTCCGACCGCCACGGCTGGGACCTCCGCGTCCACGTCTCGAAGACGGTCACCGACCCCTGGTCCGCCCACCACACCTCCCCTGGAGCCCCCAACTGAACGCCGCGCCCGCCGACCAGATCCGCCTCCTCGACGTCCAGGCCCTGGACGTCCGACTCCAGCAGCTCGCCCACAAGCGCAAGTCGCTCCCCGAGCACGCCGAGATCGAGTCGCTGGCCAAGGACCTCACGCAGCTGCGCGACCTGCTCGTCGCCGCGCAGACCGAGGAGAGCGACTGCGGCCGCGAGCAGACCAAGTCCGAGCAGGACGTCGACCTGGTCCGCCAGCGCGCCGCCCGCGACCAGCAGCGGCTCGATTCCGGCGCCGCCTCCCCGCGGGACCTGGAGAACCTCCAGCGCGAGATCGTCTCCCTCGCCAAGCGCCAGGGCGATCTGGAAGAGATCGTCCTGGAGGTCATGGAGCGCCGCGAGTCCGCCCAGGAGCGCGTCGCCGAGCTGACCGAGCGGGTCTCCGCCGTCCAGGCCAAGACCGACGACGCCACCGCCCGGCGCGACGCCGCCCAGGGCGAGCTGGACGCCGAGTCCGCGTCCGTCACCAAGGAGCGCGAGCTCGTCGCGGGCTCCGTCCCGGCCGACCTGCTCAAGCTGTACGAGAAGCTGCGCGAGCAGCAGGGCGGAGTCGGCGCGGCGCGGCTGTACCAGCGCAAGTGCGAGGGCTGCCACATCGAACTCAACATCACCGAGCTGAACGACGTCCGGGCCGCCGCCCGCGACGCCGTCGTCCGGTGCGAGAACTGCCGCCGGATCCTGGTCCGCACCTCGGAGTCCGGTCTGTAATGCCGTCTCCGTCTTCGCGAGAGGTGATCGTCGAGGCCGACGGGGGCTCCCGGGGCAACCCGGGGCCCGCCGGTTACGGGGCGGTCGTCCTGGACCCCGTGACGGGCGAGACGCTCGCGGAGGCGGCCGAGTACATCGGCGTGGCGACGAACAACGTCGCCGAGTACAAGGGCCTGGTGGCGGGGCTCACGGCGGCCCGGGCGCTCTTCCCGGACGCCACCGTCCACGTCCGCATGGACTCCAAGCTGGTCGTCGAGCAGATGTCCGGCCGCTGGAAGATCAAGCACCCGGACATGAAGCCGCTGGCCGCCGCGGCCGGACGGATCTTCCCGCCCGGCCAGGTCCGCTACGAGTGGATCCCGCGCGAGCTGAACAAGCACGCGGACCGGCTCGCCAACGAGGCGATGGACGCGGGCAAGCAGGGCCGCCAGTGGGGGCCGTCCGCCTCGACGGCCGCGCTGGGCGCGGCGGGTGCCGCCGTCCTGGCCCCGTCGGGCCCGCCCGGCGACGCGGCGGCGGGCGCGGCCCGCGCGCGTGCGGCGCTGTCGGGGACCTCCGGGGCGGGGACCTCCGGGGCCGGTGCCTCCGAGGCCGGTGCCTCCGGGGTCGGGACCCCCGCCACCTCCGAACAGCTCGACGACGGGCTGTTCACACCCGACGAGGCCGTCGCCGCGCAGGCCCGCGCCTCCCTCGCCTCGGCGGCGCGGACGGAGACGACCACCCACGCGGAGAAGGCTCCGCAGGGGTGGGCCGGGCCCGACATGGGCGCGCCGGCGACGTTCGTGCTGCTGCGCCACGGCGAGACCGCGCTCACGCCCGAGAAGCGGTTCTCGGGGAGCGGTGGCACCGACCCCGAGCTGTCGGCCGCCGGGCTGCGCCAGGCCGAGGCCGTCGCCGAGGCGCTCGCCGCGCGCGGCACGATCCAGGAGATCGTCAGCTCGCCCCTCACCCGCTGCCGCCAGACCGCCGCCGCCGTCGCCGCCCGCCTCGGGCTCGACGTCCAGGTCGACCGGGGGCTGCGCGAGACCGACTTCGGGGCCTGGGAGGGCCTGACCTTCGGCGAGGTTCGCGAGAAGTACCCCGACGACCTCGACGCCTGGCTGGCCTCCCCGAAGGCCGCGCCGACCGGCGGCGGCGAGAGCTTCGCGGCCGTCGCCCGCCGCGTCGCGGCCGCCCGGGACCGGCTGACCGCCGCCCACGCGGGCCGTACCGTCCTCCTCGTCACCCACGTCACCCCGATCAAGACCCTGGTCCGGCTCGCGCTCGGCGCCCCGCCGGAGTCGCTGTTCCGGATGGAGCTGTCGGCGGCCTCGATCTCGGCGGTGGCCTACTACGCCGACGGCAACGCGTCCGTACGGCTCCTCAACGACACCTCGCACCTGCGCTGAAAACGGCTGGACCTCCGGCCCCCGGCGTACCATCATCGCCGTTCATGACCTGGTACTTCACCGAGGACGTCGACACCTTCCGCACCGCTGCGGGGGGCCTGCTCGCCGCTGAGGCGGCCCGTAACACCGCCGTGCTCACGATGATGGACTCGGCGGGACGGCTCGGCTGGTGGGCCGAGCCCGACGGCCGGGTCACCGGGGTGCTCGCGGTGTCCCCGCCGCGCGAGCCCTCCTTCGGGGCCGTGACCGTGGAGGCGGCCCGCGCCCTCGTCCTTCCCGAGGTCTTCCCCGAGGGCGAGGAGCCGACGACCGTACGGGGCGAGACGGCGGCCGTCGAGGCCTTCGCGGAGGCGTTCGCCGGGGCCACGGGCCGCCCCTGGCGGACCACCGTGCGGATGCGGCTCTTCCGGCTCGGCGAACTCACCCCGCCGGACCCCGCCCCGGCCGGCCGCGCCCGCGTCGCCACCGAGGCCGACATCCCGTTCACCGCCGCCTGGGCGCGGGAGTTCGCCCGTGACGTCGGCGAGGACGTCACGGGCCAGGACTACACCGGGCACGTCACGGACCGGATCACCGACGGCCGCCTTCTCCTCTGGGAGGCAACCGACGGGCGTCCCGTGTCGATGGCGTCCGTCTCGCGCACCATCGAGGGCCAGGCCCGCGTCCACCTCGTCTACACCCCGCCCGCCGAGCGCGGCCGCGGCTACGCGGCCGGTGCCGTCGAGGCCGTCAGCCGGGCCGCCCTCGACGGCGGAGCCGCGCACGTCCTCCTCTTCACGGACCTCGCCAACCCCACCAGCAACGCCCTCTACCAGCGGCTCGGCTACCGCCCGGTGACCGACCACCTGACGGTCGCGTTCACCGCTCCAGGAGACTGACGGGGGTTCCGGCGGGGGTCCGGAGCGCCGCCGCCCCGCGTGCGAGGGCCTCGACCCGGGCCCAGTCGCGGGCCGCGAGGGCGTCGGGCGGCAGCATCCACGTACCGCCGACGCAGCCGACGTTCGGAAGGGACAGGTAGGCGGGGGCGGAGGCGAGGGAGACGCCGCCCGTCGGACAGAAGCGGGCCTGCGGGAGCGGGCCCGCGAGGGACTTCAGATACGGGACGCCGCCCGCCGCCTCCGCCGGGAAGAACTTCATGTCCTCCACCCCGCGTTCGAGCAGCGCCACGACCTCCGAGGCCGTCGAGACGCCCGGCAGGAAGGGCACGCCCGACTCCCGCAGCGCGCCGAGGAGCCGCTCGGTCCACCCGGGGCTCACCAGGAACCGGGCCCCGGCGCCGACCGCGTCCACGACCCCCGCCGCCGAGACGACCGTGCCCGCGCCGACGACCGCCTCCGGCACCTCCGCCGCGATCGCCCGGAGGGCGTCGAGCGCGGCGGGGGTACGGAGGGTGATCTCGATCAGCGGCAGCCCGCCGGCGACGAGAGCGCGGGCGAGCGGGACGGCGTCGGCGGCGTCCTCGATCACCACGACGGGGACGACGGGGGACGCCGGGGCAAGGTCGAACACGCTCGTCATGGGCCTCATCGTGCCCATGGCGAGCGTGACGCGCAACGGGCGTTGCGCAGGGTGCAATGAAGGGCTTAGTGGATCTCGTCCACCAGGACGTCAAGCGCCCCCGCCTTGCCGCCCTCCTCCACCACGTACTTCAGATCCCGCAGCGCCACGGCCAGCTCCTCCGGCGAACCCGGCTCCGCGCCCGCCTCCAGGAGGCTCCGCACGATCCGGCCCTTCGTCGCCTTGTTGAAGTGGCTGACCACCTTCCGGGTCGGCGCGTGCAGCACCCGCACCGTCGCCGTCCGCGCGGACAGCTCCCCCTTCGGCTTCCACGCCGACGCGTACGCCGACGAGCGCAGGTCCAGGACCAGCCCGTCCCCGGCCGCCTCCGGCAGCACGGACGCCATCGCGCCCCGCCAGTGCGCACCCAGCGCGCCGAGCCCCGGCAGCTTGACCCCCATCGAGCAGCGGTACGACGGAATCCGGTCCGTCACCTTCACCGCGCCCCACAGCCCCGAGAAGACGAGCAGGGACCGCCCCGCGCGCTTCCGGGCCGCCGCGTCCAGGGTCGCCAGACCCAGCGCGTCGTACAGGACGCCCGTGTAGACCTCGCCCGCCGGGCGCGCGCCCGCCGTCCGCAGCTCGACGTTCTTCGCGACCTCGCCGCGCAGCCCCTCACTCAGCCCGAGGACCTCCCGCGCCTTCTCCTCGTCGGCCGCGCACAGCTCGACCAGCTCGTCCAGGACCGCGGCCCGCGCCTCCGCGAGCCCCGGCAGGGACAGCGACTCCGGCTTGAGCGGCGCCCCGCGCCCCGAGGAGGCCTTGCCTTCGGAGGGCGGCAACAGCACGAGCACGGTGGTTCTCCTTCGTACGGACGGGGTGGGGGTGCGGCCCCGGCCACCCAGCCTACAAAGTGCCGCGCCCCCTCCCTCCCCCTACGCTCGATGCATGCCACGCCGCCACATTCACGTGACCGGCGCAGCCGAGGCTCCGCTGCGGGCCGCCCTGCGCGCACTCCGTACCGAGCTCGCGATCCCCGACGCCTTCCCGCCCGCCGTCCTCGCCGAGGCCGAGGCCGCCGCGAAGGCGCCCCGGCTCCCCGCGTACGACGCCACCGACCTGCCGTTCCTCACGATCGACCCGCCGACCTCCACCGACCTCGACCAGGCCATGCACCTGGCCCGGCGGGCCGACGGCGGCTACCGCGTCCACTACGCCATCGCCGACGTCGCCGCCTTCGTCGCACCCGGCTCCGCGCTCGACGCCGAGGCCCACCGGCGGGTCCTCACCCTCTACTTTCCCGACGGCAAGGTCCCCCTCCACCCCACCGTCCTCTCCGAAGGCGCCGCCAGCCTCCTCCCCGGCGAACCCCGCCCCGCGCTGCTCTGGCGCATCGACCTCGACGCCGAAGGGCGCAGGGTCGCCACCGACGTGCGCCGCGCCCTCGTCCGCAGCCGCGCCAAGCTCGACTACGCGGGCGTGCAGCGGCAGATCAACGCCGGCACGGCCGAGGAACCCCTCGTCCTCCTCCGCGAGGTCGGACGGCTCCGCGAGGCCCTCGAAGGCGAGCGCGGCGGGATCTCCCTCAGCGTCCCCGAGCAGGAGATCGTCGAGACCGACCACACGTACTCCCTGGCCTACCGGGCGCCGCTCCCCGTCGACGGCTGGAACGCCCAGATCTCCCTGCTCACCGGCATGGCCGCCGCCGACCTCATGACCGCCGCCGGCACCGGCATCCTCCGCACCCTGCCCACGGCCCCCGACGGCGCGGTCGCCCGGCTGCGCCGCTCCGCGCGGGCCCTCGGCGTCGACTGGCCGCACCACGTCTCGTACGCGGACGTCGTCCGCTCCGCCGACCCCACGAACCCGCGCCACGCCGCCTTCCTCCAGGAGTGCACCACCCTCCTGCGCGGCGCCGGGTACACCGTCTTCACCGACGGCCACATCCCCACCCCGGCCGTGCACGCCGCCGTCGCCGACGAGTACACGCACTGCACGGCCCCGCTGCGCAGACTCGTCGACCGGTACGCGGGCGAGCTGTGCCTGGCGGCGGTCGCGGGGAACGAACCGCCCGAGTGGGTACGGGCCGCGCTGCCCACGCTCCCCGACGAGATGGCGGCGGGCACGCGCCGCGCCAACACCGTCGAGCGCGAGAGCGTCGACATCGTCGAGGCGGCGCTCCTGAAGGAACGGGTCGGCGAGGTCTTCGACGCGTACGTGATCGACGTGAAGGAGCGCGAACCGGCCGTCGGCACCGTCCACCTGGAGGACCCGGCGGTCGTCGCCCGGATCGAGGGCGGCACCTCCCACCTGCCGCTGGGGGAGTGGCTGCGGGTCAGGCTCGCGGCGGCGGACCCGGGGTCGGCGAAGGTGCTGTTCGCGCCCGCGTGAGGGCGTCGGCCAGGGCCTTCGGGTCGTCGGCGTGGACCCGCACGATCCGTACCGGCCGGGGCGCGCCGAGCAGCCGGGGCGCGTCGACGGGCTCGGTCAGCTCGATCGTGACGGAGGTCTGGGACCCGACGGCGAGGTTCAGCTCGCCCTCGGTCTTCTCGTGCGAGAACAGCGACTCGCGGCGGACGGAGGCGATCAGGCCGAGCGGTACGGGTACGTCGACGTGGGCCGCCTGCCGCAGCCGCAGGACGTCACCGGTCAGGACGTGCGGCCGGGTCACGGAGGCCGCGTGCAGGCCCAGCACGAACAGCACGGTGTAGACGTCGAGGACGAGGACGACCGCGTGGACGACGGGCCAGTCGGCGAGCAGGTACGACATGCCGACCGTCTCGACGAGGCAGACGAACGCGAAGCCGTACATCAGCGCGGCCTGGTCACGGGCGTGCGGGAAGACCCCGTCCGCGCCGCCGACGCCGTGCGGCCGCCGCGCGACCCACCGCACCAGGCTCGTCATCAGCCGCAGCTCGTGCCCGAGGAGCCGGAGCACGGCCTCGGGCACGAGCTCCGCCACGGCCTCCCGGGTGGAGAGCCCACGCCGCCGCAACCGGAGGTAGACGAGTCCGGTGACCGTCAGGAGGGTCACGGTCACCACCTCGGTGACGGCGAGGACGGCGCCGGGTATCCGTACCCCGGCGACGAGGCAGACGGCGAGGACGACCTCGGCGGGGAGGGCGGTGTAGGCGAAGAGCCGCAGGATGCGGATGATCCCGGCACGCTCACGTGTGTCGCTGGTCATCGGGCACCTTCCTGTGGGTCCTGTCGTTCCTGGACGAGCCGCATCGCGAGGCGGACGGCGGCGGACTGCGCGGGGGCGAGGTCGCCGAAGAAGACGTCCGCGAGCCCGCCCGCCCCCTCGGCGGGCAGCTCCAGGCCCGCCTCGTCCGGCAGACAGGCGGCGAGCACCCGGGCGGCCTCGGCCACCCGGGGGTCGTCGGGCTCCGCCCCGGCGAGGGCGTCGAGGCGCGCGTACACCTCGTGCGCGTACTCGGCGGCCCCCTGCAGCAGACCGACCAGCTTGGCCCGCTCCTCCTCCGGCACGACGGTGTCGAGCAGGGCGAGGATCTCGCGGTCCTTCGCCGCCATGGGCGAGTCGGACACCGGGCCGAGCCCGGCAAGCAGCTCGCCGAACTCCGCCGACACGGGCCCCTCGGCGGGCAGCAGCCCGTCCCGCGCCCGGTCGAGCAGCGCGGCGAGCCGCTCCCGCCGCTCCCGGATGACCGCCTCCTGCCGGGCGAGGTCCTCCTCCAGCTCCCGGAGCACCTCCACGAGCCCGCGCCCCTCGTCGTCCGCGAGCACCCCGCGCACCTCGTCGAGGCCGAGCCCCAGCTCGGTCAGCCGCCGGATCCGGGCGAGCAGCACGGCGTCCCGGATCCCGTACTCCCGGTACCCGTTGGCCCGCCGCGCGGGCTCGGGCAGCAGCCCCGACTGGTGGTAGTGCCGCACGGCCCGCGGGGTGACCCCGACGAGCGCGGCGATCTCGCCGATACGCATGGCCCCAGTAGAAACCCTGACGCTGCGACAAGGTCAAGCGGTCACTCCGGGGCCTGCCCCCGATCATGTGCCACGATCGGGGGAACGACCCCGATCACAGGGACGGCGGGTACCTCGATGTCCGACGATCACGACATGACTGCCATGCCGCACCCACCACTCACGCAGGCCGACGGCCTGCTGGAGGGCTTCCTGGCGCTGGACACGCCGGAGGGCTTCCGGGCGGAGCTGATCGAAGGGGAGATCGTCGTGACGCCGCCGCCGGACGGGGACCACGAGGACTGCATCGGATTGATCGTCGGGCAGGTCTACCGGCGATCACGGACCGACATGCAGTTCTCCGGCAACAAGGGTCTGACGCTCAAGGAGGCACCCGGCGCCCCGAGGGACCACGTCATCCCGGACGGGACCTTCGCGCCTCAGGCGCTGCGTCTGTACCGGGGCGCCGACTCCTGGATGCCCTGCGACGGTGTGGCGATGGTGCTGGAAGTCACCTCGCGCCGGGCGAACGTCGACCGTGACATCAAGCGCCGCTGCTACGCACGTGGCGGCATCCCGCTCTACCTGCTCGTGGACCGGGACACGTCCACGGTGACGCTCTTCAGAGATCCGGAGGACGGCGAGTACCTCCGGCGCGACCTCGCGCCCTTCGGCAAGTCGCTCCCGCTCCCCGCCCCCTTCGGCTTCGACCTGGAGACGGCCGACTTCCTCTGAAACGGCGGGTAGCATGGTCGGCACGGCAGACGAGCCGGGCGGGCGGCCGCGTGGAGATCCTCGGATCTCCCCGAGGAACGTCCGGGCTCCACAGAGCAGGGTGGTGGCTAACGGCCACCCGGGGTGACCCGCGGGACAGTGCCACAGAAAACAGACCGCCGGGGATTTCGGTCCTCGGTAAGGGTGAAACGGTGGTGTAAGAGACCACCAGCGCCTGAGGTGACTCAGGCGGCTAGGTAAACCCCACTCGGAGCAAGGTCAAGAGGGGACACCCCGGTGTCCCTGCGCGGATGTTCGAGGGCTGCTCGCCCGAGTCCGCGGGTAGACCGCAGGAGGCCGGCGGCAACGCCGGTCCTAGATGGATGGCCGTCGCCCCGACGACCGCGAGGTCCCGGGGCACAGAACCCGGCGTACAGCCCGACTCGTCTGCCCCACCTGGGGCTTTGCCTCGAATAGGGCCTCTGACCTGCGTCGGAGGCCCTTTCCGCTCTTTCGGGGGCTTGCCGCGTTAGGCGGCGGAAAGTCCCTCTAAAGTCCCTCGGACAACACTGAAAGTCCCTGAAAAATCGGAGAACCGGTGAACAGGCGACACAAGACGCGCGGAAGCCTCTTCGCCGCGCTGATCTCCGCGCTGGTTCTCACGTCCTGCTCGACCGGGGCCTCCGGCAGCGCTACGCGCGAGAGCACCTATCCGTACTGGGAGAAGGGTGCCGGCGCCACCGAAGCGGCCGCGTTCATGAAGATTCAGATCCCCAAGGGCGCCACGGACGTGAAGGGTGCCGTGCAGGTCAACCCACGCGAAGACGAGTACATCCTCTCCTTCCGTACCAGCAAGGCCACAGCAGCCCAGGTCGCCGAGGACCTGCACTCCGAAGAGCCGCTGGCGCTATGGGGCCTCAAGTCGACACAAGAGTCCGAACTCTTCGAGCACCTCGGACTCTCAGAGCCGAAAACACTCAAAGATGCCCTCTGGGCGGGTGTCTGCCCGCCGTGTGTCAAGGACTACCGACGTCGCGACGTCGCGTGGATGGAGATCTACATCGAGAACCTGGACTCCGAGCAAGCCCGGGTGTACCTTCGCGCTTTCTGACCGCGACCGGCCGACGGCTCCTTCACGGGTGCCTCATGGCTGAGGACGGGGACGACGTCCTGGAGGTGCTGAGCGCCGATCCGGTGAGGGGGACGGCGGAGCCCACCGGCCGCCGCGTCCCGCTCCACGACGTACGGCTGCTCGCCCCGGTCAGCCCCGGGAGGATCGTGGCGGTCGGCCGTAACGACGCCGACCACATTGCCGAGTTGAGTATGGACACGCCGACCGCGCCCCGGCTCTTCTTCAAGCCGCCGTCCGCCGTGATCGGCCCGGCAGAGCCGATCCTCTCTCCCGCCCAGTCGCACGAGGTGCACGACGAGGCCGAGCTCGCCGTCGCCATCGGACGCACCGCCCGCGAGGTCCCCGCCGGGCATGCGCTGGAGGACGTCTTCGGCTACACCTGCGCCAACGACGTGACCGCGCGGGACATTCAGCGGGAGGACGGGCAGCCGTCCTGGGCGAAGGCGTTCGACACGTTCTGTCCGCTCGGCCCGTGGATCACCACCCACCTCGACCCGACGAAGCTCGTCATGCGCTGCGAGGTGAACGGCGAGGATCGGCAGTCGGCCGGTACGGACACCATGGTCCATGGGGTGTTGACCCGGTAGTGCCGGTTATGAGACACGCGCACCGCACTTCGATGAAAGCCCGGCACAAGGTCCGCTTCAGAGGCGCTCCAGTGGTGCGCTATCGCCCGGGGTGACCGTCTTCACGGCAGCAGCCGATGTCGTGAAGAAGGAGAGGGGTCCCCCGTTGGCCTCCATCGACGTACCGCCCACCCCCGTCATCGTCATGCTGCCGGGGCAGGGCTCCCAGTACCCCGGGATGGCCCACGGCCTCTACGGCACCGAACCGGTCTTCACCCGGGTCGTCGACGAGGTCCTCGGCCTCCTCGGTGCCGAAGGCCGCCGGGTGCGGGACGACTGGTTCGCCGAGCGGCCCCTCGTCGACCTCGACGATGTCACTCGCGCCCAGCCCCTGCTGTTCGCCCTCGACGTCGCCTACGGCGCCCTGCTCGTCTCCTGGGGCGTCCGGCCCGCCGCGCTCGTCGGGCACAGCGCGGGCGAGTACGCCGCCGCCGTCCTCGCCGGGATCATGAACCTGTCCGACGCCGTGACCGCGCTCGACGCCCGCGTGCGGGCGCTCGCCTCGGCCCCGCGTGGCGGGATGGTCGCGGTGGCCGCCGGCCCGGCGCTGCTCACGCCCTGGCTCACCTCGCAGGTCGTGGTCGGCGCGGTGAACGCCCCCTCCCAGGTGATGATCTCCGGACCCGAGCCCCACCTGTCCGCCGTCACCGACGCGCTGGACGCCGGTTCGCTGACCTGGATGCCGGCGAAGGCCACCACCGGCTTCCACAGCCCCTCCGTCGAGGCGGCCTGCGCGAGCACCCTGCCCGCGTACGAGCGGATCACGTACAGGACGCCGAGGACCGTCGTGGTCTCCGGCTACACCGCGCGCCCGCTGGCCGAACCGCAGCTGAGCGACCCGGGGTTCTGGGCGATGCAGCCGGCCAGGACCGTCCTCTTCGGCCCGGCGCTCAGCCACCTCCTCGACGGGGACTCACCCGTCGGCGGCGGCCCCTTCCTCCTGATCGAGGCAGGCCCCGGGCAGGGGCTCTCCATGCTCGCCCGCCGGCACCCCGCCGTCACGCGGAACGGATCGGCCGTCGTACCCCTCTCTCCGGTACGGGCGGGTGCGCAGCTCGACCGTCGGCAAGTGGCCACCGTCGCCGAGAAGTTGAGGGACCACGGCCACCGGCTCGGGTGCCGCGCTCCCGCTGCCGCGGATCGCGTCGCGCCTGCGGCACGAGAGCGAGAGGAACAGGGACGGACGACGACACCGGCGGGCGTCGTCGCGTAGCCCTCGGCGCCGGTCCCCCTCGGCGCCGCGCCCCGTCGCCGCCCGTCATCGCCACAGGAAGGAAGACCGCCCTTGTCCACCATCGAGCCGACCACCCGCCTCACCCGGCACGAGACCGCCGTCGCGGCCCCGCCCGAGGAGGTCTTCGCCCTGGCGGCCGACGTGACCCGGTGGCCCCATGTCTACGGGCCGATCGTGTACGCCGAGGTGACCCGCGACGACGGCGCCGAACAGGCCCTGCGCAGCTGGACGTCGGTCGACGGAGTGGTCCGCTCCGCGGCCTCCCGGCGCACCCTGGACCGGACCGCGCGCAGGATCGTCTTCCGGGAGGTGGCACCCTCGGCGCCGCTGGCCGCGATGGGCGGCGAATGGCGAGTGGAGGCCGGGCCGTCCGGCGGCTGCCGGGTGGTCCTGCTGCACGACTACGCCGTCGTGGACGACGACGCCGAAGCCACCGCGCGGGTGGCCGAGGCCGTCGAGACCAGCGGCGTGCAGAAGCTCGACGCCCTGCGCACCACCGCCGAGCGGGCCGCGGCGGCCGGTGCGGGGGACGAGCCGACGTTCACCTTCGGCGACAGCGAGCGGATCCGGGGCTCCGCCCGTGACGTGTACGCGTTCCTCGACCGGGCCGACCGGTGGCCCGCGCTCCTGCCGCACGTCGCCGCCACCCGCTTCACCGAGGAGGAGGGCGGCATCCAGCTCCTCGACATGGACACCCGCGGACCCGACGGCTCGCTGCACCGCACGCGTTCCGTCCGCGTGAGCTTTCCCGAGCGCGGGCTGCTCGTCCACAAGCAGCTGACGATGCCGCCCCTCATGGCCGGTCACACCGGCCGCTGGACCTTCGTCCAGCACGGGGACGAGGTGGTGGCCACCTCCTGGCACACCGTGACCCTGGACGCCGCCGGTGCCCGGCGGGCCCTCGGCGAGAGCGCCACGCTCGCCGATGCCCGGGCCCTGGTGCGCCACGCGCTCGGCACGAACAGCTCCACCATGCTGCGGCACGCCAAGGAGTACGCCGAGGCCGCCCGGGAGGGCTGATGGTCCGCGCGCAGGTCGGCCGGAGGGGAACGCGTGCGCGCCGTACGGGATGTGAGGGCATCCCGTACGGCGCCGTCAGGGGGGCCGGTGGGTCAGCGGCCGCGGGGGACGGAGCGCCAGGACCCCGCCGCCTGCGAGCTGTGCGACCTGCTCCAGCGCGCCGCACGGTCGGTTCCGGTGCCTTCCGCACGAGGCGGCTCGCGGTGCAGCGTGGCGAGCAGCGCGGCGGTGACGGCGGCGACCTCCTCCGGCGTGGGGTTGCCGTTCAGGATCCGCAGGGGGCGGACGGGCGTCGAGGTGGACTCCGCCGGGTGCGGCGGAAGCGGGAACGGGGTCGATGCGCTCATGGCGGTGGCCTCCTGCGGGGAGGGGCGGGCCCCTCGGACGGACGGTCTGTCGGTTGTACGAACCGGTGTACGGGGTGCGGCGGGACGGCGGGTGTACGGCGCTGGGCCGGGTCCCCTCTAACGGGCGGCGAGGTCCTCCAGGCGGTCGGCGAAGGTCTCGGGCGAGGGCAGTGCGGCGATCGCCGAGCGCAGCCGCTGGGCGGTGGCCAGGGCCCGGCCGCCGTAGAGGAGGTCGGCGAGATGGCGCCGCAGCCGCAGGGAACTCCCGGTCTCCCGGGGCTCCTCCGCGGTGACGAGCCGGCGTCCGGCGCCGATCCGGTCCAGCCGGTCACCCGCCGGGCGGGCGTCGGCGATCACCAGCTGCGTGACGCCGTGGGCGGCGGCCTCCAGGGTCACGTCGGGTCCGCCCTCGTGGGCGACGGCCACGCAGGTCGCCAGGACCGGGCCGAGCAGCTCCGGTTCCGCGAACCGGAGCGGGGAGCCGAGCGGACCGTGCGGACCGAGGGCGACGGCCAGCCGCTCCCGCTCGGCGGCGGGGACGAGGGCGATCACCTCGACGTCGAGGCGGAGAGCGGCCCGGGCGACGAGGAGCAGCCGCTCGGGCGACCAGCTCTCCGGGGAGCCGGGCGGGCCGGGGCGCAGACACACCCGCAGCAGGTGGTGCGGCTCGCGCAGCCGGTACGGCAACTGGCCGGCGTGGCAGGTGGGCTGGCGCACGGACAGCGTGTCCGTCTCCTCGTCCCCGCGCAGTCCCGGCGGGCAGGGGTCGATGCGGGCGAAGCGGGCCGGCGTCGGTCCGTCGGCGCTCCGGTGGTCGAGGGGCGTCCACCGTACGACGCGCGCTCCGTGACGGGTCCCGGCCGTCGCGCCGTCCTCCGCCGACACCACCAGGTCGGGGTGCCAGTCGTCGTCGGGTGACGTGCCGGGCAGCCCGGCGGCGGGAGGGGCTCCGGGCGGGCCGACCGTGCGGACCTCGTGGCCTGCGGACGCGCAGGCCCGGGCGGCGGCCGTCATCGCGAGGAGATGCGACACGGAGTGCCGCGCGGTGAACAGGACACGCATGGGTTCCCCCTCGGGCCGCGCCGCGCGCTTCTTCGCGCACGCTCTTGCGACCAGGGGACCCGCAGCCGGTCCAGCCTCGTTAGGGGGACGCTGGAGTCCGTACCGTCAGGCGAGGTCAGGCGAGGTCAGGCGTGGTGGGAGAGGCCTGCCCGGCGCGCTCCCTCAACTCCTCTCCGAGGCGCTGGAGGTCGGGCGAGGGGAGCAGCCCGAAGCGTTCGTCGAGGCGGGCCGCGACCGTGTCGTACACGGTGAGTGCGCGGGTCAGGCGGCCCGAGCGGGCGAGTGCGGTCATCAGCAGTCCGTGCAGTGCCTCGTGGTGCGGGTGCTCCTCGGCCAGGGCGGACAGCTCGGGCAGCAGCCGCTCCCCGGCGCCGAGCCGCAACTCGGCGGTCAGGCACCGCTCCAGTACGTCGGTACGGCTCTGCTCCAGGCGCATCGCTTCGAGGCCGAGGGCGGGACCGTCCTGGACGCCGTCGAGCGCGCGCCCCTTCCACAGGGCGAGGGCCTCCCGGAACCGGGCGGCCGCCGCCGTGTCGTCGCCGGTCTCGAACGCCGACTGCCCCTGGGCGCACAGCCGGTCGTAGGTGTGGACGTCGACCGCGCCCTCGCCGACGAGGAGGGCGTAGCTGCCGGGCCGGGTCACGAGGACGTCCCGGGCGGCGCGCGGGTCCCCGAGGGCCCGGCCGATGAAGGTGCGGAGCTGGAGCACGTACGTCTGGACCGTGATGTGGGCCTTGGGGGCGGCGGCCGCCCCCCACACCTCGTCGACGACGGCGGAGACCGGGACGGCCTGACCGGCGTGGAGGGCGAGCAGCGCCAGGATCCGGCGGGGCTTCCGGGCGCTCGGGGTGATCGGCACGCCGGCGACGGCGACGGAGAACGGGCCCAGCATGTCGATCCTCATCGGTGCCTCCTCCTCGGCGCGGTGCGGGCACGACGGGACCGGGACCGGAAGTCCGTTCACGAAACCGTTCATGAATCTGTTCACGAATCCGTTCGCGAATCCGTCAGGTGTCGGTGGTCCGCCGTGGGATCCACCGTCGCACGCGCGCTCGCCGGGGGACCAGTGAGCCGGTAACGGGCCGGGGGTGAACAATGCCCGGCCGTACCGTGACGGATTCACGGGCGCCCGGTGGGCGACTCACAGCCAGCCGGAGGTCTGCGCGATCCGGATGGCGTCGACGCGATTGCGGGCGCCCAGTTTGTAGACGACCGCGGTGAGGTAGTTCCGGACGGTGCCGGCCGAGAGGTAGAGGGCGCCGGCGATCTCGTCGACGTCGTCGCCTTCGGCCGCGAGCCGCAGGACGTCCGCCTCGCGCGGGGTCAGCGGGGACTCGGCGGCGCCGAGCGCGGCGAGCATCAGCTGCGGGTCGAAGACGCGCTCGCCCTTGGCGATGGCGCGGATCGCCTCGGCGAGCCGGCCGGGCTCCGCGTCCTTCAGGAGGAAGCCGCGCACCTGCGCGTCCAGGGCCCGGCGCAGATTGCCGGGCCTGCCCAGGCTGGTGAGGATCAGTACCCGGGCCGAGGCGCCCCGCCGGTGCAGGGCCTCGGCGGCCGCGATGCCGTCGACACCGGGCAGCTCGATGTCGAGGACGGCCACGTCGGGCTTCAGCTCCTCGACGCGCGGCACGATGTCGCTGCCGCTCTCCAGCTCGGCGACCACCTCGATGTCGGGCTCCAGGGAAATCAGTTCCACCAGAGCACGGCGCAGCATGCGCATGTCTTCGGCGATCAGGATTCTGATCAAGCTTCGTTCCACCCCCGCGGACTCCGTGGACTCCGTGCGCACGCGCACGACGACGTGCGCACTCGCACGACGGGGATGGAGCGTACTGGCTATTTTCGATCGCCGCGCGGGGTGGGACGGCCGGATTCGTACGACGACGGAGGCGGCCGTGGAGTTGCCGCCTCCGCCGTCATCGGGAGTTCACAGGAACGTCAGCGGGTACTCGTGAGTAGCCTTCCCGCCGGCCTGGTGCCGCGTCAGAGGAACAGCGGGACCGGGTTGAGCTCCTCGTACGGCGTCGGGGCGGCCAGCCTGCCCAGGCTCACGGGCACGTCGTAGAGACGGCCGGGGGCGAAGCGGTCCCAGAAGTGCCGCATACCGGGCACGATCACCTTGACCACCGGGAGCCCGACGTCGGGGCGGGTCTGGTCCAGGACGAGGAGCTCCATGCCGCGCTCGCGCACCGCCGCCCCGATCGCGGCGACGTCCTCTCGGAGGTCGGTGCGCGGTTCGTACGCGAAGTCGGCGGGGCCGCGCAGCGGGGCCTGCGGATCCGGCAGCAGGTAGGGGTGGGCCGCCGTGGTGGCCGATCGCCACCAGCGCAGCAGCCGCTCGTCCCGGCAGCCGTATCCGGTCCCGTCGGCCCGGACCTCGGCGACGGCCGGCATCATCTGGTTCGCCTCGGCGAGCGCGCGGCACAGCGCGACCTTCGGGTCGAAGTGCGCGCCGAATCCGAACAGGATGTCCTCGGCGGGCTTGTCGGTGCGCCGTGTGACGGCGGCGAAGGTCGGGACGCCGAAGTCGGCGGTCACGTCGAGGACCCACACCTCGCGGCCGAGCGAGGCGTGCAGCTCCCGCATCCGGCCGATCCAGGGCTCGTCGAAGGCGTCGAGGTCGACGGCGGGGTGACGGGTGCGGTTGTACCACCAGAGGGCGACCGCGTCCCGCTCGACGAGTTCGAGGAAGCCCTGGACGATCGCGTCCTCGGGGCTGCTCCCGGCGGCGTTGCCGTTGGAGTCGGCCCGGACGTGGCCGAGACCCGGGGTGCGCGGGGCGTCGAAGTAGAGCAGCGCGGTGGGCAGCAGCCGGTGCTCGTCGCGGGTCAGCGACCAGACGGGCGTCCAGTCGACGGGCGCGTCCTCGTCGAAGGGCTCCATGCCCTGGCGGGGGTCGTACAGCTGGCAGGCGGCGGGGTGGACGGCCCGGTCCGCGACCTCGCGCCAGCTCGCCCGTACGGTCGGCTCGTCGCCCTCGTACATTCCGGAGTGCCGCTCCAGGGACTCGCACAGGGCGCCGACGCGGGCGTCGAGTTCGGTCATGCCCTTGCCGCCGCTCTCGCTGCGCAGCTCGGAGGCGGGCCCGGTCAGACCGCGCGGCCCGCGGGCGTGGTTGTGTCCGGCGCGGAAGGAGTTGAGCCCGGCGGGGCCGCGGGTGTCGCGCTGCACGGCCTTGACGACGCCGGTGATGGGGCTGACGAGGTGCTCGTACCGCCGCAGGGTCTGTTCGGCGGTGGCGGAGCGGTGACCCGAGCCGGTGAGGTCGGCCTTGGGGCGGGACCGCACGGTGACGGGGGAGAGGATCCGACGCGCCACCAGGCCGGGGTCGCCGCACCCGGGGCACTGCGGGCGGGCCCGCAGCGGGTGGACCCGGGTCGTGAGGCTGAAGGTGTCGAAGGTGAGGACGCCGTCCTGGCCGGGGTGGCGGTGCCCGCCCAGCCACTTGACGCACTCGGCGACGGCGAGCTGGTTGCCGAGGAGGAGACTCGCGGGCGTCTCGGCCGGCGGGTGTGCGACCGGGCGGCCCAGGGCGCGGCGCAGATGGGTCTCGGCGCCGCGGTGGCCCGAGAGCCGGTGGGACAGGCACTGCCAGCAGGGGCCGTCGGGTCTCTCGTCGGGCCGGAACAGCGGCCCGACCCAGGGGGTGGTGCCGTGCGGCTTCGCGAGCAGCCAGGGCGTGCCGGCGGCCCGCTGCTCGGCGTCGACCTCGGCGAGCTCGGGGTCGAGGTAGTTGTCGCAGACGACCAGGGTGAGTTCGGCGGGACGACGGGCGTCGACACCGGCGCCACCGTCGGCGCGGATGGCGCCGAAGGCGCGGTCCGCGACGTCCGTGCCCGCAGCGCCCGCCGTGCCGTCCGTCAGCAGCAGGCCCGACGCGGTGCAGGCCTGCTCGGCGGACCGGGCGTCGGCGCCGCCGACCGCCCGGACGCGTACGGTCGAGAGGGATAACGGCCCGGGAGCGCCGGCCAGCTCCCAGTACGCGGCGGCGGCCGCCGCCGTGGGGGTCGCCGGCACCGGGTCGCGGGTCAGGAGATCGGCCTCGTTGAGACGGCCGATCGCCAGGGCGACGTCCCGGGGCGAGCAGTGGGGAGAGGCTTCGGCGACGAGGGACCGGAAGTCCCTGGTGCCGTCGAGGAGCGGTGCGACGACCGCGACCCGCGCGTCGTCGAAGGCGGTGATGCCCCGTTCGGAGATGACGTACGTCGCTTCGCCGGGCACGACCTCGGCCCGCAGATGCTCCTTGAACCCCATACGCATGCGTGTGCCCCTCCCCAGTGACATGTCGGACGTACGGAATCAGTGGCCGGCCGGGGACAGCACATCGGAGTCGAGGGAGCCGGGCTCCAGGGCACCGGCGGGCACGGAGAGGTAGGTCCAGGTCAGCAGGGCGGTGCCGTCGGCGGCTATCGCGGCGTACTCCTCCGTGACGGCGTCGAGCCCGGTCGTGGCCGGGATGGCCGGGGCGGCGGCGCCCCCGTGGAGGTCGATGCCGGACTCCTTCAGGACGGCGTCCGGGTCGCTGGCGTAGCGGGCGGCGAAGGCCGGGTCCACGAAGGCGTGGAGCATGAGCTCGGCGAAGGCCAGCTCCTGCTCGATCGAGCCGATCTCAAGGGCCGTGGCGACAGACTTGTTCATGGGAACTCCCGTGACGTCAGCGGTTGGTGAGGCCGTGAGGCTTGAGAGGAGTAGACGAAACTTCGCGACTTCTCCACAAGTGATCGCTTCACCCTCACCCGCATGAGATTTTCACCACGCCGACAAACCGCTCCAGTCGGTGGATCGATCCGCGATACGGACATCCGGACGACCATAATCCGGCCACGGAGCGACATGACCCGGATCCGTGTGGTTATGATCCGGCCAAGGGTGGCCCCGGGGGAGGGGCCGACAGGGGGCTGGATCCGATGACAGCACAGGGCACCTCTCGCCTGAGACTCACCTCGCTGCGGCCGTGTGCCACGGAACGGTCGGGCGGCAAAAGGGAGTTGTCGGCCATCAGTTCTGCCGCTCCCGCTCCCCGCATCGCCAACGTGCTGGTCGTGGTCGTCTTCCTCGGCCATCTGCTCATGCAGGTCGTCAACGTCGTCGAAGCCTCACCGGGCGGGTCCGAGGTGGCCGCCGCCCTCGCCGCCCCGCCCGTGCTCGCCGCGCTCCAGTACCTCCACTTCGCACCGCACCTGGCCCGGCTGCGGCAGCGGCTCCACCCCTGGTCCCTGATCCTCCAGGCGATCACCACCTTCGTCCCCTTCGTCCTCTTCGGCTGGCAGTGGGGAGGCATGGCGGGCTTCCTTGCCGGATCGTTCCTGCTGAGACTCCCGCCGGTGGCCGGCTGGGTGATGTACGGGCTCACCGTGGTCGCCGTCATGGGAATCGCGACGACCGAGGGGCTGGGGATCGTCTCCCTCGCGTACATGGGCGTCGCGACCGCGCTCACCGGCCTCATCCTGTACTCCATGGCCCGGCTCGCGATGCTGGCCACCGCCATCCACGACTCGCGCGGCGAGCTCGCCCGCATGGCCGTCGCCAGGGAGCGGCTCCGGTTCGCCCGGGACCTCCACGACCTGCTCGGCTACAGCCTCTCCTCCATCACGCTGAAGAACGAGCTGATCCACCGGCTCATCACCAGCAACCCCCAGCGCGCCTGCGAGGAGGTCACCGAGGTCCTCGTCATCTCCCGGCAGGCCCTGGCCGACGTCCGCGAAGTGGCGCGCGGCTACCGGGACATGTCGCTCCTCGTCGAGGCCGAATCCGCCGGATCGGTGCTGAAGGCGGCCGGCATCAGGGCCGAGATCGAGGTGGAGTGCACGGGGCTCTCGTCGATCGCGAACACGATCCTGGCCACCGTGCTGCGGGAGGGCGTCACGAACGTCCTCCGGCACAGCCAGCCCCGCACCTGCTCCGTCACGGCCGGCGCGGACCCCGAGCGAGCCGGGTTCGTCCGGCTCGAGATCGTCAACGACGGGGTGGGGCAGCGGGGGCTCGTCGACTCCGACAGCACCGGCACGGGACTCTCCAACCTGGCGGCACGGGCCGCCGCCGTGGGCGGCCGGCTGCGCAGCGGGGTGGATCCCGGCGGTACCACCTTCCGGCTCGTCGTCTCCGTCCCGGCCGACGCGGCCGCGGTGAAGGACGGTCTGGCCCTCCTGACGGAGGAGCCCCGGACGGTGGACGAGTGCCGCGCCGAGCCTTCCGCGACCGAGCGCTCCGCCCTGGGGTCCCGGCGCATTGCCTGACCGGGGAGCGGGCGTCACACGCCCCGCAACTCCCGGGCCAGCCGCGCCTCCAGCTCGCTGAGCGGCACGTCGAAGCGGAGTCGCTCAGGATGTCCTGGCGGCGGTCCGGGCGTCCAGGCGGTGGCCGTGGCCCTGGCCGTGACGGGGGTCGTGCCGGGGGTCGCGGCTGCGGCTGCGACTGGGGCCGAGGCCGAGGCCGGGGTCGGGGCCGTGGTCGTGGTTCCGGTCTCCGGTCCGCGCTCCTCGTCCTTGCCGCCCTGCCCGACCTCCCCGTACAGGATCCGCCGCAACTGGTCCTCGGGCAGCGGCAGCCAGCAGGAACCGAAGGCCACCAGGGCCCGATAGCAGCCCCGGGCCACCCGGACCACGTGCGCCAGGGCGTGGTTCAGCACTCCGTTCACCGCTCGTCCTCCGTTCGTGGGCGGCGGCCGGGGCCGGGGGGTACCTCGGGCCGCCGCCGTCCCCGGAGCTTCGTCCCGGCAGCTCACGTCCCGCTCGAACGCGGGTGGAACGCCTGGCGAGCCGACGGCGCTTCAGAGGGAGTGGCCGAAGGCTCCGACGAGATTCGAGCGGGTGGTGTCAGCATGCCCCCCAAGAGTTGTCCTGCCGTGAGCCGCCGGACACCTTCAGGACAGGCCGTGGCCGCCGAGAGGAGTGAGGATGGCCGTGCGCGACACCCGTCGGGGGCCGGAGCCCGTGAGCGGTCGGGACCCGGTCTGGTGGAGCGGTGGGCTCGATCCCGTACGGCCGCTGGTGCTCGTCGTCGGCGGGGCCCTGGGGGGCGGCCCGGAGTGCGTCCGGCTCCTCGGCCGGCTCGTGGCCCACGGCTACGCGGTGGTCGCCGTCCGGCTGCCCCGGCCCGTGCCGTGCGCGGAGTGCACCGGGGCCTTCGTCTCCCGGCTGATCGACGGCCACGCCCACACCGCGGACACCCGGAGCACCCGCGTCATCGGCTTCGACCTCGGCGGCCGCCCGGCACTGGCCGCCGCCGCGACCGACCCGCGGATCGGCTCCGTCCATCTCGTCGGCGCCCCGGTCTCCCGGCTCTTCGAGGAGCCCGACCGGATCCTCGCCCTGCCCCCGATGACGGTGGACGCGCTGGTGGACGCCACCGGAGCGGCGGGCGGCGAACAACTCCCGTACCTGCTCGGCGGGTTGGCCCTGCTTCCTGAGCAACTGTACGAGATCCGCGGCCAGGTGTGGGTCGGCCACGCCCCTGACGATCCGCTCACCGCTCCGCAGGACCTGGCCCTGCTCAAACTGACCCTGGAGCGCTCCGTGTTCCATGCCTTCGGTGCGACCGGGGGCACGACGCCGCGCGGCGGGCCCGTGCACCGCTGGCTGGTCGACGGGGTGCGCGGGGCGGGATCGCCCGCCCGCTGACACCGGTTCGCCCTCGGGCCTTCCTCGGGCCTCCCTCGGATCGACTCCCGGTCAAGGCTGTCTCCAGCGTCTGTCGACAGGGTGCGAGGGATTGTCCGCCGATGCCCCCTCTGACGCCCTGGGGTGACCATGTACGAACCCGATGAACTGATCGCCGCCGCGCTAGGCGCCGATCCGCAGTGGCAGCCCGACCGGCTGACCCGCACCCGCTCCCGCCTGGCCGAGATCGAAGACGGTCTCGGCGACCCGTGGAGCCCCGACAACCCCGTCGGCCTCGCCGCCGTCCTCGCCGCCGACGAATCGGGGGAGAGCTCCGCCATCGGCATCCGGCGGTTCCGGAACCTCGGCATGCCGGCCGAGATGGTGCCGGTGGACCTCGGCGGCCGGATGGCCGGCGTCGACCTCCTCGGCCTGGTCATGCGGCCGTTCTTCCGCCGCGACCCGGCCCTCGCCTTCAGCCACGGCTTCACGCCCTTCCTGGGCGCGCAGATGGTGTGGCTGAACGGAGACGCGCGCCAGCGCTCCCGGATGGCCAACGTCATCCTGCGCGGCGGCACGGTGGGCGTGGCCTGCCAGCGCTTCGAGCACGAGAGCGAGTTCCACGCCCAGGAGTTCACCGCCGCCTGGGCCGACGACGGCATGCTGCGGCTGAACGGCACCAAGGGCGCCATCAACAACGCCCACAACGCCGAGCTGATCGTCGGCTTCGTCTCGTCCGGGGACGGCGCCACCGACTACTCGATCCTGATGTTCGATCCGGCGTCCGTACCGCCCGCGCACATGCGCGCGCTGCCCCGGCACCGTACGACCGGGGTCCGCGGACTCCAGGCCGCCGGGCTCGAGTTCGTGAACTGCCCGCTGCCCGGCGAGTCCCTCGTCGGCACCTGGGGCGACGGGGTGGCGCTCAGCCTGCGCGCCTACCCCGCCGTGCACGCGGCCTTCCCCTCGATGGCCATCGGCCTCGCCGACACCGCGCTGCGGGCCGCCGTGCGCGCCGCCCAGGAGCGCGACCTCGGCACGCAGGGCGTGGTGGGCGACGCCTCGGCGCGCTCCGCGCTCGCCGGTACGTTCGCGGACCTGCTGATCGCGGACTGCCTGGCCCTGACGGCGGGCCGCGCCACCCATCTGCTGCCCGAGCAGTGCGACGTGCTGGCCGCGGTCACCAAGTACATCGTCCCGAAGATCGTCGGCGAGGCGCTCTACGACCTGTCGGCGGTGATGGGCGACGCGTTCCACGCGGAGAGCGGGCACGACGCCGTCTTCCGCAAGCAGCTGCGCGACCTGTCCACCATCACCTTCGGGCACGTCAGCAGCGCCATCTGCCAGTCCGTCATCGCCCCCTACCTGCCGGCCCTCGCGGTCGCCGACCCGGCGGCCGCCACCACCCCCGCCGAGCTGTTCCGCCTGGAGGCGCCGCTGCCGCCGCTCGACGGCGTGCGGCTCTCCGGCTTCGGCGGCGGCGACGGGCTCCTCGACTACCTCGGGCACGCCGCCCGCCGGCTGCCCGACGCGCTCACCGGCCACCCGCACGGCGAGCTGCTCACCGCCCTCGTCGACGGGCTGTGCGCGGAGGCCGCCGAGATCCGGCGCGAGGCCGCCGGGCTCACCGGCGACGGCGATGACAACGGTCTGCTCTTCGACACACGGACCTTCCCGCTCAGCGAGCGGTACGCGCTGCTGCTCGCGGCCTCGGCCTGTGTCGGGGTCTGGCTCAACGCGGGTGTGGGCCCCGACGAGTTCCTCGACGAGCCGACCTGGCTCGTCCTCGCCCTGCACCGGCTGCTGCGCCGGGTCGGCCGGTCCGTGCCGCCGCTGCCCCGCGAGGTCGAGACCCGGCTCTGCGAGGAGGTCCTGGCGCGGGTGCGCGTGCCGCAGAGCCTCGACCTGCTGCGTACCGGACTCGCGGGATGAGCACCCGTGGGACGAACGCGGCCGTCGCCGACCGGGACTTCCCGCCCGCGCCGAGCCGCGTCGGCGGCCCGGCCGGGCCGTGGGGGAACCTGCTGCGCGACCTGGAGGGCTCCGGCTTCGGCATGGTGCACGCCTCGCTCGGCGAGTGGCGCACCCAGCTGCCGCCCGAGGAGGAGCGCAGAGAACTCCTCGGCCGGGACTGGGAGCGGTACAGCAAGCTTGTCGGCACCCCTCTGAGGGAACGGTTCTTCGCCACCCGGATGCTCATCCGGCACACCGCCGCCGTCGCCCTGGGCACGGAGCCGTACTCCCTGGAGCTGCGGTACGGGCTCAACGGCCGCGTCCACCTCCGGGGCTACGACCAGATCGACGTGAGCCTCAGCCACACCGCCGACCTGCTCCTCTGCGGCATCACCTCCCTGGGCGTCGTCGGCATCGACACCGAACCGGCCACCCGCCGGCTCAGCGGCCAGGACGTCGAGCGGCTGATGTGCACCGAACCGGAACGCCGGAGGATCGCCCGCGTCCCCGAAGCGGAGCGCAACGGACAGCTCCTCAGCCTCTGGACGCTGAAGGAGGCCTACAGCAAGGCGCTCGGGCAGGGGCTGCGCTTTCCCTTCACCGAGTTCGGCTTCCGCATGGAGGACGGCGGGGACGGCGGGGGCGGCAGGGACGGCCACGGCGGTGCGGCCGGCCAAGGCGGCCCGACGGGGCACGCGCGGCTCGAACGCGCCGACGGCACCCTCGTCGAGGACCACACCTGGCGGTTCGCCACCTGCCCGGTGCCCGGAGGCCACGTCGCCGCCGTCGCGCTCCAGGACACCCGCCGCTCCGGCCGGCCCGACACCCGGGCCAGCACCGCCCTGAACCGCCAGATCCTGGCCGCGATCAAGCAGTCGACGCGGGCCTGACCTGGATCTACCTGCACTCAAGGGCCTGTCGAGTCACCCCCGCCAAGCTGGTGGAGCCGGTGGGGCCCCCTCGGGATCCGGGGAGGTTTCACACCGCAGGCGCCCGGGTCGGGGCAGCCGGCCACAAGCCCGCTGCCCCGGCCCCGAACGCGCCGGAGCGGATGAATCTGCCGTGGTGAAGGGGTAATTGACGATGACACAACTCACCCTGCGGGAGCTGGGCGAGATCCTGCTCGAGTTCCAGGACCTGGACGCGCCGGGAGTCCTCGACCCCGACTGCCTCGACGTCGTCTTCCAGGACCTGGGGTACGACTCGCTGGCACTGCTCCAGACCACCGGCCGTATCCAACGCGAGTACGGCGTCGAACTGGACCGGGACGGGGTGGCCTCGGCGGAGACGCCGCGCGCGCTGCTCGACCTGGTCAACACCACATTGACTGGAGCGACGGCATGAGGCTCACCGGATTCAGCGAAGTGCTGCCGGGCGAACCCGTCACCAATCGGGACATGGCCGAGCGATTCGGCCTGCACGAGAAGTGGCTGGACATGATGACGGGGAACCGGACCCGCTACTTCTGCGCGGCCGACTCCCCACCCTCCGTACCCAAGAGCACCGGCGACCTCGCCGTCGCCGCGGCCACCGCGGCCCTCGCGGACGCCGACGTGGACGTCGCCTCCCTCGACTTCCTCGTCCTGACCACCGCCTCCCCCGACCACCTGATGCCGGCCACCGTCAACCTGGTCGCCGACCGCATCGGGCTCAACGACGTCCCCACCTTCCAGCTCATGTCGGGCTGCGCCGGAGCCCTCACCGGGCTCTACACCGCCCGCGCGCTCCTCGCCTCCGGGCTCCGCCGCGGCCTCGTCATCGGCGCCGACACCTGCCTCAACTTCTTCCCGTCCAGCGGGGCGATCGAGTCCATGTCGCCGGCCGAGCTCATCAACTTCGCCCTCTTCGGCGACGGCGCGGGCGCCGCCGTCGTCGATGCCGACCCGGACGGACCCGGCCTGCTCGTCGAGCACCTCTTCCTGCGGACCACCGGCATGGGCCGCAAGCCGGCGCAGACCGCCCGCTGGTTCGGTGTCGAGGGCGCCCCGCTCCTCGACGGCCCCGAAGGCCCGTACCGCGAGCCCTGGGGCGAGGAGGACTACAAGGCGATCGAGCACCACGTGCCCGAGCACGCCGAGTCCATCTTCAAGGAGCTCACCGCCGAGACCGGCTGGCAGCTCGACGAGGTCGAGCACGTCCTCCTCCCGCAGCTCAACGGCGTGATGACGGACGCCATCCGCAAGCGCCTCGGCGTCCGCCCCGAGCAGGCCGTCAACTGTGTCGCGGACACCGGCAACAACGGCAACGCCGTCCCCTTCATCCAGCTCAACCGGGCGATGCGGCGCATCCGTTCCGGCCTCGGCGTCGAAGGACGGCTCCTCGTCGCCAACGTCGAGTCCTCCAAGTGGATCACCTCGGGCCTCGCGCTGCGCCACCAGAACGGAGCCCGGTGATGTCCGGCGACGCCCTCACCGAACTCCGCGCACTCAAGCGCGCGGGCCTCGCCGACTCCGCCGACCGCGTCCCGGCGCTCCTCCGCTCCCTCGACGACGCCCTCGACCGCGAGGCCGCCGGCCTGCTCCTCGGCGGCCGGGCCGCCCGGGCCGCGCTCGCCTCCACCGGCCGGTACGCGCCCGTCGCCCTCGGGCTGCTCGCGAGCGCCACCGTGGACCCGCTGCCCCACCTGCTGACCGCCGCGCTCCTCGCCGAGGGCGTCCAGCCCGAGACCGCCACCACCGGCTTCAACCAGTGGCGGTTCGAGATCCTCTCCGGCGCCCCGAACCTCAAGGACCCCGCCCCGGCCGTCACGGCCTGCCTCCTCGACGACACCGCCGTCTTCGAGAAGGTCGCCGACCCGCTGGACGCCGCCGAGGTGGAAGCCCGGTGTGCCGCCGTCCCCGCCGAGCTCGACGCCTGGCTGACGGCCTTCGAGGGCGCGCCCGGCGGCGTCGCCGTCCTCAACACGCTGCCGCTGTCCGCGCTGCGCCGCGACCGGTACGTCGACTACGCCACCAAGGCCCGCGTCGAAGCGGCCTGGCACCGCATGAACGCCGGCATCCTCGACCTCGCCGCCCGCCCCAACGTCGTGGTGCTCGCCACAGAGAGCCTCGCCGCACGCGCCGGCTCGCTCGCCGCCACCGACCGGATGCGGCACATCGCGGGCCACGCCTGGAGCCAGGAGTTCCTCGACACGTACGCCCGCGAGGTCGCCCGGGTCGTCCTGGCCCGCCTCGGCCGCGCCAGGAAGTGCCTCGTCCTCGACCTCGACCACACCCTGTGGGGCGGCGTCGTCGGCGACGACGGCATCCCGGCCCTGAAGATCGGCGGCTCCTTCCCGGGTTCCGCCCACGCCGAACTCCAGGCGCTCGCCAAGGACCTGTCCCGGCAGGGCGTCCTCCTCACGGTCTGCTCCAAGAACGACGACGCCGTCGCGCGCGAGGCCGTGGCCACCCACCCCGACATGGTCCTCGGCCCCGACGACTTCTCCGCCTTCCGCGCGAACTGGGACCCGAAGCCCGGCAACGTCGCCGCGCTCGCCGCCGAACTCAACATCGGCACCGACGCGATGGTCTTCGTCGACGACAACCCGGCCGAGCGCGGCCTCATGGAGGCCCAGCGCCCCGAGGTCGCGGTCGTCGCCCTGCCGGACGACCCGGCGGGGTACGCCTCCGCCGTCGCCCGCGCCGGCCTGTTCAACCAGTTCTCCCTCACCGACGAGGACCGCGTCCGGGGCGAGCTCTACCGGGCCCGCGGCCGGCGCGACGAACTGCGGCAGACCGCCGTCAGCGTCGAGGACTACCTCCGGGAGCTGGCCTCCGAGATCACCGTCGAGGAGTACGGGACGCTCAACGGCGCCCGCATCACCCAGCTCTTCGGCAAGACCAACCAGTTCAACCTGACCGGCATCCGCTACGGCGCCGACGAGGTCGCCCGGCGCGTCGAGACCGGACAGGCCGCCTTCTTCGGCGTCCGGGCCACCGACGCCTTCGGCGACAACGGCCTCGTGGGCGCCCTGGCCCTCGTACGGGAGACCGGAGGCCCGGAGACCGGAGGCCCGGAGACCGACGGCCCGGAGACCGGCGGGGACTGGACGATCGAGAACTTCGTCCTGTCCTGCCGGGTCTTCTCCCGCTCCATCGAGCAGGCCGTCGTCGGCCTGGTGCTGCGCGCCGCACGCGACGCCGGGGCCCCCGGCGTCCGCGGCCGGCACGTGCCCACGGCCAAGAACGGCCGCTTCGCGGACTTCTACCCCTCCCTCGGATTCACCGGGCAGGACGGCGACTTCCGCCACGACCTCACTCAACTCGCCGAACTGCCCGACTGGGTGGCGGTCGGCACCGGCGAAGGGAAGTTCCATGCCCCCTGAGGCGAACACCAGCGAAGCCCCGCTCCACGACGCCGCCGCCGTGGCGACCGTCGTCGACGCCGTCGCGCAGCTGCTCGACGTCGACGAGGACACCCTCGCCCTCGACGCCCCGCTCCAGGCCATCGACGGCTGGGACTCGGTCAACCAGCTGCGGATCCTCGTCTTCCTGGAGCGCGAGCTCGGCGCCCCCCTCGACTACGACCGGTTCAGCACCGCCGAGACCCTCGGCGACCTGGCGTCCCTCGTCGCCGACACCGACACCGAGACCGCCGCCGGAGCCCGGACATGAGCGCGGTCACCTCACCGCTGCCCGCCGCCCGCAAGCAGACGTACGTCTTCCTCGAAGACGCCCGGCGCACCTCCCACGTCTATCTGATGACCGAGGTCGACGCCACCGCGCTGCGCGCCGCCCGGACCCGCGCCGCCACCCCGGTCAGCTACGTCAGCTACGTCGTCAAGGCGACCGCCGACGTCCTCGCCGACTACCCGGACGCCCGGGCCGTCCTCCTCGGCGGCCGCTCGCCCAAGCTCACCACCTCGCCCGAGGTGCACGCCAAGGTGCTCTTCGACAAGACCGTCGAGGGCCAGCGCTGCGTCGTCTCCGGCATCGTGCGGGACGTCCAGGCCCTCGACGTCACCGCCGTCCAGTCCGCCATCGACCACTACAAGACGGCGGACGTCGACGACCAGGGCCCCTTCGCGAACATCAAGCGCCTCCAGCGGCTGCCGCTGCCGGCCTTCCGCGCCGTCTACCGGACCATGATGCGCAACCCGGTGCGCCGGGCCGCCCTCCAGGGCACCTTCGCCGTGACCTCCATCGGCCACGAGCAGGTCGGCGCGATCCTGCCGCTCATCACCGGAACGCTCGGCCTCGGCGTCGGCCACATCGCCGACGCCCCCGTGGTGCGCGACGGCGCCGTCGCCGTCGCCCCCGTCTTCACCCTCTCGCTCGTCTTCGACCACCGCGTACTCGACGGCGCGATGGCCGCCGAAATCCTCGCGGGCATCAAGAACCGCCTGGACAACTGGGAGTTGGCATGACCGAATCCGACCGCCGGGACAGCTCCGCCGGAATACCGGACGAGACCGACGTACTGATCGTCGGAGGAGGCCCGGCCGGCTCCCTGCTCGCCTGCCTCCTCGCCCGCCGCGGCATCCGCACCGTCCTCGTGGAGAAGCAGACCAGCCTGGAGCGCAGCTTCCGCGGCGAGACGATCGCCGCGCCGTCGGTGGCCTCGCTCAACGCGCTGGGCTTCGGCCCCGCGCTGCGCGAGCACGGCTTCCTGGAGACCACCGCCGTCACCACGATCGCCGAGCAGCGCCCGGTGCTGCGCGTCGACTACTCCAAGTTCGCCGGCCTGCCGCTGCCCATCGACATCCCGCAGCCCGGGCTGATCCGCATCTTCAACCGGCACGCCGCCGAGCTGCCCGGCCACACCTACCTCTCCGGCTGGTCCTTCGCCTCCCTCGTCGAGGAGGCCGGGACCGTCCGCGGCGCCGTCCTCACCCGGCGCGGCGAGAAGGTCACCGTGCGCTCCCGGATCGTGATCGGTGCCGACGGCCGCTTCTCCAAGGTCCGCAAGGCCTCCGGCCTCGTCGCCGACGTCCAGCCGATGGCCCGCGACTTCCTCTCCTTCCTGGTGCCCCGCCCGCCGGAGTGGGGCAACGAGGCCCAGCTCGTCATCGAGGGCGACCGCCACCTGGTGATCCTGCCGACCTTTCCCGACTCCCTGCGCATCGGGCACAACCTGCCCAAGCGCGGCCTCGGGGACCTGCGGGCCGCCGGCTTCGACGCGTTCAAGCGCGGCATCATGGCGATCTCCCCGCAGCTCGCCCCGCTCGTCGACGAGCACCTGCACACCTGGGACGACACCGGCTTCCTGGAGATCTTCACCGCCGAGCTGGAGGAGTGGGCCCGCGACGGCCTGCTGCTCATCGGCGACGCCTCGCACACCGCGACCCCCATCCTCGGCCAGGGCGTCAACCTGGCGATGCAGGACGCCATCACGATCGTCCCCGTGATCGCCGCGTCCCTCGCCAAGGGCGGACAGGACCGGGTCGTCACCCAGGCCGAGCTCGCCGACTTCGTCGCCAAGCGCCGCGCCCACAAGATCCACGTCACCGGCTTCCAGCGGATGCAGGAGGGCCTCCTCGCCATCGGCGACCCGCGTGGCATCAAGCTGCGCCGCCTCCGCTTCCGCGTGCTCAACTCGCTCCCCGGCAAGTACCGGATCTTCAACAAGGTCATCAACGCCCGGCACGAGATCGACCCCGTCGACCTCGCCGCCGCCCGGAACGCCCCGGTGCCCGCGCACGCCACCGCGAGCCCGATCCTGCAGGAGGCGAGCCGTGACTGACCTGCCGCAGAACGACATCAGCGCCGACGGACACGCCGACGGGCACGACGACCCGGAGCGGCTCATCGCGATCGTCGGCATGGCCGGCCGGTTCCCCGGCGCCCCCGACGTCGACCGCTACTGGCAGCTCCTGATGGCGGGGGAGGAGGCGGTACGCCCCGTACCGCCCGAGCGCTGGGACACCTCGGTCCAGCTCGACCCCGTCAAGAAGATCCCCGGCATCGCCGGACTCGTCGACGGCGTCGACCAGTTCGACCCCGGCTTCTTCGGCATATCCCCCCGCGAGGCCGAGGAGCTCGACCCGCAGCAGCGCCTCATGCTGGAGGTCGGCTGGCAGACCCTGGAGGACGCGGGCATCCCCGCCTCCCGCGTCCGCGGCACCCGTACCGGCGTGTACGTCGGCGCCCTCTGGCACGACTACGAGCTGGCCCGCAAGGAGCGCGGGGTCCAGACGACCCAGCACAGCGCCGTCGGCAACGGCCTCGACATCGTCGCCGCCCGCCTGTCGTACTTCCTCGGCCTGAGCGGCCCCAGCCTCGTCGTCCAGACGGGCTGCTCCTCCGGCCTCGTCGCCCTGGACCTCGCCGTCGCCGCCCTGCGCTCCGGCGACCTCGAAGGCGCCTTCGTCGGCGGCGTCAACCTGATCCTGATGCCCGACAACTCCATCGGCCTCACCCACTTCGGCGGCCTGTCGCCGGACGGCCACTGCCGGGCGTTCTCCGCCCAGGCCAACGGCTTCGTCCGCGGCGAGGGCGCCATCAGCCTCTACCTCAAGCGGCTCGACACGGCCCTCGCGGACGGCGACCGCATCCACGGCGTCATCGTCAACAGCGCCGTCAACAACGACGGCGGCGGCCACAGCCTCGTCTCCCCGAACGTCGAGGCCCAGACCGAACTCCTCCGCCGGGTCTACGCCGAAGCCGGCGTCCACCCCGACCGCCTCCGCTACGTCGAGGCGCACGGCACCGGCACCCTGCGCGGCGACCCGATCGAGGCCGAGGCCCTCGGCACCGCGCTCGGCACCGCGCGCAGCGCCGAGGCCGGCCCCCTCCTCATCGGCTCGGCCAAGTCGAACATCGGCCACCTGGAGGCGGCGGCCGGGCTCGCGGGCATCGTCAAGGCCGTCCTCGCCCTCAAGCACCGCACGATCCCGCGCAGCCTCCACGTCGAGGAGCTCAACCCGAACATCCCGTTCGGCGAGCTGAACCTCTCGGTCGCCGGCGAGCCCGTCGAACTCCCTGCCGACGGCACGTGGTTCGCCGGCGTCAACTCCTTCGGCTGGGGCGGCACGAACGCCCACGTGGTGCTCCGCACACCCCCGGCCCAGGAGGCCCCGGCCGCCGTCACCCCCGGCCCGCTTCTCCTGCCCCTGACCGGACACAGCGACGCGGCCCTGCGGCAGCGCGCCGCCGACCTCCTCGACGTCCTGCACGAGGACATCACCACGCCCGAGGTCGTCCGCCTCGCCGCGACCCTCGGCCGGGAGCGCGACCACTTCGCCGCCCGTACGGCCGTCGTCGCCGAGGACGCCGGCGAACTCCTCGACAGGCTCCGGAAGTTCACCGAGGAGCCGGAGGCCGAGCTGCCCGGCACCTTCACCGGGCGCGCCAGGGAACGCGGCAAGATCGCCTTCGTCCTGCCCGGCCAGGGCTCCCAGTGGGCCGGCATGGGCCAGGACCTGTACGCGCGGTCGCCGGTCTTCGCCGCGACCGTACGGCGCTGCGCGGAGGCCCTGCGCCCGCACATCTCCTGGGACCTGGAGGCCGTCCTCTCCGGCACCGCGGGCGACGCGTGGCTCGACCACAACGACCAGGTGCAGCCCACCCTCTGGGCCATGTCCATCGGCATCGCCGAGCTGTGGCGGGCCGCCGGCGTCGAACCCGACGTCGTCGTCGGCCACAGCCAGGGCGAGGTGACCGCCGCCACCATCGCGGGCCACCTGTCGTACGAGGACGGGGCGCGGATCATCGCCGTGCGCAGCGCGCTCGCCAAGCGCACCGCGGGACGCGGCCGGATGCTCGCCGTCGATCTCGACGTCGAGGGCGCCCTCAAGGCGCTCGACGGCTTCGAGGACACCGTCTCGCTCGCCGTCAACAACGGACCCTCGTCCTGCGTGCTCTCCGGCGACACCGACTCCGTCCTCATGCTCCGCGAACTCCTGGAGGCCGACGGCACCTTCTGCCGCCTGGTCAACGTGGACTACGCCTCGCACAGCCACCACATGGACGAGCTCACCGACGAGCTGGTGGAGGTCCTCGCGCCGATCCGCCCCCGGCGCGGCGCCGTCCCCCTGATGTCGACCGTCGTCGGCCGCGAGCTCGACGGCGACTCCCTCGACCCCGCGTACTGGGCGGCCAACCTGCGGCAGCCGGTGCTCTTCGCGGACGCCATGGGCAAGCTCCTCGACGCCGGCGTCACCCACGTCGTCGAGATCAGCCCCCACCCGGTGCTCTCCCCGGCCGTCGAGCAGCTCGCCGCCACCCGGCAGGAGCCGGTCGCCGTCCTCGGCAGCCTCCGCCGCCAGGAGGGCTCCCTCGGCGACTTCACGCAGGCCCTCGCCCGCGCGTACGTCCAGGGCCTGGCCCCCTTCGGCGGGCTGCCCGCCCGGCCGGGCGCCTCCGTGCCCGCCTACCCCTGGCAGCGCTCCCGCTTCTGGCTGCCGGACGCCGTGCGCCGTACCGCGGGACCCGGCGGGCTCGCCTTCGAGTTCGCGCCGGCCACCACCGAGCAGGACGTCCACGAGGGCCGCACCGAGCTGTCCCTGAACGACCTGCCCTGGCTGCGCGACCACCAGGTGTACGACGCCGTCGTGCTGCCCGGCGCCGCCATGCTGGCGCTCGCCGTCGCCGCCGCCCGTGCCCGTACCGGCGAGAACCCCGGCGCCCTGCACACCGTCCGGTTCCGCAGCGACCTCACCCTCACCGACGAGCCGGTCCGTCTCGGCGCCGTCTGGCGCGAGGACGGGGCCGCGTCCGCGGGCTTCACCCTCAGCTCGCTCGCCCCCGGCGCCGACGGCTGGACCCGGCACGCCACCGCCCGCGTCGGCGGCGACACCGCCCCCGACCTGCCCGCCTTCCCCGGCACGCCGGCGGACGCCCGGGACGTCGAGCCGGACGCCTTCTACGCGTCCTGCGGCGAGCGGGGCCTCAACTACGGGCCCGCGTTCCAGGGCCTGCGCACGCTGAGCGTCGCCGAGCGCGAGGCGCTCGCCGAGGTACGGCTGCCGGACCGCTGCCTCGCCGGGGTCCGCCCGGGCGAGCTGCACCCCGCTCTGTGGGACGCGGCGCTCCAGGTCACCCTGGCCCTGCTGCCCGGCGACGCCACCGTCGTCCCCACCGCCGTCCGGCGCGTCGACTACGCCCTGCCGAGCGACGCCCAGGTCTCCGTGCTCCTGGCGCACGCCGTCCGCAACGACGACGACACCTTCGACCTGGTCTGCTACGACGAGGACGCGCGGCCGCTGCTCCGGATGGCCGGCCTCGCCTTCCAGACCATCGAGACGGCCACCGCCGAGGGCGTCGACCCGGCCCGCCTGCACCGCTTCGCCTTCCGGCCCGCCGAGGAGGCCACCGCGGCGCCCGGCGCCGCCGACCGCGCCCCCGGGCACTGGGTCGTCTGCGACGCCTCGGGCGGAGGCGGCCCGCTCGCGGCCGCGCTCACCGCCGCGGGCGCCAGCGTGGACATCCTGAAGGCCGGTGCCGCCGATGCCGATGGCCTTGCCGCCGCCCTGCGCGACAGCGACAGCGGCGGCGACCGCGCCACCGGCCTCGTCTTCCTCGCACCCGGCGCCGATCGGGGCCTGGACGCCCAGCGCGCCGGGCTGCTCACCCTCGCGGCGACGGTCAAGGCCGTCACCGCGCTGCCCGTGCCGCCCCGGACGTTCGTCGTCACCGACGGCGCCCAGTCCGTACCGGAGGACACGGCACCCGACCCGGGGGCCGCCCTCTACTGGGGCTTCGGCCGCGTCCTGCGCCGCGAGCACCCCGAACTCGCCGCCACCCTCCTCGACGTCCGCACCACCGCCGACGACTGGGCCGGGGAGTGCGCCCGGCAGCTGCTCGTCGCCGACGCGGAGGACCAGGTCGTCCTGCGCGGCACCGACCGCCACGTCGGCCGGGTGGTACGCGGCGAGGAGCAGGAGGAAGCCGTCACCGCCCCCTGGGCAGGACCCGCCCAGCCGTTCCGGCTGAGCCCCGACGGCACCGGCCTCTGGGAGGGCCTCGCCTTCCGCCCGTACACGAGGACGGCGCCCGCCGCCGGACAGGTCGAGGTCGAGGTCACCGCCGCCGCCCTCAACTTCATCGACGTGATGAAGGCGATGGGCACCTACCCCGACACCTCCGCCGGAGCGGGCCTCATCGGCGGCGAATGCGCCGGCGTGGTCGCCGCCGTCGGCCCCGGCGTCACCGGCCTCGCCGTCGGCGACCGGGTCGTCGCCTGCGGCTTCGGCGCCGTCGCCTCCCACCTGACCGTCCCCGCCGGACACGTCAGGCCCGTCCCCGCGGCCCTGACCGACGCCGAGGCGGCCGGACTCCCGCTCGTCACCGCCACCGCCTGGTACGCGCTCGCCGAGCAGGCCGGTCTGGAGGCCGGCGAGACCGTACTGATCCACTCGGCGGCCGGCGGCCTCGGCCTCGCCGCGGTCGGCGTCGCGAAGGCCCTCGGCGCCACCGTCATCGCCACCGCGGGCACCGAGTCCAAGCGGGCCGGGCTCCGGGCCCTCGGCATCGACCACGTCTTCGACTCCCGGGACCTGTCCTGGGCCGAGGACGTCGCCTGGGTCACCGGCGGCCGGGGCGTGGACGTCGTCCTCAACTCGCTGTCGGGCGCCGCGATCGACCTCGGTCTCGCCGCCCTCGCCGAGGACGGCCGCTTCGTCGAGGTCGGCAAGCGGGACATCTACGCCTCCCGCACCATCAGCCTCCGCGACTTCGCCAAGGGCATCAGCTTCGCCGCCGTCGACGTCGCCGGGCTCATCACCCGCCGCCCGGAGCGCTTCGCCCGGCTCCTGGACGCCGTGTGGCAGAAGGTCACCGACGGCACCCTGCCGCCGCTGCCCGTCACCCCGTACGCCTTCGACAAGGCCGCCGAGGTGCTCCGCACCATGGCGCGCGGCGAGCACACCGGCAAGCTGGTCCTCACCGACCCGGGGCAGGTCACCGCCGTCGTACCGGAGCCGCTTCCCGACGGGCGGCTGCGCCCCGACGCGAGCTACCTCCTCAGCGGCGGTCTCGGCGCGCTCGGCCTCTCCCTGGCCGAACACCTCGTGGACCACGGCGCCCGCAGCCTCGTGCTCCTCGGGCGCTCCGCGCCCGGCGACGCGGCCCTGGCCCGTATCGGGGCGCTGCGGGAGCGCGGCGCCACCGTCACCACCTTCCCGGTGGACGTCGCCGACCGGGAAGGGCTCGCCGCCGTCCTCGACCGCGTACGGGCCGAACTCCCGCCGCTACGAGGTGTGTTCCACGCCGCCGGTGTCCTCGACGACGCGGTCCTCGCCAACCTCACCGGCGCGCAGCTCGACACGGTCCTCGCCCCCAAGGTGGACGGCGCCCGGCATCTCGACGCCCTCACCGAGGACGATCCGCTCGACCTGTTCGTGCTCTTCTCCTCGGTCGCCGGCCTCGTCGGCAACCCCGGACAGGCCGGATACGCGGCCGGCAACGTCTACATGGACGCCCTCGCCCAGGCCAGACGGCACCGCGGCAGGCCCGCGCTCGCCGTCCAATGGGGCCCGTTCGCCGACATCGGCCTCGCCGCCGACGAGGCCATCCGCGGCGAACGCCTCGCCGACCACGGCATGACCGGCTTCACCGCCGCCGAGGGCTGGCAGGCGCTGTTCCACCTCCTGGACGCCCCAGGACAGGTCGTGTCGTACGTCCCGCTGGACGCCCGGCACTGGTTCGACGCGTACCCGGAGACGGCCGCACAGCCCAGCTGGCGTGCCATCGCCGAGCTCGCCAAGGACGGTGCCACCGGTGCCGGCGGCGGCGCCGAGGAGTTCCTCGGCCGGCTGCGCGGGTCCACCGACACGGAGCGACCCGTCCTCGTCGAGGGCAAGATCCGTGAACTCGCGGGCCGTGTACTGCGGCTCGAGGCGGGCTCCATCGACCGTGAAGCTCCTTTCAAGTCACTTGGGTTGGACTCACTGATGAGCCTGGAGCTGCGCAACCGCCTCGAAATGGCCTTCGGGATGAAGCTGTCGCCCACGCTGCTGTGGACCTACGGCACCACGGCGGCCCTCGCGGGAATGCTCACCGGACGTCTCGGCGGAACCGACGAGGCCCACCCGTAGAGCCCCGAGGACGAGTGGAGCTCCGCCCGGCTCCTTGAAACCAGTCAGTACGACATGCCGACCGCGAGGGACCTTCTTGTGACGACGCAACCGACCCATGAGGAATCGGCAGACCGGAAGACCGGTGCCGGGCGAAGCACCACCACCCCGCTCAGCCGCGCGATGGACACCATCAAGAAGCTGCGCGGAGAACTCGAAGAGGCCCGTTCCGGGCAGAGCGGACCGCTCGCCGTCGTCGGCGTCGGACTCCGCCTGCCCGGCGGCATCGTCGACCTCGACGGCTACTGGGACGCCCTGTCCGAGGGCCGCGACCTGGTCGCCCCGATGCCCGAGCACCGCAAGGGCCCGTTCGCCGCGGAGTGGGACACCCTCCCGCGCCGGGGCGGCTACCTCGACGAGGTCCTGGAGTTCGACGCCGGATTCTTCGGCATCAGCCCCCGCGAGGCCCGCAGCCTCGACCCCCAGCACCGCCTGCTCCTCGAAGTGGCCTGGGAGGCCCTGGAGGACGCGGCCTTCGCACCGGAGTACCTCTCCGGCCTCCGGACCGGCCTGTACGTCGGCGTCACCGGCCAGGACTACCGCGACTGGCAGCCCGCCGGCCAGGAGGACGCCTACTGGCTCACCGGCAACGGCCACTGCTTCGCCGCCGGCCGCATCGCCTACACCATGGGCCTGATGGGCCCGGCCGTCGCCGTCGACACCGCCTGCTCGTCCTCGCTCACCGCCGTCCACCTGGCGGGGCAGGCGCTGCGCCGCGACGAGTGCGACGTCGCCATCGCCGCCGGCGTCAACCTGATCCTGTCGCCCCGCTCCACCCGCCTCATCCAGCAGACCAACTCCCTCTCCCCGGACGGTCTCTGCAAGACCTTCGACGCCCGCGCCAACGGCTTCACCCGCGGCGAGGGCTGCGGGGTCGTCGTCCTCAAGCGGCTCTCCGAGGCGCTGCGCGACGGCGACCGGGTGCACGCCGTGATCCGCGGCAGCGCCGTCAACCAGGACGGCCGCTCCTCCGGCTTCACCGCCCCCAACGTCCGCGCCCAGATCAACCTCATCAAGGCCGCGCTCGACGACGCGGGCCTGACGCCCGCCGCGATCGGCGCCCTGGAGGCCCACGGCACCGGCACCGCGCTCGGCGACCCGATCGAGGTCGAGGCGATCGTCGAGGCGCTCGGCCGCCGCGACGGCGGCGCCCCGCTGCGCATCGGCTCCGTCAAGACGAGCATCGGCCACCTGGAGGCCGCCTCCGGCATCGCCGGACTCATCAGGGGCGTCGCGTCCGTCAAGCGGCGCGCGGTCCCGCCCGTCGTCCACCTGGACACCCTGAACCCCCGCATCGACATCGCGGACACCGGCATCGAGTTCCCGCGCGCCGAGACCCCGTGGACCGGCGCGGACGGCGCGGGCGACTGCCTCGGCATCAGCTCCTTCGGCATGAGCGGCACCAACGCCCACGTGGTCCTCGGCCCGCTCACCGCCGACGAGCTCGCCGAGCGGCCCGCGCCGACCGCCCCCGTCACCGGCTTCGAGATCACCGCCCGCAGCGAGGACGCCCTGCGCGCCTGGGCCGGCCGGCTCGCCGACCTCGTCGCCGAGCTGCCGGAGGACGCCTACCCGGCGTTCGCGTACACCGTCACCGAGGGCCGCGCCCGCCACGCCGTCCGCGCCGGGATCACCGCCGGGGACCCGGCCGCCGCCGCGACCGCCCTGCGCGCCCTCGCCGACGGCACGGCCTCGGAGGCCGTACGGCTCGACGGCACGGCGTCGCCGGATACCTCCGCCACCGGTGCGGTCGCGCTCCCGCGCCGGGTCGCCGACCTGCCGGCCTACCCGTGGGAGCGGGTCCGGTACGCGCCGGAGACCGCCGCCCCGGCGACCGTTTCGGCAGAGGCCCCCGCCGCGGAACCCCTTCCCGCGCTCGCCGTCGAGTGGATCCCGTACACCCCGGCCGCGACCACCCCCGACACCCCGCTGGTCGTGGCCGGGGACGACAGTGCCGCCGTCGCCCTCCTCGCCGACGCGGCCCGCACCGCGGGCCGTACCGTCACCGTCCTCGACACGCTCCCCGCCACCACGGAGGAGTGGGCCCAGGTGCGAGGGGGCGAGCTCTCCGGCGACCTGCTCCTCGCGCTCGCCGCCGCCCCGCTGCCCGACGCACTCGACGCCACCGCGCCCACCGCGCACGCCGCGGCCCTCTGCGCCGCCGCGACCACCGCCGTCCGCGCCCTCCCCGCCGGCACCGGCCGGGTCCACCTCGTGACCGCGGGCGTCCGCCAGGTGACCGGCTCCGACCCGGTCGCCGCCGCCGACCACGGCGTCCTGCACGGCCTCGCGCCGGTCCTGGCCCTGGAGTTCCCCGACACGTGGGGCGGGATCATCGACCTCCCGGCGGACCCGACTGCCGCCGACGCCACGGCAGCCGTCACGGCGCTCGCCGACGGCTCCGCCGAGGACCTGATCGCCGTTCGTGCCGGCGCCGCCCACACCGCGCGGCTGCGGCCCGCCGCCGAGCCGCTGCGCCCGCTGCCCGTCCGCCCCGACGCCACGTACCTCCTGACCGGCGGACTCGGCGCCATCGGCACCGGACTCGTCCGCGACCTCGCCGCCCGCGGCGCCCGGCACCTCGTCCTCCTCGGCCGCCGGCCGCAGGACGAACTACCGGAAGAAGCCCGCCAGTTGCTGGCCGAGCTCGCGTCCGCCGGAGTCCAGGTGGCGTACGCCTCCGCCGACACCGGCGACGCCGCCCGCCTCACCGAGGCCCTCGCGGTCCTCGACGGCATGCCGCCCGTACGCGGCGTGGTGCACGCCGCCGGGAGCATCGACCGGCTGCCGCTCGCCGAGGCCGACGCGGACACCTTCGCCGCCGCCCTCGCCGGCAAGTTCACCGGCGCCGCCTGGCTGCGCCTGCTCGCCGCCGACTGGCCCCTCGACTTCCTCGTCCACCTCTCCTCCGTCTCGGCGGTCTGGGGCACCGACGGCTACGGCGCCTACGCCGCGGCCAACGGCGGCCTCGACGCGATCGCCGCGCTCTGCGCCGCCGAGGGCACCCCGGCGACCAGCGTCGCCTTCGGACCCTGGGACCTCGACGGCATGGCGAGCCCCGAGGCCCGCGCGCTCCTCGCCCGGATGGGCGTCAGCCCCGTCGCCCCCGCCGAGGGCTTCGCCGGACTCGCCGGAAACGGCACGGGCGCGCACACGGTCGCCTGCCGCCTGGACGCCGAGCGCTTCCGCACGGTCATGAACTCCGTACGAGCCCGGCCCCTGTTCGACGGCCTCACCGGGGCGGACACGGCCACCGGCGCCCCGTCCCCGACCCCCGCCGAGTCCCCGGCCACCGCCTTCGCCCGGGAGCTCGCCGAGGCCCCCGAGCACCGCCGCCCCACCCTCGTCACCCGGCGCACCCGCGAGGTCCTCGCCGGGATCCTCGGCCACGACGACCCCGCGGCCCTGTCCGAGACCACCGGCTTCCTCGACCTCGGCCTCGACTCGATCATGGCCGTGGACGCGGCCGCAGCCCTCACCGAGACCCTCGGCGTCGACGTCGGCATCGGCGACGTCTTCGGCCACCCGACCGTCGAGCGGCTCTCCGCAGAACTGACCGGCCGCCTCGACGGCCGCGCCACGGCCCCCGCACCGCGCAAGACCCCGGCGGCCCGCCCCGTACCGGCCCCGGCGGTCACCCAGGCCGTCGAAGCCGAGCCCACCGACCAGGAACCCATCGCCATCGTCGGCATGGCCGGCCGCTTCCCCGGCGCCGACTCCGTCGAGGAGTTCTGGTCCCTGCTCGACGAGGGCCGCGACGGCGTCGGACCCGTCCCCGCCGACCGCTGGGACACCGGCACCCTCCACGACCCGGCCGGTGCCCGCCCCGGCTCCATCTCCACCGACCAGGGCGGCTTCCTCCGCGACATCCGCCGCTTCGACGCCGCGTTCTTCGACATCCCGGCCCGCGAGGCCGAGAGCCTCGACCCGCAGCAGCGCCTCCTCCTCGAAGCCGCCTGGCACGCCCTGGAGGACGCGGGCACCGACCCGAAGTCCCTCGCCGGCAGCCGCACCGGAGTCTTCGTCGGCATCTCCAACTCCGACTACGCCCGCGTCCTGGAGAGCGGCGGCCTCGAACCCCTCGACGCCTACTTCGCGACCGGCACCGCGCTGAACGCCGCCGCCGGCCGCCTCTCCTACTACCTCGGCGCCCAGGGCCCCGCCCTCGCCGTCGACACCGCCTGCTCGTCCTCCCTCGTCGCCCTGCACCTCGCGGTCCGCTCCCTGCGCTCCGGCGAGACCGACCGGGCCCTCACCGGCGGCGTCAACGTCATCGCCGCACCCTCCTGCTCGGTCGCCGTCAGCCGCGCTCACATGCTCGCCCCCGACGGACGCTGCAAGACCTTCGACGCCTCCGCCGACGGCTTCGTCCGCGCCGAGGGCTGCGGAGTCCTCGTCCTGCGCCGCCTCTCCGACGCCCTGCGCGACGGCGAGCAGGTCCTCGCCGTCATCCACGGCAGCGCCGTCAACCAGGACGGGGCCTCCTCCGGCTTCACCGCCCCCAACGGCACCGCGCAGCGCCAGGTCATCCGGGCCGCGCTCGCCGACGCGGGCGTCGAAGGCGCCGAGATCGGCTACCTGGAGGCGCACGGCACCGGCACCTCGCTCGGCGACCCGATCGAACTCGAAGCCGCCTGGGACGTGTTCGGTCCCGGCCGCCGCCCCGGCGAGCCGCTGCTCATCGGCTCGGTGAAGAGCAACATCGGCCACTGCGAGTCCGCGTCCGGCATGGCCTCCGTCTTCAAGACGGTCCTCGCCCTGCGCAACGGCCGCATCCCCGGCGACCTGCACTTCGAGAACCCCAACCCGCACGTGTCCTGGCGCGACATGAACGTCCGCGTCGTCGACTCCCGCGCCACCTGGGCCCGCAGCGACGTCCCGCGCCTCGCCGGCGTCTCCGGCTTCGGCTTCTCCGGTACGAACGCCCATGTCGTCCTCGGCGAGGCACCCGCCGTGGAGACGGTGGAACCGCCGCGCGACTCCGCCGACGGACTCCTCCTGCCCCTCTCCGCCCCCGACGCGGCCGGCCTCGACCGGCTCACCGAGCAGTGGCGGCGGACCCTGGAGGAGACGCCCGAGGAGGCACTCGCCCAGCTCACCGCCACGGCCGGCGCGGGCAGGGCCCATCTCCCGGTGCGCCGCGCCGTGTTCGGCCGCGACCGCGAGCAGCTGCTCGCCGCGCTCGCCTCGGCGACCCCGGCCGCCGGGCCGGTCAAGGCGCCCAGGGTGGCGTTCCTCTTCTCCGGCCAGGGCGCCCAGTACTTCGGCATGGGACGCGAACTGTACGAGACGGAGCCGGTGTTCAGCGCGGTCTTCGACGCCTGCGACCGGGCCCTCGCCCCGCACCTCGGCGACTCGCTCCTCAACCTCGTCTTCTACGGCGACGACCCGAACGTCGTCAACCAGACCCGGATCACCCAGCCCGCCCTCGTCGCCCTGGAGCTGGCGCTCGCCGCGCTCTGGGAGTCCTGGGGCGTGCGCGCCGTGGCCGTCATGGGCCACAGCGTCGGCGAGATCGCCGCGGCCGTCCACGCCGGGGTGATGAGCCTCGACGACGGCATGACGCTGATCGCCCACCGCGCCCGGCTCATGCAGTCCACCCAGCCCGGCGGGATGCTGTCCGTCCCGGAGGACGCGGAGACCGTGGCCGCCTGGGCCGCCGAGGCCGGAGTCGACGTCGCCGCCGTCAACGGACCGCAGTCCGTCGTCGTGGCCGGCCCCTCCGACCGGCTCGACGCGCTCGCCGAGCGCCTCCGCAACCAGGGCGTACGGTGCAGGCCGCTGACCGTCTCGCACGCCTTCCACTCCCGGCTGATGGACCCGGTCCTCGACGAGTTCCGACAGGCCCTCGCGGGGCTGGAGTTCGGCGCGCCGAAGCTCCCCGTCATCGCCAACGTCACCGGCACCGAGGCCGGTCCCGACACCTTCACCCCCGCCTACTTCGCCGACCACATCCGCCGGCCCGTCCGGTTCGTCGAAGGCGCCCGCGCGCTGAGCTCCCTCGACGTGGACGTGCTCCTGGAGGTCGGCCCCGACCGTACGCTCGTCAACCTGGTCCGGGCCGCCGGACTCACTCCCGACGGCGGCTCCACGCCCTCGCTGCGCCGCGGCGGCCAGGACCGCGCCGTCCTGCTGGGCGCCGCCAAGACGCTCTACGAGCGCGGCCAAAGCCTCGACTGGACGAAGATCACCGGGACCCGCACCGACCGGTCCGCCGCCCCCCGCTACCCGTTCGCGGACACGTCGTACTGGACCACGGCGGGCACCGGAACCGGCACCCACTCCGCGACGTCCTCGGCCTCCTCGGCCTCCCCGGCTCTCCGGGCCGGCGCGGGACGCCACTGGGGCGCCGAACTCCGCTCGCCCGGCCTCGCCGGCCGCGCCTTCTCCTTCGAGCGCAGCTCCGGCTTCCCCGCGTACCTCACCGACCACCGCCTCTACGGCACGGTCGTCACCCCGGCCGCGTCCCACCTCGCCACGGTCCTCTCCGCCCTCGGCCACGACGGCAGCCCCGTCGTCGTCCGCGACCTGATCTGCCCGCGGGCCCTGGTCATCAAGGACGGCGAGGAGTACGAGGCGCAGATCGTCGTCGACCGGCCCACCGCCGACGGCGCCGCCGAACTCTCCGTACAGAGCCTCCTCGACCCCGAGCGCGGCGTCTGGCAGAAGCACATCGGCGGCCGGTACTCGAACCGCCCGGACGCCCACCGCCCGCCCGCCGAGAGCCGTACCGCGTTCATCGACTCCAGCGACCGGCACCTGACCCGGACCGAGTTCTACGACTACTTCCGGGAGCTCGGCTACACCCTCGGCCCGTCCTTCCAGTGGATCGACGAGGTGTGGATCCGGGGCGACGAGGCCCTCGTCCGCTACACGATGCCCGAACTGCCCGACGACCCGGCCGGATACGAGCTGTACCCGGGCCTGATCGACTCCTGCTTCCAGAGCATCGCCGTCTTCCTCGTCGACGACGGAGCCGTCGAGGCGCCCTCGCTCGCCATCCCGTTCGCCGCGAAGGAGCTCTCCTTCCACGGCCGTCCGCTCGCCGAGGGCGGCGAGCTGTGGGGCCGGGTGCGCGTCCTGCGCGCCGAGCCCCTGCCGAACGACCGGCTGCGCGTCGAGACCGCCGACCTCCACCTGTACGCCAGGGACACGGCCACCGGCGCCGAGCACAGCGTCTTCACCGCCGACGAGTTCCGCATCCGGCACGCCTCCCGGGCCGTCCTGGAGGCCAGCCTCCGCGGCGACGGCCTCGTCCACACCCTGGACTGGGCGCCGCTCCCCGAGACCCCGGCGGCCGGCGGGACGCTCGGCGTCCTGGTCCTCGCGGCCGACGCCTCCGCGGCCGGAGTCCCCGAGCTCGTCGCCGCGCTGACCGCCGCCGGACACCGGGCCGCCGTCCACACCGGCGACCTGCCCGCCCACCCCGACGCCGACCTCGTCGTCGACGCCCGCTGGGCCGCCCCCGCCCAGGGCCCCGGCACCGGCGACGCGGGCGACGCCCTGCACGCGGCCCAGACCCTCGCCGCCGGCCTGCGGACCCTCCCGCAGACCCTGCCGTACGTCCTGGCCGTCGACGGCTCCGCCGGACGCGCCCCGCTCCGCGAGGCCCTCTTCGGCATGGCGACCGCCCTGGAGGCCGAGCAGGCCGACCGGCGCCTCACCCGGGTCCGGCTCGACGCCGCCCACTCGGCCCGGCCCCTCGCCGAGCTGATCGGCGCGCTGCCCGGGGAGACCCGCCTCGCGCTGACCGACGACGGCGTACGGGCCGCCCGGCTCGTCAAGGTCGCCGCCGAAGCCGACGGTGACCGCCCCGCCGGCGGCGCCCTCGTCACCGGCGGACTCGGGGCCCTCGGCCTCGCCGTCGCCACCGCCCACGCCGCCCGCGGCGGCGACCGCCTCACCCTGATGGCCAGGTCCGCGCCCGGCGACACCGAACAGGGCGTCATCGACGGACTGCGCGCCTCCGGCGTCCGCGTCACCGTCGTCCGCGGCGACGTCACCGACGCCGCCGACGTGGCCGCCGCCGTCGCGGCCGCCACCGCCGACGGACCGCTCGGCACCGTCTACCACCTGGCCGGCGTCAACGCCGACGCGGCCTTCGGCTCGCTCACCGACGCCTCGTACGACAAGGTCTTCCACGCCAAGGCACGCGGCGCGGACGTCCTCGCCGAGGCGATCACCGGCCACGACCCGTGGGCCCTGGTGCTGTTCTCCTCGGTCTCGGCCGTGCTCGGCGCCGCCGGACAGGCCAACTACGCCGCGGCCAACGGCTACCTGGACGGCCTCGCCGAACGGCTCCGCGCCACCGGCATCCCCGCCGTCAGCGTCAACTGGGGCCCCTGGGTCCCGGAGGCGAAGGGCGGCATGGCGGCCGCCGCGGCCGTCGAACGCGCCGCGGGACGGCTCGGCATCCGGGCCCTGTCCGACGCCGACGCGGCCGGCCCGCTCGCCCTCGCCACCGACGCGCCCCTGGCCCGGCTCGTCGTCGTCGGCCTCGACCCCGCCCGGTACGCCGAGCAGAACGCGGGCCACGCCCGCGCCGCCCTCGTCGCCGAACTCACCGGCCCCGCCCCGGCCGCCGAACGCGCCGAGACCGCGGACACCGAACCGGCCGGCTGGATCACCGAGCGGCTGCACGGCACCGACGAGGAGGAGCGCGAGCACGTCCTGCGCGCCGCCGTCCGCTCGCTCGTCGCGCGGATGCTCGGCTCCGACGACGGACTCCCCGCCGACGGCTCCGCCGACGCGGAGGGCTTCAACGAACTCGGCCTCGACTCGATCATGGCGATCGACCTGCGGGCCGCCCTCGCCCACGCCATGGGCAAGGACCTGCCGGCCACCGTCGCCATCGACCACCCGAGCGTCCTGTCGATGAGCGAGTTCCTCCTGGCCGAGGACGCCGCCTCGCCGGCCGCCCTCGCCACCACCCCCGCACCGGCACCGACGCCGGTGTCCGCCCTGGTGCCCAGCACCGCCGACACCCCGCAGGCCGGGCCGTCGTCCGAGGAGCTCGACGAGCTCTCCCTCGACGATCTGCTCCAGGCCGTCCACGACGACCTCTCCCAGGAGCGGTGAGCAGGCGATGAAGGCGATACCGACCCCGATAACCGCGCGAACGACCACGGCGACACACACGACCGCAGGAGCACAGTGATGGCGACCGTCCCCGACACCGCGGCACTGCGACAGGTGATCCAGGACCAGCTGAAGCTGTCCCGCCGCCTCAAGGACCGGGTGGCCGAGCTGGAGGCCCGTACCCACGCCCCCGTGGCCGTGGTCGGCACCGCGATGCGGCTGCCCGGCGGGATCGACACCCCCGACGCGTACCGGACGTTCCTGTACGCCCCCGACCCCGACACCCGGGCCCTCGGCCCGATCCCCGAGGACCGCACCGGCCTGCGGTCCGTCTACCACCCGGAGCGCGGCAAGGAAGGCCACTCCTACGTCGACCGGGCCGGGTTCCTCGACGACATCGCCTCCTTCGACGCGGCGTTCTTCGGGATCTCGCAGCGCGAGGCCGAGACCATGGACCCGCAGCAGCGCCTGCTGCTCGAAGTGGCCTGGGAGGCGCTGGAGCGCGGCGGCATCGCCGCCCGCCGCCAGGACCGGCTGCCGATGGGCGTGTTCGTCGGCGTCATGGCTTCGGAGTACGGCCGCAGGTTCGTCCACGACGGCGACTACAGCCGCATCGACCCGTACCACTCCACCGGCGGCGGCCACTGCTTCGTCGCCGGCCGGATCAGCTACGCGCTCGGCCTCTCCGGCCCGGCGACCAGCGTCGACACCGCCTGCTCCTCCTCGCTGGTGGCCATCCACCAGGCCGTCCGGGCGCTGCGCGGCGGCGAGTGCGACTACGCGCTCGCCGGCGGCGCCAACCTGATCCTCGGCCCCGACCTCATGGTCTCCCTGTGCCAGGGCGAGGCCCTCTCGCCCGGCGGCAGGTCCCGGAGCTTCCTCGCCGACGCCGACGGCTACGGCCGGGGCGAGGGCGTCGGCATGGTCGCCCTGATGCGGCTCGACGACGCCCTCGCGAAGGGCCACCCGGTCCTCGCCGTCGTCCGGGGCAGCGCCGTCAACCACGACGGGGCCTCCTCCGGTTTCACCGTGCCCAGCGGCCCCGCCCAGCAGGAGGTGATCCGCGCGGCCCTGGCCGACGCCCGGGTCGCCCCCGGCTCGGTCGGCTACATCGAGGCCCACGGCACCGGCACCGCCCTCGGTGACCCCATCGAGGTCGGCGCCCTGGACGCCGTCCTCGGCACCGGCGCGGGGCAGCGGACCGCCCCCGTCGCGCTCGGCAGCGTCAAGGCGCGGATCGGGCACCTGGAGGCCGCCGCCGGCATCGCCGGCGTCCTGAAGCTGGTCCTCATGCTCGGCGACGGGACCGTCCCGGCGGGCGCCCAGCCCGGCGACGGCCGGCTCAACCCGCTCATTCCCTGGGACCGGATCGCGCTCACCGTGCCCCGCGAGGCGGCACCGTGGGCGGGCGCCCCCGAGGACCGCACCGCCGGCATCAGCGCCTTCGGTCTCTCCGGGACCAACGCGCACGCCGTGCTCTCCTCGTACCACCCGGCGCCCGCCGCCCCCGCCGACGTACCGGCACACCACCCGGAGCTGCTCACCCTGTCCGCCAAGGACCCCCGGGCGCTCGCCGAACTGTCCGAGCGGGTAGGGGAGGCCCTGACGGGACTCGACGCCGCGGGCACCGCCTCCCTCTGCCACACCCTGCGCGCCGGCCGCGTCCACTTCGGCCACCGGCTCGCCGTCGTCGGCACCGACGCGGCCGCCCTCGCCGACGCCCTCGCCGCCGGGCAGCCCGCCGACGGCGTACGCACCGCCGACCGGGTCGTCCTGGAGACCGGCACCGACACCGGCCTCCTGGACCGCACACTGGCCGAACTGGCCCGCCACTTCCCCGGGCTGGGCGAGGCGATCGGCACGGACGGCACGCCCGCCGCCCGACTGAAGGCCGTCCTGACGCTGCTCGGCGTCAAGACGACCCTCGCGACCGGAAACGACACGGCCGCCCCGGGCACCGCCCGGATCACGGCCGGCGGGCACAGCCTGCCGCTCACGGGCGACACCCCTGAGGACGCGCCACGCCTCCTCACCGAGGCGCTGGCCGCGCTCTACCGGGGCGGCGCGCCCCTGCGGCTCGACCGGCTCGGCGCGCCCGGCGCGGTGTTCGTCGACGCGCCGACCTACCCGTTCCAGCGCAAGCGGTTCTGGATCGAGGAGACGGCCCCCGAGCCGGCGCACCCCGTGCCGGTCGTGGTCACCCCCACCCGTACCGCACCGCTCGACCGGGCCGAGATCGGCGCCTATCTGACCACCGAGCTCGCCGCCGTGCTCAAGGCGGACTGCGCGCTCGACCCCGAGGTGCCGTTCTGCGACGTCGGCGGCGACTCCTTCACCGCGATGCTCCTCACCAAGAGCGTCGAGCAGCAGTACGGGGTGGACCTGCCCACCCTCGACTGCCCGGTGGAGATGCCGGTCGCCGATCTCCTCGCCCACCTCAGCGACCAGGTCTGCGTCGCCATGGGGGTGGACACGTGACCGTCGGCAGAAGCCCGTTCCTCCGGCCGCACCCGGTCGACGGACCGGCTGTCCGGCTGATCGGCTTCCACCACGCGGGCGGTTCGGCCGCCGTCTACTACCCCTTCGTCCGGCATCTTCCCGCCGACTGGGACCTGCTCCTGCTGGATCTGCCGGGGCGGGGCCGACGGGCCGCGCAGCCCCAACTGGACGACATGGCCGAGGTGGTGGAGACCGTCGTCGCCGACGTCCTGCCGTGGGTGGACGACGACGCGCCCTTCGCCCTGTTCGGCCACAGCATGGGCGCGGTCGTCGCCCTGGAGACCGCCCGGGCCCTGGAGGCCCTCGGCCGGTACCCGGCGTGGACCGGGGTGTCGGGGCGCGTCGCGCCCCTGCACCCCGGTGTCGGAGCCGTACCCCTGCACACCCTCGACGACGCCGCGCTCCTCGACGTGATGCTGGACCTCGGCGGCATGCCCGAAGGGGTCACCGAGGCCGCCGACTTCCTCGACCGGTTCCTGCGGACCGTCCGCGCCGACCTGAAGGCCGTGGACAACTACCGCCCGGCACCCGGCCGTTCACCGCTCGGCTCGCCGCTGACGGTGTTCGGCGGCACCCAGGACGCCTGGGCCCCGGCCTCCGCCATGCACATGTGGCGGCGCGAGACCGGGGCGCGGTTCGCCCAGAAGTTCTTCCCCGGCGGCCACTTCTACTTCCTGGACTCCGGCTTCCCGGCGCTGACGGACCAGGTCGTCGGCCAGATCGAGGCCTGCCTCACGGACGACGTGGACGACGGCGCCGACGTACAGGTCGCGTAGCGCGCACAGCTCGGCGACACCACACGCACACACCGAACGAGAACAGAGGGAGAACGCGCATGCGCTGGGAAAACCTGTACGTCGCCGGACTCGGGGCCTACCTTCCCGAGGAGGTGGAGACCGCCGCCGAGGCCGTCGCCGCCGGCCGCTACGACGCCCAGGAGGCCGAGTCCAACGGCTTCCGCGCGGTCCGCGTGGCCCGCGCCGACGAGCCCGGCCCGGTTCAGGCCGTCCACGCCGCACGCCAGGCGGTGGAGCGGGCCGGCCGCCCCCACGAGGAGTACGACATCGTCCTCCACGGCTGCATGGGCCACCAGGGCCAGGACTTCTGGACCCCCGTCAACTACGTCCAGCACGAGACGGTCGGCGGCTCCGGCCTCGCCGTCGAGATCCGGCAGGGCTCCAACGGCGGCCTCGCGGGCCTGGAGCTCGCCGCCTCGCACCTCGCGAGCCGCCGCGCGCCCGCCGCCGCGCTCGTCACCACCGGCGACGCCTTCCGGCTGCCGTACTTCGACCGCTGGGGCTCCGACAGCCAGCAGGCGTACGGCGACGGCGCCGGCGCCCTCGTCCTCTCCAACCAGGGCGGCTTCGCCCGCCTGCGGTCCACCGCGACCTACACGGACTCCTCCCTGGAGCCCGTCTACCGCGGCACGCAGGGCTGGACGGACGGCCCGTTCCTCGACGGCAAGCCCGTCGACCTGCACACCCGCAAGGCCGACTACCTCCTCAAGGAGGAGGGCGCCTACGACCGTGCCATCCAGCTCATGACGAAGAACGCCTCCCAGGTGCTCCAGGAGGCGCTCGACGACGCGGACGCCAAGATGTCCGACGCCCGCTTCTTCGTCCACGCGAACATCGCGGAGACGATCGTGCAGTACTCGTTCCACTCGCTGCTCGGCGTGGACCGGGCCACCACCACGTACGACTGGGGCCTGGACTACGGCCACATGGGCGCCGGCGACCAGATCATCGGCATGAACCACGTGGCGGAGGCCAGGAACCCGCATCCGGGCGACCTGCTGATCACCATGGGCGTCGGCGTCGGCTTCATGTGGACCGTCGCGGTCCTGGAGTTCCTCGAGTCGCCCGCCTGGTGACACCGCACCACCGTCACCGGGGCCGGATCACTGCTTCCACAGGAACCGCAGCCCCGCGTTGACCAGGAAGATCCCCGCGAACGCCGCCGCCCAGCCCTGCCTCCCCGAGGCGGCCAGGGCGGCGGCGCCGCTTCCGAACCACAACACCTCGAGCAGCACCCGGCCGCCGCCGTGCACCGGGTACGTCGCCTTCGGCGACCCGAACAGCGCCCACACCGCGATCAGCGTGGCCGGCGCGGCGATACCGAGGAGCACCTTCAGCGGCCACTTGTCGGTCGTGCTGACCGCCCACAGGATGGACGCCGCGTACACCGAGAGCTCCAGCAGGAACATCACCAGCATGTTGAAGGCTTTGAGGGACGAGAGCATGAGGGACTCCTAGGACGTGCGGGGGTTCCGCGCGGGTGGGCAGATCAAACCGTCAGATCGATACGGGACGTGAGGCGGGTCAGCCGCGGGTCGGAGCTGAGGATCGCGCGCTGGAGCTCCTGGAGCCGGGGCGAGGGGTCCACGCCCAACTCCTCCACGAGGCAGCCGCGGAGCGCCGTGAACGCCTCCAGGGCGCGCCACTGCTGACCGGACCGGTAGAGCGCCGTCATGTACAGGGCGCACAGGTTCTCGTGCATCGGATGGCGCGCGGTCAGCACCGCCAGCTCGCTCAGCAGCGCGTGGTGCCTGCCGAGCGCCAGATCGGCCTCGACGCGGGATTCCACGACGCACAGGTGGCTCTCCTCGAGGCGGGTCACCTCCACACCGAGCCGCAGCCCGTGGCACACGTCGACCAACGCCCGGCCGCGCCACACCGCGAGCGACTGCCGCAGCAACCGCGAACCCGTCTCCCGGTCGCCGAGATCGAGCGCCCGCCGCCCGGCGGCCGCGAGCCGCTCGAAGGCGTGCACGTCGACCTCCTCGGGCGTGATGTTCAGGAGGTAGCCGCCGTACCGGGTGGCGAGGACGTCCTTGGCGCGGCGCGGACCGTCCGGCGGCAGCGCCGCCTCGATCCGCTTGCGCAGCTGGAGGATGTACGTCTGCAGCGTGGTCTGCGCGCTCCGCGGCGGCTCCAGATCCCACAGCTCCTCCATGAGCGTGGGCACCGGGACTATCTGGCCGGCCTGCAGGGCAAGCAGCGCGAGGATCTGGCGGGGCTTCCCCGCGGTCGGCAGGAGCGCGACCCCGTTCTCCGATGCCTCGAAGGACCCCAGGACCTTGATGTCCATGCAGCTTCACCCCTCCACTCGCCAGCTCTCATGGTGGTACCGAGTCTGGCCCGCCCGCCTGCCGGGGCGACAGTGCCCAGGTCACCGGCCTCCCATGAACTCCGAACAGGCCGATCCATGAGAAATGCACGGGCCCGAACGGGGACGCGGGCACGAAACCCGGGCCGGCCGCCGGAGCGCTGGAGGTCAGTGCGAGTCCGGCTCAAGCGCCGCCACCGACGATCAGTCCGTACCAAGGGGGGTCCGGTAACGGAGGCAGGCGTGAGGAGAGATCAGTGACCACGGTATCCAGTCCGGCGGATCGCGAAACCCGGAAGTCTCCACCATCTCCACTGGAATCACTGCGAGCGCTGCGCGCCGCCGGCACCCTCGCCGAGAACTACCCGTCCGTCGCCCCCCTCCTCGCCGCCATGGTGTCCGGCGGCGCGGACACCGACTTCCGGCGGGCCGGCCATCTCCTCCTCCAGCTCGACCGGCAGGCCGTCCTCGCGGCCCGCCCGGAGACCGAGACCGCGGTCGTCGCCCTCACCGGACACTCCACGATCGGGGGCGTACGCGCCCCGCTGACCGCCGAGTTCGCCCGCCACGGAGTCCTCGTCGAGGACCGCCTCGGCGACTTCGACGCCTACCTGCGCGACCTGCGCGACCCGGCGAGCGCCCTGCACGCCGCCGACGTCGACCTGGCCCTGTGGATCCTCGACCCACAGACCCTCCTCGACGAGATGGGCACACCTTGGCAGGCCGACGACCTCGTACGGGCCGCCGAGCGCAAACTCGCCCAGATCGAGAGCCTCGCCACCGCCTTCACCGGGAACGCCACAGCCGTCCTGGTCCTCAACACCGTGCCGCTGCCCCGCAGCGTCACCCACCAGCTCATCGACCACGAGTCCCGCGCCCGCGCCGGCATCACCTGGCGCGACTTCAACAGCGGACTCCTGCGCCTCGCCCTCGGCAACCCGCGGATCCACGTCGTCGACCTCGACCCGGTCGTCGCCTCCGGCGTCCCGCTCGACGAGCCCCGCATGGCCGCCTACGCCAAGGCCAACCTCGGCGACGACCTGCTGGCCCGCTACGCCCGGGAGGTCGCCCACTTCTCCCGCACGCTCCGCGGCCGCACCAAGAAGGTCCTCGTCGTCGACGCCGACAACACCCTCTGGGACGGGATCCTCGGCGACGACGGCCCGGACGGCATCGCCGCCGCCACCACCTTCCGCGGCGAGGCCTTCGGCACCTTCCAGCGGGTCGTCCAGCAGATCGGCTCCCAGGGCATCCTGCTCGCGATCAGCAGCAAGAACGACCACGAGCCGCTCGTCCAGGTACTCAGGGACCACCCCGACATGGTGCTGCGCGAGTGCGACTTCGCCCGCGTCAACGCCAACTGGCAGGCCAAGGACGCCAATCTGCGGGACATCGCCGAGAAGCTCAACCTCGGCGCCGACAGCTTCGTCTTCGTCGACGACTCGCCCTTCGAGTGCGGCCAGGTCGCCGAAGGCCTCCCGCAGGTCGCCGTCGTCCAGCTCGACGAAGAGCCCGCCCTGCACATCGAGAAGCTGCTCGCGGACGGCTGGTTCGACACGGCCCGCCTCACCGAAGAGGACCGGGCCCGGGCCGCCCGGTACCGCACCGAGTCCGAGCGCGCCGAACTCCAGGAGAGCACCGGCTCCCTGGAGGAGTACCTCCACGGTCTCGGCGTCCGCGTCCGGCTCGCCGAGGCCGCCGCCGGTGACATCGACCGGGTCGCACAACTCTCGCTGCGCGCCAACCAGTTCAACCTGACCACGGTCCGCCTCGGGGCCGAGGACGTGACGGCCCGGACCGGCGACCCGCACCACCTCGTCGTCACGATCCGCTCGGGCGACCGCTTCGGCGACAACGGAGTCGTCGGAGCCGTCTTCGCCCGCCGCTCGGCCGAAGGCCGTGACCTGCACGTCGACAACATGCTGCTCTCCTGCCGGGTCTTCGCCCGCGGCATCGAGCAGACCGCCGTCGCGGCCCTCCTGGCCCACGCCAGGGCCACCGGCGTCCGCGCGGTGCACGCGAGCTACCGGCCGACCGCCAAGAACAAGAACGTACGGGAGTTCTGGCCCTCCATGGGCTTCACCCCCACCTCGACAGCGGACGACGAACTCCGCTTCCGCCACGACCTGGAGAAGCTCCCGGTCGTCCCCGCCCACATCCTGCTCGATTCCCCCCTGGAAGGAGCCACGTCATGACCAAAGAGGACTTCATCCACCTGGTGCGCGACGAGCTCGACCTGCCCCTGAGCGTCGACGACCTCTCATCGGACTTCGACCACGTCGTGAGCTGGGACTCGATGCACATGCTGCGCCTCGTCGCCGCAGTCGAGCGCGAGACCGGCTCCCGCGTCCCCGTCGGCAGGCTGCTCGCCGACCGCAGCCTCGCCGCCATCTACGAGCGCGTCAGCGCCGCGTAACCGATCAAGAAACAGGAGAGAACATGAGTATCGACGCCCGGGAAACCGCTCGGGACACCCGGCTCGCGTCGCCCGAGGCGCCGGCCCGACCGTCCCCCGCCGCACCGAAGGCCCCCACCACCCCGGAGGCCCCGGCCGCCGGCAAGCGCGGACTGATCCTCGCCGTGGTCGCCGTCGCCCAGCTCGTCTGTGTGCTCGACTCGACCATCGCCAACGTGATGCTGCCCCAGCTCCGCGCCGACCTCGGTCTCAGCACCTCGGGTCTGCAGTGGGTGATGAACATCTACATCCTGCTCTTCGGCGGCCTGATGCTCCTCGGCGGCCGTCTCACCGACGTCTTCCCCCGCCGCACCATGCTCGTGACCGGCATCGGCCTGTTCACCCTCGGCTCCCTCGCCGCGGCCACCGCCGACAGCGGCGGCATGCTGCTGGCCGGCCGCGGCATCCAGGGCGTCGGCGCCGCCGTGCTCTCCCCGGCCGCCCTCTCCATCCTCGTCACGACCTACCCGGAGCCCGGCGAGCGGGCCAAGGCCCTCGGCATCTGGGGCACCGTCATGGGCGTCGGCGCCAGCCTCGGCACCCTGCTCGGTGGCGCGATCACCGACATCAACTGGCGCTGGGCCTTCCTCATCAACCTCCCCATCGGCCTGCTCCTGATCGCCGCCGCGTACCTCTACGTCCCGAAGATCACCCGCACCGGCGGCCGCCCGCCCGCCGACGTCCTCGGCGGCCTCACCGGCACCCTCGGCCTGCTCGCGCTGGTCTTCGGCATCGTCACCGCCGGCGAGGACGGCTGGACCGACCCGATCGCCGCCGCCGCCATGGCCGCCGCCGCGGTCCTGCTCACCGTCTTCGTACGGGTGGAGAGCAAGGCGAAGGCCCCGCTGCTGCCCCTCGGCCTGCTGCGCCGCCGCTCCGTCGCCACCGGCACCATCGCCCAGCTGATCACCGCCGGCCTGATGCTGCCCTCCTTCTTCATGCTCCCGCAGTACATGCAGCTCGGCCTCGGCTACAGCCCGATGGAGGTCGGCCTCGCGTACATCCCGACCTGCCTCGCCATGCTCGTCGTCTCCGGCGCCGTCCCGGTCCTCATCGCCAAGTTCGGTCCCCGCGTCCCGTACGTCATCGGTACCGTCCTGCTCGCCGTCATGCTGGTCCTGATGCTCGGCGCCGAGACCACCAGCGGCTACTGGTCGCTCCTGCTCCCCGTCACCGCCCTGCTCGGCGTCGGCCTGGTGCTGTGCGTGATGACCGCCCCGGTCGTCGGCACCGCGGACGCCTCGGACGCCGACGCCGGCACCACCTCGGCCGTCCTCAACGCCTCCTCCGAGATCGGCGGCGCCCTCGCCCTCGCGATCACCGCCACCGTCGTCGGCTCCCGCCTCACCGAGCTCACCGCCCAGGGCGTCGGCACCGCCCAGGCCTTCACCGAGGCCCTCCAGCGCGGCTTCCTGGTCATGTTCCTCTGGGTCGCCGCCAACGTGGTCATCGGCCTCTTCGGGTTCGCCGGCCGCCCGGCGACCACCGACGCGCCGAAGTCCTGACCAGCGCCGCCGGGCGGCCCCCCACCCGCCCGGCGGCCCCGCCCTCCTCCGTACCCGCACCGGGTCGAGGAGATCCCCAGCCCGCTCTCTCCGCGCAGAGAGGCAGACAGATGCTCCAGCAACGCCACCGCCCCGCCGCCCGGCCCGCCACCCCGGCCACCACCGCCCCGGGTACCACGGCACCGGCCACCACGGCCCCCGTCACCGCCCCAGCCGGACCCGTCGCCCTCCTCCTCGGAGCGGCGGCACCCCACCGGCACCCGGGCGAGGACGCCGCCAACTCCACCCTCCTGGAGACCTGGTCGAGCGGGGTACGCACCTGGGTCCTCGACCGCGCGGAGCTGCTCGCGGCCCGCGGCCCCGAGGCCCGGATCCTCTCCGACGAGGCGACCGGACTCGACAGCGTCCACACCGACGCCTGTGTGGCCTGGGCCCGCGACCGGCAGGCCGCCGGGCACCGCTTCGACCTCGTCCTCGGACTGCGCGAGGACGTCCAGCTCGCCGCCGCCGACCTCGCGGCCGCCCTGCAGCTGCCCGGCAACCACCCGGACGCGGTCCGCCGCGTCCAGGACACCGGCACCCGGCTCGCGGCCCTCGCCGCCGGCGGATTCCTCGTCGACGAGGACCCCGACCGGGCCCCCGAGGGCACCGCGCTCACCGCCGTCGGCGCCTTCGTCTCGGGCCGGCCCCACGTCTTCCTCCTCGCCGTGCCCACCGAGGACGGCTGGGCCCCCGCCACCGGACTGCCCCACACCCCGCAGGCCCTCGCCGCCGAGGCCGCCGCCGCCGTCCTCCACCTCGGACTCTGCTTCGGCGTCTTCCGGGTGGACCTGCACGCCACCGACCGGGGCATCGCCGTCTCGGACGTCCGCCTCACCCTCGAAGCCCCCGGCCTCCAGGCCCACCTGGCCCGGACGCTGCCCTGCGTCGAGCTCTTCAACCTCGTGTACGACGACGCCCTGGGCCGTACGGCGGCCCTTCCCGCGCCGCCCCTCGCCCCCGCCGCCCAGCCGCCCGCCCCCTCGACGGTGCCCCCGTTCGTCCTCCTCGCGGGCGAGCCCGAGGGAGCGGCGGCAGAGCCCCACATATGCCGCGGCACCGACTGAGGCCGACCGGCAAATGGGGGGCGGCGTCGCGGGGCTGGGCACGCACATCTGCGGCGTTGTCGTCAATCACCATGGCTCCGCCATGCCTCAATCCTCCGCCTTGCAGCTGCACGTACCCAGCCCCGCTCCTTCTTCCACCCCCCATTTGCCGGTCAGTCTGAACCGAACGAGAGCCGGAGACCCCGAATGACCACCGAGCTCGTCCAGCTGCTCACTCCCGAGGGCCGTCGGGTCCACCACCCCGAGTACGCCGCCGACCCGAGCGCGCAGGAACTGCGCGGCCTCCACCGCGACATGGTGCTGGCCCGGCGCCTCGACGCCGAGGCCGTCACCCTGCAACGCCAGGGCGAGCTGGCCCTGTGGCCCTCGCTGCTCGGCCAGGAGGCCGCCCAGATCGGCTCCGCCCGCGCCCTGCGGCCCCGGGACCACGCCTTCCCCAGCTACCGCGAGCACGGCGTGGCCCTGGTGAGGAACCTCGACCCGGCCCACCTCCTGTCGCTCTTCCGCGGCGCCGGCAATGGCAGTTGGGACCCGGCGGAGAACAACTTCCATCTCTACACCCTCGTCATCGGCTCGCAGACCCTGCACGCCACCGGTTATGCGATGGGCGTGGCCAAGGACGGCGCCGACACCGCCGTCATCGCCTACTTCGGCGACGGCGCCTCCAGCCAGGGCGACGTCGCGGAGGCCTTCACCTTCGGCGCGGTCTACGACGCCCCGATCGTCTTCTTCTGCCAGAACAACCAGTGGGCGATCTCCGAGCCCACCGAGCGCCAGATGCGGGTCCCGCTCTACCGGCGCGCTCCGGGCTTCGGCTTCCCCGGCGTCCGCGTCGACGGCAACGACGTCCTCGCGTGCCTGGCCGTCACCCGCGCCGCCCTCGACCACGTACGGACCGGCTCCGGACCGATGCTCGTCGAGGCGTACACGTACCGCATGGGCGCCCACACCACCTCCGACGACCCGACGAAGTACCGCGACGAGGCGGAGGTCGAGGAGTGGCGGGCCAAGGACCCGATCCTGCGGCTCCGCCGGCTCCTGGAGCGCGAGGGCCACGCCGACGAGGCGTGGTTCGCCGCCCTGGACGAGGAGGCGGAGGCGCTCGCACGGCGCGTCCGCGAGATCGTCAGGACGATGCCCGACCCCGACCCGACGCTGATGTTCGAGAACGTGTACGCGGACGGGCACGCGCTCGTCGACGAGGAACGTGCCCGGTTCGCCGCCTACCAGGCGTCCTTCGCGGACGCCGGACGGAGCAACTAGTCATGGTCACGAAGAGTCTTCCTGTGGCGAAGGCGCTCAACGAGGCCCTGCGCGCGGCGCTGGAGGCCGACCCCAAGGTCCTGCTCATGGGCGAGGACATCGGAAAGCTCGGCGGTGTCTTCCGGGTCACCGACGGTCTGCAGAAGGACTTCGGCGAGAGCCGCGTCATGGACTCGCCGCTCGCCGAGTCGGGCATCGTCGGCACGGCGATCGGTCTGGCCCTGCGCGGCTACCGGCCGGTCGTGGAGATCCAGTTCGACGGTTTCGTCTTCCCGGCGTACGACCAGATCGTGACGCAGCTCGCGAAGATGCCCGCCCGCTCACAGGGCAAGGTGCGCCTGCCGGTCGTCATCCGGATCCCGTACGGCGGCGGCATCGGTGCGGTCGAGCACCACTCGGAGTCCCCGGAGGCGCTGTTCGCGCACGTCGCGGGCCTGAAGATCGTCTCGCCCTCGACCTCGTCCGACGCGTACTGGATGCTGCGGCAGGCCGTCGAGTGCGACGACCCGGTCATCTTCTTCGAGCCGAAGCGCCGCTACTGGGACAAGGGCGAGGTGACTGTGCCCGACAGCGGCTCCGCCGCGGGCGACGCCATCCCCGGCGAGCTCCACAAGGCGCGGGTCGCCCGCGCCGGCACCGACCTCACCCTCGCCGCCTACGGCCCGATGGTGAAGGTCTGCCTCCAGGCGGCCGCCGCCGCCGAGGAGGAGGGCCGGTCGATCGAGGTCCTCGACCTCCGCTCGGTGTCCCCGATCGACTTCGACACCGTCCAGACCTCGGCCGAGAAGACCGGCCGCCTGGTCGTCGTCCACGAGGCCCCGGTCTTCTTCGGTGCCGGCGCGGAGATCGCCGCCCGGATCACGGAGCGCAGCTTCCACCACCTGGAGGCCCCCGTCCTGCGGGTCGGCGGCTACCACGCGCCGTATCCGCCGGCGCGCCTGGAGGAGGAGTACCTGCCGGGCCTCGACAGGGTGCTCGACGCCGTCGACCGCTCGCTGGCGTACTAGGCGTACCCGGCGCAACAGGGAAAGAGATCATGGCGATTCGCGAATTCAGGATGCCCGACGTGGGGGAGGGGCTGACCGAGGCCGACATCCTCACCTGGTACGTCAAGCCCGGCGACCCCGTCGTGGACGGGCAGGTCGTGTGCGAGATCGAGACGGCCAAGGCGGCGGTGGAACTCCCCGTCCCCTACGACGGTGTCGTACGGGAGATCGGCTTCCCCGAGGGCGCGACGGTGGACGTCGGCGCCGTGATCATCTCGGTCGACACGGCGGCGGGCGCGGAGGAACGGGTCGTAGCGGAGGCCCCCGCGGCCCCCGCGGCCCCCGCGGCCCCCGCGGTCTCCGTGACCTCCGCGGCCCCCGATGCCTGCGCGGCTTCCGAGGCGCGGCCGGAACGCCGACCGGTCCTCGTCGGCTACGGCGTCGTGGAGTCCTCCGCGAAGCGCCGCCCCCGCAAGCCGGCCAACGGCACGTCCCCCGGCGGCCGCGGCCCCGCCGCCGGCCCGCGCCCGCTGGCCAAGCCCCCCGTGCGCAAGCTCGCCAAGGACCTCGGGGTCGACCTGACGGTCGTCCGCCCCTCCGGCGGGGGAGGCACGATCACGCGCGCCGACGTGCACGCCGCCGCCGTGGTCGACATCGGCACCCGGGAGGTCGTGGCACAGCCGGCCGCACCCCCCGTCGCACCGCCGGACGCCCGGGAGACCCGTATCCCCGTCAAGGGGGTGCGGAAGGCGACGGCGGCCGCGATGGTCGGCTCGGCGTTCACGGCGCCGCACGTCACGGAGTTCGTGACGTTCGACATCACGCGGACGATGAAGCTGGTCGAGGAGCTGAAGTCCGACAAGGACATGGCGGGCCTGCGGGTCAGTCCACTGCTCCTGGTCGCGAAGGCGGTACTTGTCGCGGTCAAGCGGAACCCGGACATCAACGCGGCCTGGGACGAGGCGGCGCAGGAGATCGTGCTCAAGCGGTACGTGAACCTGGGCATCGCCGCGGCCACCCCGCGCGGTCTGATCGTGCCGAACATCAAGGACGCGCACGCCCAGACCCTGCCCGAGCTGTCGAAGTCCCTGAGCGAGCTGGTCTCCACCGCTCGCGAGGGCAAGACGACCCCGGCGGCCATGCAGGGCGGCACCTTCACCATCACCAACGTCGGCGTCTTCGGCGTCGACACCGGTACGCCGATCCTGAACCCGGGCGAGGCCGCGATCCTCGCGGTCGGTGCGATCAAGCTCCAGCCGTGGGTCCACAAGGGCAAGGTGAAAGCACGTCAGGTCACTACCCTGGCGCTCTCCTTCGACCACCGCCTCGTCGACGGCGAGCTCGGCTCGAAGTTCCTCGCGGACATCGCCGCGATCCTGGAGCAACCGAAGCGGCTCATCACCTGGGCCTGAACGGCACGTCCATCAGTCGAACCGAGCACAGGGGAGGCGCACCACATGGCGCGCGAGTCGGAGTCGGGGCTGCCGATCGAGCCGGTCTACGGGCCGGGGGCTCTGGAGGGGTGGGATCCGGCGGGGAAGCTGGGCGAGCCGGGTTCGTATCCGTTCACGCGTGGCGTGTACCCCTCGATGTACACGGGTCGGCCGTGGACGATGCGGCAGTACGCGGGTTTCGGTACGGCGACGGAGTCGAACGCCCGGTACAAGCAGTTGATCGCGAACGGCACGATGGGTCTGTCGGTGGCGTTCGATCTGCCGACGCAGATGGGTCACGACAGCGACGCGGCGATCTCCTCGGGCGAGGTCGGCAAGGTGGGTGTGGCGATCGACTCGATCGACGACATGCGGGTGCTGTTCGACGGCATCCCGCTGGACAAGGTCTCGACGTCGATGACGATCAACGCCCCCGGCTCCCTCCTTCTCCTCCTGTACCAGTTGGTCGGTGAGGAGCAGGGTGTTCCGGCGGACAAGCTGACGGGCACGATCCAGAACGACGTGCTGAAGGAGTACATCGCGCGGGGCACGTACATCTTCCCGCCGAAGCCTTCGCTGCGTCTGATCGCGGACATCTTCAAGTACTGCCGGGCCGAGATCCCGAAGTGGAACACGATCTCGATCTCGGGCTATCACATGGCCGAGGCGGGTGCGTCTCCGGCGCAGGAGATCGCGTTCACCCTCGCGGACGGCATCGAGTACGTCCGCACGGCGGTCGCGGCCAGCATGGACGTGGACGACTTCGCCCCGCGTCTCTCCTTCTTCTTCGTGGCCCGCACGACGATCCTGGAGGAGGTCGCGAAGTTCCGTGCGGCCCGTCGGATCTGGGCGCGGGTGATGAAGGAGGAGTTCGGCGCGAAGAACCCCAAGTCGCTGATGCTCCGCTTCCACACCCAGACGGCGGGTGTGGCCCTCACGGCCCAGCAGCCGGAGGTGAACCTGGTCCGCGTGGCGATCCAGGGCCTGGCGGCCGTCCTGGGCGGAACGCAGTCGCTCCACACGAACTCCTTCGACGAGGCGATCGCGCTCCCGACGGACAAGTCGGCCCGTCTGGCCCTGCGTACGCAGCAGGTCCTCGCGTACGAGACGGACGTGACGGCGACCGTCGACCCGTTCGCCGGCTCGTACGTGGTCGAGAAGATGACGGATGACGTGGAGGCCGCGGCGCTTGAGCTGATGGCCAAGGTCGAGGACATGGGCGGCGCGGTCGCGGCGATCGAGCGCGGTTTCCAGAAGGGCGAGATCGAGCGCTCGGCCTATCGGATCGCGCAGGAGACGGACAGCGGCGAGCGGGTCGTCGTCGGTGTCAACCGCTACACGATCGACGTCGAGGAGCCCTACGAGCCCCTCCGCGTCGACCCGGTCATCGAGGAGGAACAGGCGGCGCGCCTCGCGAAGTTGCGGGCCGAGCGCGACCAGACGGCCGTCGACGTCGCCCTCATCGAGCTGAGGAAGGCGGCGGAGGGCACGGACAACGTCCTCTACCCGATGAAGGACGCGCTCAAGGCGCGGGCGACGGTCGGCGAGGTCTGCAACGCCCTGCGCGAGGTCTGGGGCACGTACGTCCCCACCGACGCCTTCTAGGAACCGCGGACGGCGGCCCCGCCTCTCCGTCGGAGAGCGCGAGGCCGCCGCACCTCCCTCACACGCTCCCGGCGCGTGGGCCCGACGCATAGGCCAGAGGCGGCGCGATCGCCTGGACGTCCGCCTGCTCCGCCACCCACAGTCCGATGAACAGCGCGGCGGTCGCCTCCAGCAGTCCGGCCCGGTCGAGGCCGCCCGCGGCCACCGGCTCGCAGCCCGTGTCCCGCACCAGCTCGTCCACCCGTGCGCGTGCCGCCTCGTCGTCCCCGCAGACCGGAACGGCCAGGGGTCGGCCGTCGAAAACCGGCGGGGTCATCCGCCACACGTCCTCGTGGCAGAGGTTGAACGCCTTGACGACGTGTGCGCCGGGTGCCGCCGAGGCCAGTCGGCGCGCCGCCGAGGGGCCGCCCTCCGTCAGGAGACGGAAGCCGGGCCCGACCGGATTGGTGCAGTCGAGCAGGACCTTCCCGTCCAGCGGCGCCCGGAGCTCCCCGACGACCTCCGCGCCCGCCTCGTACGGCAGCGCGGCGAGCACCACCTCGCCGAAGGCGGCCGCCGCCCGCAGGCTCCCGTGCCCCGCGCCGCCCCCGATGCGCGCCGCGAGCCGCCGGGCCTTCCGCTCGTCCCGGCCTCCGACCAGCACCTCGTGGCCGGCGCGCGCCCAGTGCGTGCCCAGCGCGTCCGCCATGTTCCCCGTTCCCAGCACGCCGATCTTCAACGATCCGTTCCTCTCGTGTCGGTCCCAACGGCCTTCGGGACGACACTAGGAAGCCCGTCAGGCACCATTCAGTACGTGACGACCGACGCCTATCTCGCCGACTGCCGTGCCCGCCTCGCCTTCGACCTTCTCTCCAACACCTGGAACGCGGTGCTGATCTGGGTCCTGCGGGACGGTCCCGGACGCCCCGGCCAACTGCGCGAGCGCATCGGCGGCATCAGCCCGAAGGTCCTGACCGAGACGCTGCGGCGGCTGGAGTTCAACGGGCTGGTGGAACGGAAGGCCTATGCCGAGGCGCCGCCCCGGGTCGAGTACGAACTCACCGCCCTTGGAAGGTCGTTGCTCGACCCGATCGAGGCGTTCGGGGCCTGGGCCTTCGAGCACGGCGACGAGGTCATGGCCGCCCAGGAACGACACGGCGGGTGAACTCGCCTCAGGCGAGGACCTCGATCCTCCACTGGGGGTCGCGGTCGTCCGTCCGGGCGAACACGCGCTTGGGGAGCAGTGAGCGGTCCTCGAAGAGGTCGCGGCCGAGCGCGAAGCCGTTCTGGTCGATGGCGTAGATCCCGTCCCGGAGGTCGTCGAGGCGGGTGACCGTGGTGGCGCCGTCCTCGTCGACGCGCTGGAGGCGCCAGACGGAGGCGGGGGAGTCGTCGGGCCGGACGACGACCGGGGCCCGCTCGCCGCCCTCGGCGACGACGGTGTCCTCCGTGCCCTTCACAGTGAACCGGAACCCGCCGTCCTCCGGGCTCACGGCCCACTCGGCGGCATGCTGCCGTTCGATGAGCAGGCCCACCAGGTGTCCGTCCAGGACGCCGACCGGGGCCTCCTTCGCGTACAGCTTCACGACCTTGACGATGTCCGACATCGAGCCTCCTGTGCTGAGTGCGGCAGTTGTCCCGATCCTGCCCGGCCGGACGTGGCGCGGGCCAGTGAACACGCAGGTGCGTCCGAGCGACAGACGGCCCGCGCACGGCCGTGGTCCTCGGGGCGGGCGGGGCGTCGGGTGTACGGGTAGGGGCATGACGATCCCCGTGAGCCACCTCACCGACCCGACCGTGCGTGCCTTCGTCACGGCTCTCAACGCCAACGACGAGCAGGCCCTCCACGGGCTCCTGACCCCCGACGCGACCATGACCGACGACGGCTCCGACCGCGATCTCCGCGAGTGGCTCGACCGGGAGGTCTTCTCCTCCCGCGGGCACATGGGCGTCGAGTCGGAGGCGGACGACGGGCGGGTGCTCGTCGCCACCTACCGCAACGACACCTGGGGCGAGATGCGGACCAAGTGGCAGTTCACCGTCGAGGGAGGGAAGATCTCCCGCTTCGAGACCGGCCAGGCGTAACCCCCCCACCCGGCCGTCGGCCGGGGTGCTAGGGCCTGTCCGACACCGCCTAGCCCCGGCCGATGTACGGCATCGCCGTCGCCATCACCGTCGCGAACTGGACGTTCGCCTCCAGCGGCAGCGCCGCCATGTGCACCACCGTCGCCGCGACGTCCGCCGCGTCCATCACCGGCTCCGCTGCCAGCTGCCCGTCGGCCTGGAGGATGCCGGTCTGCATGCGGGCCGTCATCTCGGTGGCCGCGTTGCCGATGTCGAGCTGGCCGCAGGCGATCCGGTACGGGCGCCCGTCGAGCGACAGTGACTTCGTCAGGCCCGTCATGGCGTGCTTCGTCGCCGTGTACGCGATCGAGTGCGGGCGCGGCACGTGCGCGGAGATCGAGCCGTTGTTGATGATCCGGCCGCCCTGCGGGTCCTGCTCCTTCATGGCCCGGAAGGCCGCCTGAGCGCAGAGGAACGCGCCCGTCAGGTTGACGTCGACGACCGCGCGCCAGGTCTCCGGGTCCAGGTCCTCGACGGGAACGCCGCCGCCCGCGAACGTACCGGCGTTGTTGAAGAGCAGGTCGACCCGTCCGTACCGGTCCCGTACGGCCGCGAAGAGCGCCGCGACCTCCGCCGCCGAGGTCACGTCCGTCGGGACCGTCAGGAAGTCGCCCGCCGGGAGAGCCGCGGCGGTCTCCTCCAGGGCCGTGGCCCTGCGGCCGGCCAGGGCCACCGACCAGCCGGCCTCCGCGAGGGCCAGTGCCACGCTCCGGCCGATGCCCGATCCCGCTCCCGTCACCACTGCGATGCTCATGGGCGCGCAGCGTACGCGAGACGCGTGCCCCATGAACTCATCCGTCCGACACGTGGATGTTCTGTACCCGACAACGCGGCGTCGTCCTGCCCTCCTCGAATGACGGAAGCACACCATCCGTCCGGGGAGGGGCACATGGATCACATACAGGGCCGCGCGCAGGGTCATTCCGAGGAACTCCGCGCCGCCGCACGCCACTTCGGCCGCCGCCGGTTCCTCACCGTCACCGGGGCCGCCGCCGCGCTCGCCTTCGCCACCCAGCTGCCCGCCGCCGGCGCGGCGGCCGCCGCCGAGCTCGACGGCCGGCGCGTCACCGAGGACCCGTTCACCCTGGGGGTGGCATCCGGCGACCCGCTGCCCGGCTCCGTCCTGCTCTGGACCCGGCTCGCACCCCGCCCCTTCGAGCCCGGCGGCGGCCTGCCCGCGTCGCGCGTCTCCGTCCACTGGGAGATCGCCCGCGACGAGCGCTTCACCCGGACCGTCCGGCGCGGCCGGGTCACCGCGCATCCGGAGTTCAGCCACACCGTCCACGTCGAGGTCGACCACCTCGACCCCGGCCGCGTCTTCTTCTACCGCTTCCGCGTCGGCGACTGGACCAGCCCCGTCGGCCGCACCCGCACCGCCCCGTCGCCCGTCGCCCGGAACTCCGGGTTGAAGCTCGCCGCCGTCTCCTGCCAGGCCTACCACGACGGGTACTTCACGCCCTACCGCCACCTCGCGCAGGAGGACGTCGACGTCGTCTTCCACCTCGGCGACTACCTGTACGAGTACGCCGTCAACGCCACCGGCGGCGCCCGCGCCTACACCGACCGCACCCTCCCGGCCGTCTTCAACCGCGAGACGATCACCCTGGAGGACTACCGGCTGCGCTACGGGCTCTACAAGTCGGACCCCGACCTGCGCGCCGCGCACGCCGCCCACCCCTTCGTCGTCACCTGGGACGACCACGAGACCGAGAACAACTACGCGGGCGGCACCCCCGAGAACGGCGTCCCGCCGGAGGAGTTCCTGCTCCGCCGCGCCGCCGCCTACCGCGCCTACTGGGAACACCAGCCGCTGCGCCGCCCCCAGCAGCCGGAGGGCCCGGACATGCGGCTCTACCGGCGGCTGCGGTTCGGGCGCCTCGCGCAGTTCGACATCCTCGACACCCGCCAGTACCGCTCCGACCAGGCGTACGGGGACGGCTGGCAGGTCCCGGGCCCCGAGTCCGAGAACCCGGCCCGCACGATGACCGGCGCCGCGCAGGAGCGGTGGCTGCTCGACGGCTGGCGCTCCGCCCGCACCCGCTGGAACGTCCTGCCGCAGCAGGTCGTGTTCGCCGAGCGCCGCGACCGCCCCACCGCCGACTTCAAGCTCTCCATGGACTCCTGGGACGGCTACCCCGCCTCCCGGCAGCGGATCCTCGCGGGGGCGGAGGCCGCCGGCGTCGAGAACCTCATGGTGCTCACCGGCGACGTCCACGTCGGGTACGGCCTCGACATCAAGGCCGACTTCCGCGACCCGGCCTCCCGGACCCTCGGCACCGAGATCGTCGCCACCTCGATCAGCAGCGGCAAGGACGGCGCCGACCGGCCGGCCAACTACGACAAGCTCACCCAGGCCAACCCGCACATGCGGTTCTACAACGGGCGGCGCGGCTATGTGACGGTGGCGCTCGACGAGGACGGCGCCCGCGCCGACTTCCGTACGGTCCCGTACGTCACGACCCCGGGCGCCCCCGTCACCACCGCCGCCTCCTATGTGACGGAGGCGGGCAACCCGGGCCTCACACCCGCGTAGCCGCCACCTCGGAGGGATAGCGGACGCCGACGCGCTCCCGTACGGCGTCGAGCGTCCGCATCACCGCGAGCGAACCGTCCAGCGGCACGAGCGCCGACTCCGTCGCGCCCGCCCGCAGGCAGCGCATCACCTCGGCGGCCTCGTGCCGGAGCGAGTGCGGGTCGTCCTCGTTGACGAACTCCTCCGGCTCGTGGCCCTCCCGGTGCAGCGTGAACCGCTCGGGGAAGAAGAAGCCGCGCGGCACGTCGATCCGGCCGAGCGTGCCCGTCACGGACGCCGTCAGAGGGGTGTCCGCGACGAGCGAGCAGGACAGCAGCGCCGAGGCGCCCGAGTCCCAGCCCAGCAGCATCCCCGTGTTCAGGTCGACGCCCTCCGGCGAGATCAGCGCGTGCGCCTGGACGGTGTCCGGCTCGCCGAGCAGCAGCTGCGCGAACGACACCGGGTACACCCCCAGGTCGAGCAGCGCCCCGCCGCCCACCGCCGGGTCCCGCAGCCGGTGGTCGGCCGCGAAGGGGCCCTGGAGCCCGAAGTCCGCCTGTACGGTCCTGACCTCGCCGATCGCCCCGTCCCGCACGAGTTCCGCGAGCCGCCGGATCAGAGGGTTGCAGTACATCCACATGGCCTCCATCAGGAAGAGGCCGCGGTCCCGGGAGAGGGTGACCAATTCCTCCGCCTCGCGGGCGTTGAGCGTGAGAGCCTTCTCGCAGAGCACCGCCTTTCCCGCCTCCAGGGCGCGGCCGGCCGCCTCCCGGTGCGCGTGGTGCGGCGTCGCCACGTACACGACGTCGACGTCCTCGTCGGCGAAGAGCCCCGCCCACTCGCCGTACGCCCGCGGGATCCCGAACCGGTCCGCGAAGGCCTTCGCGGACGCCTCCGTACGGGACGCCACCGCGACGACCTCGGCGCCTTCGAGCGTCAGCAGGTCCGCCGTGAAGCGTTCCGCGATGCCGCCCGTCGCCAGGATTCCCCAGCGAACCGTTTCCTTCATGTTCCCCACCCGTCCCCACCTGTCCCACAGAGGTCTCGACCATGCCGATCGAGCTGAGAGCATAGGCAAGGATTCAACGAAATGGAGCAGTCGATGCCGGAGAGCGGCCAGAAAACAACACAAGGGCACATAACCGAGAGCGCTCCGGTCGCTCCGGCCGCCGGCGGCGTCCCCGCCGCCCGGAGCGTGGGACTGCTCGTCACCCTCGTCCTGGGCGGGCTCACCGCCCTGCCGCCGCTCTCCATGGACATGTACCTGCCGGCGCTGCCGGAGGTCACCGGAGCGCTCCACGCACCGGCCGCCACCGTCCAGCTCACGCTCACCGCCTGCCTCGCCGGCATGGCCCTCGGCCAGCTCGTCGTCGGCCCCATGAGCGACAAGTGGGGCCGCCGCCGCCCGCTGCTCGTCGGCATGGTCGTGTACGTCCTCGCCACCGCCGTCTGCGCCCTCGCGCCCACCGCCGAACTCCTCATCGGCTTCCGGCTGCTCCAGGGCCTCGCGGGCGCCGCCGGCATCGTCATCGCCCGCGCCGTCGTCCGCGACCTCTACGACGGCGTCGAGATGGCCCGCTTCTTCTCCACCCTGATGCTGATCTCCGGCGCCGCCCCGATCGTCGCGCCCCTCATCGGCGGCCAGATCCTCCGGGTCACCGACTGGCGGGGCGTCTTCCACGTCCTCACCGTCATCGGCATCCTGCTCACCCTCGTCGTCTGGCGCTTCCTCGGCGAGACGCTCCCGCCCGAGCGGCGCCACGAGGGCGGCGTCGGCGACGCACTGCGCACCATGCGCGGACTCCTCGCCGACCGGGTCTTCACCGGCTACATGCTGACCGGCGGGCTCGCCTTCGCGGCCCTCTTCGCGTACATCTCGGCCTCGCCGTTCGTCGTCCAGGAGATCTACGGGGCCTCGCCGCAGACCTTCAGCCTGCTCTTCGGCGTCAACTCGATCGGCCTCGTCATCGTCGGCCAGATCAACGGCAAGCTCCTCGTCGGCCGCGTCCGCCTCGACAAGGTGCTCGGCTGGGGCGTCGGGACCATCCTGCTCGCCTCCCTCGCCCTGCTCCTCATGACGGCCGGCGTCTTCGGCGAGGTCGGGCTCGTGCCGATCGCCGCCGGACTCTTCGTCCTCATGTCCGCGATGGGCCTGGCCCTGCCCAACACCAACGCCCAGGCCCTCATGCGGACCCCGCACGCGGCCGGCTCCGCCTCCGCGCTCCTCGGCACCTCGTCGTTCCTCGTCGGCGCCGTCGCCTCCCCGCTCGTCGGCATCGCGGGCGAGCACACGGCCGTCCCGATGGCCGTCGTCCAGCTCACCTGCGCCGCCCTGTCCCTGGCCTGCTTCCTGGGCCTGTGCCGCCCGTGGCAGTCGGGCAGGACGGCCACGGGCATCTGACAGGACGGCGCTCGCGCGGGGAGGCCGGGCGGGTCAGTACCCGCGGCTCCCCATCTGGCCGAGGGCCTGGACCTGGCTGGCCTGGACCGTGACGGCGTGCTGCACGTTCTCGGGCAGGACGTCGAGCGCGACGATGTGCGCCACGACGGTGCCGAGGCGCATGACCACGACGTCGACGTCGACCTCGTCGTCCCGGACCGCCTCGGTCTCGTCGGCATGGGATTCCACGGTCTTCTGCTGCCAGCGGCCGCCGGACTTGGCATCCGCCTTGCGCCACCGGTCCACCTGGCCCTTCATCGCCGTCTTCGCCTGCTCGGCCGTTTCGAACGAGAAGAGCCGGAACTCCACGCGGGTGTCGGACGAGTCGCTCCGCTCCTCCATGTCTTTCCCCGCGACGGCGACGAGACCGGCGCAGGAGATGCCTTCCTCCTTGGCGCAGTACTCGGCGGCCTCGGCCTCCTGGGCCAGGAAGGGATCGCCCCCGACCATGACGTCGCCCACCTGGGACTCGATCGGGAGCGCGTGCATCAGCGAGGTCGGGTCCAGCTCGATGGGGGGCTGCGTCGGATCCCCCGCCCCCTGGAGGTTCTCCCCGGGAGCGCCCGACGCCTTCCCGCTCCCGGCGGCCGGGACGCTCTCCTCGCATCCTGTCAGCGCCAGCACCAACGCCGCTGCCACGGCAGCCCCCCGTACGGCACCCTTCACATGAACTCCTCTTGAAGCGATCGCGACCGAAAAAGTTGGCATGAACACCCAACATCATCAACGGCCGATCGACCAACTCCCGTGCCCCGCCGGGCCCCTCGCGACCAGGGCACACGCCGGAACCGGCGGCGGGATGCGGCCCCCTGGGGGCCCTAGAATGTCGCGGTGAACGCCCCCGCCTCCCCTCCCTCCGCCGAGTCCCTGCGCGCCGCCCTCGCCGGGCTCCTCGACGGGCTGCCGCCCACCCAGGCGGCCAAGGCCGTCGAGCGGCTGATCGCCAACTACCGGGGCACCACCCCGACGGACGCCCCCGTGCTGCGCGACCGCTCCGACGTCGCCGCGTATGCCGCGTACCGGATGCCGGCGACCTTCGAGGCGGTACGGGGCGTCCTCGACGCCCTGCGGGACGCCGCGCCCGACTGGGCGCCCGCCACGCACACCGACGTCGGCGGCGGCACCGGCGCGGCGAGCTGGGCCGTCGCCGAGGCCTGGGGCGAGGCACCGCCCCGGACCACCGTCCTCGACTGGGCCGAGCCCGCCCTCGCGCTCGGCCGCGAGCTGGCGGCCGGCGCCCTCGACGCCGAATGGCGGCGCGAGCGGATCGGCACCGCGCTGAAGCTCGCGGACACCGACCTCGTCACCGTCTCGTACGTCCTCAAGGAACTCACCGCGCCCGACCGCACGGCGCTCGTGACCGAGGCGGCGCGCGCCGCGCGGGCGGTCGTGATCGTCGAGCCCGGCACCCCCGACGGCTACGAGCGGATCATCGCCGCCCGCACCCTGCTGATCGACGCCGGATTCACCGTCGCCGCGCCCTGCCCGCACAGCGGGGCCTGCCCGATCGTGCCGGGCACCGACTGGTGCCACTTCTCGGCCCGCGTGAGCAGGTCCTCGCTGCACCGCCAGGTGAAGGGCGGCTCCCTGCCGTACGAGGACGAGAAGTACAGCTACGTCGCGGCCACCAGGTTCCCGGTGACCCCGGTCGTCTCCCGCGTCACCCGCAGGCCGCAGATCCGCAAGGGCCTCGTCCAGCTCGACCTGTGCGGCCCCGACGGGCTCGCCCGGGAGACGGTCACCAAGCGCCACGGGCCCCTGTACAAGCAGGCCCGCAACGCCGAGTGGGGCGACTCCTGGCCGCCGGAGACCGACTGAGCGCCAGGGGCTCTAGAGCCGGAGCTCCTGCGTGCAGCACTTCACGCTGCCGCCGCCCTTGAGGAGCTCGCCCAGGTCCATCCCGACCGGCTCGAAGCCCCGCTCCCGCAGCGGCTCGAAGAGGCCCACCGCCGCCTGCGGCAGCAGCACGTGCAGACCGTCGCTCACCGCGTTCAGCCCGAGCGCCGCCGCGTCCTCGTCCGTCGCGATCAGCGCGTCCGGGAAGAGCCGGGCGAGCACCGCGCGACTGCCCGGCGAGAAGGCGGCCGGGTAGTACATGACCTCGTCCCGGGCGTCGTCCAGGACGCACAGCGCCGTGTCCAGGTGGTAATAGCGCGGGTCCACCAGGTCCAGACCGATCACCGGCCGGCCGAAGAACTCCTGCGCCTCCCCGTGGGAGAGCGGGCTGGCGCGGAAACCGCGCCCCGCGAGGATCCACGAGGCGGTGACGGCGAAGTCGCCCTCGCCCTCGTTGACGTGCTCCGGGAGCCGGAGCACGTCACCGGGCCAACCGTTCCTGCGGAACCAGGACAGGTGCGCGGCGGCCTCGTCGGCCCGCTCGGCATGGGCGAACTTCGCGCCGAGGACCCGGCCGTCGACGACGGTGGCGCCGTTCGCCGCGAAGACCATGTCCGGCAGCGCCGGGTCGGGAGCCAGGAGCTCCACGGTGTGGCCCAGCGCACGGTAGCGGTCGCGCAGGTCCTCCCACTGGGCGAGGGCCAGCGGCAGGTCGACCGGTTTCGTGGGGTCCATCCAGGGATTGATCGAGTACGTCACCGTGAAGTGCGTGGGTGGGCACATCAGGTAACGGCGGGGCGAGGACGTGCGCGGAGTGGGGCGCAATGTGGGCTCCTCACGAACGGGCGGACGGAAGAACCGAAGATCGGTGGACCCATGGTCCGCCCTGGGCGCGTCCCGCGCAGTGGACCGTTCGGGTGGTTCGCACGTCCCACCCGCACCACCACCCCGCACACCCCGTTTCCGCACCCCGGTTCCACACTCCGGTCACCCGAGGCGCAGGATGGTGGGACCATGGGCAGAGCCGAACGGGCGAGCATGAGCTGTGAGGGGATAGATGGGCGACGGCATCGGCCGCTACCGCGGCACGGAGAGCAAACTCGCACAGTGGCTGCGCAGGCGCCCGAAACGCACCGCGGCCGACGACGAGAACGACCGCGAGAAGCTGCTCCTGGCCACCGCCGCCGCCGGGCTGCCCCTCGCCCCCGCCGCGTATCCCGTCGGCTACAGCTGTTCCTGTGAGCGGATCGGCTGTCCCACCCCCGCCCGGCACCCCGTCTCCTTCGCGTGGCAGACCCAGTCGACCACCGACCGCGCCCAGATCGAGCGCTGGGCGCGGAACGAGCCCGAGGCGAACTTCGTCACCGCCACCGGCATGGTCCACGACGTCCTCGACGTGCCGATGGCCGCCGGCCGCGCCGCCCTGGAGCGGCTGCTCGCCGAGGGCGTCGAGGTCGGACCGGTCGCCGAGTCCGCCGACGTCGACACGGTCGGCGGGCGCATGCTCTTCTTCACCGCCACCCGCGGCACCCCCGAGGACGAGGACGAGTGGTGGCCCTGTGAGCTCGACTGCCACCCGGAGACGATGGACGAGCACCCGGGGCTGCGCTGGCACTGCCGCGGCAGCTACGTCCTCGTACCGCCGGCCCGGCTGCCCGGGGACGAGGACGCCCATCCGGTGGTCGCCTGGCTTCGCGGACCCGAGCACCCGCTGCCGGACCCGCTGAACCTCCTGGAGACCCTCCAGGACGCCTGCGCGCGCCACGCGGCCGCGCGGGAGGCGGAGAGCGACGGGGAGCACACGGCCCACGAGATCGCCTGGCCGCTGACCCGCTGACCCGCTGACCCGCTGACCCTCCGAGCCCCCGTCCGCAGAGCCCCCGACCCGCCGAGCCCCCGTCCGCAGAGCCTCCGACCCGCCGAGTCCCCGGCCTGTCGCGCGGGACCGGCTACGAGCCCTCCGCGCCCACGACGCCCTGGAGCCGGCCCGCGATCGTGACGCCGTCGCGGTCCGTGCCCGCCGGCTTCACCAGGACCGCCAGGTTCGACACCCACTCCTTGGTGACGGTGTTCTTCACCTCGCCGGTCAGCAGCGCCTTGACGTCCGGGCCGACCTTCGGCCGGTAGCCCTGCGCCGCCGTCTGCCGCTCGAAGTACCGGGTCGCGAAGAAGACGAACGCGCCGCCGTCCTTCGTCCGCAGCCCCAGCGGGGCGAAGTCGCCCTGGTCCGCGACGCGGTCGATGTACTGGGTGGCGAGCCCCGGCCGCTTCGCGGTCTTCTGCCGCTGCTCGCGCCACAGCGAGGTGTGCGGCCCCGCCGCGTACGGCCCCGGCTTCCCCTCCTGCAGATACGCCACGTACTCCGCCCCGAGGTCGCCGGGCGCGACCGCGAGGGCGTCGGTGTCCGCGGCGACCGGCACCGCGTACCCCTCCTCCTCGGCGAACTCGGGCACCGCCTGCGCGCTGAGGACCACCAGGTGGGCGACCTCCCACAGCTCGTCGGGTCCGTTGCGTACGAAGGCGAGGACCCAGCGCTGGTCGGCGCGGCCCTCGTCTACGTCGTGGTTCGAGTCGGTGTCCGCGACGAACCAGCGCGGCCAGCCCGCCTTGCGGGGCACGACGAACCGCGCGTCGCTCAGTTCGAGGGCCCGGTGGTCCGGGTTGCCGCCGGGGCTCGTGACCGCCCGCGAGCGCAGGCCCGCCTGGTTGATCGCCCCGAGCGGACCGGTGACCCGGTCCGAGTCGAGCGCGGGGTCGTTGGCCTTGTCGGCCCGGTTGTACGCGGCGGTGAAGTCGGCGAGGGCCTGCGAGGCCTCGGACGTCGTCACCGCCGGAAGCAGCGCCGTCTCACCGTGGACCGTCACGCAGCCGCTCGCGGTCAGCGCCAGCACGGTCGTCGCCGCGGTGGCCGCCAGCGCCCTCACCGGTCGCGCCGCGAAGCGCTCAACCGGTCGTCTCGGCGCTCGCCTCAGCCTCAGCCTTCTCATCGGTCGCCTTCTGCTTCTCCACCCGCACGGACGGACCCGACCCTATCGGGGCCAGGAACAGCGCGAGCGTCGGGATCAGATACAGCGCCCACACCGTGACCTGAAGGACCGTCGGGTCCGGCTGGAAGTTGAACACGCCCTTGAGGAGCGTGCCGTACCAGCTGTCCGGCGGGATCGTCGCCGAGACGTCGAAGGCCTTGTTCGCGAGGCCGTCGAGGAAGCGCGCCTCCTGGAGGTCGTGCACGCCGTAGGCGAGGACGCCCGCCGCCACCACGACCAGCATCCCGCCGGTCCAGGTGAAGAACTTCGCCAGGTTGATCCGCACCGCGCCCCGGTAGAACAGCCAGCCCAGCAGTACCGCCGTGAGCAGGCCGAGGACGACACCGGCCAGCGGCGCGTACGAACCGTCGGAGGAGGCCCGGACCGACGCCCACACGAAGAGCGCCGTCTCCAGGCCCTCGCGCCCCACCGCCAGGAACGCGGTCGCGACCAGCGCGCCCGTACCCATCTGAAGGGCCGCGTCAAGGCGTCCGTGCAGCTCGGCCCTCAGATGCCGGGCCGTGCGCCGCATCCAGAAGACCATCCAGGTCACCAGGACGACCGCGACGATCGACAGCGTGCCGCCGAGCAGCTCCTGCGCCTCGAAGGTCAGCTCCTGGGAGCCGAACTCGAGGCCCGCGCCGAAGGCCAGCGCCACCCCCACGGCCACACCGATGCCGATCCAGATCGGCTTCAGCGCGTCCCTGCGCCCGGTCTTCACCAGGTACGCGATGAGGATGCAGACGACGAGGCTCGCCTCCAGGCCCTCGCGCAGGCCGATCAGATAGTTACCGAACACGTCGGTTCCCTCCCGGGGTTGCGTGGAGCGTCACGAGAACAGCGCCCGGCCCCACCAGTCGTCCTTGCCCCGGACGCCCGGCGGGATCGCGAACAGCGCCGAACCCACGTGCTGGATGTACTCGTTGAGGGCGTCGGCGCGGCCGAGCGAGGTCTGTACGGGGATGAAACCGGTCCGGACGTCCTTCTGGTACGCGAGGAAGAACAGGCCCGCCTCCAACCGGCCGAGGCCGTCCGTGCCGTCCGTGAAGGAGTAGCCGCGCCGCAGGATCGTCGCCCCGGCGTTGGTGTCCGGATGCGCGAGCCGGACGTGCGAGTCCGGCTTCATCGCCTTCAGGAACGGCTCGTCGTGTTCCTTGGCCTTGCCGACCGGGGCGCCCTCGCGCTTGTCGCGGCCGAAGATGTCCTCCTGCTCGCCCAGCGGGGTGCGGTCCCAGGTCTCGACGTTCATGCGGATGCGGCGGGCCACGAGGTACGAGCCGCCGTCCATCCACGCCGCCGGACCCTCGGCGTCCTTGCCGGAGACCCACACGTGCTTCGCGAGCCGCTCGGTCTCGGTGCCCGCGATGTTGCGGGTGCCGTCCTTGAAGCCGAAGAGGTTCCGCGGGGTCTGGGCGTCCGGGGTCGTCGAGGACGTCTTGCCGAAGCCCAGCTGCGACCAGCGCACCGCGACCTTGCCGAAACCGATCCGCGCGAGGTTCCGGATGGCGTGCACGGCGACCTGCGGGTCGTCCGCGCACGCCTGGACGCAGAGGTCGCCGCCGCTGCGCGCCGGATCCAGGTTGTCGCCAGGGAACTTGGGCAGCTCCACCAAGGCCCCGGGCCGCTTGTCCTTCAGCCCGAAACGCCCGTCGAAGAGCGTGGGGCCGAAGCCGATCGTGAGGGTGAGACGGGACGGCTTGAGGCCGAGGGCCTCGCCCGTGTCGTCCGGCGGCGCCTCCGCCAGCCCGCCGTACGCGCCGTCGCCGACCTCGGCGCCGGCCGTCATGCGCTCGGCGGCCCGCGTCCAGTCCTTGAGGAGCTGGACCAGCTCCGCGCGGTCCGTCGTCTTCACGTCGAAGGCGGCGAAGTGCAGCCGGTCCTGGACGGCGGTGGCGATACCGGCCTGGTGCGCGCCGTGGAACGGCACGGCGGCGCCGGAGTCGGCGACGGGCGCGATGCCGTCCCCGCCCCGGGCCAGGGCCGCGGCCCCGCCCGCCGCGGCGGCACCGAGCGCGAGCCCGGCACCGCCCCAGCCGATGACCGTACGGCGGGAGGTGCCCCGCACCGGGAGATCCTGCTCCTCGGACATGTCCTCTGCTCCTTTCCCGCTACTTGACGACGGCGGCGGCGAGCTTGGAGAGCGGCTCGGCCAGCGCGTTGACGCCGTCCGACAGCTCCTTGCGCTCGGCCGGGCCGACCTTCTCGTACGAGGTGAAGACGTAGCTCGTCTTGTCCGTGCGGTACTTGTCGAGCAGCGTGTTCAGCGCGGCGAACTGCTTGTCGAGTTCGGCGACGAGCTTCGGGTCGTTCTTCGTGGCGACCGGCTTGAGCAGGTCGAAGGACTTCTGCGCGCCCTCGACGTTCGCCTTGAAGTCGACGAGGTCGGTGTGGGAGTAGCGCTCCTCCTCGCCGGTGACCTTGCCGGTGGCGACCTCGTCCAGGAGCTCCTTGGCGCCGTTGGCCATCGAGGTCGGGGTGATCTCGGCCTTGCCGACGCGCTTCACCCAGTCCGCGAGGTCCTTGTCCAGGGTGTCCGCGAGCTGCTTCTCGGCGGCGCCGAGCTTCTTGTCCTTCCAGAGCGCCTTCTCCAGGCGGTGCCAGCCGGTCCAGTCCTTCGCCGGGTCCTGGCCCTCCTCCAGGCCGTCCTCGCGGACGTCGACCTTGGGGTCGATGTCGCCGAAGGACTCGGCGACGGGCTCGGTGCGCTCCCAGCCGATACGGGACTCGGCGTACGCCTTCTTCGCGGCGTCCATGTCACCGGCGCGGACGGCGTCGGTGAAGACCTTCACCTTGGGGAGGGTCGCGTCGGCCTGCGCCTGGACGTACTGGCGGTAGGCGGCGACGGCGGCGTCCATCTCCGGGGAGCGCTCGGCGGTCGCGGCACCGGCGCCGGTGAGCGTGACCTGCTGGCGGATGCCGTCGCCGACCATGCCGGGCTTGCAGGCGATCGTGTAGGTGCCGGCCTTGATCTCGGCGGTGATCGTGGCCTTGGTGCCGGGGCCGATGTTCTCGCGCTCGGTGACGATCCGGTCGTCCGGGTGGAGGACGTAGACCTCGGTGACCTTGGAGCCGCGGTTCTCGACGGCGAGCGTCACGTGACCGGCCGGGAACTCCTTCTTCGACACCTCGCAGGAGTCGTCCTTGGCGATCACGGTGACCGCGCCGTCCGCTCCCTTGGCGTCGCTCTTCTCGGCGCAGCCCGTGACGGCGGTCAGGGCGGCCGCGGTCGCGGCGGCGGTGACGACGGAGAGGCGGACGGCTCGCATGGGGACTCCAGGAACGCGGGGGCAAGGGGTGGGACGCGCGGTGAAGCGGGGTGAGGCGGACCTAACTTAACCGAGGCTTACCTCAGTCATACCCGCTCGTTCGGTGATTCGTATCTCAGCTCCGGCAGACCGGACACAGGCGAGTCACAGGCTCCTCATGGAGTCCTCATGCCAGGGTCAAGGACCAGTCAAGGCGGGTGAATTGTCCGTTTGTGGGTCAGGAGTCCGTACGGACCGGTACGACGAGGGGGACCCCGGTCCGCGGGTGCGGGAAGACCTCCACCGGCTGCCGGTAGACCCGGCTCAGGACCTCCGCGTCGAGCACCTCGGACGGCGGGCCGTCCGCCTCGATCCGGCCGCCGTGCAGCACCGCGACCCGGTCCGCGTGGGCGGCGGCGAGCCCCAGGTCGTGCAGCACGACGACCACCGCGTCCCCGGCCGCGGCGCGCTCCCGGCAGACCCGGAGCACCAGCTCCTGGTGGCGCAGGTCGAGCGCGGCGGTCGGCTCGTCGAGCAGCAGGAGCCCGGTCCGCTGGGCCAGGACGCGGGCCAGGGCGACCCGGGCCCGCTCGCCGCCCGACAGCGCGGAGAACGGCCGCCCGGCGAAGGCCTCGACCTCGGTCGCGGCCATCGCGAGAGCGACGGCCGCCTCGTCCTCGTCCTCCCGCTCGGTCCCAACCCAGGGCGCCCTTCCCATCCGGACGACCTCGGCGACGGGGAAGGGGAAGGAGAGCGCGGCGGCCTGCGGCAGCACCGCCCGGCGCAGGGCGAGTTCACCGGCCGACCAGTCACCGGCGGGCCGCCCCCCGATCCGTATCTCCCCGTCGCTCGGGGCGAGATCGGCGGCGAGCGCGGCGAGCAGCGTCGACTTGCCGGCGCCGTTGGGTCCCACCAGGGCCAGGACCTCCCCGGCCCGCACCCCGATCCCGACGCCGTCGAGCACCGCCCGGCCGCCGAGCGAGACCCGCAGCCCGAGCGCCTCGGCGACGAGCTCGCCGCGCGCGGCGGGGGAGGGGAGGGCGCGCGTGCTCCGGCTCGGAAGCAGAGCCTTCCAGCGTACGGATGCCATGGACGTCATGCCCAACCACCTTGCCGACGACGGGTCCTGCGCAGCAGCCAGAAGAAGAAGGGGCTGCCGAGGAGGGCGGTGAGGACGCCCAGGGGGAGTTCGGCCGGGGCCGCGACCGTCCGGGCCGCCAGATCGCCGGCCGCGAGGACGACCGCGCCGCCCAGCGCGCTGCCCGGCACCAGGAACCGGTGACCGGGGCCGTTCGCCATCCGCAGCAGGTGCGGGACGAGCAGGCCGACGAACGTGATGATCCCGGCGACCGCGACCGCCGCCGCGGTGAGCAGCGCCACCACCAGGATCAGCGCGATCCGCAGCCGCTCCACGTCCACGCCCAGGTGCCGGGCGGGCCGTTCGCCGAGTGCGAGCAGGTCGAGCCGGCGGGAGTGGAAGGGGGCGACGGCCAGGCCGAGGAGCGCGCAGGGCAGCACGGCGAGGACCTTGGGCCAGGTGGCCTGGGCGAGCGAGCCGAGCTGCCAGAAGGTGATCTGGGTGATCTGCGCGTTGTCGGCGAAGAAGATGAAGAGGCCGATCAGCGCGCCCGCGAAGGCGTTCACCGCGATGCCGGTGAGGATCAGGGTCACCACCTCCGTACGGCCGCCCGAGCGGGACATCGCGTACACGAGGAACACGGTCGCCAGGCCGGCGACGAACGCGCAGACGGTCACCGTCCAGTTCCCGAGGAAGGTCAGTCCGAGCGCGATCGCGCCGACCGCGCCGACGGCCGCGCCCGCCGAGATGCCGATGACGCCCGGCTCGGCGAGGGGGTTGCCGAACACGCCCTGCATGAGGGCGCCCGCGCAGCCGAGCGAGGCGCCGACGAGGACGGCGAGGACGACCCGGGGGAGCCGGATGTTCCACAGGACGCTCTCGGCCGTGCGGTCGAGCGCGTGCCCGCCGAGCCCGATCCGGTGCTGGACGGAGGCGAGGACGTCGCCGAGCGGGATCTCGTACGCCCCGATCCCCGCGGAGAGGAGGGAGAGGAGGAGCAGGACGGCGAGGAGGGAGCCGGTGAGGACGGCGGACCGGCCGCGCCGCGGACGCGGGCCCGCCGCGGGAACCTCCTTCTCCGCCTTCTCCGTCCTGTCGGTCTTCTCCGTGTGCGGCGGGGAATCCTGGAGCGCCGTCACTTCTCCTCCCCGTACAACTGGCCGACGAGGGACTTCAGGACCTGGTCGGTGCGCGGGCCGTAGTTGAGGAGCACGCCGTCGTCGACGGTGACGACCCGCTTGGCGGCGCCGGCCGGGGTCTGCGCGACGCCCGGGATCTTCACCAGGCCGTCGATCCCGCCGACCGAGGCGAGCCCCTTGCTCATGACGAGGATCGCGTCGGGCGCGGCCTGCGCCAGGGCCTCGCTGGTGATGGGGGTGAAGTCCTTCTTCAGCCCGGACTCCTTGCCCGCGTCGACCGCGCCGGCCGCTTCGAGCAGGGAGCTCGCGCCGGACTCGGCGCCGCCGAGCAGATAGACGGCGGCCGAGCCGCGGACGTAGAGGAAGGCCACCCGCGGCTTCTCCTCGCGGGCCGGGATCCCCTTCCGGACGGCGTCGATCCGCTCCTGGGTGCGCTCCTTGAGCGCGGTGCCGGAGTCGCGTACGCCGAGGGCGGCGGCGACCGCGGCGATGCGGGTGCCGACGTCCGCGAGGTCCTTGGCGGGCTTCACGACGACGAGGGGGATGCCCGCGTCCCGGATCTGGGCGACGGCCTCGGCCGGTCCGGTGGTGGACTCGGCGAGGACGACGGTCGGCCGTAGCGAGAGCACGCTCTCGGCGGAGACGTCATGGGCGCGGGTCACCACCGGGAGCTTCGCGGCCTGTTCGAAGGTGGCGGTGATGTCGCGGGCGACGACCTTCCCGCCGAGACCGAGGGTGAAGACGATCTCGTTGAGGGAACCGCTGAGCGGCACGATCCGCTCGGTGGAGGCGACGGTGACGGTGCGCCCGTCCGCCGAGGGGACGGTGACGGGCAGTCGGGGCCCGGCCGGGTCGGCGAGCGGCTCGACCCGGTCGGGAGCTGTGGCGGCCTTGGTGGAGGCCGGGGCGCCCGTACCGGCGCTTCCGTCGCCGCTTCCGTCACCGCAGCCGGTCGCCGCGAGGGCGAGGGCGAGCACTGCTGTCAGCGCTCCCGCGAGGCGAGTTCTGCGCACCGGACACCGTCCTGTCAGTCGTTCTGTGGCGTTCTGTTGCGTTCTGCCGTGCTCTCGGGGCGGAGGGGTTCCGGCCGAGGCTCGATATAGCTTAGGTTAGCCTTACCTCACTTGCTAGCCCTCGGAGGGGTTCCATGCTGCTGTCCAGACCCGCCCGCGCGCTCGCCGTGAGCCTCTTCACGGCCCTGCTCGCCGCCCTGATCCCGGCCTCCGCCGCCCACGCGGAGAGCCGCACGGTGCAGGGCGGACGACTCGACTGGGCCATCAAGTCCTCCTTCCAGGGCTACGTCACCGGGCCCATCGCGCACGGCAGTTGGGGACTCACCGGCGGCGCCGCCACGGTCGGCGGCAGCCAGTTCCGCTTCCACTCCGCGCAGGGCTCGTACGACCCCGGGACCGGCGCCTTCGAGGCGGCCTTCGCCGGCGGCGTCCACTTCACGGGCCACCGGAAGACGGACGGCACGAACGAGCTGGACCTCACCATCAGCCGCCCCCGCGTCGTCATTCAGGGCGGCCGCGGCACCCTCTACGCCGACATGGCGAGCAAGGCCAAGGGCAGCGGCCGCATGAGCGTCACGGCCCAGGTGCCGCTGGCCGACCTGAACCTCGGCGGCATCGACATGCGCGGCGGCGGCAGCCCCGTCGCCCTCGACGGCGTGCCCGCCACGCTCACCACGCAGGGCGCGGCGGCCTTCGCCGGCTACTACCCGGCCGGTACACAGCTCGACCCCGTCAGCCTCACCGTCGACGTCCGGGCCCCGAAGCAGGCCACGCCGAGCACGGCGCCGACCACCGCTCCGCCGGCCGCCGAGCCGACTGCCAAGCCCTCCACGAGCCCGTCGTCCACGGCGACTTCCCCCAGCGCACCTGCGAGCACCAGCACCATCAGGACCGCCGCGGTCGACTGGGGCGTCCGCCGCACCTTCCGCGAGTACGTCACCGGTGCCATCGCCCAGGGCAAGTGGACCCTCGCCGACGGAGCCCAGGACGGCGGTGCGCTCTTCCGCTTCCCGAGCGGCAAGGGCACGTACGACGCGAAGAAGCAGACCCTCGACGCGGCCTTCGCGGGCAGCGTCCGCTTCACCGGCGCCCACCTCGACCTCACGCTCGCCAAGGTCACCGCGAAGGTGACCGGCGGCAAGGGCACGCTGGCCGCCGACGTCACCAGCGCCGGGACCACCACGAAGGCCGTCCCCCTGGTCACCTTCACCGCCCCGGACTTCACCCCGGAGAACGGCCTCGCCGCCGTCACCGAGGCCCCCGCCACCCTCACCGAGGGCGGCGCCAAGGCCTTTGGCGGTATGTACAAGGCGGGGACCGCGATGGACCCCGTGTCGCTCGCCGTCACGGTCGACGCCACGGCGAAGCTGCCCGCGCTCCCGGACCTCGGCAGTGGGGTCACGTCCTCCTCCGCCCCGACGCAAGGGCCGGTCCCGTCCGCCTCGTCCGTCCCCTCCCCGGCAGCGGCCTCGACGGCCTCCACCGGCACGTACGTCGCGATCGGCGCGGGCGTGTTCCTCGCCGCCGCGCTCGCGGTCTTCGTCGCCGTACGCCGTCGCCGTCCCGGCACCGACACCTCCACGGACTGACCCCCACGCCCCGCCCCGCGCGCACCCCCCTGCGCCGCCCCCGCGCACCACCTAGGAGACCCCCGACATGGCCACCCCCTTGCGCCGATCCGTCACCCTGGCCGCCGCCACGGCCGCCGCCCTCGGCACGGGCGCCGTCGCCCTCGCGCTGCCCGCCTCGGCGGCCGACGCCCCGCCGCCCCCGATGACGCTGAGCGACGGCACCCTGGACTGGGGCATCAAGCAGTCCTTCCGCTCGTACCTCGCGCAGCCCTTCGCGCACGGGAAGACCACGGTCGAGGGAGGCGCCAAGCAGGCCGCGAACAACGGCGTCTTCACCTTCGGCGAAGGCACCGGCACCTACGACACGGTCACCCACGGCACCGCCAACTCCTTCAAGGGCGGCGTCCGCTTCGAGGCCCACTCGGGCGCGCTCGACATCCGGATCTCGGACGTCAAGCTGACGACGAAGGGCACGGCGGCGCCGACCGGCGAGATCACCGCGGACGTCGTCACCAAGGAGAAGGACGGCAGCGTCAGCACCCGCGACGACGTCTCCTTCGCCGCGCTCGACATGACCGGCGTCCGGCCTGCCCAGGGCGCCGGCGGCGCCATGGTGTTCAAGGACATACCGGCGAAGCTGACGAAGGGCGGCGCGGAGGCCTTCGCGGGCTTCTACAAGGAGGGCGACCAGCTCGACGCGGCCACGCTCACCGTGAAGGCGGGCGCCCGTCCGACGACCCCGCCGCCGACCACCGAGCCCCCGACCACGCTGCCCCCGACCACCGAGCCCCCGACGACCCCGCCCGTCACACCGACGACGACGGCTCCGACGTCCCCCGCGCCCACCACCACCGCCCCGACGTCCCCGGCCCCCACCACGACGGCCCCGACGTCCCCGGCCCCGACGACCACCGCCCCCACCACCGCGCCCGCGACGCAGCCGCCGACCGACCCCGCCGGCGTCGTCGACGGCAGGCTGACCTGGGGCGTCAAGCAGAGCTGGCAGCGGTACGTCGGCGAGATGTGCGGCGGCTCCGTCACCGCCTCCGGCGGCGCCGTGAAGCGGGGCTCCGCCTACGACTTCGGCTTCGTCAAGGCCGACCTCGACGCCGACGCCCGCAAGGCCGAGGCCGCGTTCTCCGGCAAGCTCGCCTTCGTCTGCAACGCGCACGGCATCGAATGGACCGTCGCCGACCTGAAGGTCAAGGCGACCGGCACCACCGGCACCCTCACCGCCGACGTCACCAGCGCCACCGGCACGAAGAACGACGTGGCGCTGGTCGACCTGGACCTGTCCAAGGCCGACTGGACCGTGACCAAGGGGCTCGTCACCCTCGCCGACATCCCGGCGAAGCTCACCGCGGCGGGCTCCGCCACGTTCAGCGCCCCGGGCGGCCAGGGCGGCTACCCGGCGGGCACCGAGATGGACCCGGTGACCGTGACCCTCGCGGCCGACAAGGACGCCTCGCTGCCCTCGACCACCGGCGGCTCCTCCACGACGGGCGGCTCCGGCACCACCGGCACCACCGGCGGTTCGGGTTCGGCCGGCGGCTCGTCCACCACGGGCGGCGGCGGGACCGTCGGCGGTTCCGGCACCGTCGGCGGCGCGGGCACCGTCGGAGGCTCGTCCACGACGGGCGGCTCCGGCGCCCTCGCCGCCACCGGCTCGGGCACCCCGACCGGCCTCCTCCTCGCCGCCTCCGGCCTGATCGCCGGCGCGGGCGCGGCCGTCGTCATCGCCGTCCGCCGCCGCGCGATGGAGTCCTGACCGACACCCCCTCTACCGCCACCCCCCAACAGGCAGGGCCGCACCTGATCATCGGGTGCGGCCCTGCCGTCCGTCAGGCCCTGGCTAGCGGGCGCCCCAGCCCAGATCGACCGGGCTGCTGGCGCCCAGGCCGTCGACGCGGCCCGGGTAGAGCCGGGCCGTGCCGTCCTCCCAGACGGCGAGGACGTCCGGCAGTCCGTCTCCGGTCAGGTCGCCGACACCGGCCATGGTCCGCACGATGCCCCAGCCGGTCGACACCTCCTTGCGAGCGCCGAGCCCCCCGGACGTGTTGCCCGGGTACAGCCACAGCTTTCCGCCGTCGTCCACCGCGAGGACGTCCGGCCGGGCGTCGCCGGTCAGATCGCCCGCGCCCGTCACCAGGCGCATGGTGTTCCAGCTCGTCCCGATCCTGTGACTCGTACCGAGACCGCCCGGCCGGCCCTCATAGAGGTAGGCGTCACCGTTCGCCCAGATCGCCATGAGATCCGGGTGCGCGTCGCCGGTCATGTTGCCGACCCCCGTCATCCGCGTCACGACGCCCCAGCCGGTGGCCGAGACCGACGTACGGCTGCCGAGACCGTCGGCGGCGCCCGGGTAGAGCCACAGGGCCCCGCCGTCGTCCACGGCGAGGACGTCCGGCCGGGGGCCGGTGTCGAGGTTGCCGACACCGGCCACGAGGCGCATGGAGTCCCAGCTGGTGCCGATGGACGAGCGGGCGGCCACACCCCCCGCGGCCCCGGGATACAGGACGAGGTTGCCGCTGCCGATGCCCGCGCCCGCCGAAGCCTTCGGCCGGATCGCGATCACGTCCGGCAGGGCGGAGCCGGTCAGGCTCCCGCCGAGGCCGGTGAGGGAGCGCACCGGCAGTTCGGGCCTGGGCCATCGGATGTGGAAGACGGTCAGGTTCCCCGGGGCCTCGTTGACGGTCCACAGCTCGTCGGTCGCGGGCCAGTACGAGACGTTCTCGTTGTTGACGCCGGTACGGGTCCACAGCCGCACGGGCTCACCGGGCCAGGCGTGGTACAGGCAGCTGGGGATGTTCGCCCCACCCTCGACGAACTCGGGGCACGGCGCGGAGACGACGAACCGGCCCCGGTTCATCGCGATGCCCTGCGCCCCACTGACGGTGGAGGTGTAGGCGTCGGACGGTCGGGCCCTCTCGACCTCGACCACGGGGTCCTGGCCGGTCTGCTCCTTCACCGTCCGGGGCAGTCCCGTGGCGTCCAGCGGCCAGCGCAGGATCACCCCCGGGTCCAGGAACCGCTGCTGCTGCTTTTCCTGCACCCCGTTCAACTCGACGGTGACGAGGGCCGGCTCGGGGCCGCTCAGGTCGAGCGAGGCGCCGGTGAAGCACGGCGGCGCGGGGGTGGCCGCGTAGGTGCCGCAACTGCCGGGCGTGTAGTCCGCGTACCGGAACTCGTCGAGCTGCGGCAGCGCGTACTCGTACCCCGGGGTGTAGTACGTGCCGTTCGAGACGCCGAAGGCGGTGCCGCCCGCGTTGGTGTCCCAGAACCGGGTGAGGTCGAAGAGCGCCATGCCGGCGCCGGTGGAGACGTACAGACGGTTCTTGTACCAGGTCACCGAGTGGGCGTGGCCGGTCAGCGCGGTGTAGCCCGTGGCGGTCGGCTTCACGAGTGCGACATGCCGGTACGTGACCTGCGCGGGATCGGTCACGTCCGCGAAGGTGACCCGGATCGCCCCTCCGGCCGCCTTCGGGTACCAACTGGTGACCACGATCCGCCGCTGGCCCACGAGCGCGGCGTTCTCCGGTGCCTCGCCGGAGCCCGTGAGGCCCTGGGCGACATGGGTGTACCCCGTGGCCACGTCGTCGGCCGCGTCCCAGCAGAAGCCCTGTGCGCCCGCCGCGTTGGTCGCGTGGCACAGGGGGCGTCCGGTCCGGTTCAGACCGTTCAGCACGGTGCCGATGCCGACCTTCGGCACCCCGCTCGTGCCGTTCTCGACCGCGGCCGCGTCCCGCGCGTAGTGCGTCGTCCCGTCCGTCTCCGTCAGACGCGCCGACCAGCGTGCGTCGACCGGCCGGTTCACGATCGTCGCGGCGACGACCTCGCCGTTCGGTACGGTCGCCGCCGCTGCCTGCTGCGGCACCAGACCGACGAGCAACAACCCCGCCGCCAGCACTCCCGTGACGTGACCGCCACGACCCCACCTGGGCATGACAAAGCCCCCCTCCGTGGTGCTCCCCGACGGAACACGCGCGGTCGGCACACTAACCCGGCTTCGGATGCTTGAATTCCGCCATGAACACGACCGCCACTGACATCGACGTCCTCCGGGTCTTCTGTGCGGGCGACGGCCGCCACGGCAACGCCCTCGGAGTCGTACGGGACCCCCGTCACCACCCCGACGAGGCCTCCCGGCAGGCGCTCGCCAAGGAGCTCGGCTTCAGCGAGACGGTGTTCGTGGACGACCCCGAGCGCGGTCACGTCGACATCTACACCCCCGGCCTGCGGCTGCCGTTCGCCGGACACCCCCTCGTCGGGACCGCCTGGCTGCTCGACCTGGAGGTCGTCCACCCGCCCGCCGGAGAGGTATGGGTGCGCGGCGACGGGGAGTTCACCTGGATAGAGGCGCGCGCCGAGTGGGCGCCGCCGCGGACCCTGCGCCGGTACGGCTCCGCCGCCGAGGTGGACGCCCTGGAGGTGCCCGAGCCCGGCGAGTGGATCTACGCCTGGGCCTGGCAGGAGGAGGCCGCGGGCCGGGTCAGGGCGCGGGCGTTCCCCGGGCGCGGCGACGGCATCGACGAGGACGAGGCGACCGGCGCGGCGGCGCTGCTCCTGACGGCGCAGCTGGGACGGGCCCTGAACATCACGCAGGGCCGGGGGTCGCAGCTGCTCACTGCCCCCGGCCCTGACGGCATCGTGGAGTTGGGCGGACGCGTCCGCCTGGAGGGGACCCTCACGCGCTGATCGCTCACGCGCGAAGGTCCCGAAGGCCTGAGACCTGATGCCTACGCGCTGAGCGGGAACTCGCCGCCCAGCTGGTGGAAGACCGCGCTGTTGAAGTCGAAGGCGCGCTTGCACTCGTCGACGATCCGCTGCTTCTCCAGGTCATCGGCGTTCACCGCGTCGAGCAGCTCCCGGTACGTCCGCTTGAACGCGGCCGGGTTGGAGATCTCGTCGAAGACGTAGAAGCGGACGCCGTCGCCCTTGCGCGCGAAGCCCCAGGTCCGCTCCGCCTTGTCACGGATGATCTGACCGCCCGACAGGTCGCCCAGGTAGCGCGTGTAGTGGTGGGCCACGTACCCCGCGGGCCAGTCACGGGCGCAATCCGCGACCCGCTCGGCGTACGCGACGGTGGCGGGCAGCGGGGAGACCCCGGCGCGCCAGTCGGGGCCCCGCAGATGGGCGAGGTCCTGCTCAAGGGCGGCCGTGCGGAACAGCTCGGCCTGTATGAACGGCCCGGCGACCGGGTCCTCGCGCAGCGCCTCCGCACCCTCCTCCAGGGCGCGGTAGACGAACCAGAGCTGCTCCGTGTAGCGGGCGTAGGCGTCGACGGCCAGGCGTCCGCCCAGGAGGTCGCCCATGAAGGACGACGTCTCCGCCTCCGTGTGCTGCTCGTGCGAGGCCGTACGGATGAGCGTGGAGAAGGGCGTGTCCAAGGCGTGCCTCCGGGACCGATGGGACGGGAACCAGTGCTGATACTGCCAAGTTAGGCATACCTAAGTCAACTGGTTCCCGACGTCCTGTCGGTAAAAACGTACCCGTTCGAGAGGTCAGGGCAACGTAAGAATTTCGGCCCCGTTCTCGGTCACGACGAGCGTGTGCTCGAACTGCGCCGTCCGCTTCCGGTCCTTGGTCACCACGGTCCAGCCGTCGTCCCACATGTCGTAGTCGTGCGTACCGAGGGTCAGCATCGGCTCGATCGTGAAGGTCATGCCGGTCTTGATCTCGGTGGTGTGGTGGGGGGAGTCGTAGTGCGGGACGATCAGGCCGGAGTGGAACGACGAGTTGATGCCGTGCCCGGTGAAGTCGCGGACGACCCCGTAGCCGAAGCGCTTGGCGTACGACTCGATGACCCGCCCGATGATGTTGATCTGGCGGCCCGGCCGCACGGCCTTGATGGCCCGGTTCAGGGACTCCCGGGTCCGCTCGACGAGCAGTCGCGACTCCTCGTCGACGTCGCCGCAGAGGTAGGTGGCGTTGTTGTCGCCGTGGACGCCGTTGATGTACGCCGTGACGTCCAGGTTCACGATGTCGCCGTCCCGCAGCACCGTGGAGTCCGGGATGCCGTGGCAGATGACCTCGTTGATCGAGGCGCAGAGCGACTTCGGGAACCCGCGGTAGCCGAGGGTCGAGGGATAGGCGCCGTGGTCGCACATGTACTCATGGGCGACCCGGTCGAGCTCGTCGGTGGTGACACCCGGAGCGATGAGCTTGGCGGCCTCCTCCATCGCCTGTGCGGCGATGCGGCCGGCGATCCGCATCCGCTCGATGGTGTCGGAATCCTGCACCTCGGGCCCGCTGTACGGGGCCGGGGCGGGCTTCCCGACGTACTCGGGGCGGCGGATGGAGCCCGGGACGGAGCGGTGGGGGGAGAGCTCCCCCGGAACGAGAAGCGACTGGCCAGACATGTCAGCGAGTCTAACGACCGCGTCTGGGGCAGCATGGTCTCGGAGGAAGGAGCCGACGACGATGGCCCTGTTCAAGAAGCGCACCGTGGGCAAACCGGGCGAGTGGTACTACTGCCTGGAGCACAAGAAGGTCGAGGAGGGTCCCGAGTGTCCGGCGAAGAACCGATTCGGCCCGTACGCCAGCCGTGAGGAGGCCTCCCACGCCATGGAGACCGCCCGCGAGCGGAACCTGGAGTGGGAGACGGACCCGCGCTGGCACGAGGGCGGCCGCCCGGACGAGAACCCCGAGGCGAAGCCGTGAGGCGTGACCCCGAGGCGTAACCACGAGGTGTGACCCCGAGGCGAAGCCGTGAGGTGTGACCCCGAGGCGTGACCTCGGCAGGTGGCCGGGGACCGCTCAGGCGGCCCCGGCCTCCTGCTTGGCCGTGGCGGCCTCCTGCTGGGCCTTGCGGCGCAGCGAGTCCTCGTCCGTCTCGGAGTCGTACGTGAGCAGCTTCGGCAGCGCCAGGCAGAGCAGCCCCACCGAGGCGACACAGGCCACACCGCCCGACCAGACGGCCGCCCTGGTGCCGGTCCACCCGGCCATCACGCCCGCCCGGACCTGGCCCAGCTGCGGGCCGACGCTGTAGGAGAGCACCTCGATGCCGGCGAGCCGCCCGCGCAGCTCCTCCGGGATCGTCTGGTTCCAGATCGTGGCCCGGCCGAGACCGCTCAGCATGTCGCCGGCGCCCGCGAAGGCCAGGCAGAGCAGGACGAGCCAGATGTTCCCGAACCAGCCGGCCGCCGCGATCGCCAGACCCCAGCCGGCCGCGCCGCCGACCACGAGCAGCCCGTGCCGCCGCACCTTCGACGTCCAGCCGCTGGTCAGGCCCAGCACGAGCGAGCCGACCGAGCCCGCCGCGTACATCAGGCCGAGGGACCAGTCCGCGTCCAGCTCGTCCGCGAGGAACGGGAAGATCGTGTTCGGGAAGGCGAAGAACATCGCCGCGAGGTCGATCGCGTACGTGCCGAGCAGCACCGGCCGCGACCAGGCGTACCGCGCGCCCTCCGCGATGCCCCGCAGCGAGGGCTTCTCCGCGTCGTGCGCGGGCGGCGCGGGGGAGAGGCGGCGGCACATCAGCACCGAGGCGGCGAAGCCGGCGATCGTCACCGCGTACGCCGGGGCGTGACCCGCGAACGCGACGACGAGACCCGCGATCGACGGGCCCGCGATCGACCCGATCTGCCAGCGCAGCGAATTGAGGGCCGCGGCGGCGGTCTGGTGCTCGTGCGGCACGATCCGGGCGAGCAGCGAGTCGAGCGCCGGGCGCTGGAGCCCCGCGAGCGCGGAGACGCCGGCCGCGACCACGTACAGCGGCCACAGCAGCGGCTCCGGCAGCAGCGCGTTGAGCAGCAGGAGCAGGGCGAGCACGCCGAGCCCCGCCTCGGTCCCCACGATCACCTTCCGCCGGTCCACGGCGTCGGCGAGCGCACCGCCGTACAGCCCGAAGACGACCAGCGGCACCAGCTCCACCGCGCCCATCGCCCCGACCGCGAGCGGCGAGTTCGTCAGCTCCTTGATCTGGAGCGGCAGGGCGATCATCGCCATCGCGCTGGCGAAGTACGTCACGAGCCCCTGACTCCACAGGAGCCGGAAGTCACGCGACGTACGCCAGGGCGCCAGGTCGGGCAGGAGGGCGGAGAGTTTGGAGAAGGGGGAGGACACGAGGGGCCATGTTCCGGCCGGAAGGCGCCCGGGGCAACCGAATAAGCCGGTCAGTGGGGTGCTGCGGCCCGTGGGCGGCACGTCCGGGCCGCCGGGCCCGGGGGTGCGCGCTCCCGCTCACCAGCGGCTGGGCGGCGGTGCCGTCAGGCGGTCGGCGAGGTCGGAGAGCCGGTCGCGGAAGCGGCGGCTTCCGCGCGGCGACGGCAGGCTGTTCTCCCCGGCCGCCGCGCTCACCAGGTGCTGCACCGTGTCCAGGTCGACCTCCGCCCCCTCCGCCACCGTCAGCGTCTCGTGGGCGAGTCCCCGCAGCTCCGCGTCGCCGCCGTCGAGCGAGAGCACCGTCGCCCCCGCCCGCCGGGCGTCGTGCACCCGCTGGAGCAGCCCCGCGTCCGGCCGCTCCGGAGCCACCATCAGCAGCGTCGCCCCGCGCCCCGCCGCCTCCAGACGGCCGAGGCCGACCGCCAGATGCGCCGGATCACCCGGCCGCACCCGGTGGCGTACGAGCGTGGGGGCCAGCTCCGGCAGCCCCGACCAGGCCGCCTCGTCGACGAGGTGCGCCGCCAGGTGCCAGGGCTCGTACTCCTCCGTGCCGACGAGCAGCAGCCCGCCCCGGTGCGGCACGACCGACGAGCGGAGCGCCCCCGCGAAGCGGCGGGCCGCCCGCGGCCACTCCGTCCCGGCGAGCACTTCCCGCAGCAACGCGACCCGTACGGCATCCATGGGGTGGCATCCTGCCCCAGCGGCGCCCGGAGCGTGGCCGATTGTGGTCGGTTCCACCCGTACGGGACGGGCCCCCACGCCCCGACCGGTCGGTAATGTCGGGGCCATGACTTCCTCGACCGGCTCGACCGGCTCCACCGCCGCTGCCTCCAAGCCCGCCCCCAAGGACCCGTGGGACCTCCCCGACGTCTCCGGGCTCGTCGTCGGCGTCCTCGGCGGCACCGGCGAGCAGGGCCGCGGCCTCGCCTACCGGCTCGCCAAGGCCGGCCAGAAGGTGATCCTCGGCTCCCGCGCCGCCGACCGGGCGCAGGCCGTCGCCGACGAGCTCGGCTTCGGCGTCGAGGGCGCCGACAACGCCGAGTGCGCCCGTCGCAGCGACATCGTGATCGTCGCGGTGCCGTGGGACGGGCACGCCAAGACCCTGGAGTCCCTGCGCGAGGAGCTCGCGGGCAAGCTCGTCGTGGACTGCGTCAACCCCCTCGGCTTCGACAAGAAGGGCGCCTACGCCCTCAAGCCCGAGGAGGGCTCCGCCGCCGAGCAGGCCGCCGCGCTCCTGCCGGACTCCCGGGTGGCCGCCGCCTTCCACCACCTGTCCGCCGTCCTCCTCCAGGACGCCTCCCTCGACGAGATCGACACGGACGTGATGGTCCTCGGCGAGGAGCGCGCCGACGTCGAGCTCGTCCAGGCCCTCGCCGGCCGCATCCCGGGCATGCGCGGCGTCTTCGCCGGCCGCCTGCGCAACGCCCACCAGGTCGAGTCGCTCGTCGCGAACCTGATCTCGGTCAACCGCCGCTACAAGGCCCACGCGGGACTCCGGGTCACCGACATCTGAGCCGGTCCCGGCCGGGCGCGCGGCATGGGGGACACTGGACGGGCACCAGCAGCCGTACCCGGACAGGAGCCGTCCCCCATGCCCCGCCTCGCCCTCTACGCCCTCGTGGTCTGCGCCCTGGCCGTCGCCGCGGCCGTCGTCTCCTTCGTCCAGGGCAGCTTCCTGGGCGTGATCTGGGTCCTCCTCGCGGGCCTCTCCTCGAACATGGCGTGGTACTACATCCGCCGCGCGAAGGTCGAGAAGCAGGCAGCCGCAGCCGCACAGGGCTAGACCTGGCAGAACTCCGGGGTGTCCTGCCAGAACCGGAACAGCTGCGAGCCGCAGTAGCGGGAGAGTTCCGGCACCCCGAGCGACCGCATCAGCGCGTCGATCGCGTCGAAGAAGGCGCCGTTGACCGCCGGCACGAACAGCAGCGCGATCACGATGAAGAAGCCGTACGGCGCGTACGGCTCGATCTGCCGCTTCAGCTTGTACGAGAGCCAGGGCTCCACGACCCCGTAGCCGTCGAGGCCCGGCACCGGCAGGAAGTTCAGGAGCGCGGCCGTCACCTGGAGGAACGCCAGGAACGCCAGCGCGTACCGGAAGCCCACGGGCACGCCGTCCAGCGCGTCCAGCCAGAACGGCGCCGTGCAGACCAGCGCGAACAGGACGTTCGCCAGCGGGCCCGCCGCCGAGATCAGGCTGTGCTTCCAGCGCCCCTTGATCCGGCCGTGCTCGATGAAGACAGCCCCGCCAGGGAGACCGATCCCGCCCATGATCACGAACAGCACCGGCAGGATGATGCTCAGCCACGCGTGCGTGTACGCGAGCGGGTTCAGGGTCAGATAGCCCTTGGCCCCGACCGTGATGTCGCCGCCGTGCAGGGCGGTGCGGGCGTGCGCGTACTCGTGGAGGCAGAGCGACACCACCCAGGCCGAGGTCACGAAGAGGAACACCGCCAGGCCGGGCGAGGCGGCGAAGTCCGTCCACACCGCCCAGCCGGTGACGGCCATGACGGCGAGGATCGCCAGGAAGACGGGACTGATCCGCCGTTCGTGACGCCGAGTGGTGGCCGTGCTCATCGCGGAGACTCCCGTGGGCCGGAGGGCTGGTGTGCGGGAAACGTACCGGGTACCGGCCGGGTTCCGGACGTGGGGGGCTTCTCGCGGAGAATGGGGGGCGTGCGCTACTCCCTGCTCGGCCCGACCCTCGCCCATACGCCCGACGGCGCCGACGTGACCGTCGGCGGCCCGAGGGTGCGCGCGCTGCTGACCGTCCTCGCCCTGCGGGCCGGCCGGACCGTGCCCGTGCCCGACCTCGTCGACGAGGTCTGGTACGGCGACGAGCCGCCCGCCGACGCGGTCGCCGCGCTCCAGGCGCTCGTCGGGCGGCTGCGCCGGGCCCTCGGCCGTACCGCGGTGATCTCGGCCGACGGCGGCTACCGGCTCGACGCCCGGCCCGAGGACGTCGACGCCCACCGCTTCGAGCGGCTCGCGGCCGAGGGCGTGGCCGCCCTCTCCGGTGGGGACGCCGTGCGGGCCGCCGCGCTCCTCGACGAGGCGCTCGGCCTGTGGCGCGGTTCCGCCCTCGCCGACCTGCCGGACCGGGACGCCGAGGCCGGCCGCTGGGAAGCCCGCCGTCTCGACGCCCGCCGCGCCCGGCTCGGCGCAGCCCTGGCCCTGGGCGAGGCGGCCGCCGCCCTCCCCGAACTGACCGCCCTCAGCGCCGCCCACCCGCTCGACGAGCCCCTCCAGGCCCTCCGTATCCGGGCCCTGCGGGACACCGGCCGCGCGGCCGAGGCGCTCGCCGCGTACGAGTCGGTCCGCCGCGCCCTCGCCAACCGCCTCGGCACCGACCCCTCCCCGGCCCTGCGCACCCTCCACGCGGAGCTGCTCGCCCCGGCACCGCCCGCGTCGCCCGCACCGCCCGCGCCGCCCGCGAAGCCGGAGGCGTCGAAGCCGCCGAAGCCGCCCGTGCCCGGGAACCTCCGCGCCCGGCTCACCAGCTTCGTCGGGCGGGACGAGGACATCACCGCCCTCCAGGAGTCCCTGCGGACGGCCCGGCTCGTCACCCTCCTCGGGCCCGGCGGCGCCGGGAAGACCCGGCTCTCGCAGGAGGCGGCCGAGCGCGGGGCCGAGGCCTGGCCGGACGGCGTGTGGGTCGCCGAACTCGCCGCCGTCACCGACCCGGAGGCCGTCCCCGAGGCCGTACTCGCGGCCGTCGGCGCCCGGGAGACCGTGTTGCGCGGCGCGGGCGCCGAGGAACTGCGCGGCGGGGGCGACCCGCTCGACCGGCTCGTCGAGCACTGCGCCGGGCGGCGGATGCTGCTGCTCCTCGACAACTGCGAGCACCTCGTCGCGGCCGCCGCCGAGCTCGCCGAGGCCCTCCTCGCCCGCTGCCCCGGACTGCGGGTCCTGGCGACGAGCCGGGAGCCGTTGGGGGTGCCGGGGGAGGTGCTGAGTCCGCTGGGGCCGTTGCCGGTGGAGATGGCGTTGCGGCTTCTGGGTGAGCGGGGTGCGGCGGCGCGGCCGGGTTTCCGGGTCGGGGACGATCCGGGGGCGGAGGAGGAGGTGTGTCGTCGTCTTGACGGGTTGCCGTTGGCGATCGAGTTGGCTGCGGCGCGGTTGCGGTTGTTGTCGGTGCGGCAGATCGCGGAGCGGCTTGACGATCGTTTCCGGTTGTTGACGTCGGGGGCGCGGACGGTGTTGCCGCGTCAGCAGACGTTGCGGGCGGTGGTGGACTGGTCGTGGGAGTTGCTGGACGGGGCGGAGCGGGCGGTGTTGCGGCGGCTCGCGGTGTTCACGGGCGGGTGTGATCTGGCGGCGGTGGAGATGGTGTGCGCCGAAGACCGGGATGGTGACGTCCTGGACGTCCTCGGTGCCCTTGTCGACAAGTCGCTCGTGGTCGCGGGGCCGGGTCCCGAGGGTGAGGGGATGCGGTTCCGGCTGCTTGAGACGGTGGCGGAGTACGCGGGGGAGCGGCTGGACGAGGCCGGTGAGCGGGCGGCGACCGAGCGGCGCCACCTCACGTACTACCGCGAGCTGGCCCGCCGTACCGACCCCGAGCTCCGCGGTGCCGGACAGGTCGCCGCCATCACCCGGTTCGGGACCGAGTACGGCAACCTCCGCACCGCCCTGCGCCGGGCCGTCGCCGCCCGCGACGAGGACGAGGCGCTCGTCCTCGTCCACTCCCTGCTCTGGTACTGGCAGATGCGCGACCTGCGCACCGACGCCCTGCACTGGGCCCGGGCCGCCGCCGGCCTCGGGCCCGACCCGTTCACGCCGCCCGCCGCCCCCGTCGTCCCCCTCCACGAGCCGTGCACGGCCGCGCCGCCGCCGCTCTCCGAGGAGCACCGCTGGGAGGCCCGGCGCGGGGTGCGGCTCGTCGAGCTCCTCAACATGGACCACGAGACCGGACGCTGGACCAGCCCCGAGGGCGTGGACCGGCTCCGTGAGATGACCACCGTCTACGAGCCCGGGCTGCCCCAGACCTGCCGGCTGCCCGGCTCCTTCGCCGTCTTCGCTATCCTCCTCATCGGCGAGGCCGGCCGGCTCCGCGGGATCCTCGACACGACCGTCGAGGCCTGCCGTCGCCACGGCTACGACTGGGAGCTCGCCAACGCCCTCCAGCTGCGCGCCAACATGTTCGCCAACCGGGCCGACTGGGCCGTCGAGGCGGGCGCCGACGCCGACGAGGGCCTGGAGATCTTCGTCCGCCTCGGCGATGCCTGGGGCGCGGCCGAGGCGCTCTCCGCCCGCGGGGAGGCCCGCGAGCGCCGGCTCGAATTCGAGGACGCGGCCGAGGACTTCGCCGCCGCCATCGGCTACGCGGAGAAGATCGGCGCGCAGTCGCAGACGGCCCTGCTGCGGGCCCGGTACGCCGACATCCTCGTCCAGCTCGGGCGGATCGACGAGGGGGAGGCGATCCTCCGCGAGATCGTGGAGGGCGGACACACCTGGGGCCACGAACCCCTGCTCGGCGCCCGGCTGTTCCTCGGCATGGCGCTCGGCCGCACCGGCAGGACCGCCGAGGCCCGCGAGCACCTGCTCGCGCTGCGGGGGGAGTTCGGCTCCGAGACCCTCTCCATCTTCGAGGGCTTCACGCTCGGCAGCCTGGGCTGGCTGGACAATGTGGACGGGCGGTACGCCTCCGCCCTGGACCTCGCCGCGCAGGGGTACGAGCGTTCCCTCGGCCCGCTGTCGATGATGGTCGCCCCGCAGATGCCGACGGTCCATCTCGCCACTGCGGCCTGGGCGTTGGGAGGTCTCGGCGGAGCGGAGGCGCGGACCGGTGCGGTGCTGCTCGGCGCCCGGGAAGGCCTGGTGCCGCCGGGGCACCTGGCGCCGCCGCTGGAGCGGGAGAACCTGGACCAAGCGACGGAGACTGTCAGGTCCGTCCTCGGCGAGGCCGAGTTCGTGGCGGCATACGCCGAAGGCGGCGGCCTCTCCATGGAAGAGACCGCCGCCCTGCTCGGCCGCGCTGCCGACGCGATCAGTGAGCGCGCCGAGTCCTGAACCCCGTATCCGGGGCGCCGCTCAGACCTTCTTGCGGAACTTGGTGACCGCGAGCGGCGCCGTGACGACCGTGATCACCACCGCCCAGCCGAGGGTCATCCACACCGAGTGGGCGACCGGACCGCCGTTGATCAGGTTGCGGGCGGCGTCGGCGAGGTTCGACAGCGGGTTGTAGTCGGTGAAGGTCTCCAGCCAGCCCGGCATCGACGTCGTCGGGGCGAAGATCGACGAGCCGAACTGGAGCGGCATCAGGACGAGCATCGCCATGCCCTGGACGGCCTGGGCCGTGCTGAGGGTGAGCCCGAGCAGGATGAAGATCCACATCAGCGAGGCTCCGAAGACCATCGAGAGACCGATGGCGGCGAAGAGGTGGAGGACCGAGGTGTGGATCTCCAGGCCGAGCAGGAAGCCCATGCCGAGCAGGATCGCGGTGGCGATCAGCATCCGGCCGACCTCGACGACGATCTTCGCGATCAGGACGGAGGACCGGGCGATCGGCATCGTCCGGAACCGGTCCATGACCCCCTTCTTGAAGTCGTCGTTGATGCCCACACCGACGGCCATGGCGATGTTCATGCCCATCATCGCCATCAGGCCGGGCGTCACGTAGTTGACGTAGACGTCGTTGTTGCCCTTGCCCGAGATGGCGCCGCCGAAGACGTACACGAACAGCAGGATGAAGATGATCGGCATCAGGACGGCGTCGAACATCGACTCCGGGTCCTGCTTGATCTGGAGGGCGTTGCGGCGGGCCAGCGCACCGATGTGGCGGAGATTGGCCCGCAGCCCGATCCGGCCCTCGGCGGACGGCGCGGGGCGCGCCGGAGCCGTCCTCGGCCCGTCGGCGGGCGACTTGGCGGCAGTGGTCGTGGTGGTCGTGGTCGTGCTCATGCGGCGACCTCCTCGCTGATCGCGTCGGACACGTCGGTCTTCTGGCCGGTGATCGCGAGGAACACCTCGTCCAGGCTGGGCAGATGGGTCCCGATGTGGGCGATGCCGAAGCCGCGGGCGCCGAGCAGCGCCACGACGGCGGTCAGCTGCTGGTCGGTGAGGATCGGCACGTACAGCGCGCCCTCGTCGGGCACGACGGTCGAGCCGGCGATGCCGTCGAGACCGGTCTCGCGGAGCGCGGCGGCCATCGCGGGCAGCTGGCCCGGGTCGACCGGGCGGATCTTCAGGGTCCGGCCGCCGACCTTCGCCTTGAGCTCGTCGACCCCGCCCTTGGCGATGACCTTGCCCTTGTCGACGACGGTCAGCTCGCTCGCGAGCTGCTCGGCCTCCTCCATGTACTGCGTGGTCAGCAGGACGGTGACGCCCTCGGAGACCATCCGGTGGACCTCGTCCCACACCTCGTTGCGGGTGCGCGGGTCGAGACCGGTCGTCGGCTCGTCCAGGTAGAGGACGGAGGGCTGTCCGATCATCGAGGCGGCGAGGTCGAGCCGGCGGCGCATACCGCCGGAGTAGGTCATCGCGGGCCGCTTGGCGGCGTCGGTCAGCGAGAAGCGCTCCAGCATCTCGTCGGACCGGCGGCGGGCGTCCTGCCGGGACAGGTCGAGCAGCCGCCCGATCATGTAGAGGTTCTCGAAGCCGGAGAGCTTCTCGTCGACCGAGGCGTACTGGCCGGTGAGGCCTATGGTGCGGCGCAGCTGGCGGGGGTGCTTCACCACGTCGTAGCCGGCGACGGTGGCGGTCCCGGCGTCCGGGACGAGGAGGGTGGACAGGCAGCGGACGAGGGTGGTCTTCCCGGCGCCGTTCGGTCCGAGGACCCCGAGGACGGTGCCCTCCCGGACGTCCAGGTCGACCCCGTCGAGGGCCTTCGTCGCGCCGAAGTGCTTCACGAGGCCCCGGACCTCGACGGCGTTGGTGTGTGATCGCGTCATGGCAGTACTACACCAGCCGCCACCGACAATCCCCCGACAGACGACCGACAGCCCGCCGATGGGGGATGTCGGCGGGCTGTCGGAGGTGCCGCAGTGGCTCCGGGGGGCTGGCTGTGGATCTAGTGGAAGGTGTGCTCCTCGGCGGGGAACTCCCCGCCGGAGACGTCCTCCGCGAAGGCGCGCGCGGCGTCGCCGAGCGTCTCGCGGAGGTTGGCGTACTGCTTGGTGAAGCGCGGGACCTTGCCGCCGGTCAGACCGGCCATGTCGGTCCAGACGAGGACCTGCGCGTCGGTGCCGGCGCCCGCGCCGATGCCGACGGTCGGGATGTGCAGCGAGCGGGTGACCTCGGCGGCCAGCTCGGCCGGTACGAGTTCGAGGACGACCGCGAAGGCGCCCGCGTCCTGTGCCGCCTTGGCGTCGCTGAGCAGCCGGTGGGCGGCCTCGTCGGTACGGCCCTGCACCCGGTAGCCCATCGTGTTGACGGACTGCGGGGTGAGGCCGAGGTGGGACATGACGGGGATGCCGGCCTGGACGAGCAGCTCGGTCTGGGCCAGGGAACGCTCGCCGCCCTCCAGCTTGACCGCGTGGACGCCCGCGTCCTTGATCAGCCGGGTGGCGTTGCGCAGGGCCTGGACGGGCCCTTCCTGGTACGAGCCGAAGGGGAGGTCGCCGACGACGAGGGCGCGCTTCGTGCCCCGGACGACGGCGGCGGAGAGGAACGTCATCTCGTCCATCGTGACCGGCACGGTGGTCTCGTAGCCGAGGTGACAGTTGCCCATCGAGTCGCCGACGAGGATCACGGGGATGCCGGCCTCGTCGAAGACGGAGGCGGTCATCGCGTCGTAGGCGGTGAGCATGGGCCACTTCTCGCCGCGGGCCTTGGCGGCGGCGATGTCGTGGACGGTGATGCGGCGCGTGCCCTTGCCGCCGTACAGCGCCTTGCTGCTGTCGGCGGGTGATTTCTGGGCAGCCTGAAGCGTCATGGGAAACGGCTCCTTCGTCATCTCGAGGCGCCCTGACGGCGTCCCCGGACCACATCCATGGTGGCACTTCGCCGGGCGGGCGGGGAAGTGGGCCGGAGTGGCGCTCTTCACACGGGCGTGACGTGTAGGCGCGACGGGTCGGCGCAACGTAAAGCCTCCGTCATGCTTTTCGATACGAGACGGTCTCGTATCGAAATGAGGTTAGGGTGGTCGGCATGTCGCAGCCGTCCCCTGCTCCCGGTCCTTCCCCTGCCCTCGCCCCGCCCCGAGTCCCCGAGGCCGTCCACCGGCGCCGCTGGGCCGTCCTCGGCGTCCTGATGCTCAGCCTGCTGATCGTCGTCCTCGACAACTCGATCCTGAACGTCGCGGTCAAGACGATCGCCGCCCCCGCGCCCACCGGCATCGGCGCCACCCAGAGCGAGCTGGAGTGGTCGATCAACTCCTACACGCTCGTCTTCGCCGGCCTCCTCTTCACCTCCGGCCTGCTCGGCGACCGCCTCGGCCGCAAGAAGGTGCTGCTCTTCGGCATCACCGTCTTCGGCATCGGCTCCGCCCTCGCCGCCTTCTCCGGCTCCCCGGGCGAGCTCATCGCCTACCGGGCCGTCATGGGCCTCGGCGCCGCGTTCGTCATGCCCGCGACCCTCGCCGTCCTCATGAACGTCTTCGAGCGGGACGAGCAGCCCAAGGCCATCGGCATCTGGGCCGGCAGCGTCGGCCTCGCCATCGCGATCGGACCGATCACCGGCGGCATCCTGCTCGAACACTTCTGGTGGGGATCGATCTTCCTCGTCAACGTGCCCGTCGTGCTCCTCGCCCTCGCGCTCATGATGTGGCTGGTCCCCGACTCCAGGGACCCGAAGCCGGGCCGGATCGACATACCCGGCGTGCTGCTCTCCGTCCTCGGACTCGTCCTCCTCGTGTACGGGATCATCCGCGGCGGCGAGCTGGCGAGCTTCACCGACCTCACCGTCCTCGCCCCGGTCCTCGGCGGCCTCGGCGTCCTCGCCCTCTTCGTCCTGCACGAGCGGCGCAGCGACCACCCGGCCATCGACATGGCGTACTTCAGGAAGCCCGCGTTCTCGGCGGCCGTCGCCGCGATCGCGCTCGTCTTCTTCGCCCTCATGGGCGTGACCTTCTTCTCCGCCTTCTACCTGCAGAGCGTGCGCGGCTACAGCGCGCTGCAGTCCGGGCTGCTCATCCTGCCGCTCGCCGTCGCCCAGATGGTGTTCGCGCCCCGGGCGCGGCTCGTCGTGGACCGCTTCGGCGCGAAGGCCGTGTGCACCGCCGGCATGCTGCTCGTCGCCGCGGGCCTCGCCGCCTTCGCCCTCTTCGACGCCTCGACGCCGATCTGGGCGATGGAGGTCGTCTTCTTCCTCCAGGGCGCCGGAATGGCACACATCATGCCGCCGGTCACGGTCGCGATCATGCAGGCGCTGCCCCGCGAGAAGGCGGGCTCGGGCTCGGCCGTCAACAACACCTTCCGGCAGGTCGGCGGCGCCATGGGCGTGGCCGTCCTCGGCTCGGTGCTCTCCTCCCAGTACCGCGGCGAGATCGAGGGACACCTCGGCGGCGTCCCGGCAGCCCTGCGCGACACGGCGGGCGAGTCCATCGAGGCGACGCTCGCGGTCGCGGAGAAGCTCGGCCCGGCCGGCCGGAACCTCGTGGCCCCCGCGTACGACGCCTTCCTCGACGCCATGCACGTCACGGCGATCGCCTCGGCGGTGATCGCCCTCGTCGGCGCGGCCGTGGTGGCTGCCTTCCTCCCGGGCCGTACGCCGCGGGGCGCCGCGCCGGACGGCGCGGCGCCGGGAGCGGCCCCGGGCACGGCTCCGGCCCCGGACGGTGCGGCCGCTCCGGACGGCGGCGCCCGGCGGGCCTCCGTACCCGCGCCCGGCGCCGAGGCGGGAGAATCGGCCCGTCGATAGACCGACAGGCCGACAGACCGACAGGCCCGGAGGTCTGCGAGCCCACAGACCGACGGACGGTCACCGGAGGAGAGGCGGAGCGCACGTGTCGCTGCAGGACGGCGGGACCCCGGAACCCCACGACGACGGGCCGCGCCCCGTGGACTGCGGAGGCCCGGGCCCCGAGGCGGGGCCCGCCCGGCGCGGCCGGCCGCGGAGCGAGGCCGCCGAGCAGGCGATCTTCGACGCGGCCATCGCGCTCCTGGAGGGCGGCACCCCGCTCGCCGAGCTGTCCATCGAGAAGCTCGCCCGCACCGCCGGCGTCGGCAAGGCCACCATCTACCGGCGCTGGCCCGGCAAGGAGGAGCTCTTCGTCGACCTGCTCCGCTCCGTGGAGCTCCCGGACCCGGTGCTGCCCGGCACCTCGGTCCGGGACGACCTCGTCACGCTCCTGGAGTCGATCCGGCAGCGGGGCCTCGCCAAGCGGACCTCCGCCCTCCTGCACAACGTGTTCTCGCAGATGCAGCTCTATCCGAAGCTGTGGGACACGTACCACCACACCGTGATCGAGCCGCGCCGCCGCCTCGGCCTGGACGCGGTGCGGCGGGGGATGGAGCGGGGCGAGATCCGCGACGACCTCGACGTCGAGCTCGTCAACGACCTCTTCACGGGCCCCCTGCTCCTCCGTACCGTCATCCGCCCCGGCGGCACCCTGGAGCCCGGCCTCGCCGAGCGGATCGTCGACACCGTCCTCGAAGGCCTGCGCCCCCGCACCTGATCCGGCCCGCACTCGGCCCGCACCCGGCCCGCACCCGATCCTCACCCGACGTGCACCCGACCCGTACGAATGTGCGCGTTCTGTCACAGGGACGCCACCCGCGCCACCTGCAGGAACCCGCCACGCACCAGTCTCGTCCCTGGGGGAGTACGACGGACCCGGGATCGCCTAGTGTCGGCACCGGGTCACGCAAGACGGCAAGGCAGCAGTGAGGACAGTGCGATGGCGCGGGTGGACATGACGGAGACCGAATACGGCGGCGACGGGACCGGGCGTCCCGGTTCCGGATCCCGGTTCCGGACCGCGCTCGACGGCTTCCGGCGCGACCGCGGCATCTGGCGCCGGGGCATCCTGATCGCCGCCACGGCGGTGGCGCTGACCCTCCTGATGGTGTTCCACGCCGAGATCCCCAACACGATCGGCAACCTCGGCAGCCTGACCGAGACGTTCCTGCCGTGGCTGGGCCTCTTCGTCCCCCTGCTGTTCGTCCTCGCCCTGGTGCGCCGCTCCGCCACCGCCCTGATCGCCCTGCTGCTGCCGGCCGTGGTCTGGCTCAATCTCTTCGGCGGCCTCGTCGCCGACAAGTCGACTCCCGGCGGCGACCTGACCGTCGCCACCCACAACGTGAACGCCGACAACCCGGACCCCGAGGGCACCGCCGACAAGCTCGCCGCGTCCGGCGCCGACGTGCTGGCCCTGGAGGAGCTCAAGGGCGACATGGTCCCGACGTACGAGCGGGGCCTCGCGGAGGCGTACCCGTACCACTCCGTCCAGGGCACGGTCGGCCTCTGGAGCAAGCTCCCCCTGCGCGCCGCGCAGCCCGTCGACATCCGGATGGGCTGGACCCGCGCCATGCGCGCCGACGTGGTGACCCCCCAGGGCGAGGTCGCGGTGTACGTCGCCCACCTGCCGTCCGTCCGGGTCAAGCTGAACGCCGGCTTCACCGCCAATCAGCGCGACAACAGCGCCAACGCGCTCGGCGAGGCCATCGCCCGCGACAAGCACGAGCGGATCGTCCTCCTCGGCGACCTCAACGGCACCATGAACGACCGCTCGCTCAACGCCGTCACCTCGCAGCTGCGCTCCACCCAGGGCGCGGCGGGCGACGGCTTCGGCTTCAGCTGGCCGGCCTCGTTCCCGATGGCCCGCATCGACCAGATCATGGTGAGGGGCGTGGAGCCGATGTCGTCCTGGGCGCTGCCGGAGACGAACAGCGACCACCTCCCGATCGCCGCCCGCGTGAAACTCTGAGATCCGGGATCCCGGTCGAAACCTTCCCTTCATCCCCCGGAAGCCACCGGGAAGAATCCACCTGAGAGTCTTTGTTCCGACGAAGAACTATCTTCGGGACACTCCGGAAAGGCTCTCCCCATGCCCCTGGCGCTGCTCGCGCTCGCCGTCTCCGCCTTCGGCATCGGCACGACCGAGTTCGTGATGATGGGCCTCCTGCCCAACGTCGCCGACGACCTCGGCACCTCCGTCCCCACCGCCGGGTACCTCGTCTCGGCGTACGCGATCGGCGTGGTCGTCGGCGCCCCGCTGCTCACGGCCCTCGGCTCCCGGATCCCGCGCAAGCGGATGCTGCTCCTGCTGATGGCCCTGTTCGTCGTCGGCAACCTCGCCTCCGCGCTCGCCCCCGGCTTCGGCTGGCTCGTCGCAGGACGGATCCTCGCCGGGCTGCCGCACGGGGCATTCTTCGGCGTCGGCGCGGTCGTCGCCGCCCGCCTCGTGCCCGAGGACCGGCAGGCGCGGGCGGTGGCCACGATGTTCCTCGGCCTCACCGTCGCCAACATCCTCGGCGTACCGGCCGCGACCCTCCTCGGCCAGCACCTCGGCTGGCGGGCCACCTTCCTCGTCGTCACCGTCATCGGCCTGGTCGCCATGGCGGCGCTCGCCCGCCTCGTCCCGTACGTCCCCCTGGACGAGCGGCAGGGCCTCGGCCGCGAGATGCGCGCCCTCGGCCGCCCGCAGGTGCTGCTCGGCCTGCTCACCGCCGTCTTCGGCTTCGCGGGCGTCTTCGCGGTCTACTCGTACCTCGCCTCGATGACCACCGAGGTGATGGGCTTCGGCGACTCCACCGTCACGATCGTCCTCGCCCTCTTCGGCCTCGGCATGACCGGCGGGGCGCTCGCCGCGGGCCCGCTGACCGACCGGGCGCTCCGCCCGACCCTGTACGGCTCGCTCGCGGCCCTCGTCCTCGCCCTGGTCGCGTTCCGCTTCACCGTCCACGTGCCGTGGCTGGCCCTCGTCACGGTCGTCGTGCTCGGCGCGGTCGGCTTCATGACCACCACCCCGCTCCAGATGCTGGTCATGCGGAAGGCCAAGGACGCCCCTACCCTGGCCTCCGCCTCCAACCACTCCGCCTTCAACCTCGCCAACGCGGGCGGCGCCTGGGCGGGCGGGGCCGCCGTCGCCGCCGGCTGGGGCTGGACCTCCCCGGCCCTCGTCGGCGCGGGCCTCACCGTCGTGGGCCTCGCGATCGCGGCGGTCGCGGGCCTGCTCGACCGCGCCCCCGGTACGGCGGAGGGGGCCTCCCGCGTAGTGGCGGGAAGCCCCCTCGACACCGGCACCGGCACCGGCAGGGCGGTCAGCGGGACGGCGTCGTCTCCCGCCAGCGGTTCGTGATCGGCAGCCGCCGGTCCTTGCCGAAGCCCTTCGCCGAGATCTTGGTGCCCGGCGGGTACTGGCGCCGCTTGTACTCCGCCGCGTCCACCATCCGCAGGGTGCGCGCGACGACCTCCTCGTCGTAGCCGGCCGCCACGATCTCGTCCTTGCCGCGGTCCGCGTCCACGTACAGCGCGAGGATCCCGTCGAGGACGTCGTAGTCCGGCAGCGAGTCCGTGTCCACCTGCCCGGGGCGCAGCTCGGCGCTGGGCGGCTTGGTGATCGAGCTCTCCGGGATCGGCGGGGTCATGCCGCGGTCCTCGGCGGCCCGGTTGCGCCAGCGCGCGAGCCGGAAGACGGTCGACTTGTAGACGTCCTTGACGGGCCCGAACGCGCCGACGGAGTCGCCGTACAGCGTCGAGTAGCCCACCGCCAGCTCGGACTTGTTGCCCGGCGCGAGGACGATGTGCCCCTCCTGGTTGGAGATCGCCATCAGCGTCGTGCCGCGCAGCCGGGACTGGAGGTTCTCCTCGGCGAGACCGGTGAGACCCAGCGACGCCATGTACGCGTCGAACATCGGCTCGATCGACACCGTGCGGTAGTTCAGGCCGGTGCGGCGGGCCAGCTCGGCGGCGTCGCCGCGCGAGTGGTCGGAGGAGTACCGGGACGGCATCGACACGCCGTACACGTTCCCCGCGCCGACCGCGTCGCAGGCGATCGCCGCGACGAGCGCCGAGTCGATGCCGCCGGAGAGACCGATCAGGACCGAGCGGAAGCCGTTCTTCGCGACGTACGCGCGCAGCCCCACGACCAGGGCCGAGTAGACCTCCTCGTCGTCGTCGAGCCGGTGCGCGTATCCGCCCGCGAGCTCCGGCTCGTACGCGGGCAGCGGCTTCTCGGAGAGCACGACCCGGTCGATCCGCAACCCGTCGACGTCGCCGACGACCCCCTCCGGGGCCTCGGGGTCGGCCGCCGGCAGCTCCAGGTCGACGATCACACTGCCCTCGACGAACTGCGGGGCGCGCGCGATCACTTCGCCCGCCGCGTCCACGACGATCGAGTCGCCGTCGAAGACCAGCTCGTCCTGACCGCCCGTCGACGCCAGGTACGCCGTGACGCAGCCGGCCTCGCGGGCCCGCCTGCGGACCAGTTCGAGCCGCGTGTCGTCCTTGTTCCGCTCGTACGGCGAGGCGTTGACCGACAGGAGCAGCCCGGCCCGCGCGGCGCGCGCCGCCGGGACGCGGCCGCCCTCCTGCCAGAGGTCCTCGCAGATCGCCAGGGCCACGTCGACGCCGTGGACGCGGACGACCGGCAGCGTGTCGCCCTGGACGAAGTAGCGGTACTCGTCGAAGACGCCGTAGTTGGGCAGGTGGTGCTTGGCGAAGCGCAGCGCCACCTCGCCGCGGTACAGCACGGCCGCGGCGTTCTCCGGCGAGCCGGCGGGCCTGCCGAGCTTCGGCTCGGCCCGCTCGGAGCGGTCGAGGTAGCCGACGACGACCGGCAGCTCGCCGAATCCCTTGTCGGCGAGGCGCCTGGCGAGCCCGCGCAGGGCCTCCCGGGAGGCCTCGACGAAGGAGGGCCGCAGGGCCAGGTCCTCGACGGGGTAGCCGGTCAGCGCCATCTCGGGGAACGCGACGAGATGCGCGCCCTGTCCGGCGGCGTGCCGGGTCCAGTGGACGATCGCCTCGGCGTTCCCGGCGATGTCTCCGACGGTCGAGTCGATCTGATTCAGGGCGAGGCGTAGTTGAGGCACCCGGCCAGTGTAATCGTCACACCGACGCGATGTCCCGGAAAACGCCCCGACCGGCTGCCCGGGACCGCGCCAGCTCGACATGCGGCCCGCCCCCGCCCCGCTGATCATGGGCCCATGACGACCACTGACGACCCGGCGGAGTCGGCACGGCCGGCCGCCGGCGACACCGTAACGGTCCAGGACGACGGCACGAAGCGGCAGTTCATCTCGTGGCTGACGCTCGCCTTCATGACCACCGCGTCCGTCGCGAGCCTGCGGCCCTCGCCGTCGATGGCCATCTACGGCCTCGCCGCGATCTTCCTCTACCTGCTCCCGGCCATCGTCTTCCTGCTCCCCACCGCCCTCGTCGGCGCCGAGCTCGCCTCCGGCTGGTCCGGCGGCATCTACCGCTGGGTCAGCGAGGCCCTCGGCAAGCCGTTGGGCTTCCTCGCGGTCTGGTGCCAGTTCGCCATGACCATCGCGTACTACCCGAGCCTGCTCGCGTACGTCGCCTCGACCTTCGCGTACGTCATCGACCCCTCCCTGGCCGAGAACGGCGTCTACGTCGCGATCGTCATCGTCGTCGTCTACTGGAGCGGGGTCTGGATCTCCTCGCGCGGGACGAAGGCGATCGCCGGGCTCTCCTCCTTCGGCCTGATCATCGGCACCCTCGTCCCCGGTGTGCTGCTCGTCGTCCTCGGCATGGTCTTCCTCGGCCAGGGCAACCCCTCCGCGCAGCCCATGACCGCCGACCACTGGCTCCCGCCGTGGACCGGCCTCGCGAGCCTGGTCCTGATCGTCAACAACTTCCTGTCCTACGCGGGCATGGAGATGAACGGCGTGCACGTCTCCTCACTGCGCGAGCCCAAGCGCGAGTACCCGAAGTCGATGTTCCTGGCGACCGGCCTCGTCCTGCTGATCTTCATCCTTCCGGCCCTCGCCATCGCCTGGGTCATGCCCTCCGCGCAGCTCAGCCTCACCGCCGGTCTCATGCAGGCCTTCCAGGCCTTCTTCGACCACTTCTCCATCGGCTGGATGACCAAGGTCGTCGGCATCATGCTGGTCTGCGCCGCCCTCGGCGGCATGCTCACCTGGCTCGCCGGACCCGCGAAGGGCCTCGTCCTGCTCTCCCGGCAGGAGGGCTATCTGCCGCCCGCGCTCCAGAAGTTCAACAGGAACGGCGTCCCGCAGAACATCATGATCGCGCAGGGCGTCGTCACCACCCTGATCGGCGTCCTGTACGCCTTCAGCGACAACGTCTCCAGCGCCTACTGGATGTTCTCCGTCATCACCGTGCAGATCTACCTGATCGCGTACCTCCTGATGTTCGTGGCCGTCGTCAAGCTCCGCCGGAGCCAACCGGACGTCGAACGCGGCTTCCGCGTCCCCGCCGTCCAGTGGGTCGCCGGCATCGGCTTCGTCGCCTCGGTCGCCGCGCTCGTCATCGGCTTCGTCCCGCCGGACCAGTTCGGCGACCAGCCGCTCTGGCGCTACCTGCTCATCGTCGGCGGCGGCCTGTTCGTCCTCGGCATCGCCATCCCGGCCGCGCTCCTCAAGTACCGCAAGCCCGGCTGGGTCCACCCCGACCACAGGACCGACCAAGGGGCCGACCACGGGGAACCTTCCGGTACGTCCTGACGTTCGAACCACCGTGCCCGGAAAGGTGCCCGGAAGGGCGACGAGAGCGGCTGCGGTCCTCCTGGGCCTCGGCGCGCTGGCGTACACCGCCTGGCTCCTCGAAGTCCTCGTCCGGACCGGGCTCGACCCGGTCCGGACGTACGTCTCCGAACTCGCCGCCGCCGACCAGCCCCTCGGCGGCCTCTTCCGCGCCACCGACCTGGCGGCCGGCCTCCTCGTCCTCGCGGGCGCGCTGACCGGACTCGCCACGACCGGCAGACCCCGGAGACACGAGCCCTGGGCGCTCGGCGGCTGGATCGCCCTCGCCGTCTTCGGGGCCGCCACCGCCGCCGACTCGCAGCTCCCGCTCAGCTGCGCCCCCACCGCCGACCCGGAGTGCGCGGCGCGCGAGACCGCCGGCCTCGTGCCCGCCACCCATCTGGCCCACACCGTCAGTTCGAGCCTCGCCATGACCGGCGCCGTCGCCGCGATGGTCGCCCTGACCGTGGCCGCCCGCCGCTACGGCCACTGGGGCCCCCTCGCCCGTACCGGCCCCGCCCTCGTCGTCCTGGAGCTCGCCGCCACCGCCTGGACCCTGGCGGCCGTCGCCGCCTTCGAGGCCGGCAGGGGCACGTGGGCGCTCGGCGTCGGCCAGCGGCTCCAGGTCCTCCTGGTGGCCGTGTGGCTCGCGGTCCTCGCCGGCTCCCTCGCGCGAAGGCGGGCGCGATGACCTTCGTACGGATCGGGGGAGTGGCCCACCACGTGGTCGTCGAGGGCTCGGGGCCCGTCGTCGTCCTGAGCGCCGGTCTCGGCCTGAGCTGGTTCGACTGGGACCCGGTCGTGCCGCTGCTCGCCCCGTACCGCACGGTCGTCCGCTTCGACCGCCCCGGCCTCGGCCTCTCGGCCCCGGCCGTAGCCCCGCCGACGGCGGCGGGCGAGGCGGACCGGATCGCCTCGCTCCTGGACGCGCTGGGCGCGCTGGGCGCACGCAACGCACTCGACGGGCTCGGCGGCGCACGCAACGCACTCGACGGGCTCGGCGGCGCACTCGTCGGGCGCGACGGCCGCCAGGGCCCCGTCGGCCCCGTCACCGTCGTCGGCCACTCCCTCGCCGGCTTCCACGCGGAGGCCTTCGCGCGCCTCCACCCCACCCGTACCGCCGCACTCGTCCTCGTCGACTCCTCGGTGGAGGAGCACCCCCGCCCCTCCCGTACGGCCGCGGTGTCCCAGGCTCTCGGCAGGGCGCTCTCGGCCGCCGGGGTGCCGGCCGCACTCGGCCCGGCGGTCCGCCGGGCGGCCGTACGGAGAGACCCGGCGCCCGGCGCACTGATCCGCCGCGTCTACCGCACCTCACGCGTCCTGCGCGGCGCCCTCCTGGAGAACGCCCACTACGGCGCCGTCGCCGCCGAGCTCCTCGACCTCCGGGACCGCTTCCCCCTCCCGCCCGGCCTGCCCGTCACCGTCCTCGCCGCCCCCGACGGATCCGCCCGCTGGGAACGCCGCCAACGCGCGCTGGCCCGACGGCTCGACGCCTCCTACGAGGCGGTCGTGCCGTCGGGCCATCTGGTCATGGTGGACCGCCCGGACGCGGTGGCCCGAGCGGTGCTGCACCCAGGTCAGGTCGCGGCGTAGACGCTCGTGCAGAACGCCTTGATCTGCTCGTCCGACAGATGCTGGGCCAGGTCGGCCTCGCTGATCATGCCGACGAGCCGCTTGCCCTCGATGACGGGCAGCCGACGGATCTGGTGGCTCTGCATCTCCTCCAGGACCGCGCCCACGTCGGCGCCGGCCTCGACCCAGCGGGGCGTGCCCTTCGCCATCTCGCCGCAGGTGATCTTCGCCGGATCGTGGCCCATCGCCACACAGCCGACCACGATGTCGCGGTCCGTGATGATGCCGCAGAGCCGCTCGTTCTCGTCGGCGATGGGCAGCGCGCCCACGTTCAGGTTGCGCATCATCTGCGCGGCGCGGTCGAGCGTCTCGTGTGCCGGGATCCACTGGGCCCCGGGATGCATGATGTCCTTCGCCGTGGTCATGAGCTGCGTACCTTTCGTCGAACGTCGTCACACGAACGTCCCCGAGCCCACTCATTGTCGGCGCACGACACGGCCCCCGCGACCGCAGCGGGTCACGGGGGCCGGACGGCCGTGCGGGATCAGGCCCGCACGGCTCCGCGGGATCAGGCTCCGCGCTTCCTGAGCATGTCCGCCATCAGCAGGATTTCGGACTGCTGCGCGTCGACCATGCCCTGGGCGAGATCGCGCTCGACGCCCGGGGCGCACTTCTGCACGCAGCCCTGCGCCATGTGGACCCCGCCCTTGTGGTGCTCGGTCATGAGCTTCAGGTACAGGACCTCGGCCTCCCGGCCGCTCGCCTTGCGCAAGGCGTCCATCTGCGCGTTGGTCGCCATGCCGGGCATCAGCGCGCCGTCCGCACCACCGCCCGTGCCCATGCCCATCCAGGTCATCGGCTCGACCCCGGACTGGAGCTTGGGCAGCCCCCACATGTCCAGCCAGCCGAGCATCATGCCCCGCTGGTTGGCCTGGGTGTTGGCGATGTCGTACGCGAGCCGGCGCACCGACTCGTCCCGGGTGCGGTCCCGGACGATGAACGACATCTCGACGGCCTGCTGGTGGTGGACGGACATGTCCCGGGCGAAGCCGGCGTCCGCGGAGTCCGTGGCGGGGGTACGCGGCGCCTCGTCGCGCTCGGCGGAGGCGACCGTGAAGGCGCCCCCGGCGAAGAGCAGCGCGAGCGCGACGGCGGTGATCGCCGCCCACTGCGTCCGCCCGGGCCCGCGCCGCACGGAAGGCACGAACTCCTCCTCGGCCTCCCTGCTCACCTCGCTCACTGACCGACCCCGCCGGTGCAGGCGGCGCCCGGCTCGGGGGTCTGCGGGCCCTGCACGTACTTCGTGAAGAAGGCGTCGATCCGCGGGTCGCCGGCGCTGTCCACGGTCACCTGCTTGCCCCAGGCGGACAGCATGATCGCCCCGGCCTGGTCGTCCACGGGGCTCATCAGCGTGTACTTGGTCTTGCCGACCTTCTCGGACAGCTTCGCCACGTCGGCCTTGTCGGCCTGCTTGTTGTACGTCACCCAGACGGCACCGTGCTCCAGCGAGTGCACGGCGTTCACCTCGTTGACGGCCTTGTCGTAGACCACGCCGTCGCAGTTCATCCAGACCGGGTGGTGGTCACCGCCGACCGGCGGCTTCATGTCGTACTTCACGGCGGTCTCGACGTGGTTGCGGCCGAGCTTCTTCGCGTCCCAGGTCTGTTCGGCCTTGATGGGGGCCTTGGCGGCGGCCTCCTTCGCGTCCTGCTCGTCGGACTTCTTCATCAGCACGAAGGTGCCGAAGCCGACGAGGCCGAGGACGACGACCCCGGAGACGCCGATGGTGATGAAGCGGTTGCGACGCTCGCGGGCCTGCTCGGCGCGGCGCATCTCCTCTATTCGGGCGCGGCGGTCGGCGTTGGAGGAGCGGTTGGCGGCCATGGTGATGTCGTCCTTCTGGAGAGAGGGGGGTGGAGTTCGGAGCGAGACACAAGGGGGGGGAGGGGTGCCCCTATGTCCGGAGAACCTGAAGGACGTGCAGGTCCGGCGCGCGCGGCCGGACGCCGGGGTGGCGGGCCGGGCCGTCACCGGCGGGCGGGTCGAGGCGCGGCAGCCGGCCCTCCGCGTGGAGCGGGGGGTCGAGCGGGGGCGCACTGAGCACCGCGGGGGAGAGGGAGGGGACGAGGGAGCAGCCGCCGCGGTCGTACGGACAGATGTACTCGGCCACGACCGTCGAGGCCCGCGCGCCGTACGTGTCCGGCGTCGCCGCGTGATGCGGATCGGTACCGGGCCCGGGACCCAGACAGACAAAGAGCGCGGCGAGGAGCGTCGCCACGGCACTCACCAGTGCCATGGGACGCGCGTGTCGGAACAGGCGTACGAGCCGCGTGGCCCCCATGGGCGCAGATCGTAGTGGGCGCGGACCCTCTGTGGGCCGAATGGGGTACCAATCGGTGCCGGTGAACGGCCACGACACGATCGGACGACCGCCGTCCGCCGCCCTCCCGTTACCTGCGTCACACCCGAGCAGGCACTATGGGTACGCAACGTGCGCGAAACCATGTGGTGGGATGCTCAGGTGCCCCCCGATGTATCGGAGGCGGTGGGAGCAGGCGGCCTGACCAGCAAGGATGGGTGTGGAAATGGACAAGCAGCAGGAATTCGTGCTCCGTACGCTCGAGGAGCGCGACATCCGCTTCGTACGCCTGTGGTTCACCGACGTGCTGGGCTTCCTGAAGTCGGTGGCCGTGGCGCCCGCCGAGCTTGAGCAGGCCTTCGACGAGGGCATCGGGTTCGACGGCTCGGCGATCGAGGGCTTCGCCCGCGTATACGAATCGGACATGATCGCCAAGCCGGATCCGGGGACCTTCCAGATCCTGCCGTGGCGCGCCGAGGCCCCGGGTACGGCGCGGATGTTCTGCGACATCCTGATGCCGGACGGGTCGCCGTCCTTCGCGGACCCGCGCTACGTCCTGAAGCGGGCCCTGGCCAAGACCTCGGACCTGGGCTTCACCTTCTACACGCACCCCGAGATCGAGTTCTTCCTCCTGAAGGACAAGCCGCTCGACGGCACGCGGCCCACCCCGGCCGACAACTCGGGCTACTTCGACCACACCCCGCAGAACGTGGGCATGGACTTCCGCCGCCAGGCGATCACGATGCTCGAATCGATGGGCATCTCGGTGGAGTTCTCCCACCACGAGGGCGCGCCGGGCCAGCAGGAGATCGACCTCCGCTACGCGGACGCCCTCTCCACGGCGGACAACATCATGACGTTCCGCCTGGTCATGAAGCAGGTCGCCCTGGAGCAGGGCGTCCAGGCCACCTTCATGCCGAAGCCGTTCTCGGACTACCCGGGCTCGGGCATGCACACGCACCTGTCGCTCTTCGAGGGCGACCGGAACGCCTTCTACGAGTCGGGCGCCGAGTACCAGCTCTCCAAGGTGGGCCGCTCCTTCATCGCGGGCCTCCTGAAGCACGCGGGCGAGATCTCCGCCGTCACCAACCAGTGGGTCAACTCGTACAAGCGCATCTGGGGCGGCTCCTCCCGCACGGCCGGCTCGGGCGGGGAGGCCCCCTCGTACATCTGCTGGGGCCACAACAACCGCTCGGCCCTCATCCGCGTCCCCATGTACAAGCCGGGCAAGACGGGTTCGTCCCGCGTCGAGGTCCGCTCCATCGACTCGGGCGCCAACCCCTACCTGACGTACGCGGTCCTCCTCGCGGCCGGCCTCAAGGGCATCGAAGAGGGCTACGAACTCCCGGCAGGCGCCGACGACGACGTCTGGGCCCTCTCCGACGCGGAACGCCGCGCGATGGGCATCGAGCCGCTCCCGCAGAACCTGGGCGAGGCGATCGCCCTGATGGAGAAGAGCGAACTGGTCGCGGAGACGCTCGGCGAGCACGTCTTCGACTTCTTCCTCCGCAACAAGAAGCAGGAGTGGGAGGAGTACCGGAGCGAGGTCACCGCCTTCGAACTCCGCAAGAACCTCCCGGTGCTGTAAGGGGCCGACGATCCGGGCCGGTGGCGGTCGGCCATCGGCCTGCCGGCTGCCGGCTGCCGGAGGCGGAGGAAATGCGTTGCCCGGTGGGCGGGGGCGGATCAGACTGCACCGGTGAAGATCACTTCTGTCGCCACCGAGCGGCTCGTACTGCATCCGTTGAGCGTGGGGGAGGCCGAGCGGATCGTCGCTCGTGAGCCTGCGGACCAGGACCTCTGGGGGGACGGGTATCCCGGGGACGGGGACGTGCGGTCGAGCACCGGATTTCTGCGGGGGGTTGCCGAGCGGGGGGATCCGGGGGTGTTCCGGCCCTACACGATACGGCTCCTCGAAAGCGGGGTCACCGTCGGCGGGATCGGGTTCCACGGGCCGCCGGACGAGCTCGGGGTCGCCACCATCGGGTACGGGCTCGTGCCCGGGGCGCGCGGGAACGGGTACGCCTCCGAGGCGCTGCGGGCGCTCCTTGAGATCGCCCGGCAGGCCGGCGCCGAAGGCGTGAAGGGGGACGCCGACCTCGACAACCCGGCCTCCCACCGGGTGATGGAGGCCGCCGGGATGCCCTGTGTGGCCGAGGACGACAAGCTGCGCCACTTCTACGTGGGGTTCTAGGGGCTGCCGTTCGCGCTAGCGTTTGTCGGCATGTCGGACGTCCCCTCCCGTGTCTGGTACGCCGCCTACGGCTCCAACACGCATGCCGAGCGCCTCGGGTACTACCTCGCGGGCGGCCGGCCGCCCGGGGCCGCGCGGGCCTTTCCCGGGTGCCGGGATCCGCGCGCGCCCGAGGCTTCCGTGGCCCTCCTGCTGCCCGGGCGCGTGTACTTCGCGACCGAGTCGCCCGTGTGGGGCGGCGGCCGGGCCTTCTACGACCCCGCCGCCGACGGCACCGCCTGGGCTGTCGCCCACCTGCTCACCGTCGGGCAGTTCTCCGACATCGCCGCGCAGGAGATGTACCGGCCGCCCGGCAAAGACCTCGACCTCACGGAGGTGCTCGCGAGCGGGCGTTGTTCACTCGGGCCGGGGCGGTACGAGACCCTCGTCTGCGCCGGGTTCCTCGATCACGGTGACGGTGAGAGGGACGGTCTGCCCGTGCTCACCTTCACCGCCCCGCGGCCGCTGCCCCCGCGGCCGCCCTCCGCCGCGTACCTCCGGTACCTCGCCGCCGGGCTGCACGACGCCGGGGCCTGGCGGCCCGCCGAGGTCGCCGCCTATCTCGCCGGCTGCCCCGGCGCGGCCGGGCACTGGACCGCGGAGGCCGTCGCCGCCCTCAGCGTTCCGACAGCTCCGACGGGGCCTCCTGGACCAGCCAGCCGTTGCCGTCCGGGTCCTCGAAGGTCATGAACGAGTTCCAGGTGTCGCCCTTCCCGTTCTCCCAGCCCGTCGCGCCGACGTGCATCACCGGCGAGACGTCGACGCCCCGGCCCACCAGCTCCGCCCGCGCCGCCTCGATGTCCGTGACGCAGAGCTGGAGGCCGTGCAGGGTGCCGGGGGCCATCTCCTTCGTGCCCGGCATCGCCGGCATGCCGCTCAGCAGCGCGATCGAACAGCGCGAGCCCGGCGGCGTCACCTGGACGATCCGCACGCCCGGCGCCACCTCGCTGTCCAGGTCGATCTTGAAGCCGCACTTGTCGCCGTAGAACTCCTTGGCCCGGTCGATGTCGGTCACGGGGACCGGGACGACCTCCAGGGTCCAGTTCACGTCTGCTCCTCTGCTCCGAAACGCCAGCGGGTCTGGCCGAACGGCTCACCCTTGGCGAAGCCGAAGACCGTACGAGGCGCGACCGCGAACACCAGGGCCGTACCACCGTCGCCCACGAACGCACCGTCCCGCACCTCGAATCGCCAAAGCGGGCCGTACTTCTCGACGTACGCCTCCGCCAGCTCCCGCAGCCGTTCCTCGTCCGTCACCCGGACCGCCTCGCCCTCGACGACGAGGTCGAGGCCCTCGTCGAGGGCGGGGGAGCCGGTGGTGAGGACCACCGACGGGTTCTCCGCGAGATTGCGGGCCTTGCGCTCGTCCGGCCCGGTGCAGAAGTGCAGGGCCCCCGCCGACCAGACCGCGATGAGCGGTGTGACATGCGGGCGGCCCTCCGGGCGGACCGTCGTCAGCCAGAAGACCTCGGCCGCCGCGAGCCGGGCGGCCGCGTCGGACCAGGGCCGCGGGGCCGCTTTCGGGTCGCTGTAGCGGGGGTCGAGGGAAGTACGCGGATCCATGACCGGCCGTCCTTTCGCCGTGGCCCACGGGAAGGGCCACACAGGGGAGACCGGTCCGCCCGACCGAACTCATCGGTCGGGCCGTGCCCGTACGTCCGGACTCAGCGGTCCGCGGGCGTCCAGTGCAGCCGGCCGTTCAGGCCGATCGCCGCGACCCCGTCCGTCCCCGCGTCGGGCGCCCCGGCGAACAGGAACCGCTCCAGCCGCCACGTCGGCCGCGTCCCGCCCCGGCCCAGCGGGGCCGTCGCCAGGACGCCGGTACGGGAGCGGACCGCGAGCATGCCGCCGACGTCCGCCGAGCCCGCGGGTCCCCCCACCGAGCCGCCGACCGTACCCCCGGCCGAACCGCTCACCGGGCCGAAGCCCGCGACGCCGCCCGCCAGCTCCCGCATCGGGGAGGCCAGGCCCGCGCCCGAGAAGTCGGCGGTCCGCAGGTCGTTGGAGGCCGGCTTGCGGAACCAGAGCCGTACGCCCTCGCCGCCCGGCGCCGCGTTCGCGCTCAGCGCCAGCGTCGTCGGCGGCAGGCCCGTCCGTACCGGACCCGTCAGCGGTCCGCCGGGGCGCTGCGCAGCCCACGCCAGGACGGTGGTCGGGGTGCTCGCGAAGACGTACCCGCGGCCCGTCGCGTCGGTCGCCGCCACCGGGTCGCCGTGCACATCGGCGCCGCCGAGCGCCCGCCACGGACCCCACCGGCCGTCCGCGCCCTGCTCGCGCGCCACGAGCCGGTGAGCGCTGTCCCGCAGGACCAGGGTCGCCCGGCCGTCGAGGCCCAGGGTCACGGCGGGCGCGCTGATGTCGGAGGTGCCCCCGACGTCGTCCCGCTCGGGCGTACCGAGCGAACGCCACGGGCCGAAGGCGCCGCCGGGGCTGCCGGGGCTGCCGGAGTCGCCCGCGCCGCCCGTCGTCGTCTGCTCGGTCGTCACGACCTCGCGCCGGTAGTCCGCCGGGCCGGCGCCGAGCGTCGTCCGGGTGCCGAAGACGGCCAGCCGGCCGTCGGGCAGCAGCGTGGAGGTGACCCCGCTGTCCAGGCCGCCGCCGGGCAGCAGGACGGGCCCCTGCCACGCCGCCTCGCCCGCCGCCTTCCGCCAGGTCGCGAGGCGCCCGTCGAGGACGGAGAAGGCGTGCAGCGCGCCGCCCCGGTCGCGCTGCACCCAGGAGGTGGAGGTGCCCCGGGCGTACCGGATGGTCTGCGCCCAGCCCCGGCCCGCGGGCCGCGCGGCCACCTTCAGGTCGCCGCAGCCCGAGACGGTCCCGCAGTCGTTGACGCCGTCCATCCACGCGTACGTCTTGAGGGTCTTCAGCTTCGCGTCCGCCGTCTCGGGGTCGAGGGTGTGCGGCAGGACGCTGGTCGGGTAGCCGAGGTAGTTCTGCACGCCGACGTGCGGGTGCCCGGGTATCTCCGCGTACCGGGCGAGCGCGGCCTGGACGAACCGCGCCCCGTACAGGTGGTCCTGATGGTCCTGGTAGCGGTCCGTGCCGGCGACCTTGCCGGAGGTCGGGTCCTGCATCCGGACGAAGGTCGGCCGGAAACGCTCCAGGACCCCGGCCACCGTCGCGACGACCTGGTCCTTGGTGTACGTGAAGTCCGCCGCGACCGGGGTGCCGGAGGCGCGCTGGGAGGCGAGCGCGGATATCCGGCCGTGCCACAGGCCGTTCAGGCTCTCGGGGCGGTCGCCGTTGGTCGCCCCGGCCTCGCGCATCTGCAGCCAGACCAGCTTCACGTGCGGCTTCGCCCGCAGGGTGTCCAGCTCCGCGGTCGCGCCGCCGGCCGTGGGGATCGCGACCCGTTCCCAGGGGCTGGTGCGGCTGCCGGTGGCCATCTCGGCGTACGCGGCGCGGATGCCGTTCTGCCGGGCCTCCGCGTACCCCGCCTTGTCGGGCGCGGCCCCGGCGGCGTCGCGCGGACGGGCGTTGACGCCGTCCGACTCGCCGGAGGTGAGGTAGACGGAGGTCAGGGCGTTGCCGGAGCGGATGGACTGGGAGGTGTCCGGGTTCATGAAGAACAGGTCGTCGTCGGGGTGCGCCACGATCTGCACCACGGACGCGCCGTCGGAGGCGGCGGCCGGCGCCTCCGGCGCGCGCTCCTTCGCCCGCGCCTCGACCGGGCGGACCTTCCCCTCCTCCGGCGTGTGCACGGGCGGGGTGGCCGACGCCGCCGAGGAGTCCGGCGCCGTCGTCACCGACAGCAGACCGGCGAAGGTGCCGCCCACCAGGACGGTCGTCACGGCCGTCGTGACGACCCTGCGGCGGGAGCCCCCGCGGCGGGAGGAGGCGGCGGGACGGCGGGTGAGACGGACGGGCATCGGTGTCGGCGCGCTTTCACAGAAGGACGGGAGAGAGGACGGCGCGCGGGGGTGGTGCACGCACACAACAAGACGGACTTTCAAGAAATACGGTTCATCGGGCCCGAAAAGCGATCAATGTGCGAGATGTCACGTGTGATCCGCTTCGATCCGAAGGCCTGAGCGCCTGCGCTCCCCACTCCGGATAGGCTCGATAGGCTCGACCTCCCGGGCCCGACCTTGTGGGAGACCTGGGATGGACCTGCTTGGAGGGAGCGGTCGGATGACGGTGCCGGGACGCAGAAGCAGTACTTTCTCACGTCTGCTGCGCCACGGATTCACCGATCCGTCCGGGGCCGAACGGCTCCTCGACGTACCCGAGCTGGCCGCCCTCCGCGGCGACGCCGTCCTCCTCGACGCCCTCGGCGCCACCGCCGACCCCGATCTGGCCCTCCGCGGCCTGGTCCGGCTCGTCGAGGCCCAGCCCGAGACCGAGCGGCAGACCCTCACCGCCACCCTGCTCTCCGCCAAGCCCTTCCGGGACCGGCTCCTCGGGGTACTCGGCGCCTCCGAGGCCCTCGCCGACCACCTGGCCCGCCACCCCCGCGACTGGGAGTCCCTCGTCACGTACGAGGCGGCCGACCTGCACCCGGGCGTCGCCGAGTTCGAGCACGGGCTCGCCGATGCCACCGACGCCGTCTCGCTCCGCGTCGCCTACCGCCGCTGCCTGCTCGCCATCGCGGCCCGTGACGTGTGCGGCACCATCGACCTCGCCGAGACGGCCGCCGAGCTCGCCGACCTGGCGACGGCGACGCTGCGCGCCGCGCTCGCCATCGCCCGCACGGCCGAGCCCGCCGACGCCGCCCAGTGCCGGCTCTCCGTGATCGCGATGGGCAAGTGCGGCGGCCACGAGCTCAACTACGTCTCCGACGTGGACGTGATCTTCGTCGGGGAGCCCGTCGAAGGCGCCGACGAGGGCAAGGCGCTCCAGGCCGCGACCCGGCTCGCCTCGCACCTCATGCGGATCTGCTCCGAGACCAACATCGAGGGCACGATCTGGCCGGTCGACGCCAACCTCCGCCCCGAGGGCCGCAACGGCCCCCTCGTCCGCACCCTCTCCTCCCACCTCGCCTACTACCAGCGCTGGGCGAAGACCTGGGAGTTCCAGGCGCTCCTGAAGGCGCGCGCCGTGGCCGGCGACCCGGAGCTCGGCGCCCAGTACATCGACGCCGTCTCCCCGCTCGTCTGGCAGGCCGCCGAGCGCGAGAACTTCGTCCCCGACGTGCAGAAGATGCGCCGCCGGGTCGTCGACAACATCCCCGCCGCCCAGGTCGAGCGCGAGCTCAAGCTCGGCCCCGGCGGCCTGCGGGACGTCGAGTTCGCCGTCCAGCTCCTCCAGCTCGTGCACGGCCGCAGCGACGCCGGCCTGCACAGCGGCAAGACCCTGGACGCGCTCGCCGCGCTCGCCGCCGGCGGCTACGTCGGCCGCGCGGACGCGGCCCAGCTCGACGAGGCGTACCGCTTCCTGCGGGCCATGGAGCACCGCATCCAGCTGTACCGGCTGCGCCGCACCCACCTCGTCCCCGAGGACGAGGCCGACCTGCGCCGCCTCGGCCGCTCCCTCGGCCTGCGCACCGACCCGGTCACCGCGCTCAACAAGGAGTGGAAGCGGCACGCGGCCGTCGTCCGCCGACTGCACGAGAAGCTCTTCTACCGGCCTCTGCTCGACGCCGTCGCCCAGCTCGCCCCCGGCGAGATCCGGCTCAGCCCGAAGGCGGCGGGCCAGCGCCTCGAAGCCCTCGGCTACCAGGACCCGGCCGCCGCCCTGCGTCACCTGGAGGCGCTCTCCGCCGGCGTCAGCCGCAAGGCCGCGATCCAGCGGACGCTGCTGCCGGTGCTCCTCGGCTGGTTCGCCGACTCGGCCGACCCGGACGCCGGCCTCCTCGGCTTCCGCAAGGTCTCGGACGCCCTCGGCAAGACCCCCTGGTACCTCCGGCTCCTCCGCGACGAGGGCGCCGCCGCCGAGAACCTCGCCCGGGTGCTCTCCGCCGGCCGCCTCGCCCCCGATCTGCTGCTCCGCGCCCCCGAGGCGGTCGCCATCCTCGGCGACCCGGAGGGGCTGAAGCCGCGCGGCCGGGACCACCTGGAGCAGGAGGTCCTGGCGGCCGTGGGCCGCGCGGACGACGCCGAGCAGGCGGTCGCGGCGGCCCGCGGGGTGCGCCGCAGGGAGCTGTTCCGTACCACCGCGGCCGATCTCATCGGCTCGTACGGCACCGAGGACAACCCCCGCGAGTCCGACCCCGGCGCGCTGGTCGACCGCGTGGGGGAGGCCGTCACCGACCTCAACGCGGCGACGATCGCCGGCGCCCTGCGGGCCGTCGTGCGCGCCGAGTGGGGCGACACCCTCCCGACCCGGTTCGCCGTCATCGGCATGGGCCGCTTCGGCGGCCACGAGCTGGGCTACGGCTCCGACGCCGACGTGCTGTTCGTGCACGAGCCGCGCGAGGGCGTCGACGACCAGGAGGCGGCGAAGGCCGCGAACAGGGTGGTCGCGGAGATGCGGCGACTGCTCCAGCTCCCCACCGCCGACCCGCCGTTGCTGATCGACGCGGACCTCAGGCCGGAGGGCAAGAGCGGGCCCCTCGTCCGCACCCTGAAGTCGTACGAGGCCTACTACCGCCGCTGGTCACTCGTCTGGGAGAGCCAGGCCCTGCTGCGCGCCGAACCCATGGCGGGCGACCGGGAGCTGGCCGACCGGTTCATCGAGCTCGTCGACCCGCTGCGCTACCCGGCCGAGGGCCTCGGCGAGGACGCGGTCCGCGAGATCCGCCGCCTCAAGGCCCGCATGGAGTCCGAGCGGCTGCCGCGCGGCGCCGACCCGACGCTCCACGCCAAGCTGGGGCGCGGCGGCCTGAGCGATGTCGAGTGGACGGTCCAGCTGCTTCAGATGCGGCACGGCTGGGCGGAACCGGGGCTGCGGACGACCCGTACCCGCGAGGCCCTCGCGGCCGCGCACGCGGCGGGCCTGATCCCGACGGACGAGGCGCAGACCCTCGACGAGGCCTGGGTCCTCGCCACCCGCGTCCGCAACGCGGTGATGCTGGTCCGCGGCCGCCCCGGCGACACCTTCCCCTCGGACCCGCGCGAACTCGCCGCGGTCGGACGGTACTTGGGCTACGTCCCCGGCCACGTCGGGGAACTGGTCGACGACTACCGCCGCGTCACCCGCCGCGCCAGGGCCATCGTCGAGGAACTGTTCTACGGGGCGTAGGAGTTCTCATTTCAGGTACGGGGCGAGCAGGGTGCTCCACGCCTTCTGCATCTGCGTGTACTCGCCGGGGCAGCGGACGGCGCGGGACTCCGGAAGGAAGCCCTCGGGGTTGGCCTCGGTGCGGACCACGAACTCGTAGGTCTCCGGGTCGGAGCCGTACAGCCAGCAGATGGCGTTGTAGTAGCGCTGCGAGTCCAGGGCGTGCTCGTCGGCGACCTTGTCGCCGAGGTCGCCCTGCTCGGAGAGTTCGGCGAGGGCGCCCCACGCCTCGATGTCGCTGATCGCGTACTCCTGGTGGAGCGAGTCCTCGGAGAGCAGCAGCGTGGCGAGCTGGTCGGCCGAGTCCTCCTCCCGGCCTGTGGCGGGAAGTTCGTAGACCTCGATGAGGGCGTGTGCGAGCTCATGGAAGACCGTGCTGTTGGCGACGCCGATGACGTCCTCGTCGGTGGCCCGGGCCTGCTCGGCGGGGCTGCCTTCGGTGTTCCGCTCCGAGAAGATCTCGCGGAACAGCGCGGCGTACTCGTAGCAGAAGAGGATGGCCTGGGATTCCGAATCCCAGTAGGCGTTGGGAGGGTCGCAGCTCACCGCCACCAGGGGGATGTCCCGGGGCAGTCCGATCAGGGCGTTCGCGTGGGCGGCGGCGCTCTCCAGGACCTGGTTCTCCTGGAGGAACTGCTGCTCGGCCAGGCCCACTTCGGTCTGTGCGGGCTGGTAGCTCACGACGAGCCCTCCGGGACCGGGCACGGCGGGTGCGGCGGGTGCGGCGGGTGCGGCGGTCGCGCTGGACGCGCCGACGGTCAGGAGGGCGGCTGCGGCGAGGGCGGCGGCCCATCTGCGGTGGAAGCGCATTCTCTGCCTCCTGCCACTGGACCACCGCGCGCGATGGACCGTGTCGGGGAGTCGGAGCGGCCGGGACCCCGAGGGCCGTACAACCTCAGGATAGGGCCGCCGACATGCGCGGGCATGTGCGGCCCCGTCCCTACGAGGCGTCGAGCAGTGTCCGGACGTGCGCCAGGTACCCGGTGAGCGCCAGCTCGAAGGCCTGGTCGGCGCGGCCCTCCGGGATAGCCCCGAGCGCGCGGGCCAGCCGTGGTGTGGCCGCCTCGTCGGCGAGCTCCCACATCGTCTCGGGCGCGGCCAGGTCGAGCGCCGAGCCGAGGACCAGGTTCTCCAGGGCGATGATCACGGGCATGACGTCCGGCAGGGCGAACCCGGCGTCGAGCAGGCGGCCGACAGCCTTCTCGTACTGGTGCAGGACCTTGGGCGCGCGCACCGGTGACGTCATGAGCAGCGGGATCGCGCGCGGGTGGGCGGCGAACGCGGCCCGGTAGGAGCGGGCCCAGGCCGCCATGGCCTCGTCCCAGTGCGGCAGGTCCAGCGTCGCGGCGTCGATCCCGGTGGCCACCCGCGCGCGGAGCAGCTCCACGATCCCGTCCCGGCCGTCCACGTGGTGGTAGACGGACGCGGTCTGCACCCCGAGGCGTTTCGCGATCTGCGGGACGCTGAACTCGCCTTTCTCGTCGACGATTTCGAGTGCCGTGGTGGTGATCCGCTCCCGGTCGAGGAGGGGTCTGCGCGGCCGGCCCATGAATCGTCACTCCCTGTTCAGGTGCCCGTCAGGTCTTCCCGAACGGTCGAGGCCGAGGTTACATTGCGCAAACCGAAAGCCTTTAGGTTTCCTGTCACGGAAGGCTTCCCCCGTATGTCCTCGCCCATGCCCTCCTCCACGCCCGACGAGCCCCCGGGTCTGAGAACCGGCACGCTCTCCACCGCCGACATCTCCTTCTTCGTGGTCTCCGCCGCCGCCCCGCTCACCGTCATGGCCGGCGTCGCCCCCATCGCCATCCTGCTCGGCGGCATCGGCGCCCCCGTCGGCTACCTCCTCGCCGGGCTCACCCTCACCGTCTTCGCCGTCGGCTTCACCACCATGAGCCGCCACGTCCGCAGCGCCGGCGCCTTCTACGCGTACATCACCCGCGGCCTCGGCCGGCCGATCGGCATCGCCGCCGCCCTCGTCGCCATGCTCGGCTACAACGGCATGGAGATCGGTGTGTACGGGCTCCTCGGCTCCGCCACCTCGGACACCGCCGCCGCCCTCGGCCACGACGTCCCCTGGCTGCCCGTCTCCCTCGCCGGCCTCCTGCTGATCTGGTACGGCGGCTACCGCTCGATCGACTTCGGCGCCAAACTCCTCGGCGTCCTCCTCGTCGCCGAGACCGGCATCCTCGTCCTCCTCGCCGGCGGCGTCCTCGTCGACGGCGGCGCGAACGGCCTCTCCCTCGGCGGCCTCGCTCCCGAACACGTCCTCACCGGCGGCACCGCCGCCGTCCTGGCCTGCGCGTTCGCCGCCTTCACCGGCTTCGAGTCCACCGTCATCTACCGGCGCGAGGCCAAGGACCCCGAGCGCACCATCCCCCGCGCCACCTACCTCGCGGTCGCCTTCCTCGGCCTCTTCTACGCCTTCGTCGTCTGGACCGTCATCCAGGCCTTCGGCGAGGACAAGGTCGTCCAGGCCGCAGCCGACGACCCCGGCGGCCTCTTCTTCGCCGCCATCACCACCTACGTCGGAGCGTGGGCCGCCGACCTGATGCACATCCTCATCGTCACCAGCGTCCTCGCGTCCCTCCTCGCCTTCCACAACGCCATCAACCGCTACACCCTCTCCCTCTCCGATGAGGGCGTGCTGCCGAAGACCCTCGGCCGGATCCACCCCCGCCACCGCTCCCCGTACGTCGCGGGGGCCGCGCAGACCGTGCTCGGCGCCGTCGTCGTCCTCGCCTTCGCGCTCGCGGGCGCCGACCCGTACCAGCAGCTCCTGCTCTGGGTGAACACCCCCGGCATGCTCGGCCTGATGGTCCTCCAGCTGCTCGCCGCCCTTGCCGTGCCCTTCTTCTTCCGGAAGATCGACCACCGCGAGGGCGTCCTCCGCACCGTCGTCGCGCCCGTCACCGCGTTCGTCCTGCTGGCCGGCGCGATCGGCCTGGTCGCCGCGAACATCGAGCTCTTCACCGCGGCCTCGACGACCGTGAACACCGTGCTGGTCTCGCTCGTCCCCGCCGTCTTCCTCCTCGGGCTCCTCCTCGCGTACCGGCTCCGCCGCACGCGCCCCGAGGTCTACGCCCGCTTCGCCGCCGAACCCGCACCCACCGAAGGAGAAGACCCCTCGTGTCCGCACCCGACCTCGTCCTCGTCAACGCCCGCGTCCGCGACCCCGAGCTCACCGGCGCCACCGCCGTCGCCGTCCATGGCGGAGTGATCACCGCTCTCGGCGACGCCGACGACGCCCGCTCCTGGGCAGGACCCGGCACCGAGACCGTCGACCTGGCCGGCGCCACCCTCACACCCGGCCTCACCGACGCCCACAGCCACCCCGTCTGGGGCCTGGAGATGTACACCGGCACCGACCTCTCGGCCGTCATCGACCTCGAAGGACTCCGCGCCGCCCTGCGGACCGCCGAGCGCCGCGACGGCTGGGTCCTCGGCTTCGGCCTCGACCACAACGTCTTCGGCGGCCGCCCCGTCCACCGCGACCTGATCGAGGACGTCCTCGACGGCGCCCCCGCCCACCTGCGCCTCTACGACGGACACTCCGCCCTCGTCAGCGCCACCGCCCTCAAGGCCGCCGGCATCGACGGACCCCGCGCCTTCACCCAGCGCTCCGAGATCGTCGTCGGCGCCGACGGCCGCCCCACCGGGCACCTCATCGAGCACGCCGCCATGGACCTGATGACCCCGGTCCTCCCCTCCCAGCCGTACGCCGAGCGCCGCGACCGGCTCGTCGAGCTGCTCACCGGCATGGCCGCCACCGGCCTCACCGGCGCCCACGTCATGGACCTCGGCGGACACGACGTACCCGGGCTCCTCGCCGCCCTGGAGGAGGACGGCGACCTGCCGCTGCGCCTGCGCCTCGCGCCCTGGTGCATGCCGGGCGCCACCGAGGAGGAGCTGGACGGTTTCGTACGCCTCCAGGAGCGGGCCGGCCGGTTGTGGCGGATCGGCGGCGTGAAGTTCTTCATGGACGGCACCGTCGAGGGCGGCACCGCCTGGCTGGAGCACGCCGACTGCCACGGCCAGGGCACCGACGCCTTCTGGCCCGACCCGGCCGCGTACTCCGCCGCCGTACGCCACCTCCACCGCGCCGGGGTCGGCACCGCCACCCACGCGATCGGCGACGCCGCCGTCCGGCACGTTCTCGACACCGTGGAAGGCCTCGGCGCGGGCGGTCCCCGGCACCGGATCGAGCACATCGAGACGGTCCCCGACGACCAGCTCGGCCGCTTCGCCGCGCTCGGGGTCGTCGCCTCCATGCAGCCGCCGCACACCGCGTACACCCGTGCCGACCACACCGACGAGTGGTCCAAGCGGCTCGGCGAGGCGCGGTCGGCCCGCGCCTGGCGCTGCCGCGACCTGCGGGAGGCCGGGGCGCACCTCGCTCTCGGCTCCGACTGGCCCATCGCCCACCACGACGCCCGTCAGGTCCTCGCGACCGCCCGGGCCCCGCGCGGCGCGGCCTCGGCCCGGCACGGTCTGACCGGCCTGATGGCCCTGGAGGGCATGACGACGCACGCGGCGGTCGCGGCGGGGGAGGAGACGGTCGCCGGCCGGATCGCCCCGGGCTTCCGGGCCGACCTCACGGCCTTCGCCGTGGACCCGGTGGAGGCCCCGGCGGACGAGGTCGAAAAGACGGCGATCCGGCTCACCGTCACCGGTGGCCGGATCGCGTACAGGCAGGACTGAGCGGCAGGGTTACCTGCGGGAGCCGACCGGACGCTCGGCGTCCGTGTCCTGGCCCTCCGCCTCGTGGTCCGTGTCCTTCGTACCCTCCGACGGACGCGGACCGCCCTGGGCGACCGGAGCGGCCGGCTCCACCAGCTTGGGCAGCTTGTGCGGCCGGGAGCCGTACCAGAAGTACGAGACGAGGAAGCCGAAGGCCAGGCAGATCATGCCGCCGACCGCGTCCAGCCAGAAGTGGTTGGCGGTCGCGACGATCACGACGAGCGTGACCGTCGGGTAGAGCAGGCCCAGGATCTTCGCCCAGGGCGCCTTGGCCAGGAGGAAGATCGTCAGCCCGCACCAGAGCGACCAGCCGATGTGCATCGACGGCATCGCCGCGTACTGGTTCGACACGTGCTTGAGGTTGCCCGAGGCCATCGAGCCCCAGGTCTCGTGCACGAGCACCGTGTCGATGAAGTTCTGGCTGGTCATGAGCCGCGGCGGCGCGAGCGGGTACAGGTAGTAACCGACCAGGGCCACACCGGTGGTGGCGAACAGGACGGTACGGAACGCCGCGTAACGGCCCGGCTGCCATCGGTACAGCCACACGAGCACACCGATGGTCACGACGAAGTGCAGCGTGGCGTAGTAGTAGTTCATCGAGACGATCAGCCAGGTCACCGAGTTCACGGCGTGGTTGACGGCGTGCTCGAAGGCGAGGCCGAGGGACTCCTCGGCCTGCCAGATCCAGTCCGCGTTCTTCAGCGCCTGGGCCTTCTGCTCCGGCACCGCGTTGCGGATGAGCGAGTACGTCCAGTAGCTGATCGCGATGAGCGCGATCTCGAACCAGATCGTGGGTCGGCGCGGCACGCGCGCACGCAGGCGCGACCACCTGCCGTCAACCACGATGGGTGACGACGGGGTCGTCCGGTCGTCCAAACTCTTCACGGTCGTTTCACCCATAGGCAGAGAGTTTGCCAGATCCAGTCCCCTCGACCGATCATCCCCCGGTCGGGTTCCGGCCGCACCCGCTCCCCCTCAAGAAGGAGATACGGGAGAGGGAGACACGGGAGACGGAGCCGACGCCGTCGACCCGCGAACGACCAGCTCAGGCATGAAGACGAACTCGGAGTGCGGCGCCGGGGTCCCCCCGACCTCTTCGAGCAGCGCGCGGACCGCGGCCTGCCCCATCGCCTGCACGGGCTGGCGGATGGTGGTCAGCGGCGGATCCGTGAACGCTATGAGAGGGGAGTCGTCGAAGCCGACGACGGAGACGTCCCGCGGCACGTCGAGCCCCTGCTGCCGGGCCGCCCGGATCGCGCCGAGCGCCATCATGTCGCTCGCGCACACGACGGCGGTGCAGCCCCGGGAGATCAGCGCGCCCGCTGCCGCCTGGCCGCCCTCCAGCGTGTAGAGGGAGTGCTGGATCAGCTCCTCGGACTCCTCGGGGCCGAGGCCGAGCCGCTCCTCCATGCCCTTCCGGAAGCCCTCGATCTTGCGCAGCACCGGGACGAACCGCTTGGGACCCACGGCGAGCCCGATCCGGGTGTGGCCGAGAGCCGCCAGGTGCGTCACCGCGAGCCGCATCGCCGCCCGGTCGTCGGGCGACACGAAGGGCGCCTGGACCTTGGGGGAGAAGCCGTTGAGGAGGACGTACGGGACGCCCTTGCCGCGCAGCTGGTCGTACCGCGTCATGTCGGCGGTGGTGTCGGCGTGCAGCCCGGAGACGAAGATGATGCCGGCGACGCCCCGCTCCACCAGCATGTCGGTGAGCTCGTCCTCGGTGGATCCGCCGGGGGTCTGGGTGGCCAGGACCGGCGTGTACCCCTGCCGGGTCAGGGCCTGCCCGATGACCTGCGCGAGCGCGGGGAAGATCGGGTTGTCCAGCTCGGGGGTGATGAGACCGACGAGCCCGGCGCTGCGCTGACGCAGTCGTACGGGCCGCTCGTAGCCGAGCACGTCGAGTGCGGCAAGCACGGATTCACGGGTGGCGGTGGCCACACCGGGCTTGCCGTTGAGCACGCGGCTGACTGTGGCTTCACTGACCCCCGCCTGGGCTGCGATATCGGCAAGCCGCGCGGTCATGTGGATGGACTGTACCGGTCACAGCGCGTATTGCCCACCGAACGCCCGTCGGGGTGGATTCGGGACGGATTCCATGCGGTTTCGCAAGGTCTTGCAGGGCTTGCGAGACGGAGCGTGTGAGGGCGGTGACCTCTTGTGAGGTCGTTCTGTCCGGAAGTGGCCTGCTCCGGCCCCTGTCAACCGACCCTTCGGCAACCTTAGGGACACGCGGATGTAACGATCCCCGGGTCTTGCAGAAATTTCACGCAAGCTCTTTCGGCGCGATTTCATCCCTGTTACGTTCCTGCCAACCCGGAGCGCCGCGAGGGAGCGGTCGCAATGAGGAACGTTCCAGCCCCTCGTCTTCCCCGGGATCACTGAAGGAGTTCACATGCGGCGTGGCATAGCGGCCACCGCGCTGGTCGCGGCCCTGGGCGTGACCCTGGCGGCGTGCGGTAGTGGGAGCGGTTCGAACGGCGGCGGCTCGAAGGGCTCCGGCGAGCTCTCCGGCACCGTGACCTGGTGGGACACGTCCACGGTCGGCTCCGAGGACAAGGTCTTCAAGAAGGTCGCCGAGGACTTCAAGAAGAAGCACCCCAAGGTCACCGTCAAGTATGTGAACGTGCCCTTCGGTGAGGCGCAGAACAAGTTCAAGAACGCGGCCCAGTCCGGCTCCGGCGCGCCCGACGTCATCCGCTCCGAGGTCGCCTGGACCCCCGAGTTCGCGGACCTCGGCTACCTGGCCCCGCTGGACGAGACCGCGGCCCTCAAGAACGCGGACGACTTCCTGGAGCAGGCCGCGGCCTCCACCAAGTACAACGGCAAGACCTACGCCGTGCCGCAGGTCATCGACTCCATGGGCATCTTCTACAACAAGAAGATCTTCAAGGACGCCGGCGTCGAGGTCCCCAAGACGATCGACGAGCTCAAGACCGTCTCCGCCAAGATCAAGCAGAAGACCGGCAAGACCGGCCTGTACCTGCGTGGCGACGACCCGTACTGGTTCCTCTCCTTCCTGTACGGCGAGGGCGGCAACCTGGTCGACGCCGAGAAGAAGACGATCACGATCGGCGACGAGCCCGGCGTGAAGGCGCTCAAGGTCGTCAAGGACCTGGTCGACTCGAAGGCCGCGATCACCGACGCGACCAACGGCTGGGACAACATGCAGGCCGCCTTCAAGGACGGCAAGGTCGCCATGATGATCAACGGCCCGTGGGCCGTCGCCGACACGCACGCCGGCAAGGAGTTCACCGACAAGGCCAACCTCGGCATCGCCCCGGTCCCGGCCGGTTCGGCCGGCCAGGGCGCCCCGCAGGGTGGCCACAACCTCGCCGTCTACGCGGGCTCCAAGAACCTCGACGCCTCCTACGCCTTCGCCGAGTACATGACCTCGGCCGAGACGCAGGCGACGGTCGCGAAGGAGCTCAGCCTCCTCCCGACCCGCCAGTCCGTCTACATCAAGTCGGACGTGGCGACCAACGAGATGATCACCTTCTTCAAGCCGGTCGTCGAGAAGGCCGTCCAGCGCCCGTGGATCCCGGAGGGCGGCAGCCTCTTCGAGCCGGTCAAGGTCGAGTACACCAAGGTGCTCACCGGCCAGACCGCCCCGGACGCCGGTGCCAAGGCGATCGCCGACGCCTACCGCAAGCTCCTGAAGGACTGGAAGTAAGAAAGAAGGCAGGCCGGCTCATGGCTGTGGACACCCCCAGCCAGTCGGTGGCGAAGGCCGCGGGCGACACCGTCGCTCGCGGCCGGAGCCGCGGAACTGGTACGCCGCGCCGCGCGGCGAAGCGCTCCCTCTCCACGTACTGGTACGCCTGGGCGTTGGTCGCCCCGGTCGTGGTCGTGATCGGCGTGATCATCGGCTACCCGCTGGTCCGCGGCATCTATCTGTCGTTCACCGACGCGAACGAGCGGAACGTCGCACGGTCGATCGGCGTCAACGAGATCCCGGCCACCTACGAGTTCGTCGGCCTGGACAACTACACCGACGCGATCACCGGGAACCAGTTCCTCGGCACCCTCGGCTGGACGATCGTCTGGACCGTGTCCTGCGTGGCGATCACCTTCGGCCTCGGCCTGGCGCTCGCCAACATCCTCAACCGCAGGATCGCCGGCCGCTCCGTCTACCGGATGCTGCTGGTCCTGCCCTGGGCCGTCCCCGGCTTCGTCTCCGTCTTCGCCTGGCGCTTCCTGTACGACGAGCGCCGCGGCATGCTCAACCAGATCCTCACGGGCGCCGGCATCGACGGCATCCCCTGGCTCAACGACCCCACCTGGGCCAAGCTCTCGGTCATCCTCGTCAACGTCTGGCTCGGCGTCCCGTTCATGATGGTCGCCCTCCTCGGCGGGCTCCAGTCCATCCCCGGCGAGCTGTACGAGGCCGCCGAGATGGACGGCGCGAACGCCTGGCAGCGCTTCCGCAACATCACCATGCCCGGCCTGAGCTCGGTGTCGACGACGGTGATCCTGCTCTCCACCATCTGGACCTTCAACATGTTCCCGGTGATCTTCCTGCTCACCCGGGGCGGGCCCGGCGAGGCCACCCAGATCCTCGTCACCCAGGCCTACAAGTTCTCCTTCGAGATCAGCCCGCGCGACTTCGCCCAGTCGTCCACCTGGGGTGTCCTGATCCTGGTCCTCCTGATGCTCTTCGCCGCGGTCTACCGGCGAGTCCTCCGCAAGCAGGGAGAAGTCTGGTGACGACCACGACCCCCACCCGCCGTGCCACCCACCGCGCCACTCCCCAGCCTCCGGCCAACGCCCCGCTGCGCGGCAGCCGCTCGCCGATCGCCTCGGTCGGGCTGCACCTCACCCTGATCATCACCTCCGTGATCGCCGTCTTCCCGGTGCTCTGGGTCCTGCTGACCTCGCTCAAGCCGGCGAAGTACGCGACCACCACCGACTTCGTCAAAGAGACGACGCTCGAGAACTACACGAACCTCCTGAGGGACACCCCGTTCCTCACGTGGTTCTGGAACTCGCTGCTCGTCGCGGGTCTCACCACCGTCGTCGGCGTCTTCATCTCCGCCACCACGGGCTACGCCGTCAGCCGCTTCCGCTTCCCCGGCAAGCGCGGCCTGATGTGGACCCTGCTCATCACGCAGATGTTCCCGGTCGCCGTCCTCATCGTGCCGATCTACAACATCATGTCGTCGATGGGCCTGCTCAATCAGCCGGTCGGCCTGGTCATCACCTACCTGACGATCGCCGTCCCGTTCTGCGCCTGGATGATGAAGGGCTTCTTCGACACCATCCCGCGCGAGATAGACGAGTCCGGTTACGTCGACGGACTCACCCCGTTCGGCACCTTCTGGCGGCTCATCCTGCCGCTCGCCAAGCCGGGCATCGCGGTAACCGCGTTCTACTCCTTCATCACCGCCTGGGGCGAGGTCGCCTACGCCTCCGCGTTCATGGTCGGCGACGAGAACCTCACGCTCGCCGGCGGACTCCAGAAGTTCGTCAACCAGTACGGCGCCCAGTGGGGCCCGATGGCAGCGGCCTCCGTGCTCATCGCCGTCCCCGCCGCCCTGGTGTTCCTCTTCGCCCAGCGGCACCTGGTCACCGGCATGTCGGCCGGTGCCGTCAAGGGCTGACGGCCCTGAACACCCCGCCCGAACGTACCTCCTTACCTCTCAGGGAAGACATGACCCAGCATCTCGCCACCCCGGCCGACGCCCCCACCACCGGCACGCACACGGGCTGGTGGAGAGACGCGGTGATCTACCAGGTCTACCCGCGCAGCTTCGCCGACGGCAACGGCGACGGCATGGGCGACCTGGAGGGTGTCCGCAAGCGGCTGCCGTACCTCAAGGACCTCGGCGTCGACGCCGTCTGGCTCTCCCCGTTCTACGCGTCGCCGCAGGCCGACGCCGGTTACGACGTCGCCGACTACCGGGCCATCGACCCGATGTTCGGCTCGCTCCTCGACGCCGACGCCGTGATCCGCGAGGCCCACGACCTGGGCCTCCGGATCATCGTCGACCTCGTCCCCAACCACTCCTCCGACCAGCACGAGTGGTTCCAGCGGGCGCTGCGCGAGGGCCCCGGATCGCCGCTGCGCGAGCGCTACCACTTCCGCCCCGGCAAGGGCGAGAACGGCGAACTGCCGCCGAACGACTGGGAGTCCATCTTCGGCGGCCCCGCCTGGACCCGGACCGAGGAAGCGGACGGCACCCCCGGGGAGTGGTACCTCCACCTCTTCGCGCCGGAGCAGCCCGACTTCAACTGGGAACACCCGGCCGTACGCGACGAGTTCCGCTCCATCCTGCGCTTCTGGCTCGACATGGGCGTCGACGGCTTCCGCGTCGACGTCGCCCACGGCCTCGTGAAGGCCCCGGGCCTGCCCGACATCGGCGCCCACGACCAGCTGAAGCTGCTCGGCAACGACGTCATGCCCTTCTTCGACCAGGACGGCGTCCACGAGATCTACCGCTCCTGGCGCAAGGTGCTGAGCGAGTACGACGGGGAGCGCGTCCTCGTCGCCGAGGCCTGGACCCCGACCGTCGACCGCACCGCGAACTACGTGCGCCCCGACGAGATGCACCAGGCCTTCAACTTCCAGTACCTGGGCACCCACTGGGACGCGACCGAGCTGCGCTCGGTCATTGACGAGTCGCTCGCCGCGATGCGCCCGGTCGGCGCCCCCACCACCTGGGTGCTCTCCAACCACGACGTCACCCGGCACGCCACCCGCTTCGCCAACCCGGCGGGCCTCGGCACCCAGCTGCGCGAGGCCGGCGACCGCGAGCTCGGCCTGCGCCGGGCCCGGGCCGCGACCCTGCTGATGCTGGCCCTGCCCGGCTCGGCCTACGTCTACCAGGGCGAGGAGCTCGGCCTCCCGGACGTCACCGACCTGCCCGACGAGGTCCGTCAGGACCCGTCCTTCTGGCGGGCCAGCGGCCAGGACGGCTTCCGCGACGGCTGCCGGGTGCCGATCCCGTGGTCCGTCGAGGGCTCCTCGTACGGCTTCGGCGACGGCGGCTCCTGGCTGCCGCAGCCCGCGACCTGGGGTGCGCTGAGCGTCGAGGCGCAGACCGGCGACCCCGGCTCCACCCTGGAGCTGTACCGCAGCGCGCTCGCCGTGCGCCGCGAGCGTCCCGAACTCGGTGCGGGCGAGGCCCTGGAGTGGCTGGAGGCGCCCGAGGGCGTCCTGGCCTTCCGGCGCGACGGCTTCGTCTGCACCGCCAACACCACCGGCCGGGCCATTTCCGTCCCGCTGCCCGGCCGGTTCCTCCTTTCCAACGAGGAGATCAGGGTCGTCGACGACGAGATCGAACTCCCCGCCGACACCACCGTCTGGTGGGCGGTGTGACGATCCCCCTGCCGCGGGGCGCCGGGAACGGCGCCCCGCGGCTCGCGGACATCGCGGCCCAGTCCGGGGTCAGCGAGGCCACCGTCAGCCGCGTCCTCAACGGCAAGGCGGGGGTGGCCGGAGCGACCCGGCACAAGGTGCTCGCCGCGCTCGACGTGCTCGGCTACGAGCGTCCCGTACGGCTCAAACGCCGCAGCGCGGGCCTCGTCGGGCTCGTCGTGCCCGAGCTGACCAACCCGATCTTCCCGGCGTTCGCGCAGGTCGTCGAGCAGGTCCTCGCCGGCCACGGGTACACGCCGGTGCTCTGTACGCAGATGCCGGGCGGCGCCACCGAGGACGAGCTCGTCGAACAGCTCGTGGAGCGCGGGGTGGCCGGCATCGTCTTCCTCTCCGGGCTGCACGCGGACGCCTCCGCCGACCCGGCGCGCTACGCCCGGCTGAGCGACCGGGGCGTGCCGTACGTCCTCATCAACGGCTACAACGAGCACATCGACGCCAACTTCGTCTCCCCGGACGACCGGGCCGCGGCCCGCATGGCCGTGCGGCACCTGGTCGAGCTGGGGCACGAGCGGATCGGGCTCGCCATCGGCCCCACCCGGTACGTGCCGTCGCGCCGCAAGGCCGAGGGCTTCACCGCCGAGCTGTACGAGCTCCTCGGCATCGAACGGGCCGAGGCCGAACGGTTCATCAGGCCCACGCTCTTCGGCGTCGAGGGCGGGCACGCGGCGGCCGACATCCTGCTCGGCGAGGGGTGCACGGGCATCGTCTGCGCCTCCGACCTGATGGCGCTCGGTGTGATCCGCGCCGTCCGCGCCCGGGGCCTCGACGTGCCGGGGGACGTCTCCGTCGTCGGCTTCGACGACTCGCCGCTCATCGCCTTCACGAGCCCGCCGCTCTCCACCGTGCGCCAGCCCGTGCAGGCCATGGCGACGGCGGCGGTCGGCGCGCTCCTGGAGGAGATCGAGGGGAATCCCGTGCAGCGCACGGAGTTCGTCTTCCAGCCGGAGCTGGTGGTCCGCGGCTCGACCGCGCAGCCGCCCGGCAGGGTGCCGCAAGTCCTTTCGTAACAACTTGCGTCGAGGGGTCCGGAGCGGCGTCCGGAGGGTTGACCGGGCGTCGGGGCACTCGTACGGTCACGGCTGAAAACAGTTGCTGACATTTTCAGTAACTTCTTGCGACAGTGAAGTCAGCAGGAGGAAACATGGCCAGAAAGACCGTGGCAGCTGCACTCGCCCTCGTGGCGGGAGCCGCTGTGGCCGTCGCGGTGAACCCCCCGGCGCAGGCCACCCCGCCCGGCGAGAAGGACGTCACCGCGGTGATGTTCGAGTGGAACTTCGCCTCGGTGGCCCGGGAGTGCACCGACCGTCTCGGCCCCGCCGGATACGGATACGTCCAGGTCTCCCCGCCCCAGGAGCACCTCCAGGGCGGCCAGTGGTGGACCTCGTACCAGCCGGTCAGCTACAAGATCGCCGGACGTCTCGGCGACCGCACCGCCTTCAAGAACATGATCGACACCTGCCACGCGGCCGGCGTCAAGGTCGTGGCCGACTCCGTCATCAACCACATGGCGAACGGCTCCGGCACGGGAACGGGCGGGACCTCGTTCTCCAAGTACGACTACCCGGGCCTCTACTCCGGCTCCGACATGGACGACTGCCGCTCCTCGATCACCAACTACCAGGACCGCGGCAACGTCCAGAACTGCGAACTGGTCCAGCTCCCCGACCTCGACACGGGCGAGGAGTACGTCCGCGGGAAGATAGCGGGCTACCTGAACGACCTGCTCTCGCTCGGTGTCGACGCCTTCCGCATCGACGCCGCCAAGCACATGCCGGCCGCCGACCTGGCGAACATCAAGTCGCGGCTGAGCAACCCCAACGCCTTCTGGAAGCTGGAGGCCATCCACGGCGCCGGCGAGGCCGTCTCCCCGAGCGAGTACCTCGGCAGCGGGGACGTCCAGGAGTTCCGCTACGCCCGCGACCTCAAGCGCATCCTCCAGGGCGAGAAGCTCTCCTACCTGAAGAACTTCGGCGAGGCCTGGGGCTACATGCCCTCCGGCCAGTCCGGCGTCTTCGTCGACAACCACGACACCGAGCGCGGCGGCGACACCCTCAGCTACAAGGACGGCGCGAACTACACCCTCGCCTCCGTCTTCATGCTCGCCTGGCCCTACGGCTCCCCGGACGTCCACTCCGGCTACGAGTGGACCGACAAGGACGCCGGACCGCCCAACGGCGGCCAGGTGAACGCCTGTTACAGCGACGGCTGGAAGTGCCAGCACGCCTGGCGCGAGATCTCCTCCATGGTCGGCTTCCGCAACGCGGCGCGCGGCCAGTCCGTCACCGACTGGTGGGACAACGGCAACAACGCCATAGCGTTCGGCCGCGGCACCAAGGCCTACGTGGCCGTCAACCACGAGTCCTCGGCGCTCACCCGCACCTTCCAGACCCGGCTCGCCCCGGGCGCCTACTGCGACGTCCAGTCGAACACGGGCGTGACGGTGAACGCGTCCGGCCAGTTCACGGCCACCCTCGCCGCCAACACGGCCGTGGCCCTCCACGTGAACGCCACCACCTGCGGAGGCGGCACCACCCCGACCACTCCGCCGACGACGACCCCGCCGACGACGCCCCCGGCCACCGCCGGCGCCGCCTTCAACGTCACCGCCACCACGGTGACGGGCCAGAACATCTACGTCACCGGCAACCGCGCCGAGCTCGGCAACTGGGCCCCGGCCTCCGCCCTCAAGCTCGACCCGGCCGCGTACCCCGTCTGGAAGCTGACCGTCGGCCTGCCCGCCGGAACGTCCTTCGAGTACAAGTACGTCCGCAAGGACGCCGCCGGAAACGTCACCTGGGAGTCCGGCGCCAACCGCACCGCGACCGTTCCCGCCTCGGGCCAGCTCGTCCTGAACGACACGTTCCGCAGCTGACCTTCTTCTCCCCGCAGGGTCGCCCCCACCGGGGCGGCCCTCCCACCCGTACCCGTACCCCCGTCCCTCCTCCAGGGAGCACCTCCGTGACACCCAAGAGAACGGCGGTGGCGCTGGCCGCCGCCCTGTGCGCGGCCCTCGTGCCCGCCGTCCCCGCGGCCGCCGCGCCCAGGCCCCCCGCCCCGCCCTCCGACCGGACGCTCGCGGCCCAGCCGGCCCGCCAGGACCTCACCCGCGAGCAGTTCTACTTCGTGCTGCCGGACCGGTTCGCCAACGGCGACACCGCGAACGACCGCGGCGGCCTCACCGGCAGCCGTACGCAGACCGGCTTCGACCCGACCGACAAGGGCTTCTACCAGGGCGGCGACCTCAAGGGTCTGACCCAGCGGCTCGACTACATCAAGGGTCTCGGGACCACCGCCATCTGGATGGCCCCGATCTTCAAGAACCGGCCCGTGCAGGGCGAGGGCAAGGACGCCAGCGCCGGCTACCACGGCTACTGGATCACCGACTTCACCCAGGTCGACCCGCACTTCGGGACCAACGAGGACCTGGAGAAGCTGATCGCCGCCGCCCACGCCAAGGGCATGAAGGTCTTCTTCGACGTCATCACCAACCACACCGCCGACACCGTCGACTACGCCGAGAAGAAGTACGGCTACCGCCCCAAGGGCGCCTACCCGTACCTCGACAAGGACGGCCGCCCCTTCGACGACCGGGACGCGATCGGGAAGGTCGACGCGGACTCCTTCCCGTACACCCCCGTCGAGAAGGCGAACACCAAGGTCCCGGCCTGGCTCAACGACCCCACGATGTACCACAACCGGGGCGACTCCACCTGGGCCGGCGAGTCCGCCGAGTACGGCGACTTCGTCGGCCTCGACGACCTGTGGACCGAGCGCCCCGAGGTCGTCGACGGCATGAAGAAGATCTACGAGAAGTGGGTCCGCGACTTCAAGATCGACGGCTTCCGCATCGACACGGTCAAACACGTCGACCTGGACTTCTGGACCGAGTGGGCGACCGCCCTCGACGCGTACGCCGAGAAGCGCGGCCGCGAGGACTTCTTCATGTTCGGCGAGGTCTACTCCGCCGACACCACCGTCACCGCCCCGTACGTCACCCGGGGCCGCCTCGACGCCACCCTCGACTTCCCCTTCCAGGACGCGGCCCGCGCCTTCGCCTCCCAGGGCGCCGGCGCCGACCGTCTCGCCAAGGTCTTCGCCGAGGACTACCGCTACACCACCGACAAGGCCAACGCCTACGAGCAGGTGACCTTCCTCGGCAACCACGACATGGGCCGCATCGGCACCTTCCTCAAGCAGGACAACCCGAACGCCTCCGACGCCGAACTCCTCCGCAGGGCCACGCTCGCCAACGAGCTGATGTTCCTGTCCCGCGGCAACCCGGTGATCTACTCCGGCGACGAGCAGGGCTTCACCGGCGCCGGCGGCGACAAGGACGCCCGCCAGCCCCTCTTCGCCGCCCAGGCCGCCGACTACCTCGACGACGACCAGCTCGGCACCGACCGCACCCACGCCACCGACGCGTACGACACGAAGCACCCCGTCTACACGTCCGTCGCCGAACTGGCGCGCCTGACGAAGGCGCACCCGGCCCTCCGCGACGGCGTCCAGCAGGAGCGGCTCGCCGAGGGCTCCGTCTACGCCTTCTCCCGCACGGACGCCACGACGCGGACCGAGTACCTCGTCGCCACCAACAGTGCGACCACCGAGAAGACCGTCACCGTCCCCGTGGACTCGGCGAACCTCCGTGCCCTGTACGGGGGTCAGGGCGCGTACACCGCGACGGGCGGCAAGGTCACCGTCACGATCCCGGCCCTCTCCTCCCTGGTACTCAAGGCCGACAAGCCCCTCCCGGCCCCGGCCACCGGACCCACCGTGTCCCTGGACGCCCCGGCCGCCGGCGCCACCGGCACCGTCGAGCTCTCCGCCGACGTCACCGGCGGCGGCCTCAACCGGGTCGTCTTCGCCGCCCAGACCGGCAACGGCCCCTGGCAGGTCCTCGGCACCGCCGACCACGCCCCGTACAAGGTCACCCAGCACGTGACCGCCGCCGCCGGCACCGCCCTGCGCTACAAGGCCGTCGCCGTCGACAGCGCGGGCCGCACCGCGAGCGCCACCGCGACCACGACCGCCGGACAGGTCCCCGCGCCCGAGAAGCCGGTCGCCGTCGAGCGGACCCACGCGATCGTCCACTACCAGCGCGAGGACGGGAACTACGACGGCTGGACCCTGAAGGCCGCCGGTCAGGAGGCCGCGTTCACCGGCCGCGACGCCCACGGCGCCTTCGCCTGGGTCAAGGTCCCCGAAGGCGCGTCCACCGTCGCGTACACCGTCGAGAAGGACGGCGCCGCCGACGGCCCCCAGCGGAGCATCACCCTCGGCCGCACCGGCGAGGTCTGGATCACGCAGGGCCAGGACGGCCAGTCCGACACCGCACCCGCACCCGCCCCGCAGGACAAGACCAAGGCCGTCATCCACTACCAGCGGCCCGACGGGAACTACGACGGCTGGGGCCTCCACACCTGGACCGGCGCCGCCCAGCCCACCGACTGGTCCAAGCCCCTCCTGCCGGTCCGCGTCGACGCGTACGGCGCCGTCTACGAGGTGCCGCTCACCGAAGGCGCGACGTCCCTCTCGTACATCCTCCACAAGGGCGACGAGAAGGACCTCCCCACCGACCAGTCCCTCGACCTCGCCACCTACGGCCACGAGATCTGGGCGCTGTCCGGACAGCAGAAGTACCTGCTCCCGACGGTCGGCGGCGCCCCGAACCTCGACCTCGCCAAGGCCGAGGCCCAGTGGATCGACCGGAACACCGTCGTCTGGAAGGTCAAGACCACCGACGCCACCAGCCAGCAGCTGGTGTACGCGAAGGACGGCGGGATCACCGTCGCCGACGGGACCCTCAGCAGCGAGGGCCAGTGGCTCCGGCTCGCCCCCTCCTCCCTGAGCGACGCCCAGAAGGCGAAGTACCCGCACCTCAAGGAGTACCCCGCCTTCACCCTCGACGCGCGGGACGCCGACCGGGTCCGCGCCTCCCTGCGCGGCCAGCTCATCGCCACCCAGCGCGCCGCCAACGGCGCCCTGCTCGCCGCCACCGGCGTCCAGACCGCCGGCGTCCTCGACGACCTGTACGCGAACAAGGCCAGCGGCGCCGCCCTCGGCCCGGTCTTCCGCCACGGCCGCACCACCCTCTCCCTCTGGGCCCCCACCGCCCAGTCGGTCGCCCTCGAACTCGACGGCCGGACCGTGCCCATGCGGCGCGACGACAGCTCCGGCGTCTGGTCCGTCACCGGCCCCAAGTCCTGGACGGGCAAGCCGTACCGCTACGCCGTGAAGGTCTGGGCCCCCACCGTCCAGAAGGTCGTCACCAACAAGGTCACCGACCCCTACTCCACCGCCCTCACCACCGACTCCGCCCGCAGCCTCGCCGTCGACCTCACCGACGCCCGGCTCGCGCCGAAGGGCTGGACGTCGCTGAAGAAGCCCGCCGCCGTACCGCTGCGGGACGCCCAGATCCAGGAGCTCCACATCCGCGACTTCTCGATCGCGGACCCGACGGCGAAGGCCGACCACAAGGGCACCTACCTCGCCTTCACGGACAAGGACAGCAAGGGCTCGCAGCACCTGAAGGCCCTCGCCGCCACCGGCACCTCCTACGTCCACCTCCTCCCGGCCTTCGACATCGGCACCATCCCCGAGAAGAAGTCCGGCCAGACCACACCCGCCTGCGACCTCAAGGTCCACGCCCCCGACTCCGAGGAGCAGCAGGCCTGCGTCGCCGCCGCGGCGGCCAAGGACGCCTACAACTGGGGCTACGACCCGCTGCACTACACCGTCCCCGAGGGCTCCTACGCCACCGACCCCGAAGGCACCCGCCGTACGGTCGAGTTCCGGCAGATGGTCCAGGCCCTCAACGGCACCGGCCTGCGCACGGTCATGGACGTCGTCTACAACCACACCGTCGCCGCCGGACAGTCCGACAAGTCCGTCCTCGACAAGATCGTGCCCGGCTACTACCAGCGCCTCCAGGCCGACGGCACCGTCGCCACCTCCACCTGCTGCGCCAACACCGCGCCCGAGAACGCCATGATGGGCAAGCTCGTCGTCGACTCGGTCGTCACCTGGGCCAAGGACTACAAGGTCGACGGCTTCCGCTTCGACCTCATGGGCCACCACCCGAAGGCCAACATCCTGGCCGTACGGAAGGCCCTGGACGAGCTGACCGTCGCACGCGACGGCGTCGACGGAAAGGCGATCGTCCTCTACGGCGAGGGCTGGAACTTCGGCGAGATCGCCGACGACGCCCGCTTCGTCCAGGCCACCCAGAAGAACATGGCCGGCACCGGCGTCGCGACCTTCTCCGACCGCGCCCGCGACGCCGTCCGCGGCGGCGGCCCCTTTGACGAGGACCCGGGCGTCCAGGGCTTCGCCTCCGGACTCTTCACCGACCCCAACTCCTCACCGGCCAACGGCACCCCGGCCGAACAGAAGGCCCGGCTGCTCCACTACCAGGACCTGATCAAGGTCGGCCTGACCGGCAACCTCGCCGACTACACCTTCACCGACACCTCGGGCCGTACGGTCAAGGGCAGCCAGGTCGACTACAACGGCGCCCCGGCCGGCTACGCCGCCGCCCCCGGCGAGGCCCTCGCCTACGTCGACGCCCACGACAACGAGACCCTGTACGACGCGCTCGCCTTCAAGCTCCCGGCCGGCACCTCGGCCACGGACCGCGCCCGCATGCAGGTCCTCGCCATGGCGACGGCCACCCTCTCGCAGGGCCCGGCGCTCTCCCAAGCGGGCTCGGACCTGCTGCGCTCCAAGTCCCTGGACCGCAACTCGTACGACAGCGGCGACTGGTTCAACGCGATCCACTGGGACTGCCGCGACGGCAACGGCTTCGGCCGCGGCCTGCCCCCGGCCCCCGACAATAAGGCCAAGTGGTCCTACGGGAAGCCGCTGCTCGTGAACCCGGCCCTCACGGCCGGCTGCGAGCAGATCGACGGCGCCTCGGCGGCCTACCGCGACCTCCAGGAGATCCGTACCACCGAGCCGGTGTTCTCGCTGGCCACGGCGGACCGGGTCCAGTCCACCGTGTCCTTCCCGCTCTCCGGCCGCGAGGAGACCCCGGGCGTCATCACCATGCGCCTCGGCGACCTGGTCGTCGTCCTCAACGCGACCCCGCAGGAGCGGACGCAGCAGGTCGCCGGCCTGGCGGGCGGGGCGTACGCCCTCCACCCGGTCCAGGCGAACGGCTCCGACACCGTGGTGAAGTCCGCCTCCTACGAGGCCGGTTCGGGCACCTTCACGGTCCCGGCCCGGACGGTGGCGGTCTTCAAGGCCGGCTGATCGCCCTCTCCCACAGAGTGACCCCGTACCGGGTGCCGTCGGCGGCGAGCTTGCCGGGCTCCTCGCCGACCACCCGGTAGCCCGCGGCTTCGTAATACGTACGAAGCCGCGGGTTGTTCGTCATGGAGTCGAGCCGCGCGACCCCCCCGCCCACCGGCCGCTATCCGCTCCTCCGCGTGGGCGAGCAGCACCCGTCCGGTCCCGGCGGGCGCCGCGTCCCGGTCGGTCATGAGCCGGTGCACGTAACCGGCGACCGGCGGCTGCGGGCCCCAGGCCTGCTCGTCGTCCCACCACAGCTCGTACGCGCCGACCGCCCGGCCCTCGTGGAACGCGAGCCACACCTCACCGGCGGCGATGCGCCCCCGGAAGTGCTCCGCGCTCTTCGCGCCCGGTTTCCACTGGTCGATCCCGTTCCGCACCATCCAGTGGGCCAGCCCGTCGAACAGCTCCACCAGAAGGTCGAGATCCCGGTCGTCCGCCTGCCGGAAGGTCACTTGTGCCGTCATGGTGATCACCGTAAAGGTGTGGCCGGACATCCGAACATCCGCATCCCCACCCCGGGAGTGACCCCCATGCCGCAGATCACCGTGGACTACTCCGCGCCCCTCGACCGGCGCGGCTTCGCGCTCGCCCTGCACCCGCTCGTCGTCGAGTCCGTGAACGCCACGCTCGACGCCTGCAAGACCCGCTTCCGCGAGGTCGAGGAGACGGTCGTCGGCGACGGCTCGACCGAGGACGTCATCGTCCACGTCGAGATCGCCCTGCTGTTCGGCCGCACCGACGACGCCAAGGCGCGCCTGTCGAAGGCCGTCCTCGCGCTGCTGCCGACGTACGTCAAGGCGACCGAGGGGGTCCGGCTCTCCGTCGAGATCCGCGACCTCGAATCGTCCTACCGCAAGCGCTGACCGGGCACGGCACCCGGCTCTGTCACGCCACCCGCCTGCGGCACGAGCGCGGAGAGCCGGGTCACCAGCTCCGCGAAGGGGCCGTCGGCCGGCTCGTCGGCGAGGATGCCGACCAGGATCTCCGCCATCTCCGTGTCGTACGCGGCGCTCACCGCGGCCAGCGCCGCGAAGTCGTGCACGAGCTGCAACTCCAGCTCCGCGCGCGGGACCCGGCGGCCGTCCAGCCAGAGCAGGGCCGTCGACTCGGCGAGCGAGACCCAGGAGCGGACGACCAGTTCGAGCCGGGCCGAGGGCTCCTCGACCCTCAGGTGGGCGAGGATCTGCTCGTACGCGGCCTGCCGGACCTCGTCGATCATCGCGTTCGTCGTGGAGGAGCCCACCGCGGGACCGCCGCGCATCAGCGCGGCGAAGCCCGGCCCGTGCTCGTCCACGAAGTCGAAGAACCGGCCCATCACCCGCAGCAGCCGCGCCCCCAGCGGGCCCCGCGGCGGCTCCACGAACCTCGCCGCCAGCTCGTCGGCCGCCCGCCGCAGCGCCGCCTCGTAGAGGCTCTGCTTGCCGGGGAAGTAGTGGTAGACCAGCGGTCGCGAGATCCCCGCGGCCGCGGCGATCTCGTCGATGGACACCTCGTCGGGAGAGCGGTGGCTGAAGAGTTCGAGAGCCACCCCGATCAGCTGCTGCTTGCGCTCCTCGACGCCCATCCTGCGGCGTACCCCGGTCGTCATACGAACAGCCTAACGGGGTCCGATACGCTCCTGCTTCATGAGCGCTTCCGACCAGGAAACCCCGGCAGTCGAGGCCCCGGAGGCACCTGAGGCCTCCGAGACCGACGAGACCGGCGAGATCGACGACATCGAGGAGCCCGACGACATCGACGAGGCGCCCGTGGCGGGCGGCCTCACCCCCAAGCAGGCGCGCCGCCTCCGCGTCGCCGCCGCCTCCGTGCTGCTCGTCGCCCTCGCCGTGGTCCTGGTGATCCGTCTCGCGAGCCGTACGTCCGTCCTGGTCGTCGGGGTGTACGGCCTCGCGATGATCCTGTGCGGTGTCGTGATCGAGCTCTCCCGCAACGGCCGTACGCGGCTGGCCACCTGGCTCCTGGTCGGCGGCCTGCTGGCCGCCCTCGCCTTCGACTGGCTGATCCTGCCGTAGACGCTCACAGATCCAGGACGAGCCGCTTCCCCGCACAGCGCGAGACGCAGATCAGCATCGAGTCGTCGCGCTCCGCGTCGGTGAGCAGCTCGTCCCGGTGGTCGATCTCGCCCTCCAGGACCCGCTGTTGGCAGGTCCCGCAGAACCCCTGCCGGCAGGAGTACGTGATGCCGGGCAGCTCCTCGCGGACCGCCGCGAGCACCGACTGGTCGGCCGCCACCTTCACCGTACGGCCGGAGCGGCGCAGTTCGACCTCGAAGGCGGTGCCGCCGGCCGGCGCGGCGGCGGAGAACCGCTCCAGGCGCGGCGTCCGGCCCTCGGGCATCGCGGCGCCCACCGCGTCCATCAGTCCGTCGGGACCGCAGCAGTAGACGACGGTCTCGGCAGGCACGTGCGCGAGGAATCCCAGCTCGGGAAGGCCCGACTCGTCCTCGGCGACGACGGTGACCCTCCCCCGGCCTTCGGCCGGGGGGACCCCCGTCTCGCTTCGCTCGCCGCCCCCGAGCCGCTCGATCTCCTCCAGGTACGGCATGGTGGCCCGGCTCCGCCCGCAGTACACGAGCCACCAGTCCGCCCCCGCCGCCTCGGCGGCACGGACCATCGGCAGCACCGGGGTGATGCCGATGCCGCCGGCGACGAAGACGTACGCGGGGGCGTCGATCAGCGGGAAGCGGTTGCGGGGGCCGCGGATCTCGACCTCCGTGCCCTCGTGGAGCTGCTCGTGCACCTCGCGCGAACCGCCCCGGCCGTCCTCGATCAGACGCGTCGCGACCGTGTACGTACCGGAGTCGGCAGGGTCGCCGCAGAGCGAGTACTGCCGCACGAGCCCGGAGGGCAGGACGAGGTCGACATGGGCACCCGGCTGCCACGCGGGCAACCCGGCACCTTCCAGGCGTAGTTCGACGACGCCCTCGGCGGGCGTGGCGCGCCCGGTCACGACGACCCGGCGGGGGACCGTGCGGCCCCGGCCGTACCCGGACACGGGCACGTCGAGGGCGGGCAGCGGCCACAGCGGGGCGGTGGACATCCGGCTGCGCACGGCGCGGCGGACGAGCAGCGCGGCACCGGCGACGAGCGCGACGGTGGTCAGCCGGGGCATCAGTGGCCTCCGCCGGCGCCGGGGGAGGAGGCGAGGTAGGCCAGCGCCTGCGCGGTGTCGCCCTCCTGGGAAGGGTGGTAGGCGCGGCTCAGGTAGCGGGGTATGGAGCGCAGCATGTCCGGGGTGGAGGGCAGCACGCCCTGCCGGCCCTTGCGGTAGAACTGGCCGAACGAGGCCTTGCCGTCGAGCAGGCTCGGGTCGTTCTCCATGAAGAAGCGGGCGCCCCGCTGCCAGAGGAAGACGAGCGCGGAGAAGGCGAGCGCCCAGGTGCGGGCGCGGCGCCGGTAGCCGCCGTCGAGGTGCATGAAGAGCTCGAAGGCGACCGAGCGGTGCTCGACCTCCTCCGCCCCGTGCCAGCGCAGCAGATCGAGCATGACGGGGTCGGCGCCGCGCCGGTCGAGCTCGTCGGCGTTGAGGACCCAGTTGCCCAGGAAAGCTGTGTAGTGCTCGATGGCGGCGATCATCGCGACCCGCTCCATCAGCCACCAGCGGCGCGGCCGGCCCGGCGGCAGGGTCCGGTCCCCGAGGAGCTTCTCGAAGAACCAGTCGACCTGCGCGGTGTACGGGGTCGGGTCGAGGCCCAGCTTCCGCAGGTGGGGGAGGACGTCGTCGTGGGCCTGGGAGTGGATGGCCTCCTGGCCGATGAAGCCGATGACGTCCTCGCGCAGCCGGTCGTCGGTGATGTACGGCAGCGCCTGCTTGTAGACGTGCACGAACCACCGCTCGCCCGCCGGGAGCAGCAGGTGCAGCACGTTGATCGTGTGCGTGGTGAAGGGGTCGCCGGGAACCCAGTGGAGCGGGGTCTCCTCCCAGTCGAAGGAGACCTTGCGGGCCTTGAGCTCGACGTGTTCCGACGCCACCGGTGCAGGCTGCGTATTAGACATGCCGTCAATGTACTGAGGGGTAGGGCGATGGCAACAGGCCTGTGCACGGCCTTTTTGGAGGTACGAGCCGCCCGGCCCTCCCCCTCACCGCAGCGCGGGGACCCGGGTGCCGTCCCGCAGGGTGCCGTCCAGATCGGCCCGCGCCCCCGCCTTCGCCTTCACCGCCAGCACCGGACCGTCCGCCCGGCCCCTCACCCCGCCCGAGGTCTCCAGGGAGGCGAAGTCCGGACTGCCCGCCGCCAGGACGAACCAGCCGCCGCTCGGCGCCTGCCACAGCACGCCCGCGAGGACCCGGGGGTCCCGCACGCCGCACGCCGGCGATCCTTCGGACCGGGCCGCGAGCGCCGCCGGGACCTTCGGGGACGGGACCAGGAACTGGGCGAGCACCCGGCTGCCCGTACCGCGCCAGGTCTCCGCGCGCGTGCACACCCAGGTGCCGTGCCCGGCGCCCTCGGGCAGCGGCTGCCGCGCGAATCGCCAGGCGTTCACCGACCGCACCCCGTGCGCCCGTACGGCCGTCAGCCGGCACGCCGTCCGCGCCCACGCCTCGCGGGCCTCCTTCCCGGTCACGTCCGCCGGGGCGTCCGGCGGCCCCCACAGGAGCCGGGCGGGCGCCAGCTCGCCCAGGTCGGCGAGGAGCCGCGTACCCGAACCGTCCCGCACCTGGAGGGAGTTCCAGCGCTCGCACTCCTTCGCCTGCGCGGGACTCGGCACCGGCTCGGTCACCCCGTACGCGTCCCGGGCCAGCGGCCACGGCTCCTTCGCGGGCGCGAGCAGGTCCCGTACGGCCGTCTCCCGCACCCAAGGGGCCGTCAGATAGCGGACGTTGCCCGAGGCGCGGGAGACGACGAGGGCGGCCGAACCGACGGCGTCGGCCGCGTCCGTCCGCGCGAAGTCCAGTGCGGCGCCCGCGCTCCCCGCCACCGGCTCCGCATACCGCACGGCCCGCAGCCTGTCGTGGAAGAGCACCACCCGAGCCCCGTCCACCAGCCCGGCGAACAACAACTGAGGCGGCCCCATCGGCGGCCCGACGGGCGTCCCCGGCGTCGCCGACGACTGCACGGAGAGCCCGGGCCGCGCCCACACGGCGAGCGCCCGCCGCAGCAGCGCCCGGTCCCCGGTGAGCCCGCCGCGCGCGGGCCAGACGGAGAAGTCGTGCCGCGTCGACCCGGGCCAGGCGGCGGGCGGCACCCGCTTGACGGCGCCGGGATCGAGCGCGGCCTCGGCGGCCGGGTTACGGGCGTACGAGGGGGCGGCAGCACCGTTTCTTCCCCAGCCGTCCCCGGGCAGCCCGAGCAGCGTCCCGCACACGACGAGCGCGGCGACGGCGACGAGCGCGGCCCGGCCGTGCTGCCGCCGCCGCAGCAGATCGGTCGGCCGGGCCTGCAACGAACAGGGATCGAACTCGGCCGACTCCAGCAGAGCGGCCCCACTGACCCGCCCGTCCCGCTGCCCACGACCGGCCTCGCGGTATCCGTCGGCCGACGTGCCCTCCGGCGCCCCGCCGGGCCGGCCGCCGCGACCGGTGTCGCCGTACCCGGTGTCCTCGAACCATCCGCGGCTTCCGCTGCCACCAGGCCGTTCGCCGCTCGCGAAGTCTCCGGGCCGTCCGTCGTCCCGGGTGGCGCTGTCGGTACGCGGCCCCTCGGTGCCGGTGCCGGTGCCGGCCGCCTCGCCGCCTGTCCAGGCACCGGCGAGTCGCCCGAACTCGCCCGCCCGGCCCGGGCTCCCGCCCCTGCCGGGCCCGGCCTGCTCGCCGACCCGCACGGCGCGGCCGTCCCCACCGGGGAGGCCGTCCCCGCCGGGGAGGCCGTCCTCACCGGGCCGCCGGGCGCCGCCGGCACCCCCGGGCGGGTCCGCCGCGTCGACCGCGTCCGCCTCCGCGAGGGCGGCCGCCGGGTCGGTGACGCCCGCCGCGGCCAGGACCCGCAGGACCTCCGGGTCGCCCTGGCGCTCCAGGCCGCGGAGCACGTACGCCGCCCTGCCGGGGCCCGAGAGGGCGGACAGGCGCTGGTCCAGGGCGAGTTCGTCGGCGCCACCCACCCGGGGGAAGACCCGCAGCCCCCACACCTGCGGCAGCAGCGGCGGGAACTGGGCCCGGCGCGGCAGCGCGCGCCGCCGCAGCGGCAGCCCGGCGACCAGCGCCTGCCGCAGCACCTCGCCCCGCACGTACGCGTAGCCGGGATCGACCGCGTCCTCGGTGCGCCGGGGCCCCGGGACCGCCGGACCCGGCACCCGGCGGCGCGGCAGCGAACGCTGCACGAGCGCGTGCGCGGTCAGCACCCGGCGATTGCGGCCGAGCGTCGGCGGCAGCACGAGATAGGCGATGCGCACGAGGCGCGGATAGCGCTCGACGAGCGCGGCCTCGGCCTGTTCGACGTCGACGGGGCCCACGGGCGAGGGATCGAGATCCTGGGTGCTCACGTTCAGCAGAACGAGCGATTCTTCCGATGGTCACCCCGGCCCCCGACGCCCCTCGACGGCGGCTCAGGCCGCGTGGACCGTCAACCGCTCGCGGATCAGCGCCGTCACCTCGTCCGGGACGCCGAGCCCCTCCCGTACGTACTTCTCCATCGAGCCGTGCCGGACCGCCACCTCGTCGAGCCCCGCATCCAGGTACTCCGGCAGGACACCGATCAGGTCGAGCGCCAGCTCGGGGTCGCCGCCCTGGGCCGTGAACCCCTCGATCATCGGCGCGAACGCCTGCCGTACCGCCGTATTGACCGCCAGGTACTCGGCCCGCACGGTCTCCTCGTCCGCGCCCAGCAGCGACAGGACGACCGTCGCCGCCCACCCCGTCCGGTCCTTGCCCGCCGAGCAGTGGAAGAGCACGGGCCCGGCGCCCGGCGTGCCCAGCTCGGTCAGCAGCGCACGGTACGCGGCGCGGGCGGAGTCGCCGGACACGAAGGTCCGGTAGGTGCGGGCGAAGGCCGCCCGCACCCGGCCCCCGCCGAGGTGCTCCTCGGCCAGCGCCGGGTCGGTGAGCAGCAGCTTCAGCCGCGCGGCGGGCGGCAGCCCGCTGACGGCCAGGTGGTCGGCGAGCACGTCCGCGACGAGCAGCCGCGCCCCGGCCGGCAGGCGGTCCGGCCGGTCGCCGCGCTCGCTCTCCGTCCGGAGGTCGACGACCGTACGGATGCCCAGGTCCGCCACCACCGCTTCGGCCGGATCGAGCCGGTCGAGCTGAGCCGAGCGGAGGGCGAGACCGGACCGGACGGCGCGCCCGTCACCGAGGGGCAGACCACCGAGGTCGCGGAGATTGGCGACGGAGGCGGCGGGGATGGCGGGCATGGGCGTCGACTCCTCCGGTTCGTCCACTTTCCTGTCGACCGTAGTGGATCGCCCGGAAGAGGGCAGTTCGTCAGCTGCCGCCCTCGATGTCCGGCGCGTGCTTCGCCAGGAACTCCGCCTCCCGCTCGTTGGACAGCCCGACCTCCGGCCGGTCCGGGCGCCTCGGCGCGACCCCGCCGAGCGATTCCAGCCACGCCCAGGTGTCCGCGACCGTCTCCGCGACCGGCCGGCAGCGCAGCCCCGCCGCGACAGCTTTGGAGACGTCGGCGGTGTGCATCGCGTCGTACATCTCGCCCGGCGGCAGCCACACGGGCAGCTCCGACCAGGGCTCAAGGCCGGCCGCGACGACCGCCTCCGGCTCCGCCCACCGCAGCTCGACGTCCGCGCCGGTCGCCCGTACGCACGCGTCGAGCAGCTCGCCCATGGTCGTGTGCCCGGGCGGCGAGACGAGGTTGTACGGCCCCGAGAGCCCGGCCGCCACGGCGTCGAGCGTCCACTCGGCGAGGTCGCGGGCGTCGACGTACTGGAGGGGGAGTGTGCTCGGCCCGGGGGCCAGGACCGTACCGCCGCGCGCGATCCGGCTCAGCCACCACGGGAGCCGGCCGACGTTCTCGTACGGGCCGATGATCAGGCCCGCGCGGACGTGCAGCGTCCGGTCCGCCCCGAAGGCGGCCGTGGCGGCGAGCTCGCCGCCCATCTTGGCCTCCGCGTACGGCACGTCCCCGGCGTCCGGCGAACCCTCCACCAGCGGGCCGTCCTCCCCGAGTCCGGCGGCCGGCGGCCAGGTGTAGACGGAGCGGCTCGACACGTACGCGTACCGCCCGACCCGGTCCGCGAGCAGCCGCGCCGCGTCCCGGACCGCCGACGGCGCGGCCGACCAGGTGTCCACGACGGCGTCCCAGGAACCGGTGGCGAGGGCGGCGAGCCCGTCCGGGCCGGTGGTCCGGTCGCCGAGCAGGGAGGTGACTCCGGCCGGGGGTGCGTGGCGGCCCCGGTGGAAGACCGTCACCTCCCAGCCCCGGTCGAGCGCGGCCTCGACGACCGCGCGACCCACGAATTCCGTACCACCGAGAATCAGCAATTTCATGATCGAAGACTGCCTCGGAGGCGGCGGTCGGGGCCAGGGTTTCCGCTCCGGGAGGATTCCGCCGGGGGAGGAACGCGGCGGGGGGGACGGTGGCGGGGGAGGGGGTCTGTTCGGCCAGATGGCGGGATGGCACCATGGCGGGCGATGACGGATGCCCGGTCGCCCCTGCGCGCCCTGCGAGCCGCACTTTTCGCGGTGGTGTGCGTGACCTTGGCAGCCGTGGGGCATTCGTCCATGTCTGCGCATCAGCTCCCGACGTCCGGCCTCCTCGGCGCCTTCGCCGCGACGGCGGTCGCCGCCTGGGCCGCGGCCGGACGCCGCCGGGGCGCGCCGACGATCGCGGGCGCCATGCTCGTCCTCCAGGGCGCGCTGCACCTGCTCTTCTCGACGACCGGTTCGCACCCGCCGGCCACGCACGCCGCGAGCGACGCGACGGCCATGACGCACGCGCACACCATGCCGACCTCCCATGCCGCCATGGACCCCATGGGATCGACCGGCATGGCCACCGGCATGGGCTCCGACACGGGCATGCTCGCCGTCCACCTCATCGCCGCGCTCCTCTGCGGCCTCTGGCTGGCCCACGGCGAAGCCGCGTTCTTCAGGGTCGCCGAGGCGGCCCTCGCGTACGCGTTCACCCCGCTGCGCCTGCTGTGCGCCCGCGTCCGCGTCCCCGACGTCCCGCGCGGCCCGGTCCGCAGGGCACGCGGGCACGCCCACCGCCCCCACACCGTCGTCCTCGCGCACACCCTCTCCCGGCGCGGCCCGCCCCGGCTGTCCGTACCCCGCGCCACGACCCTCGGAGCACACGTCTGACACCGGGGGTCTCCTCCCGTTGTCCACATCGACTCCAAGGACAGTCCGTCATGACCATCGACGATCCCGCACGCCCGGAAACCACCGAGGCGCCACCGTCGGAGACATCCGAAGCCACCACTCCGCGCCGGACGAGCACCTGGAGCGCCCTGCGCCCCCTCGTCCTGCGTCTCCACTTCTACGCGGGCGTCCTCGTCGCCCCGTTCCTCCTCGTGGCCGCCGCCAGCGGCCTGCTCTACGCGCTCTCCTTCCAGGCCGAGAAGGTGATCTACGCGCACGAGCTGGAGGTCCCGGTCGGCGACACCACCCTGCCGCTCTCGCAGCAGGTGAACATCGCCCGCAAGGTCAACCCGAACGGCACCGTCACCGCCGTCTGGCCCGGCGCCGAACCGGACGCCACCACCCGGGTCCTGATGGCCGACCCGGACGTCCCCGAAGGCACGTCGCTCGCCGTCTTCGTCGACCCGTACACCGGGGACGTCGGCGGGCAGCTGCCCAGCTTCGGCAGCTCCGGCGCCCTGCCGCTGCGCACCTGGATCGACGGTCTCCACGCCGATCTGCACCTCGGCGAGCTCGGCCGCAACTACAGCGAACTGGCCGCCAGCTGGCTGTGGGTGATCGCCCTCGGCGGTCTGGCGCTGTGGCTGGGCCGCCGCAGGAAGAACCGCCGCGCGCTGTTCGTCCCCGAGGGCGGCCCGAAGTCCCGCCGCCGCACGCTCTCCTGGCACGGCTCCGTCGGCCTGTGGGCCGTGACCGGACTCGTCCTGCTCTCCGCGACCGGCCTGACCTGGTCGCGGTACGCGGGCGAGAACATCGGCGTCGTGCAGGACGGCCTCGGCGGCGCGACCCCCACCCTCACCGCGACCCTCGACGGCGGCGCCGGCGCCGGCTCGGAACACGAGGGCCACGGCGCAGGCCACGAGCCGGGCGGCACCACCGCCCAGGGCCCGGACATCGGCGTCGACAAGGCCGTCGAGGCGGCCCGCGCGGCCGGCATCGACAGCCCGAGGATCTCGGTCGTCCTGCCCGCCGAGGGCAAGGGGTACGTGGTCAAGGAGACCGACACGCAGTTCCCGCTGGAGCTGGACTCGGCGGCGGTGAACCCGGCGGACGGCACGGTCCTCGACCGGCTCTCCTTCGCCGACTACCCGCTCCTCGCCAAGCTGACCCGGATAGGCATCGACGCGCACACCGGCGTGTTCCTCGGCCTGTTCAACCAGCTGGCGCTCGCGGCCCTCGCGCTCTCCCTGATCCTGCTGATCCTCTGGGGCTACCGCATGTGGTGGCAGCGCCGCCCGGGCCGCCCGGTGGCGCGCGGGGCCTGGCGCAAGGTCCCGGTGACGATGCTGCTGCCGCTCGCGGCGGCCACGGCCCTCGTCGGCTGGTTCGTCCCGCTGCTCGGTCTCAGCCTGCTGCTGTTCCTGGCGGTGGACCTCACCCTCGCCCTGGTGGCGAAGGTGAGGGCGAGGTCCCCGCGGAAAGCCTGATCAGGGCGTGTACTTGTAGCCGACCCGCCGCACGGTCTGGATCGTGTGGCGGTGCTCGGCGCCCAGCTTCCGGCGCAGCCGGGCCACGTGCACGTCGACCGTACGACCGTCGCCGACGTGCCCGTACCCCCACACCGTCGTGACCAACTGGTCGCGGGTGTGCACCCGGTGGGGGTGCGCCACCAGATGGGCGAGGAGCTCGAACTCCAGATATGTCAGGTCGAGCTCCTCCCCGTCCACGACGGCGATCCGCCGGACCCCGTCGATGGCCACCGGCCCCTGCTCCTCCGCCGCCACGGGCGGCGCGGGGACGGGGGCGGCCACGGGGGCCTGCGGCTGCTGATCGGCCGGTACGAGCACGAGGTACCCGACCATCGGCGGGCGGCCCGGCAGCGTCGGCAGCGCGTGCTGCGGCGCGGGCAGCAGCGTGGCGCCGGGCGGCAGGAGCTCCGCCACCTGGGAGAGCTGGAAGAGCGGAGAGAGAGGCGAGAGAGGCGAGAGCGGGGGGAGTCCGGCGACCTCGTCGGGGTCGACGGCCCGGAGCCGGTGCCGGCCGGGACGGACGGCGGTGACGGGAGCACTCTGGATGTGGGCCATGGAGGGTCAGCTCTTTCGCGCGGAGAAACGAACGGACAGGCGTCGTACGTCAGTCGTCGTGCGCGTCGGCCGAAGGCCGGGGATCGGACCGAACCGATCGGGGCTTTAGAGGGCCGACGCGTTCCTCGCGCGGCAACAGACCCGGTCGAAGTCGTCGTGCTGCCGGGAAGGCCAGAACGGCTCGAGGTCGTAGCGACCTGTCGCGGCGTCGTTCCTCATCGTGGCCATATCCCTATTAGACCAGAAGGGAATGCCTCCGACGAGCCTTTCCCCGGCCAAACCCCGTGTCATCCATCCCACATGACGGAAGAGGCGCCCACCGTACGAACGGTGGGCGCCTCTTCGGCAGTGCGTGTGGAGCGCGGTCCGGGGGACCGGACGATCAGACCTGGCCGACCTTCTCCAGGGCCTCGCAGCAGGTGTCCACCAGCAGGCGGGTCACCACGTACGGGTCCACGTTCGCGTTCGGGCGACGGTCCTCGATGTAGCCCTTCTGGTCCTGCTCGACCTGCCACGGGATGCGGACCGAGGCGCCGCGGTCCGAGACGCCGTAGGAGTACTTGTCCCACGGGGCGGTCTCGTGCAGACCCGTCAGGCGGTCGTCGATGCCGGCGCCGTAGTTCTTGACGTGGTCGAGCGGCTTCGAGCCCTCGCCGAGGGACTCGGCGGCGGTGATGATCGCGTCGTAACCCTCGCGCATCGCCTTGGTGGAGAAGTTGGTGTGCGCGCCCGCGCCGTTCCAGTCGCCCTTCACCGGCTTCGGGTCCAGGGTCGCGGAGATCTTGAAGTCCTCGGCGGTGCGGTACAGCAGCCAGCGGGCCACCCACAGCTGGTCCGAGACCGTGAGGGGAGCCAGCGGGCCGACCTGGAACTCCCACTGGCCCGGCATGACCTCGGCGTTGATGCCGGAGATGCCCAGACCCGCGGTGAGGCAGTTCTCCAGGTGCGCCTCGACGACGTCACGGCCGAAGATCTCGTCCGAGCCGACGCCGCAGTAGTAGCCGCCCTGCGCGGCGGGGAAGCCGCCGACGGGGAAGCCGAGCGGGCGGTCGCCCTCGAAGAAGGTGTACTCCTGCTCGATGCCGAAGATCGGCTCCTGCGCGGCGTACTTCGCGGCGACCTCGGCGAGCGCGGCACGCGTGTTGGACTCGTGCGGCGTCATGTCCGTGTTGAGGACCTCGCACAGCACCAGGATGTCGTCGCCGCCGCGGATCGGGTCCGGGCAGACGAAGACCGGCTTGAGGACACGGTCCGAGGCGTGGCCCTTGGCCTGGTTCGTGCTGGAACCGTCGAAGCCCCAGATCGGCAGCTCGTCGAGCGCGGCGCCGCCGTCCACGATGATCTTCGTCTTCGAGCGAAGCTTCGCGGTCGGCTCGGTGCCGTCGATCCAGATGTACTCAGCCTTGAAGGTCACGGGCCTCATCCTTTGGGCGTGCTGCTGCGGGTGCGCGGCGGCTCGCGGCGCTGCGAGAAGCTGCGGTGTCTGTGTCCGGTCGCAGCTTCGCAACACCGGATTTCCCGTCGGTTGCCCGTTTGTGAACCCCGTGTTACTCAGCTTTCCTCTTTTTCCCGCAGACGCCGTGCGACGACGTGCGAATCGAGCAGCCCCCCGAGCCCCGCCGCCTCGATCCGGCGCACCACCTCCGCGTACGAGGTGCCGAGGGCCTCCGCCGTCCGCCCCAGGTGCCAGTCGCGGTCCGCGAGCGTCCGCAGCAGATGCCCCTTCCGGATCTGCTTCTCGGAGAGCCGGAAGGTCTTCAGATAGGCCGCCCGCCCCTTGTGGTCGGTGATCAGTTCGCCGATGTGCTGCTCCCGCCCGTCCCGCAGGAACGGCGGCAGGAACCGGTGCAGGTCGAAGTCGCCCATCCGGTGCACCCGCTCGAAGGCGTACGAGGTCTCCAGGAGGTCCCGCGCCATGAGCCCGTCGTGCGCCTCGGCCCAGGCCCGCTCCTGCCCGCGCGCCGCCGCCCGCAGGTCCGCGAGGGTACGGATGCCGCCGGCGCCGTCCCGGATCCGCGCCGTGAACTCCGGCACCGGCCTGCCGTAGTACGCGTACTGGTGGACCAGCTCCCCGTACAGGTCCTCGACGAGCGTCGGGTGCAGCACGCGGTAGTCCTCCGGGTGCGGGACCACGAAGGCCGCGGCCAGCGCGTCGGCCACGTACAGGAGCATCCCGCACTGGCCAGGATGGAGCTCGAAGATCCGCAGGGCCTCCGCGAGCCCGGGCACCGCCCAGCCCGCGTACGCCGCCTCGGCGCGCGGCGAGAGGCCGTGCCCGAGGGCCTTCCTGGACCAGTCGTCCCAGACCACGGACGGCCCGCCGAAGTGCAGCGCGAGATACCCCTCGAGGGCGAGGTGGAGCGGCAGGAAGCGCAGCCGCCGCTCGCCCTGCCGCCGCTTGGCCAGCCGGTGGATGCGACGCACGGGCACGCACGGGGGCGCGCCCTCGCCGCCGAGCCGGGTCCCGTACGCGGCGGACTCCGCCCCCGGCTGTGCCCCTGCTCCCGCCCCAGCGCCCGTCCAGTCGGCGACGAAGCCGTGCGGCACGTACGAGGTGTAGGTCGTCCGGTCTCCGAGGTCCACGGCACCGAGGCCCGAGCCCTCGTACACCTCCCGGCGCAGCCGCAGCCCGGCCACCGGCTCGGCCCGCACCAGCGGCACGATCCGCACCCCGCCCCACACCTGCGCCGGCCGGACGTCGAGCCCGGTCAGATCGATCCGCGTCATCCCCCGGCCCCCTTCAAGAACAGCTCCACGCGCCGGTCCAGATAGGCCCCCAGCTCGTCGAACCCCGTCCGTCCCTCCGCGAACTGGGCGACCTCCACCAGGGCCGCCAGATCCTCCGCGTCCCGGATCCCGGCCGTCGGCACGCTCGGCGCCAGCCGGCGCACGTCGAAGCCCTCCGCGTCGTATACGGGGTTGAGGTGGACGACACTCGTCCGACGCTCCGGATCGAGCCGCGACCGCCACACCCGCAGGACCTCTCCCGCGAGCCCCGGCGGGGCGTTGTCCCAGCCGTCCGAGACGATCACCACCCGGTCGGGTCCGGTCTCCAGCGCGTCCAGGATCCGCAGGCCCAGCGGCGTCGGCCCGGACGGCCGGACGAGCAGCGGATCGGAGCCGCCCGAGGTCCACAGCGCGGTGTACGCCCCCGGCGCCGCGAGCGCCTCCAGGAGAAAGTGGCAGCCCAGCGCGACGGCCAGCGGACGGCGCCGCTTCACCGCCGAACCGGAGGAGGAGAAGCTGTCGTCCAGGACGGCGGCGACCCGCCCCCAGCTCCCCGCGTACGGCCCGGCCGCACGCCGGGCGGCGGCGCGCAGCGCGTGCGTCAGCTCGGCCCGCCGCTCCACCCGCTTGCCGAACGGCAGCGCGAGGACGTACAGCGCGAGCCGGGTGAGCGGCATGACGGTCAGATCGGCGGCCCGCTCCGTCCTGAGCTGCTCGAGGCGTGTCATCCGGGGCGCGATCCGCTCCAGGAACACGGCGCGGGGCACCTTGTGCCGGGCGGCGAAGCCCTCGGCGACCGTGAACGGCAGCTCGTACAGCGCGCCCTGCTCGTAGTGCGCGCGGCGGTACGCGTCGAGGGTGGCGTTCCCGTACCGGACGCGGCGGCCCGGCGCGAAGAGGAAGTCGCCGGTCTCGGGGTCGGCCGGCCGGCCGTGGACGTGCCGGAGGGCGGCCTTCACCCCGGGCCGGTACTTCACGGCGTCCAGCGCGGGGTCGGGCCGGGCGGCGATCCACGCGCGCACGATCGCGCGCGTGCGGCGGTTGTTGACCCCGGCGGCGCGCAGCGTACGGAACAGCCGGTAGACGCGCTGCGGCGGCAGCAGCGCGAGCCGCGCGGCGATCAGCCGCCCCTCGGCCCGCTTCGCCTCGGGCCCGCCCGCCTCGTGGGGCGTGCGCAGCAGCTGCTCGACGATGAGGGCGGCGTTGTGGTGGTTGATGTCGAGGGCGAGCGCGGCCGCGTACACGGGGCGGTAGTTGACCCGTACGTACTCGTGGACGAACCGCAGCGAGAAGCGCTGCGCGGCGGCGGAGGAGCGGAACTCGCGCTGGCCGGTGGCGGTCACGGCGGCGTTGACGAAGAGGAGCACGTCCTCGGCGGCGACGAGCTCGGACAAGGCTCTCCCCTTCTCGTGGGCGCCGGCCGGGGAATGGGGGCACGAACAGCGAAGACGTTGCTTCATAGGCAGGTTCCGGAAGTCGCACCGAAGTCCCGCGGCCGGCGGGGAAACGCTAACACCGGGGTGGGGGAGGCCCGCCAGCGGATTACGGCGGGCCCGGCCCGATCGCCCGCGCTGTCAGAGGCACCGGGCAGACTGGGGGCATGGCGAAGCACCAGGGCGCGAAGCCCCGTATCGGACTTCTCGGCACCGGCCCCTGGGCCGCCCGTACGCACGCGCCCGCGCTCGCCGGGCATCCGGGCGTCGAGTTCAGCGGGGTGTGGGGCAGACGCCCGGAGGCGGCGGAGGCGCTCGCCGCCGCGTCCGGCACGCGCGCGTACGACGACGTGGACGCGCTCTTCGCGGCCAGCGACGCCGTGGCCTTCGCGCTGCCGCCGGACGTCCAGGCGCCGTTGGCGGTGCGGGCGGCGGAGGCCGGCTGCCACGTCCTGCTCGACAAGCCGGTCGCCACGACGGTGGCGGCGGCCCGCGAGGTCGCCGAGGCGACGGAGAAGGCCGGAGTCGCCTCCGTCGTGTTCTGCACGCTCCGCTTCGCGGAGACGACGGCCCGCTGGATCGAGGAGCAGACGGCGGCGGGCGGCTGGTTCCTGGGCGAGGCGCACTGGCTGGGCTCGCTCTACGGCCCCGGTTCCACCAGCGACTACGCCGCCTCGCCCTGGCGGCGGGAGAAGGGCGGGCTGTGGGACGTCGGCCCGCACGTCCTCTCCGTCTACCTGCCGGTCCTCGGCGACGTCACCGCGATCACGGCCGCGCCGGGCCCGGCGGACACCCACCACCTGGTCCTGCGCCACGGCTCCGGCGCGAGCAGCACGGCCACCCTCACGCTGAGCGCCCCACCGGAGGCCGTGGAGGTGACGCTCTCCCTGCACGGCACCCGGGGCCGGGCCGAACTGCCCCGCTGGGGAGGAGCGGTGGACGCCTTCGCCGCGGCCGTGGACGCCCTGCTCACGGCGGCCCGCACCGGCCAGGCGCACCCGTGCGACGCCCGGTTCGGCCTGCGCCTGACCGAGATCCTGACGGAGGCGGAGCGGCTCGCCGCTCAGAGCGCGGCGGACAAGGCCTGACAGAGCGCGTCAAGCGCGGCCGGGTACAGCCGGTCCGGGGGTGTGGCGTAGCCGACGACGAGGCCGTCGGGGAGGGCCGCGCCCAGTGCCTCCGGGTGCCGGTAGTCCGCGAGGCCCTCCACGGCGACCCCGTGCCGGGCCGCGGCGGCGACGGCCGCCCGCTCCGTCCCCGGGGGCAGTTCCACGAGGGCGTGCAGCCCGGCGGCGAGACCGGTCACCCGCACCCGCGGCACGCGCTCCGCGAGCACCGCAGCCAGTCGGTCGCGCCGCACGCGGTGGTGCTGGCGCATCCGCCGGACGTGCCGGTCGTACGCGCCGGAGTCGACGAACTCCGCGAGCGTGAGCTGCTCCGTCGCCGACGTGTGCGGTTCGCGCAGGCCCTTCGCCTCGACGACCCCGTCCACGAGGGCCTCCGGCAGGCACATCCAGCCGATCCGCAGCGCGGGGGAGAGGCTCTTGCTGACGGAGCCGAGGAGGACGGTCCGGTCGGGGTCGAGGCTCTGGACGGCGCCCACCGGCCGCCGGTCGTAGCGGAACTCGCCGTCGTAGTCGTCTTCCACGACGAGCCCGCCGGAGCGCCGCGCCCACTCCAGGACGCCGGCCCGGCGTTCCGGGTGGAGCGGCCCGCCGGTGGGGAACTGATGGGCGGGGGTGAGCAGGACGGTGCCCGCCTCCGGGGGGATCTCCGCGATCCGCGCCCCGTCCTCGTCGACGGCCAGTGGCAGGGTGTGGATCCCCGCCTCGCCCAGCAGCCCCTGGTGGTAGGGGAGTCCGTAGGCCTCGACGGCCCAGGGCCGGGGAGGCGCCTTGTGGGCGGCCGTCTGGCGGGCGGGTTTCTCGCGGGCGTGCGTCGCCAGGGGAACGCGCGCGAGGAGCCGCAGGGCGTGCGCGGTGCCGGAGCAGACCACGATCCGGTCCGGGGTGGTCCGTACGCCCCGGACCCGTGCGAGGTACGCGGCGAGGGCCCGGCGCAGTTCGATCCGGCCGCGCGGGTCCCCGACGCCGAAGACCTCGTGGGGCGCGGCGGTCAGCGCCCGCCGGGCGGCCGCCAGCCAGGCCGCGCGCGGGAAGGCGCCGGGGTCGGGCTTGCCCTGGACGAGGTCGTACGGGAGTGCTGCCGGCGCGGCGGGCCGTGCCGGTCCGGGGGCCGGAGCGAGGACCCGCTCGGCCACCCGGGTCCCGGAGCCCTGGCGGGAGGTCAGCCAGCCCTCGGCGACCAGCTCGGCGTACGCGTCGGCGACGGTGTTCCGGGCGATCCCGAGGTCGGCGGCGAGCGACCGGTAGGGCGGCAGCAGTGTCCCGGGTGCGAGGCGTCCGCCGCGGACGGCCTCGCGCAGGGCCTCGGTGAGCACGGCCCGCCGGCTGCCGCTCGCGCCGAGCTCCAGATGCAGATCGACCCCGAGCCCGCCGGGCCCTCCGTCCACCATCCCGCTCACCGCACTTCCTTCCGGGCCGTGTCCCGGCCCTGCCTGCGTCACCGGCTCAACGGGACAGGGCGTCCCGCACGGCCTCCTCCGACCGGGCCACGACGGCCGTGCCGTCCTCCGCCGTGATGATCGGCCGCTGGATCAGTTTGGGGTGCCCGGCGAGGGCCTCGATCCACCGGTCCCGGTTCGCCGCGTCCCGGGGCCACTCCTTCACACCGAGCTCCTTGGCGACGGCCTCCGACGTCCGCGTGATGTCCCACGGTTCGAGCCCGAGCCGGTCGAGCACCTGCCGGATCTCGTCGGGCGAGGGCACGTCCTCCAGGTAGCGCCGCACGGTGTAGTCGGCGCCCTCCGCGTCGAGGAGGGTGAGGGCGCTGCGGCACTTGGAACAGGCGGGATTGATCCAGATCTCCATGCCCCCACGGTACCCCCCAGACCTTCCTCCACCACCCCCCAAACCCTGCCTGGCCAGGGGCGATTGTCAGTGGGGGCCACTAAAATAAGGGGTGAAGGTGAGGGTCCCGGGGAGGGCCCGCACCCCACCGTTCGCCAGGAGGTAGCCCATGGCTCTGGCCGTGATCCGGACACCGTCCCTCGAACCCTGGAAGCCGCTCCAGAGGAAGCCGCTCCCCGCGGGCCGCCCCCGCGAGTGGTACGTGACGCACAACCGCCGCCTGAAGGCGATGCGTCTCGCGATCGCCCTCCTCGACGCCGGCGTCTACGTCCCGTCGAAGGCCACGAACGCGACGATACGCACGACGGCCGCCGACATCGGCATCCACCCGCCCTCCGACACCACCTGCCGCATGGTCCGCGCCCTGATCCGCTACGGCCGCTGACCCCGTAGGGACCGGCGGGGAACGGCGGGGAACGGCGAAGGCCGTCGCACCCGGGAATCCGGGTGCGACGGCCTTCACTCGTGAGGCGCGTCCGGCTTAGAGGTCGAAGTAGAGCTCGAACTCGTGCGGGTGCGGGCGCAGCTGGATCGGGGCGATCTCGTGGGTGCGCTTGTAGTCGATCCACGTCTCGATCAGGTCGGACGTGAAGACGCCACCGGCCTGCAGGTACTCGTTGTCGTCCTCGAGGGCGTGGAGGACGGCCTCCAGGTTGGTCGGGACCTGCTGGACGTTCGCGTGCTCCTCGGGAGCCAGCTCGTACAGGTCCTTGTCGATCGGCTCCGCCGGCTCGATCTTGTTCTTCACGCCGTCGAGGCCCGCGAGGAGCAGCGCCGAGAAGGCGAGGTACGGGTTCGAGGACGGGTCCGGCGCGCGGAACTCGACGCGCTTGGCCTTCGGGTTCGAGCCCGTGATCGGGATGCGCATGGCGGCGGAGCGGTTGCGCTGCGAGTACACCATGTTGACCGGGGCCTCGAAGCCCGGGACCAGGCGGTGGTACGAGTTCACCGTCGGGTTGGTGAAGGCGAGCAGCGACGGCGCGTGCTTGAGGATGCCGCCGATGTAGTAGCGGGCGGTGTCCGAGAGGCCCGCGTAGCCGGTCTCGTCGTAGAACAGCGGGTCGCCGTTCGCCCACAGCGACTGGTGGACGTGCATGCCCGAGCCGTTGTCGCCGAAGATCGGCTTCGGCATGAAGGTCGCGGTCTTGCCGTTGCGCCAGGCGACGTTCTTCACGATGTACTTGAAGAGCATCAGGTCGTCGGCCGCGGCGAGCAGCGTGTTGAACTTGTAGTTGATCTCGGCCTGGCCGGCGGTGCCGACCTCGTGGTGCTGGCGCTCGACCTGGAGGCCGACGTTCTCCAGCTCCAGGGAGATCTCCGACCGCAGGTCGGCGAAGTGGTCGACCGGCGGGGCCGGGAAGTAGCCGCCCTTGTAGCGGACCTTGTAGCCGCGGTTGTTCTCCTCCGAACCGGTGTTCCAGGCGCCGGCCTCGGAGTCGATGTGGTAGAAGCCCTGGTTCGCCGAGGTCTCGAAGCGCACCGAGTCGAAGACGTAGAACTCCGCCTCGGGGCCGAAGTAGGCGGTGTCGGCGATGCCGGTGGAGGCGAGGTACGCCTCGGCCTTCTTCGCGATGTTCCGCGGGTCACGGCTGTACTGCTCGCCCGTGATCGGGTCGTGGATGAAGAAGTTGATGTTCAGCGTCTTGTCGCGGCGGAAGGGGTCCACACGGGCCGTCGACAGGTCGGCGCGGAGCGACATGTCGGACTCGTGGATCGCCTGGAAGCCGCGGATCGACGAGCCGTCGAAGGCGAGCTCCTCCGCCGGGTCGAAGGCCGTCGCCGGGATCGTGAAGTGCTGCATCACGCCCGGAAGGTCGCAGAACCGGACGTCGACCATCTTGACGTCGTTGTCCTTGATGAACTTCTTGACCTCGTCGGCGTTCTGGAACCCGTGCTTCTCGGACATCCAACTCCTCCTACTCCCGGCCCGGGGAGGGGCGGGGTTGCAGCTCGGTCGTGCGCCATTGCGGTGGCACACGCTGGACCCGACCATAGGCAGACGGGATTTCTCCAGCATGACCCATTTGTTTCGTCGAAGTTAACCGGAGCGGGTGTGCGGCGTGCTGCGACGTGCCCAGTCCGACCCGGACGGAAGTGATCGAAAACGGGCGCAGTACCGTGGTCGGGTGGACAACAGGCAAGCACTCGGATCGTGGCTCTCCGGCCCCCGTGCCGCGGCGGAGCAAGCAGGCGTGGACTTCGGCTACCGGGGTCAGCAGCTGGGACTGCCCGAGGAGGGACCCGGCTCGATCGCCCGCCCGGGCCGCCGGCTCGGCGCCCTCGCCTTCGACTGGGCCCTGTGCCTGCTGATCGCATACGGCCTGATCACCGACAGCTATAGCCAGGCGACCAGCAACTGGGCGCTCGGCCTCCTGCTCGTCCTGAGCGTCCTCACGGTCGGCACCATCGGCTCGACGCCCGGCAAGCGCCTCTTCGGTCTGCGGGTCGTCTCGGCGAACGGCGGCCGGCTCAGCCTCCCGCGCGTGGCCATCCGCTCCGTGCTCGTCTGCCTCGCCATCCCGGCCCTCATCTGGGACCGCGACGGCCGCGGCCTCCACGACCGCCTCTCCGGCGCCGTCCAGGTCCGTATCTGACTCCCCCGAGCAATCTGACCCCCCGAGTACGCGAGAAGGGCCCCGGACCGTGTGGTCCGGGGCCCTTCTCGCGTACGGGGTCGGGCGCGTCAGCGCGTCTTCCCGCCGCGAGGCATCCGCATGCCCTTCGGCATCGGACCCTTCGGCAGCGGCATGTTGCTCATCAGGTCGCCCATCGCACGCAGCCGGTCGTTGGCCGCGGTGACCTGCGGGCCGGTGAGCACGCGGGGCAGCTTGAGCATGGTCGTACGGAGCTTCTTGAGCGGCACCTGGCCCTCGCCGTCGCCGACGATGAGGTCGTGCACGGGCACGTCCACCACGACGCGGCTCATCCGCTTCTTCTCGGCCGCCAGCAGAGTCTTCACCCGGTTCGGGTTGCCCTCCGCCACCAGCACGATGCCCGCCTTGCCGACCGCGCGGTGCACGACGTCCTGGCTGCGGTTCATCGCGACCGCGGGGGTCGTCGTCCAGCCGCGCCCGACGTTCTGCAGCACCGCCGCCGCCGCACCGGGCTGGCCCTCCATCTGCCCGAAGGCCGCGCGCTCGGCGCGCCGCCCGAACACGATGGCCGCCGCCAGGAGCGCCAGGACGAAGCCCAGGATGCCCAGATAGACCGGATGACCGATGAGGAAGCCGATCGCGAGGAGGACACCGAGTACGACGATGCCCACGCCTGCGACGACAAGTCCGACCTTAGGGTCGGCCTTCCGGGTCATCTTGTACGTGAGGGCGATCTGCTTGAGCCGCCCGGGGTTCGCAGCGTCAGCGCTGCCAGTGTTTGCCTTCCTCGCCATGTCCTGAAGTTTACGTGGCCCGCGAAGCGCGGCCCGACGCGGCCTCCATCACATGCTGGGCCTCGACCCGGTCCTTGGCGTGGCGCCGGTCCTCCAGGACGGAGGTCCAGGCGTTGCGCCGGGCGGTGCGCTGCCCGGCGCCGAGCAGCAGGGCCTCCACGGCCTTCAGGGCGTCGGTGACGGACGGGATCGCGGTGACGCGGACGTGCGTCGATGCGGCCGGCATGTCGGGTCCTCCCTCGATTGCGGATGAGACGAGGCGGGGGGCTGTGAGCGGGTGGTGGCGGTGAGTGAATTCAGGCTCACAGATCGGTGTTACCAGGGCGTGACCCGGTGGTCAAACACTGATGAAACGTTGATGCGGCCAAGTGCCGGACGGCGGATACGCCGACGCGGCCCGTACGTCCCCCCTGAGCTGCGGGGGCGTACGGGCCGCGCCGGATCCGGCCACTACCGACCGGTAACTGCTTGTGCTCGGATTCACACAGCCTGAGTGGCGTTGTCGACGGCACCGCGCTTCTCGATCGCCTGCTGGAACAGGCGGCCCGCGCGGTACGAGGAACGGACCAGCGGGCCCGACATCACGCCGGAGAAGCCGATCTCGTCGGCCTCCTCCTTCAGCTCCACGAACTCCTGCGGCTTCACCCAGCGCTCGACGGGGTGGTGCCGGACCGAGGGGCGCAGGTACTGCGTGATCGTGATGAGCTCGCAACCCGCGTCGTGCAGCTGCTGGAGCGCCTCGCTGACTTCCTCGCGGGTCTCGCCCATGCCGAGGATCAGGTTCGACTTCGTGACCAGACCGTAGTCACGGGCCTGCGTGATGACGTCCAGCGAACGCTCGTACCGGAAGCCCGGACGGATCCGCTTGAAGATCCGCGGCACCGTCTCCACGTTGTGCGCGAAGACCTCGGGGCGGGAGGCGAAGACCTCGGCCAGGAGCTCCGGCACCGCGTTGAAGTCGGGGGCGAGCAGCTCGACCTTCGTACGGCCGTCGGCGCGCTCCGCCGTCTGCTGGTGGATCTGGCGCACGGTCTCCGCGTACAGCCAGGCACCGCCGTCCGCCAGGTCGTCGCGCGCGACGCCCGTGATGGTGGCGTAGTTCAGGTCCATCGTGACGACCGACTCGCCCACGCGGCGCGGCTCGTCACGGTCCAGCGCCTCGGGCTTGCCCGTGTCGATCTGGCAGAAGTCGCAGCGCCGGGTGCACTGGTCGCCGCCGATGAGGAAGGTCGCCTCGCGGTCCTCCCAGCACTCGAAGATGTTGGGACAGCCCGCCTCCTGGCAGACCGTGTGCAGGCCCTCGCTCTTCACGAGGCCCTGCATCTTCGTGTATTCGGGCCCCATCTTCGCGCGGGTCTTGATCCACTCGGGCTTGCGCTCGATGGGGGTCTGGGCGTTCCGGACCTCCAGGCGCAGCATCTTGCGTCCGTCGGGTGCGACTGCGGACACATCGGCTCCTGTAGCTTCGATTCTTCGGCGCACACCAGGGTACGCCCGTTGCTTCCCATGCCTTACCGTCTGACCAACCTCTGGCCAGAGCACCGCATTCCTCGGACCTCGGACCGCCGCTAGGCGGAGGCCGGCTCCGGTTCCGGCTCCGCCGGACGCTCGATCTCGCGGGGCTTGAGCTCCGCCTGCTCCAGGACCTCCCGCAGGTGGCGCTCCACGACCGGGAGCACCTCCTCGATCGCGAGGTCCCGGCCCAGTTCGTTGGCGAGCGAGGTCACGCCCGCGTCGCGGATGCCGCAGGGGATGATCCGGTCGAACCACGCGTTGTCCGGGTTCACGTTGAGGGCGAAGCCGTGCATGGTGACGCCCTTGGCGACCCGGATGCCGATGGCGGCGAGCTTGCGGTCCTCGCGGCGCTGGCCGGCGTTGGACGGGGCGTACTCGGGGCCGTTCAGCCGGGGGTCGAACTCCTCGTCGGTGAGGCGAGGGTCGAAGTCGAGGGAGAGCCCGCCGAACGACGGCCGCTCCTCCACGGGGTCCCCGAGGACCCAGACACCGCTGCGGCCCTCGACCCGGCTCGTCTCCACGCCGAACTCGGCGGCCGTCCGGATCAGGGCGTCCTCCAGGCGGCGGACGTGCGCGACGACGTCCACCGGGCGGGGGAGCTTCATGATCGGGTAGCCGACCAGCTGACCGGGGCCGTGCCAGGTGATCTTGCCGCCGCGGTCCACGTCCACGACGGGCGTCCCGTCGAGCGGACGCTCGTTCTCCGCGGTGCGCCGGCCGGCGGTGTAGACCGGCGGGTGCTCGAGGAGCAGACAGGTGTCGGCGGTCTCGTCGGCGAACCGTGCGGCGTGCACTTCGCGCTGCTTGTCCCAGGCCACCTGGTAGTCGACGGCATCAGCGCCGAATCCAAGGCGGACGAATCGCAGCTCACTCACGGCCATGCCTCCTCCTGGGTGCCGCGGCCGGGTTCCGGGGATCATCCCGGGCCGGCGAGGCACCATGCGTCATTCGCGCCCATGCCACTGTACGGCGGTGCCGTGGACACCTGTGCGGGGGTGGCCGGGGACGCGTGTAGATGCGCCCCTGGTGGCGCCTCTACGGGCGGTGCCGGGGTGCTCCGTCCGTCAGCCGGCCCGCGGCGACTACGTCAGCGGTGCCGCCAATCCTCACACGATCGGATGAATGTGGGGCGAAGGCGGCGGTACGGGCCGTGGAGACCGCTAAATTCACGCCGATCCATGAGGGTCCGAACGGGCTGCACCTGGGCCCGGAAGGCAGGAGACCGCACAGCTGATGACGGAACGACCACCGCAGCGCATCCCGAACCGCCAGCTCGCCGCGCTCATCGCCGAAGCCGGGTTCTCCAATGCGGGCCTCGCCAGACGGGTGGACCAGCTCGGTCTGGAGCACGGCCTCGACCTGCGGTACGACAAGACCTCCGTGACCCGCTGGCTCCGCGGCCAGCAGCCGCGCGGCACCACCCCGGCCCTCATCGCCGAGGTCTTCACCCGGCGCCTGGGCCGCCGGCTCTCCGCGCAGGACCTCGGTCTCGACGCCTGCGCGCCGGTCTACGCGGGCCTGGAGTTCGCGGCGACCCCCGAGGAGGCCGTCGACATCGTCAGCGGGCTCTGGCGCAAGGACTCCGGCAGCCACGCCGAACTCCGCAAGATCGCCTTCACCCCGGCGGGACTCGTCGTCCCCAGCCGCGACTGGCTCATCGGCCGCGCCGACGAGCGGGTGGCCCGCGGCGAGCTCGCCCCCGGCCCGCCGTCCTCCCGGGCCCACGGCGGGACACCCGGAGACCCCCGCGCGTCACACGATCCCCGCGCGGCGCACGAATCCCGCTCCCCACACGATCCCCGCGCCCCACACGAATCCCGCTCCCCGCACGAACCCAGGACCCCGCACGAACCCAGGACCCCGCACGACCCCCGGGTCTCCCACGTCGCCCACGACCCGCGCGTCCCCGCGCAGGGCCGCTTCTCCGTGCCCCGGCAGCGCGGTACGGACCGGGGGCCCGGCCAGCGGGTCTCCAGCGGCGACATCGCCGCCCTCCGCTCCGTCGGCGAGCTCTTCCGCACCCTCGACCACGCCTACGGCGGCGGCCACGCGCGGCAGGCCCTCGTCCGCTACCTGGAACACGAGACCGAGCCGATGCTGCGCGGCACGTACGGCGAGGCCGTCGGCCGCCGCCTGTTCGCCGCCGCCGCCGACCTCACCCGGCTCGCCGGCTGGACCTCGTACGACATCGCCGCCCACGGCCTCGCCCAGCGCTACTTCGTCCAGGCGCTGCGCCTCGCCCAGGCCGCCGGGGACCGGGCCTACGGCTCGTACGTGCTCCTCACCATGAGCTGCCAGGCCGTCTACCTCGGCCACGGGCGGGAGGCCGTGCAGCTCGCCCGGGTCGCCCAGCAGGGCGTCGGGCCCGCCGCGCCGCCCGTCGTCCAGGCCATGCTGCACGCCATCGAGGCCCGCGGGCACGCGGTCCTCGGCGAGGCCCGGGTGTGCAGCGCCTCCCTGGTCCGGGCCGAGCGGGCCCTCGAAGCGGCCCGGCCGGGCGACGAGGTGCCCTACTGGGCCAGGATGTTCGACGAGGCCCAGCTCGCCGACGAGCTCGGGCACTGCCACCGCGACCTCCAGCAGTACCGGCCCGCCGCCCAGCACGCCGAGCGCGCCCTCCAGCTGCGCGCGCCCGGCTTCGCCCGCAGCCGGCTCTTCTGCCGGGTCGTCCTCGCCACCTCGCGCCTCGCCCTCGGCGAACTCGACCAGGCCTGCGCGCTGGGCGCGGAGGCCGCCCAGCAGGCCTCCGAGATGCGGTCGGCGCGCGCCGTCGAGTACGTACGCGACTTCGAGCGCCGCCTGGAGCCGTACCGCGACGCCGCGGCCGCCCGCACCTACCGCGACCGCGTCGCCGCCATCGGCTGAGTACCTACGCGGCCTCCTCCGCCGCCTCGTCCTCCTCCACGGGGAGCCGGACGCCGAGGTCGCCGAGGAGCGCGCGGGCCGCGCGCGCCCCCGAGGCGAGGGCGCCCTGCGGGGTGCCCGCGTCCCGGTGGTCGCCGCACACGTACAGGCCCGCGAGCAGCCGGACCGGGCGGCGGGCGTCGTGCGGTGGAGGCATCGCCGGCACGGCCTCCGCCGTGTGGCGCAGGGCGAGCAACTCCCACTCGTCGGTCGACGTGCCGTACAGCGTGGCGAGGTGCTTGCGGACCCGCCGCTCCGTGTCGTCCGGCGGCGTCCCGAGTACCGTCGAGGTGATCAGGGCCCGGCCCTCCGGGGCGCGGGACGGGTCGACCGCGCTCATGACGGCCGTGTGGGCCACCGGCCCGCCCGGGTCGGACTCCAGGACCAGTGCCGGGTCCCCGGTGGGCGCCACGGGCGCCGTGTGGTGGAGGACCGTCACCGCGTGGAAGGCGGGCGCCCGCAGGCCGGGCAGCAGTTCGGCCGCCGTCCGCGCCCCCGTCGCGAGCAGCACCGAGCGGCAGCCGAAGACCCCGTGCCCGGCGGTCGTGACCCGGGAGACGGACGCCTCCGTGACCCGGACGCCGGTACGGACCGTGCCGGGCGGCAGCGCGGCGGCGAGCCGCTCCGGGAGGGCCGCCGAACCGCCTTCCGGCACCGCGAGCCGGCCCCGGGCGAAGGCGCGCAGCGCCAGGTCCGCCCGGCGGCTCGACATGCCGAGGTCCGGGTCGCCGAGGAGCGCCGCGAGCAGCGGCCGCAGCACGCCCTGCACGGTCCGGGCGGGCAGCCGGGCGGTCAGCGCCTCGCGCGCGGTCCGCTCGGGGCGGGTCAGCAGCCGCTGGGACGGGGTCGCGGCGAGCCGGACCAGGGACGCGCCGAGCCGTGCCTGGTCGAGCGAGGCGGCCGGACGCCGGGGGGCGCTCGCGAGGGCGCGCGCCATGCTGAACGCTCCCCCCACGCTTCGGTGGCCCCCCGCGCGGTGCGTGCCGGCCGCCCGGCGCGGGTGCGGGGCGCCCCAGCGCGTGTACCGGCCGTCGCTGTGCACGAGCACGCCCGGGGCGAAGGGGCGCAGCACGAGGCCGTCGAGCCCCGGCACGGCCCGCAGTTCCTCGGGCGACAGGGTGAGCAGGGGCCCCACCCGGTCGAGCAGGAAGCCGTCGACGGAGTCGGTGGCCATCCGGCCGCCCACCCGCGGCTCCGCCTCCAGGACGGCGACGGAGAGCCCGGCCCCGGTCAGCCGGTGCGCGGCCGCGAGCCCCGCGATCCCGGCCCCCACGATGACGACGTCGACGATCTCCACGACGTCCGTTCGTTGTGCGGTACTTGAGCTGCTGAGCACGTGCCCCTCCCCAGGATCGGCGCGGCTGGTGGGAGGCTCATGCCCCCCACAGTGGGAGGCCTATGCCCCCAACGAGCCCCCGGAATGCCCGAGTTCGCCACGATCCTAGGCAGCGCTCCCACGGAAGTCGGCCCGCGCGCACCGGTGCGCGCGCAGCACGGGGGAGCGCAGGGGGAGGCCGGGGAGGGGGCAGGGAGGAGCAGGGGAGGGCCGGGGCAGGGGAGGAGGGCTCAGCGGGCGGCGGCGCGGATCGCGTCGTCGATCGTCGGGAAGGCGAAGTCGAAGCCGGACTCCAACAGCCGCCCCGGCAGCACCCGCTGACTGCCCAGCACGTCCTGGGCGAAGTCCCCGAGGAGCAGCTTCAGGGCGGGCGCGGGCACCGTGCACAGCGTGGGCCGCCGCAGGACCCGGCCCATCGCGGCCGTCACCTCACGGTTGGTGACGGGCTCGGGGGCCGTGAGGTTCACCGGCCCGGCGAGGGACGGGGTGTCGACCAGGTGGCGCAGGGCGGCCACCTCGTCGTGGAGGGAGATGTGCGACCAGTACTGGCGGCCGTCGCCCATCCGGCCGCCGATCCCGGCGCGGAAGACCGGGAAGAGCCGTCCCCAGGCCCCGCCCTCGCGGGCCACGACCAGTCCGGTACGGGCGTAGGCGACGCGGATGCCGGCCTCCTCGGCCGGCGCCGCGGCGGCCTCCCACTCCACGCACACCGAGGGAAGGAAGCCCGTCCCGGCGGGCGCGCTCTCGTCGACCGCGCGGCTGCCGGTGTCCCCGTACCAGCCGAGCGCCGTGCCGCACACCAGGACCTCCGGCGGCTCCGCCAGTGAGGCCAGCGCCTGGGCGATCGCCTGCGTGCCGAGGACGCGGCTGTCGCGGATCTCCCGCTTGTACGCCTCGGTCCAGCGGCGTTCGCCGACGCCGGCGCCCGCCAGGTGCACGACGGCGTCCACCCCGACGAGTCCGGCGGCGTCCACGTACAGCCGCTTCGGGTCCCACTCGACCTCGTCGGCGGTCGCGGCGGGTCGCCTGACGAGGCGGAGGACGTCGTGGCCGTCGGCGCGCAGGGAGCGGACGAGGGCCTTGCCGATGAGTCCGGAGGCGCCGGTGACGGCGACGCGCTTGCGGGTGGCGGAACGCTGCATGGGCCCATCCTGCCCTCCCGGTCCCGTGCGTGACACAGTGGCCGTCATGATCGTGCCGGAGACGCAGATACGTATCGCCGAAGCCGGGGACGACGACGTCCTCGCCGCGCTCGACCGGGCCGCCTGGTCGCCCCTGCACGCGGTGCTGCCCGCCCCCACGGAGCCGTACGAGCCCTTCTTCGACGCCCGCCACCTGCCCGAGGACTACCTCGTCGCGGAGGTCGCCGGCGAGGTCGTCGGCTACCTACGCCTCGTCCCGCCGACCTCGCTCGCCGCCACCGCGCACGTGCGCCAGATCCAGGGCCTCGTGGTCGCCGAGTCCGCCCGCGGCCGGGGCGTGGCGCGGGCCCTGCTGCGGGCTGCCGCGGAGCGGGCCCGCGCGGAGGGCGCCCGCCGGATCACCCTGCGGGTCCTCGGACACAACACCCCGGCCCGCGCGCTCTACGCCTCCGAGGGCTTCGCGGTGGAGGGCGTGCTGCCGGGCGAGCTCCTGATCGACGGGGAGTACGTGGACGACGTCCTGATGGGCCGCTCGCTCCTCACCTGAGCGTCGATCGCACGAGCCGTAGATCGTACGAGCCGTAGATCGCACGAGCCGTAGATCACTCGGCGGTCGCGTCCCCGAGGAGCCGCATCCCGCCCATCAGTTCACGCAGGCAGCGGACCGCGAGAGCGGCCGGTGAGCCCTCGCCGCGCACCGGCGCGTCCGACTCCGCCCAGGCCTCCAGGGCGATCCGGATGGCGTCCGTGGCCGCCGCCGCCGCGAGCCGGATCTCCAGCGGGTCGGTGTCCGGGCCCGCGAGCCCGGCCAGGACCTCGCGCAGCTTCTCCTCGGACTCCTGGTTGACCCGGTACCAGACGGCCCGCAGGGCGGGGTCCTCGGCGGCCGCCCGCAGGAGCCCGCGGGTCCACAGGAGCCCCTCCGCCGCCTCCGCGCCCTCCGCCGCCAGCGACGCGGCGATCGAGCGTTCCAGCGCCTCGGGGAGGCGGGCCCCGGGGCCGGCCGCCGCGAGCTGCTCGCGCCAGCGGTCCGCGCCGCCCGCGAGGAGCGGGGCCACGGCGTCCTGCTTGGAGCGGAAGTACCGGTAGAAGGTGCGCAGGGCGACCCCGGCCCGCTGGGCGATGTCCTCGGCCGTGGTGCCGTCGGGTCCGCGCTCGGTGAAGAGCTCGGCGGCGGCGCGGGCGATGTCCAGCTGGGTCGCGGCCTTGCGGCGTTCCGTCAGGGAGGGGGGCTTGGTGCTCACCGTACGAAGCGTACGCCCGGAACCACCCGAAGTGCATGACGTGCAGGTATGGCAAAACGTGCCATGTGGGCGTACGGTGGCAGCGTTCCACGGAAGCTTGACATCGAGAGGTTGCCGCCATGAACCAGCTGACCCGTTACGAAGGACGCCGCGCCCTCATCACCGGCGGTGGCTCCGGCATCGGCCAGGCCACGGTGCTCCGCGTGCTCGCGGAGGGCGGCCGGGTCGTCGCCGCCGACATCAGCGAGGACGGCCTCAAGGACACCGTCGCCAAGGCCGGCGACGCCGCCGACCGCCTCACCACCGTCGTCGTGAACGTCGCCGACGAGGCCTCCGTACGGGCCGGCGTCGCCGCCGCCGTCGAGGCGCTCGGCGGCCTGGACGTCCTGGTCAACGCGGCCGGCATCCTGCGCTCCTCGCACACCCACGAGACGAGCCTCGACTCCTTCGAGCAGGTGCTGCGGATCAACCTCACCGGCACCTTCCTCGTGATCCGCGAGTCGATCCCGGCCCTCCTGGAGGGCAACGGCTCCGCCGTCGTGAACTTCTCCTCCACCTCCGCGATGTTCGCCCACCCCTACATGGCGGCCTACGCGGCCAGCAAGGGCGGCATCCAGTCCATGACCCACGCGCTCGCCGCCGAGTACGCCAAGCAGGGCATCCGCTTCACCGCCGTGCAGCCCGGCTCCATCTCCTCCGGCATGACCGACGGCACCGGCGCCAGCCGCCAGAGCGTCGGCCCCGGCCTCCCCGAGGACGCCGACTTCAACCTCTTCATGAAGCTCATGCCCGCCCTCGGCGAGGGTTTCGCAGGCCCCGAGACCGTCGCGGGCGTCGTCGCGATGCTCGCGAGCGAGGACGGCCGGTTCATCACCGGCACCGAGGTCCGCATCGACGGCGGAACGCACTTCTGATGAGCGCCCGGGACGTGTTCGGCGGCCGTACGGCCGTCATCACCGGCGCCTCCTCCGGCATCGGCGCCGGGCTCGCCCGGCACGCCGCGGGACTGGGCATGAAGCTGGTCCTCGCCGACGTCGCCGCCGAGCGGCTCGCCGCCTTCGCCGAGGAGCTGCGGGCCATCGGCGCCGAGGTGGAGGCCGTGGTCACCGACGTCGCCGAGCCCGCGTCCGTCGAGGCCCTCGCCGACCACGCGTACACCCGCTTCGGCACGGTCGACCTGCTGGTCAACAACGCCGGGATCATGGCCATGGGCTACTCCTGGGAGATCCCGGCCGAGCGCTGGGACGCCATGCTCCGCGTCAACATCGGCGGGTACGTCAACGGCATCCGCGCCTTCGTTCCGCGCATGCTGGAGCGCGGCGAGAAGGCCTGGGTGGTGAACGTGTCGTCCATCGGCGGCATGCTGCCGAGCCCGCTGATGGCCCCGTACAGCGTCACCAAGTTCGGCACGCTCGCGCTCACCGAGTCGCTCCACCACGAGATGCAGATGAAGGGCGCACCGATCCAGGTGTCCGTGGTGACGCCCGGCTCGGTCAAGAGCGAGATCTTCAAGGCGGCCAGGCCCGGGGAGGGCACCCCGCCCGAGATCGCGGCCTTCAACGAGCACCTGCAGACCCTCGCCGACGAGCACGGGCTGACCCCCGAGGAGCACGCCGAGCGCGTCTTCGAGATGGTCGCCGAGGGGAAGTACTGGGCGATCCCGCAGCCGGAGCAGCTCTTCCCGGCGCTCCAGCCGCGCACGGACATGATCCTCGGCCAGGTGAACCCGCAGCTCCAGCAGGGCTGACGGGCACGGGCCGCAGAGCCGGTACGGACCCGGGGTGGGACGGCCCCCGGGTCCGTACCTCCGTCGTCCTGTCCGTACCCCCGCCGTCTCCTACGCGGCTCCGAAGCGCTCCCACAGCCGCGGGAAGCGGGCCGCGAGCACGTCGTCGTCCTCCAGGTCGAAGGGCGCGCCCAGCGGCTCCCCGCCCGGCATCGGAATGCCCAGGTCCGGGGTCTCCGCGCCGGTCAGCTGCTCGTACGCCTCGTCCGCCGCGAAGCCGATCTCCTCGCCGTCCCCGTCGATCTCCACGTCGAAGTCGTCGAGCAGCTCCGCCAGCGCGTCCGGATCGTGCACCGCCCCCTCGAAGACCTCCCGGCCCTGGCCGATGAGCCAGCAGCGGAAGGCGTCGAAGGTCTCGTCGCCGGCCCCGTCGAAGAGCACGGCCGCCGCGCCCCACAGATCCCAGAGGTACGCGCGGTTGTAGCGGGCCTCGAAATGGCGGGCGTAGTCGAGCACGGAGTCGGGATCGAGCCGGGTCAGCCGGTCCACGAGCAGATCGGCCTGCTCCTCGGGGTCGCCCTCGGCGGCCTCGCGGGTGTTGTCGATGATCTCCCAGAACTCCGTCTCGTCCATCACGGGACCAGCATCCTGTCTCGGCGAGCGCGACGCACCCGGAATGCCCGAAGAACTCCGGAAATGAATCCGGACAGAAGATGTCGTACTTTCCTGCCAGTCTGGTGGTCATGACGACGGACACACACGAAACGAAACCGCTGCACGGACGCGTCTGCCTGGTCGCGGGAGCCACCCGGGGCGCCGGACGGGGCATCGCCGTCCAGCTGGGGGCCGCCGGAGCCACGGTGTACGTCACCGGGCGCACCACCCGCGAGAAGGTCAGCGAGGTCGGCCGGGCCACCGAGACCATCGAGGAGACCGCCGAACTGGTGACGGCCGCCGGCGGCGAGGGCATCGCCGTGCCGACCGACCATCTGGAGCAGGACCAGGTCCGGGCCCTGATCGACCGGATCGACCGGGAACGGGGACGGCTCGACGTCCTCGTCAACGACGTGTGGGGCGGCGAGCACCTCCTCGTCTTCGGGAAGAAGACCTGGGAGAACGACCTCGACGGCGGCCTCCGGATGCTCGAACTCGGCATCCGGACGCACGTCATCACCTCGTACACGGCCCTGCCGCTGCTCATCCGGAACCCGGGCGGCCTCGTCATCGAGCTCACCGACGGCACCACCGAGTACAACGGCACCCGCTTCCGCGAGAACCTCTTCTACGACCTCGCCAAGAACGCGCCCCTCCGGATGGCCTTCGGCCTCGGCAAGGAGCTGGAGGAGCACGGCGCCACGGCGGTCGCCCTCACTCCCGGCTGGCTCAGGTCCGAGCAGATGCTCGCCGCCTTCGGCGTCACCGAGGAGAACTGGCGCGACGCCGTCGAGAAGATCCCCGGATTCGCCGTCGCCGAGTCCCCGGCGTACGTCGGCAGGGCCGTCGCCGCCCTCGCCGCCGACGCCGACCGGCACCGCTGGAACGGGCAGTCGCTCTCCAGCGGGCAGCTGGCCAAGGAGTACGGCTTCACCGACGCCGACGGCTCGCAGCCGGACGCCTGGGGCTACATGCTCGCGGACGAGACGGGCGACCCGGACATCAACGACTACAGATAGAGGCCCGCCAGCCCCCGGGCCGCCTCCCGGAAACGGGCGCGGAGGGAGTCCGGGGCCACCACCTCGGCCTCCGCGCCCAGGCCGAGCAGCTGGGAGAAGGCGACCTCCTCGCTCTCGACCCGCAGCGTCACGGTCGTCCGGCCGGGGGTCTCCTCGTCCCGCTCCCCGGCCGCGAGGGCTTCCTCGGCGGCCGCGCGGTCCGTGACGTACGGCAGCCGCCGCGCGCCCGCCTCCGAGAGCCGCAGGACGACCACGGCGCGCAGCAGGGAGCGGGCGAACTCCGCCGCCCGCTCCTCCCAGAAGGACGGGAGGTCGAACTCCTCGTCCCGGACGAACCGCTCCTCGCCCACGGCGACCGCCGTGAACCGGTCCACGCGGTACGTGCGGAAGGAGGCGTCCGCCCGTGCGCACACGTACCAGACACCGGCCTTCAGGACGAGGCCGTACGGACACAGCTCCCGCTCCACCTCCTCGCCGTCCCCGCGGAGATAGCGGGCGGAGAGCAGCCGGTCGTCCCAGACGGCCTCCGCGATCGGGGCGAGCAGCTCCGGGGTCTCCGGCTCCTGGTACCAGCCGGGCGCGTCCAGATGGAAGCGCCGGCCCACCGCGTCGGGGGCGTCCCGCAGCGACGGCAGCAGCGCCGCCGACACCTTCAGCCGGGCCGCCGAGGCCGCGTCCGCGAGCCCCAGATCGCGCAGCGCGCCCGGCAGCCCGGAGAGGAACAGCGCCTCCGCCTCGCCCCGCGCGAGCCCCGTGAGCCGCGTCCGGTAGCCGCCGATCAGCCGGTAGCCACCCGCGCGGCCCCGGTCCGCGTACACCGGCACCCCCGCCTCGGCGAGGGCGAGCGCGTCCCGGGTGATGGTCCGCTCCGACACCTCGAGCTCCGCGGCCAGTTCGGCCGCCGTCATCGACGGACGGGACTGGAGCAGCAGGACCAACTTGATGAGACGGGCGGCACGCATGCGCCCACCCTGCCATCCATACTGTGGCCTTGGGGGCACGGAGCCTGAGGGGACCACCGGGGAGGGCACGATGCGGGGGACGGTGCTGGACGGGCGGTACGAGCTGGAGACCCGGCTCGGCCGCGGCGGCATGGGGCAGGTGTGGAGTGCGCTCGACCGGCGGATGCAGCGGGACGTGGCGGTCAAACTCGTCACCGCGCTCCCGGACATGGGCGAGGAGGAGACCTTCCTGCGTTTCCGCCGGGAGATCCGCTCGGCGGCGAGCCTGCCCGGCCGCCACACGGTCGTCGCGCACGACTGCGGCGCGACCGAGATCGACGGCGAACGGGCGCTGTACCTGGTCATGGAGCGGCTGACCGGCCGCACCCTCACCCGGGCCGTCCAGGCGGAACGGCCGCACTGGCGCGTCGTCGTCGACTGGGCCCGGCAGCTCGCCACCGCCCTCGACGCGGCGCACTCCCGCCGGATCGTCCACCGGGACATCAAGCCCGACAACGTGATGTTCGCGGAGGACGGCGACCTCAGGATCCTCGACTTCGGCATCGCCAAGTTCCTCGGGGACACGCTCAGGACCGGCGGGCTCACCGGCACCGGCGTCGCCATCGGCACGCTCCTCTACATGTCGCCGGAGCAGGCGCTCGGCGAGCGGACGGTCGACCACCGCACCGACCTCTACTCCCTGGGCTGCGTCCTCTACTTCGCCCTGACCGGCCGCGCGCCCTTCGCCGCCGACAACATGCTCGGCCTGATCAACCAGAAGCTGCACGGCACGGAGGTCCCGCCGCACCACCACGCGCCCGGGATCCCGGCGGAGCTGAGCGCGCTCGTCATGCACCTGCTCGCCCGCAGCCCGGCCGACCGGCCGGAGTCGGCCGCGGCCGTCCTCGCCCGGGTCGGGGAGCTCACCGCCCCCGCCGTCTCCGGTACCGGGGACGTGGAGGACGAGCGCGCCCGCATCCTCGCCGAGGCCCACCGGCACGCACAGGCCAAGCGCGCGGCGGCGGACGCCCTCTTCGAGGAGACCCGCACGAAGGCGTCGCAGGCCGCCGCCGAGTTCGAGACCCTGCTGAAGCAGCGGCGTGAACAGTCGGTGCGGGACCTGGCCGCGCGTCAGGCGAAGGCCGAGGAGCGCCTCGCGGAGATCGAGCACCGCGCGGAGCAGCTCAGTCGGGAGGCGCTGAAGCTGCGTACGGACTCGGAGCGCCGGGCCAGGCTCACGGTGGAGACCGCGCAGCGCGAAGGCGCGGAGATCGTCGCCGAAGCCAACGCCGAGGCGGACCGCATCCGCACCGAGGCGGAGCGCGAGGTCGCCGCCCTCACGGACCGCCGCGATGCGAACACCCGAACCGGCGTCCCGCGATGGCGGTACGCCGACCGGCCCGACGCCAAGGGCTGACACCCCCGCTCCCCGACCAGGCAACGCCCGAGGGGCCGCCCCCGTACCGAAGTACGGGCGCGGCCCCTCGGGCAGGTCAAGCCGGCCGGACTACAGGCCGTAGCGCTCGCGCGCTTCCTTCACGGCCGTCGCCCGGACCTCGCCGCGTCGCGCCAGCTGCGCGAGCGCCGCGACGACGATCGACTGGGCGTCGACGCCGAAGTGGCGGCGGGCCGCCTCACGGGTGTCCGAGAGGCCGAAGCCGTCGGCGCCCAGCGAGGACCAGTCCTGCTCGACCCACTGCGCGATCTGGTCCGGGACCTGGCGCATGTAGTCGGAGACCGCGAGTACCGGGGAGGTGACGCCCTCCAGGGCCTTACGGACGTACGGCACCTGCTCCTCGCCGCGCAGCAGCGCCGCGTCGGCCTCCAGGGCGTCGCGCCGCAGCTCCGTCCAGGAGGTCGCGGACCACACGTCGGCGGCCACGCCCCACTCGGCGGCGAGCAGCTTCTGCGCCTCGAGGGCCCAGTGGATCGCCGTGCCGGAGGAGAGGAGCTGGATGCGCGAGGCGTTCGCGGGCAGGTCGAGACCGGCCGACTCCGCGGTGTTGAAGCGGTAGAGGCCCTTGACGATGCCCTCGTCGATGCCGGACGGCTTGGCCGGCTGCGGCATCGGCTCGTTGTAGACCGTCAGGTAGTAGAAGACGTCCTGGTCCTCGCCCTCGGCGGCCTCGCCGTACATCCGGCGCAGACCCTCCTTGACGATGGTCGCGACCTCGTAGGCGAACGCCGGGTCGTAGGACAGCGCCGCCGGGTTCGTGGCCGCGATCACCGGCGAGTGGCCGTCGGCGTGCTGGAGGCCCTCACCGGTCAGGGTGGTACGGCCGGCGGTCGCGCCGACGAGGAAGCCGCGGCCGAGCTGGTCGCCGAGCTGCCACATCTGGTCGGCGGTCCGCTGCCAGCCGAACATCGAGTAGAAGATGTAGAACGGGATCATCGCTTCGCCGTGCGTGGAGTACGCGGTGGACGCGGCGATGAAATCGGCCATCGAACCGGCCTCGGTGATCCCCTCGTTGAGGATCTGGCCGTTCACGGCCTCCTTGTAGTACATCAGCTGGTCGCGGTCGACCGGCTCGTACGTCTGGCCCTTCGGCGAGTAGATGCCGAGCGACGGGAACAGCGACTCCATACCGAAGGTGCGGGCCTCGTCCGGGACGATCGGGACCCAGCGCTTGCCGGTCTCCTTGTCGCGGATCAGGTCCTTGATGAGCCGGACGAACGCCATCGTCGTCGCCATCGACTGCGAGCCGGAGCCCTTGTCGAAGGCGGTGAAGGCCTTCTCCGCCGGGGCCGGCAGCGGGGCCAGCGCGTGGGTGCGGCGGGCCGGGGCCGGGCCGCCGAGGGCCGCGCGGCGCTCCTGGAGGTAGCGGACCTCGGGGGAGTCGGCGCCGGGGTGGCCGTAGGGCACCTGGCCGTCGACGAACTGCGCGTCCGAGATCGGCAGCTCAAGAAGGTCACGCATGTTCTTGAACTCGTCGGTCGTCAGCTTCTTCATCTGGTGGTTCGCGTTCTTCGACGCGAAGCCCTCACCGAGGGTGAAGCCCTTGACGGTCTGCGCGAGGATGACCGTCGGCGCGCCCTTGAACTCCAGGGCGGCCTTGTACGCGGCGAACACCTTGCGCGGCTCGTGGCCACCGCGGGAGAGGTGGAAACACTCCAGGATCTTGTCGTCGCTCAGCAGCTGCGCCATCGCGACGAGCGCCGGGTCCTTGCCGAAGAAGTCCTGGCGGATGTAGGCGGCGTCGCGGGTCTGGTACGTCTGGACCTGCGCGTCCGGCACCTCGCGGAGGCGGCGGACGAGGGCGCCGGTGGTGTCGAGCGCGAACAGCTCGTCCCAGGCGTTGCCCCACAGTGACTTCACGACGTTCCAGCCGGCGCCGCGGAACTGGGCCTCCAGCTCCTGCACGATCTTGAAGTTCGCGCGGACCGGGCCGTCGAGGCGCTGCAGGTTGCAGTTGATGACGAAGGTCAGGTTGTCCAGACCCTCGCGGGCGGCGAGCGCGAGGGCTGCCGTCGACTCGGGCTCGTCCATCTCGCCGTCACCGAGGAAGGCCCACACGTGGGAGGCCGAGACGTCCTTGATGGAACGGTTCGTCAGGTAGCGGTTGAAGCGCGCCTGGTAGATCGCGGAGAGCGGGCCGAGACCCATGGAGACGGTGGGGAACTCCCACAGCCAGGGCAGTCGGCGCGGGTGCGGGTAGGAGGGCAGACCGTTGCCGCCGGACTCCTGCCGGAAGTTGTCGAGCTGGGCCTCGCCGAGGCGCCCGTCGAGGAAGGCGCGGGCGTAGATGCCGGGGGAGGCGTGGCCCTGGATGTAGAGCTGGTCGCCGGAACCGTCGGCTTCCTTGCCCTGGAAGAAGTGGTTGAAGCCGGTCTCGTAGAGCCAGGCCGCCGAGGCGAAGGTGGCGATGTGGCCGCCGACGCCGTACTTCGAGCCGCGGGTGACCATCGCGGCCGCGTTCCAGCGGTTCCAGGCGGTGATCTTCCGCTCCATCTCCTCGTCGCCGCCGAACTCGCCGATCGACGGCTCCGCGGAGGTGGGGATGGTGTTGACGTAGTCGGTCTCCAGCAGCTTGGGCAGGGCGAGGCCCGCGCCCTCGGCGTGCTGGAGCGTACGGCGCATCAGGTAGGCGGCCCGGTGGGGGCCGGCGGCCTTGGTGACGGCGTCCAGGGAGGCCGCCCATTCGGCGGTCTCCTCGGTGTCACGGTCCGGGAGCTGGTCGAGCTCGCTCGGAATCTTGCCTACGGGATCGGTCATGATCGCCGCCTTCCGGACAGGTGGGGTAGAGATGGGGGCCATGTCTGGCAGGACAGGGCGAAGGGCCGGGTGAGGCCCGCGGAAGACTGTAAGCCAGCGATCGATGATCGATCAAAGGCTGGAGGGGAAAAACCTCTCCAGATCGAGAAAGTCGGCACAGGGTGCCGCGGCAGGGGGCACCGGGTGCCTCGAATTCGCCTTGATTTCGCCTTGTTCTCGCAGGTGGGAGCCGCTGTCTGAGAGGGTGCTCGCACGAATGAGCGGGCCCACCCAGGGGTGGACCCGCTCACTGTGCGTCACGTCAGGGGTCAGGCTCGGGGCGCGCAGCCCAGGACGTGGGCCTTCACGAGCGCCCCGATGTTCGGGTCGCCCCGGCGGAAGGCCTCCACCAGCTCCTGGTGCTCCTCCGCGTACGACTTCTGGACCGTGCCCAGCCAGCGGATCGACAGGGCCGTGAAGACCTCGATGCCGAGCGTCTCCCAGGTGTGCAGCAGTACCGCGTTCCCGGCGGCCTTCACCAGCTCCCGGTGGAAGGCCACCGTGTGCCGCACCTGCGCCGTACCGTCGGCGGTCGCGTCCGCCTCGTACAGCGCCGCCACGTGCGGCTCCAGGGCCGAGCAGTCCGTGGCGAGCCGCCCGGCCGCCAGCTCGGCCGCGATCTGCTCCAGACCGGCCCGTACGGGGTAGCTCTCCTCCAGGTCGGCCGCGGTGAGGTTGCGGACCCGGACGCCCTTGTTGGGGGCCGATTCGATCAGGCGCAGCGACTCCAGCTCGCGCAGGGCCTCACGGACCGGGGTCTGGCTGACTTCCAGCTCCGTCGCGATCCGGCGCTCCACGATGCGCTCGCCCGGCTTCCAGCGGCCGCTGACGATCCCCTCCACGATGTGCTCGCGGATCTGTTCGCGCAGCGAGTGGACGACGGGGACGGTCATGAAGGCTCCTCGGGGAGTGTTGACCCTTAGACAATACGGCGGCGCCCCCGTCCGGAAACACTTCCGGGCGGGGGCGCCGCAGGTGAGGCTCGTTACGTTGCCAGTCGGCGTACGGCCCTCACATCGCCTTACAGGCCGAGGTCGACCTCGAACTCGCCGGCCTCCAGGATCGCCTTGACGGCCGTCAGGTAGCGGGCGGCGTCGGCGCCGTCCACCAGACGGTGGTCGTAGGACAGGGCGACGTACGTCATGTCGCGGACCGCGATCGTCTCACCCAGGTCCGGGTGGTCGATGACGACCGGACGGCGCACGGTGGCGCCGATGCCCAGGATGGCGACCTGGTTCGGGGGCACGATGATCGTGTCGAACAGCGCGCCGCGCGAACCGGTGTTGGAGATGGTGAAGGTCGCACCGGCCAGGTCGTCCGGCGTGATCTTGCTGGCGCGCACGGCGCCGGCCAGCTCCGCGGTCTTCTTCGAGATACCGGCGATGTTGAGGTCGCCCGCACCCTTGATGACCGGGGTCATCAGACCCTTCTCGGAGTCCACCGCGATACCGATGTTCTCGGTGTCGAAGTAGGTGATCGTGCCCTCGTCCTCGTTGATCCGGGCGTTGATGACCGGGAAGGCCTTCAGCGCCTGGGCCGCGGCCTTGACGAAGAACGGCATCGGGGAGAGCTTGACGCCCTCACGAGCCGCGAACGCGTCCTTGGCACGGGCGCGCAGCTTCATCAGCTTGGTGATGTCGACCTCGACGACCGAGGTCAGCTGGGCCTGGCCGTGCAGCGCCTTCATCATGTTGTCGCCGATGACCTTGCGCATGCGGGTCATCTTGACGGTCTGACCGCGCAGCGGGGAGACCGCGAGGGCCGGAGCCTTCGCGGCGGCCGGGGCGGCCGGGGCGGCGACGGGGGCGGCAGCGGCGGCCTTCTTGGCCTCCGCGGCGGCGAGGACGTCCTGCTTGCGGATACGACCGCCGACGCCGGAGCCCTTGACGGCCGCCAGGTCGACACCGTTCTCGGTGGCGAGCTTGCGGACCAGCGGGGTCACGTACGCGCCGTCCTCGGCCGGAGCCGGAGCGGCCACAGGGGCTGCGGGCGCGACCGGGGCGGGGGTTGCGGCCGGTGCCACCGGTGCGGGAGCCGGGGCGGCCGGAGCCACCGGCGCGGGGGCCGCGACCGGGGCGGCCGGAGCCACCGGGGCCGGGGCAGCGGCGGGGGCCGGAGCAGCGGCCGGAGCGGCCGGAGCCGGGGCGGCGGGGGCGGCCGGAGCGGCACCCGCGGCGCCGATGACGGCCAGCTTGGCGCCGACCTCGGCGGACTCGTCCTCGGCGACGACGATCTCCAGGAGGACACCCGAGACCGGGGCCGGGATCTCGGTGTCGACCTTGTCCGTGGAGACCTCGAGCAGCGGCTCGTCGGCCTCGACGGTCTCGCCGACCGACTTCAGCCAGCGGGTCACGGTGCCCTCGGTGACGGACTCGCCCAGCGCGGGCAGCACGACGTCCGTACCGGCGGCGCCACCGGCCGGAGCCGCGGCGGGGGCCTCGGCGACAGGCGCCGGAGCGGCCGGAGCCTCGGCCACGGGGACCGGGGTGACGACGGTCTCGGCGGTCGGCGAGGCGGCGGGGGCCGGGGCGCCCGTGCCGTCGTCGATGATGGCCAGCTCGGCGCCGACCTCGACCGTCTCGTCCTCGGCGACCTTGATGGAGGCCAGGATGCCCGAGGCGGGGGCGGGGATCTCGGTGTCGACCTTGTCGGTCGAGACCTCGAGCAGCGGCTCGTCGGCCTCGACACGCTCACCCTCGGCCTTGAGCCAGCGGGTGACGGTGCCCTCGGTGACGCTCTCGCCGAGCGCCGGCAGGGTTACGGAAACCGACATGGTTTCAGTTGCTCCTAACGAATTGCGGAAAGTGGTCGTCGCGCCCTGTGATGACGACGAGCGTCAGTCGTGGGAGTGCAGCGGCTTGCCGGCCAGGGCCAGGTGGGCCTCGCCGAGCGCCTCGTTCTGCGTCGGGTGGGCGTGGATGAGCTGCGCGACCTCGGCCGGCAGCGCCTCCCAGTTGTAGATCAGCTGCGCTTCGCCGACCTGCTCGCCCATGCGGTCACCGACCATGTGGACGCCGACCACGGCACCGTCCTTGACCTGGACGAGCTTGATCTCGCCCGCGGTCTTGAGGATCTTGCTCTTGCCGTTGCCCGCGAGGTTGTACTTGAGGGCGACGACCTTGTCCGCGCCGTAGATCTCCTTGGCCTTCGCCTCGGTGATGCCGACGGAGGCGACCTCGGGGTGGCAGTACGTCACCCGCGGCACGCCGTCGTAGTCGATCGGCACGGCCTTCAGACCGGCGATCCGCTCGGCGACGAGGATGCCCTCGGCGAAGCCGACGTGCGCGAGCTGGAGGGTGGGGACGAGGTCGCCCACGGCCGAGATCGTCGGCACGTTGGTACGCATGTACTCGTCGACCAGGACGTAGCCGCGGTCCATCGCGACGCCCTGCTCCTCGTACCCGAGACCGGCGGAGACCGGGCCGCGGCCGATCGCGACGAGCAGCACCTCGGCCTCGAAGGTCTTGCCGTCGGCCAGGGTCACCTTGACGCCGCTGTCGGTGTACTCGGCGGACTGGAAGAAGGTGCCGAGGTTGAACTTGATGCCGCGCTTGCGGAACGCGCGCTCAAGAAGCTTCGAGCTGTTCTCGTCCTCGACCGGGACGAGGTGCTTCATGCCCTCGATGACCGTCACGTCGGTGCCGAAGGACTTCCACGCCGAGGCGAACTCGACGCCGATGACGCCGCCACCGAGGATGATCGCGGACTCCGGGACCCGGTCCAGGGTCAGCGCGTGGTCCGAGGTGATGATCCGGTTGCCGTCGATCTCCAGGCCGGGGAGCGACTTCGGCACGGAGCCGGTGGCGAGGAGGACGTGACGACCCTCGACGCGACGGCCGTCGACGTCGACGGAGGTCGGGGAGGAGAGGCGACCCGTGCCCTCGATGTAGGTCACCTTGCGGGAGGCGACGAGACCCTGCAGACCCTTGTACAGGCCCGAGATCACGTCGTCCTTGTACTTGTGCACGCCCTTGATGTCGATGCCCTCGAAGGAGGCCTTGACACCGAACTGCTCCGCCTCGCGCGCCTGGTCGGCGACCTCGCCGGCGTGGAGCAGGGCCTTCGTCGGGATGCAGCCGTTGTGCAGGCAGGTGCCGCCGAGCTTGTTCTTCTCGATCAGTGCGACGTCCAGGCCCAGCTGCGCTCCGCGCAGCGCCGCGGCGTAACCGCCGCTACCGCCGCCGAGGATCACTAGGTCGAAAACGGTGCTGGCGTCGTTCGCCACGTCACGTCCTCCATGCATGTGCGCTCGTCGCCGGTCTTCAGTGACCGGGCGGCGGCTGGTGTTCGGCCGCTATTTTTCGGCCCTGTGGTGGGGGCCCTGTCCTGCCGAGAACCCATCTTCGCACTTGTTGACGGATGGCGGGACGCGGGGCCGTGCTCTGAGACGGCCGATCGTCCGTACGGAGGGATCGCCCCAGCGTACGAACCTACGGATTTCGTCGCGAGCGAACAACCACGAAGGCCCCGGGTGCGTTACCCAGGGCCTTCGCTACGAGGGCGAGCGAGCCGAAGGGGCGCGCCGCTGTCGAAAGGGAGAACGCGCGGAGGTCGCGAAGCGACCGAGCACGATCGACCGTCGACAGCGGCTCAAGCGCCCCGGAGGCGAGCCGAGCCCTGAAAAAGGGGGGAGCTCAGAGCTCGCCGGCCGCCGTGCGCTCGGCCAGCTTCACCAGGGTGCGCACCGAGGAGCCGGTGCCGCCCTTCGGGGTGTACCCGTACGGGGCGCCCTCGTGGAAGGCCGGGCCCGCGATGTCCAGGTGGGCCCAGGTGATGCCCTCGCCCACGAACTCCTGGAGGAAGAGACCGGCGACCAGGCCGCCGCCCATCCGCTCGCCCATGTTGGCGATGTCGGCGGTGGGGGAGTCCATGCCCTTGCGCAGGTCCGCCGGGAGCGGCATCGGCCAGGACGCCTCGCCGACCTCCTCCGCGACCTCGTGGATCGCGGTGCGGTAGTCGTCGTCGTTGGCCATGATGCCGAAGGTGCGGTTGCCCAGGGCCAGCACCATGGCGCCGGTCAGGGTCGCCACGTCGACGATCGCGTCCGGGTGCTCCTCGGAGGCCTTGGTCAGCGCGTCGGCGAGGACGAGCCGGCCCTCGGCGTCGGTGTTGAGGACCTCGACGGTCTTGCCGCTGTACATGCGCAGCACGTCACCCGGGCGGGTGGCGTTGCCGGACGGCATGTTCTCGGCGAGGGCGAGCCAGCCGGTGACGTTGACGGCGAGACCGATGCGGGACGCGGCGACGACGGCGGCGAACACGGCGGCGGCGCCGCTCATGTCGCACTTCATCGTCTCGTTGTGGCCGGCCGGCTTCAGGGAGATGCCGCCGGAGTCGTAGGTGATGCCCTTGCCGACGAGGGCGAGGGTCCGCTCCGCCTTCGGGTGGGTGTAGGCGACGCGGACCAGGCGCGGGCCGCGGACGGCGCCCTTGCCGACACCGAGGATGCCGCCGTAGCCGCCCTTGTCGAGCGCCTTCTCGTCGAGCACCTGCACCTTGAGGCCGTGCTCCTTGCCGGCGGCCGCGACGATGGCGGCGAACGACTCGGGGTAGAGGTCGTTCGGCGGCATGTTGATCAGGTCGCGGGCGCGGTTCATCTCCTCCGCGACGGCCTGGGCGCGCTCGGCGGCGGCCTTGTACGCCTTGTCGCGCGGCTTGGCGCCGAGCAGGGCGACCTCGGCCAGCGGCTTCTTCGCGTCCTTGGCGCTCTCCTGGTACGCGGTGTAGGCGTACGCGCCGAGCAGGGCGCCCTCCGCGACGGCGGCGGCGTCCTCGGCGGAGGCGATCGGCAGCGCGAAGGCGGCCTTCTTCGAGCCGGTCAGGGTGCGGGCGGCCGTACCGGCGGCGCGGCGCAGGGTCTCCGCGCCGAACGACTCGCCGTCCTCGGGGGCGGTGCCCAGGCCGACGGCCAGGACGACGGGGGCCTTGAGACCGGCGGGCGCGGGCAGCTTGATCGCCTCACCCTCGGAACCCGAGGCGCCCAGGGTCTCCAGGACGGCGGCGAGCCGCCCGTCGAAGGCCTTGTCGACAGCCTCGGCGCCCGGGGCGACGACGAGCGTCTTCCCGGTCTTCGCGACGCCGACCACGAGGGCGTCGGCGCGCAGCGTCGCCGCACCGGCAGTGCTGAGAGTGAGAGCAGTCACGGTGGTGAATTCTCGCTTCCATTGAGTTCTTCGGCGGTCGAGGGATGGGCCGACCGTGCCCGCCGCATCGTATTTCGGCCCGGAGAGCGCCGAGAACGAGCCTACGCTCGCTCGCGGCGTTCGCTCACGGCGGCAGTGATTCACTCATCCGTGGTGTCTCTTTCATGTTTACCGTTCAGGCTCGGAGAGCTCGTCCACACTCGCCTCATTCCTGCAAGGCGACGCACTCGCCTTTGCACCATCTGCATCATCTCCACAGGTCCCGCCGAGCCGGCTCCGGCCCGGACGGGCCTGCCGAGGGGGGACACCACCGATGGACTCCGGCCGAATCCGCACGCCCAGAACCGCACCCCGTACCGCCAGGGTCGCGGCGCTCGCCGCCGCCGCACTGCTCGCCACCGTCCTGCCGTCCGCGCAGGCCGTGGCAGCCCCGGCGCCCCGCGTCGACCTGACGGTCCTCGTCGTCGACGACGGCGGCAGCGCCGTCGAGGCGATCACCGCCGAGCTGAAGGGCTCCGGCGTCCCGTACCGCAGGATCGACCTCAACGACCCGAACCGGCCGGTCCTCGACCCGGCCTTCCTCAGCGACACGCTCGACGGCCGCCCGCGCGCCAAGTACCAGGGCGTCGTCCTGCCCCACGAGAGCGCCTTCGGCCCCGACTCCGCCGAGCACACCGCGCTCCAGGCGTACGAGCGGACCTTCGGGATCCCGCAGGTCGACGCCTACACCTGGTCGCACCCGGGCGTCGGCCTCGACTACACCAACGAGGGCGGCTGGTCCGGCGTCCTCGACGGGACCACGGCCGGCGTCACCGCCGCCGGGAAGACGGGGCCCTTCCGGTACCTCGCGGGGGCGCTGACCTTCGAGGACAACGACCCGGCGATCGCCGAGAGTTACGGCTACGCGGGCCGCCCCCGCGCCGGCTTCACCAGCTACCTCGACGTGCCCATCGACGGTGCGGGCGGCGGCCGGGCCAGCCTCGTCGGCGAGTACACCGCCGACGGGCGCCGCGAGCTCGTCGTCACCTTCGCCTACAACCAGTACCAGCGGCAGTTCCGGGCCCTCGCGCGCGGCATCGTCGAATGGCTCACCCAGGGCGTCCACCTCGGCCAGAGCCGCAACTACCTCTCCGTCCACGTCGACGACGTCTTCGCCCCCGACGCCCGCTGGGACTCCACGCTCAACTGCACACCCGGCGACTTCGACTGCGTCGAGGACGACGGGGAGGGCGTCAACCCGATCCGGATGACCGCCGCCGACGCCCAGTACGCCGCCGCCTGGCAGAAGGCCTCCGGCTTCACCCTCGACATGGTCTACAACGGCGGCCAGGGCGAGCAGTGGAAGACCGAGCACGGCGGCACCGACCCGCTCACCACGCAGCTCCTCGCGGACCGCACCCAGTACCGGTGGATCAACCACACCTACACCCACCCCTTCCTCGGCTGCGTCCAGGACAACACCACCGTCCCCTGGCAGTGCGCCAAGGACCTCGCGGGCAACACCCTCTGGGTCAGCCGCTCCGAGCTCTCCGGCCAGATCAGGAACAACCACAACTGGGCCGTGGGCAAGGGCATCTCCGTCGACCGCTCCGAACTCGTCACCGGCGAGCACTCCGGTCTGAGGACCTTGCCCCAGCAGCCCGTCGACAATCCGAACCTCGCCGGTGCCCTCGCCGACAACGGCGTGAAATGGACGGCGAGCGACAATTCCCGCGAGCCGCAGCAACGTTCCCTCGGCACCGGGACCGCCGCCGCGAGGACCGTGCCCCGCCACCCCATGAACGTGTACTACAACGTGGGCACCGCGGCCGAGATGACCGACGAGTACAACTGGATCTACACCTCCCGCGCCGACGGCGGCAGTGGCATCTGCGAGGACAACCCGCTGTCCACCTGCCTGCCCGCCCCGCTCCCCACCACCACGGGATACGCCGAGCGGATCGTCCCGCAGGAGGCCCGCACGGCCCTCTCCCACGTGCTCGGAAACGACCCCCGCCCGCACTACGTGCACCAGTCCAACCTGGCCGAGGAACGGCTCCTCTACCCCGTACTCGACCGCGTACTCTCCGGATACAGGGACCTGTTCGCACCCAGCGCACCCCTGGTGAACCCGCGTCAGAAGGACGTCGGAACCGAGCTGAACCGTCGTGCCGCCTGGGACCAGGCGATCGCCGCAGGAAAGGTCACCGCCTACCGCATCGGCACCACGGTCACCGTCAAGGCCCCGTCCGGCCTCACCGTGCCCGTCACCGCACCCGAGGGCACCCGCAAGCAGGCCCTGCTCGGCTCGACCGCCTTCGGCTCGGCCTACGCGGGCACCCGCTCGGCCTGGACCACGCCCGAACTGCTCCAGACCGCCGTCACACTCACGCTCCCGACCGCCTGACCAGCACGTTCTGGGGGGAACGCACATGCCGAGCCGTGGCCGTCACGTCACCATGCTCACCGAAGGCACCTATCCGCACGTCCACGGCGGCGTCAGCACCTGGTGCGACCAGCTCGTCCGCGGCATGCCGGAGGTCGACTTCGAGATCCTCGCCCTCACCGGCAACGGCCGCGAACCCGTCACCTGGGAGCTGCCGCCCAACATCACCCGGCACACCGCGTTCCCCCTCTGGGGCCACCCCCAGGGGCCGGCCGCGCCCGGTCTGTTCGACCGGGCGCGCCGGCCCCTGCGGGGGCGGGAACGCCGCCGCTTCCTCGACACGTACGAGCGCCTGCTCCTCGCCCTCCTCGACCCGGGCGCGGGCTGCGACTTCGGCACGAGCCTGTACGAGCTGGCCGAGCTCGCCCGGCAGGGACGGCTGACCCCCGCCCTCCGTTCCGAACCGGCCCTGCGCTCCCTCATGTGGATCTGGACCATGCCGCACCTGCCGACGCTTGCGGCCCGGCCCACCGTCCACGACGCGCTCACCGCCACCGACCTGCTGGAACACGCCCTGCGCCCGCTCGCCGCCCGGATAGCCACCGGCAGCGTGGCCCACGCCGTCTCCAGCGGCCTCGCCACGCTGCCCGCCCTCGCCGCGCAGCACTTCGAAGGGGTGCCCTTCCTGCTCACCGAACACGGCATCTACCTCCGCGAGCGCTACCTCGGCTACCGCACCGACGCACAGCGCTGGCCCGTCAAGGCCCTCATGCTCGGCTTCTACCGCGAGCTCAACACGCTCGGCTACCGCAAGGCCGACCTCATCACCCCCTGCAACCAGTACAACCGGCGCTGGGAGGAGCGCGGCGGCGCCCCCGCCGACCGCATCCGCACCGTCTACAACGGCGTCGACCCGGCCCTCTTCCCCGAGGCCGGACCCGAACCCGAGACCCCCACCCTCAGCTGGTGCGGGCGGGTCGACCCCATCAAGGACCTGGAGACCCTGATCCGGGCCTACGCGATCTGCCGCGCCGAACTCCCCGAGCTGCGGCTGCGGTTGTTCGGCCCGGTCCCCGCAGGGAACGAGGACTACCGCACCCGCCTGGAGAAGCTCGCCGCCGAACTCGGCGTCACCGACGGCATCACCTTCGAGGGCCGCGTCTCCGACGTGCCACGCGCCTACGGGGCAGGCAGCGTCGTCATGCTCTCCTCCATCAGCGAGGGCTTCCCCTTCTCCCTCATCGAGGCCATGTCCTGCGGCCGCGCCACCGTCTCGACGGACGTCGGAGGCGTACGGGAGGCCGTCGGCGACACCGGGATCGTCGTCCCGCCCCGTGAACCGGCCGTCATGGCCGCCGCCGTCACCGAACTGCTCAGGGACGGAGCCCGGCGCGCCGAACTCGGCCGCCTGGCGCGCCAGCGGGTCATCGACCGGTTCACCCTGAACCGCTCGGTGGACGGCTTCCGCCAGATCTACCGCGAACTGGCGGGCGAACGCCCGGCCCCCCGCCCCCGCCCCCGGCCCCTCCCCGCCCCGAAGGCGTGGACCGTCCGCATCCCCTCCCCCCGCCGCGTCCCCGCGCCCGCCCCCGCGCCCCTCGTCGTGGGAGGCACCCCCGCATGAGCGGCTCCCTCTGGCTGAAACCCCCGACCGCGGCGACCCCGCTCCCGTCGATCCCCCGCCCCCGGCGGGAGGACACACCGATGCCGGCCCCCGGCCTCGCCGTCGACCCCCTCGACGAACTCGCCGAGCGGCTCGACGCGTTCGTCGCCGTCGCCGTCCACCCGGACGAGATCGCCGCACTCCTCGAATCCGACGGCATGACCGACGACCACATCCGCCTCACCTACGGCCGGGCCGACTCCTTCGCCCTCGCCGAGGACCTCTACGCCCGCGGGGAGCGGCGCCACCCCGCACCGGAGGCGCCGCCCGCCGGGCCCTGGCACAGCGAACTCGCGGGCTGCCTCCTGCGCGGGCTCGTCTTCGCGCTGCCCGGCCTCGCCTACGTCCTGGCCGCGCCGCTCCTCGCCGGGGAGCACGGCCGGTTCGGGCTCCCCGGCGGAACGGTTCCGCTCCTCGCCGGAGCCGTCACCGGCTGGGTGTGGAACCAGGCCCTGTCCCACCGCGCGTACACCTGGCTCGGCCTCGGCGACCGGCCCGCCGCCGCCCGCGCCCTGCTCACCGGCGCCCCGGCGGGCGCCCTCGCCGGATCCGCCGTCGCGCTCGCGGCCGCCGGACCCGGCGAGATCCCGGCGGCCCTGTTCGCCGCCGGCCAGTCGCTCTACCTCGCCGCCGCGACCGTCCTCCTGGTCCTCGGTCGCGAACGGGCCCTGCTCTGCGCCCTGCTGCCGCTCGCCGGAGCCGTCCCCGCCTTCCGCTGGGACCTGCCCGACCTGCTGCGGGCCGGGCTTCTCCTCGCCTCGCTCACCGCCGCCGTCGCCTTCGCGGCGCTCGTCCTCAGGCCGGGCGCGCGGCGCGGGGCGGCGGGCCGGGGCGGGCCCCCGCGCGCGGCCTCCCTCCCGTACGGACTCTTCGGCCTCGGCAGCGGACTGCTCGTCCTCCACGCGGGCATCGGCGACACCCTGGTGAGCGGCGCCGGAGCGGTCGTCGCCCTCACTCTCTCCATGGGACCGGCCGAGTGGCTGCTGCACCGCTTCCGGGGCGAGAGCCTGACCCGGCTGCGGACCCTCACCACGGCCCGCGAGTTCCGCAGGGCGGTCACCGGCACCCTCGTCCTCTGCCTCGGCGGCTACCTCACCGTCCTCGTCGGCCTCACCCTCGCCGCGACCCTGGCCTGGCCGGGCGCGCCCTGGCCGACGCTCCCGCGCCTCGTCACGCTGCTCGTGATCGGGACCGTGCTCTGGCTGGGACTGCTGCTCCAGGCCTTCGGCTCGGTGACGAGCGCGGCGGCCGTCTGCCTGATCGCGGCGGCGGCTCAGACCGCGGTGCCCGCGGCGGGCCCGGCGGCGACCGGGGGAGCGGCGGCGCTGCTCGCCGTCCTCACCTGTGTTCTGCTGGTACGACCGACCGCCCACCGCGCGTAGAGGGTGACCGTGACGCCTGCCCTCCTGGTGCCGTACTACGAGCACCCCGCCGACCGCCCCGAGGCCTGGTCGGCCCTCGTCGCCGCCGCGCCCTCCCTCCACGGCGTCGTCCTCAACCCGGCGAGCGGCGCGGGCGAGGCGCCCGACCCGGCGTTCGCCGAGGTGTCCGCGCGGCTGCGGGAGGCCGGTGTCCGCGTCCTCGGGTACGTGGACACCGCCTACGGCCGCCGCCCGCACGCCGAGATCGTCACCGAACTGCTCCGGCACCGGGACTGGTACGGCGCCGACGGGACCTTCCTCGACCAGGTGACGACGGCGCCCGGCGGCCTCGCCCACTACCGGCGGATCGCGGTGGCGGCCCGGGCCGCCGGGGCCGCTGCCCTCGTCCTCAACCACGGCGCCCACCCGGACCCGGGGTACGAGGAGTTCGCCGACCTCCTCGTCACCTTCGAGGGCCCCTGGGACACGTACCGGACACTCGACCTCCCGGTCGCCCCGCACTACTGCCACCTCGTCTACGCGGCCCCGCCCGGGGTCCGCCCGGCCACCCCGGTGCACTGCGCCGTCCCCGGCACGGGCGCCCACCCCTGGGGCACCCTGCCGCACCTCCTGGAGCCCGCCCGATGAGACGCCTCCTGCCCCTGCTCGCGGGCCTGTTGCTGCTGGCCACGGCCTGTACGACGGCCCCCGACCCCGACCCGAAACCCTCGCCGGACGACCGCTGGCGGCCGAAGCCCGGCCTGGCCTGGCAGTGGCAGCTCAGCGGCCGTCTCGACCCGACCGTCGACGTCCCGGTGTACGACATCGACGGCTTCGACCACCCGGCGTCCACCGTGCAGGACCTGCACGCCCGCGGCCGCAAGGTCATCTGCTACCTCTCCACCGGCGCCTGGGAGGACTTCCGCCCGGACGCCGCCCGCTTCCCGAAGTCCGTCCTCGGCAAGGGCAACGGCTGGGACGGCGAGCGCTGGCTCGACATCCGCCGCACCGACGTCCTCGAACCGCTGATGGCGAAGCGGCTCGACATGTGCCGGGACAAGGGCTTCGACGCCGTCGAACCCGACAACATGGACGGCTACAAGAACCGCACCGGCTTCCCCCTCACCGCCGCCGACCAGCTCCGCTACAACCGCCTCATCGCCCGCCTGGCCCACGACCGGGGCCTCGCGGTGGGCCTCAAGAACGACCTGGACCAGATCCCGCGGCTGCTCCCGGACTTCGACTTCGCGGTCAACGAACAGTGCGCCGAGTACGACGAGTGCGGCCGCCTGGCCCCGTTCGTGGCGGCGGGCAAGGCGGTCTTCCACGTCGAGTACGAACGGGACGCCCGCGACTTCTGCCCCCAGGCCCGGAAGCTGGGCCTCAGCTCGATGCAGAAGCGCTACGAGCTGGGGGTCTGGCGCCGGGCCTGCTAGGCCCTGTCCGGCGGACAGAGGCTCATCCGCCGAGGGGTGCCGCACCGAATACCTCCTGAGGACGTCATCCCGACCCGTGACCGGACCCGTCCGGGGACCGGGCCCCAGGAGGAGGAAGCACCATGAACACCGCGCACCTCATGCGCCGTATCGCGGCCCTCGGCGCCGCCGTCGTACTCCCGGTGTCGCTGGTAGTGCTCGCCCCGCAGGCCTTTGCCGCGGACACGGACGGTCCGTTCGGACCGGGCTGTGCCGCCGTGCCCACCGAGGGTGACGGAAGCTTCGACGGCATGGCCGACGACCCGGTGGCGACGGCCGCGTCGAACAACCCGGAACTGTCCACTCTCGTCGCGGCCGTCCAGAAGGCCGGTCTCGTCGACACACTGAACAACGCCGAGGACATCACCGTGTTCGCACCGACGAACGACGCCTTCGCGAAGATCCCGAAGGCGGACCTGGACAAGGTCCTCGCGGACAAGGCCGCCCTCACCAAGATCCTCACCTACCACGTCGTGGGCGAGGAGATCGACAAGGCCGCGCTCGCCGACGGGTCGTTCAAGACGCTCCAGGGCGGCACGGTCACGACCGACGGCTCCGGCGACGCTTTCGTCGTCAACGACACCGCCAAGATCGTCTGTGGCGATGTGCCGACGTCCAACGCCACCGTCCACATCATCGACACCGTCCTGATGCCGAAGTGACGGTCGCCCCTCCGTTCCCTTCCTTCCACCGCGTGACGACGGTCGCGGACCCCCGGGTCCGCGACGTCGCGTGTCGCCGTCGGCCGTCGCCCCCGCGGCGGCGGATCAGGCGGGTCATCGGTGCTCATGTCGTCACCCGGAACGTGGACGAATCCCGGGACGCTCCTGCCGCGGCCGTCAGCCCAGGGTGAGTGCCACGAGCGCCACGGTCGCCGCCGTCTCCTCCAGCGCGCCGAACACGTCGCCCGTCACCCCGCCGAAGCGCCGCACACACCGGCGCAGCAGCAGGGCCGCCGCGCACAGGGCCGCGCCGGCCGCGAGGACGTTGCGTACCGCGTCGTACGGGGAGAAGAGGAGGCCCGCGCCCGCGCACGCCACCAGGACGAGCGCGGTCGCGAGGGTCGCGGAGCGGACCGGGACCGTCGCCGCGACGATCGCGCCGAGGCCCTCGGGGCGGGCCGCGGGGACGCCGTGGCGGGAGGCGTGGGTGAGGGCGAGGCGGGCGACGGTCGCGGCGAGGACGGCGGCGACCGTGCCGTGCGCCCAGCCCTCCTCGTACAGGCGGAAGAGAGCGGCGACCTGGGCGAGCAGGACGAGGAGGATCGTGATGACGCCGAACGGTCCGATGTCCGACTGCTTCATGATGCGCAGCGCGTCCTCGGCGGGCTTGGCGCTGCCGAGGCCGTCCGCCGTGTCCGCGAGGCCGTCGAGGTGGAGCCCCCGGGTGAGGACGGCGGGGACGGCGGTGGCGACGACGGCCGCGAGGAACGGGCCCGAGCCGAGCAGCAGGAACGTCCCGCCGAGTGCGGCGGAGGCGAGGCCGACGACGAGTCCCGCGAGCGGGGCGCAGAGCATGCCGGCGCGTGCCGCGTCCCGGTCCCAGCGGGTGATGCGGGCGGGGAGCACGGTGAGGGTGCCGAAAGCGAAACGCAGGCCGTCCATCCGGGCAGGGTAATCGCCGCCTCCGGACGGTAGATTGCGCATAACGCTCATATCGGAACGAGGTGGCATGGGTCACTGGTTCACCCGGAACATCGTCGAGCCGGGGAAGCTCCCGACGCTGCTCGCTCTGACCTCGTTCGTCCTGACATTCCTGGTCACCCGGACCGTCACCCGGCTCATCAGGGCCGGGAAGGGCCCCTTCAAGAACGTCTCCTCCGGGGGGCTCCACATCCATCACGTCGTGCCCGGCGTCGTCCTCGCCGTCATCGGAGGCTTCGGCGCGGTCGGCAGCGGCCGGCACGGCCTCGGCGCGGCGGTCTTCGCCGTCGTCTTCGGGATCGGCGCGGGGCTTGTCCTCGACGAGTTCGCGCTGATCCTCCACCTCGACGACGTGTACTGGACGGACGACGGCCGCAAGAGCGTCGAGGTGGTCGTGCTCACCGCGGCCCTGGTCGGCCTGGCCCTGAGCGGCTTCTCCCCGCTCGGCGTCGACGACCTGACCACCGACGAACGGCAGGACCGCGTCACCTTCATCCTGACCCTCGCCCTGAACTTCCTCCTCGTCCTGATCACCCTGGTCAAGGGGAAGTTCCGGATGGCCGTGCTGGGCGTCCTGGTCCCGTTCGTGGCGATCGTCGGAGCCGTCCGTCTGGCCCGCCCCGGCTCCTGGTGGTCCCGGCACTTCTACGGCCGCCGGCACCGGGCCCGCGCCCGCTCCCGCATCCGGACGTACCGCCACGACAAGCGCTGGACCAAGGTGCGGCGCCGCTTTCAGGACCTGATCGGCGGCTTCCAGGAGCGGGTCCCGGGCCGGGGCTCGACCCCGTCCGACCCGCCGTCCTGACCCCGGCCCCGGCCCCGCTCCCGCCCGGCCTGGATCGCGATCAGGACGAGGACGCCCGCGATGGCGGCCAGATGCTCCTTGCCCGCCAGGTTCGGCTTGATGATCACCTCGACGACCATGGCCACGACCACCGCGCCCCCGGTCCACCACGCCCGGTAGCGCCAGCAGACGTAGACGGCGAGGCCCACCACGGCCGCCGACGGGCCGGTGTCGACCACCTGCGCGTCGGTCGCGGGAAGGCCGAGCGGGCCGTCCGGCCCGAGGGCGATGCCCACGCGTGCGTACAGCGTCCCGGACAGCGTGGCCAGATAGGCGACGGCGAGGGTCCGCCACCGCCCGAGACAGATCTCCGCGATCCCGAACACCAGCAGGACCTGGGCCAGGGCGCCCCACACGGGCAGGTCGAGGGCGGGGACGAAGAGTGAGAGCGGGGTCCGCAGCAGGGAGAGCCACAGCGGGTCCTCGGCCCGTACGGAACCGATGTCCTGGACCGGCTGGTACCCCCAGTCCTGGTTCTGTACGAGCTGGAAGAGGGCCGTCAGACAGACGGCGGCCAGCGTCATCGGGACCGCGCGCCACTTCCGGGCGACGAGCCCAGCCCGTACGGTGCCGAACAGCGGTCCCCACTCGCGGTGGGCGAAACGTGTCACGGAACTGCTCAACGCCCGCTCTCCAGGTGCTTGCGGTGCAGCCACTTCGGCAGCCCGGGGGCTTCGAGGAAGCCCTCGGCCCGGCCGGCGGCGAGGCCGATGCGCAACAGGTCGGCGCTCTTCTCGAAGAGCATGAATCGCGGCTCCCAGATCGGTCGGTACTTGGCGTTGGCGCGGTACAGCGACTCGATCTGCCACCAGCGGGAGAAGAAGCTGAGCAGCGAGCGCCACATGCGCAGCACGGGCCCCGCGCCGAGCTTCGAGCCGCGTTCGAAGACGGAGCGGAACATCGCGAAGTTCAGCGAGACCTGAGTGATCCCGATCTCCTTGGCGCGCTGGAGGAGCTCGATCACCATGAACTCCATCAGCCCGTTCTCGGAGTCCCGGTCACGGCGCATCAGGTCGAGGGAGAGCCCCTTGGGGCCCCACGGCACGAAGGACAGCACCGCCCGCAGCGCACCTTCCCCGTCCGTGCACTCCAGCATCACGCAGCGCCCGTCCCGCGGGTCTCCCAGCCGCCCGAGCGCCATCGAGAATCCCCGCTCGGTCGCCCCGTCCCGCCAGTCGTCGGCCTTGCGGAGCAGCTCGTCCATCTCCTCGGCCGGGATGTCCTCGTGGCGCCGGATGCGGACCTCGTAACCGGCCCGCTTGACCCGGTTGAAGGCCTGCCGGACCGTCCGCATCGCCCGGCCGTCGAGCGTGAACTCGTCCGTCTCGACGATCGCCTCGTCGCCCAGCTCCAGGGCGTCCAGGCCGTGCCGGGCGTAGATGACCCCGGCCTCCTCGCTCGCGCCCATCACGGCCGGGATCCAGCCGTGCTCGCGGGCCTCGACGAGCCAGGGCTCGATCGCACCGGGCCAGGCCTCGGGGTCGCCGATCGGGTCGCCGGAGGCGAGCGAGACCCCGCCGACCACCCGGTAGACGACGGCGGCCTTCTCGCTCGGCGACCACACGACGCTCTTCTCGCGGCGCAGCGCGAAGTAACCGAGCGAGTCACGGTCCCCGTGCTTGTCGAGGAGGATCCGCAGCCGGTCCTCGTCCTCCCCGGTCAGCGGGTCGGTGGCCCGCCGGGCGCGGAAGGCGGCGAAGAGCACCGCGAAGAGCAGCAGCGTCGAGAGGACGTTGATGGTGACGTCGACCCAGCCGGGGGTGGAGATCCCGGCGAAGCGCGAGTCGTCGGCGGCCAGGGTCACCAGCCGCATCACGCCGTACCGCCAGCGCTCCAGGAAGGTGGAGGGGGCGGTGGAGGTGTTGGTGACGGTGACCAGGACGGCGGCGAGCAGCGAGGTGACGAGCAGTCCGCCGACCGCGACGATCGCGGCGAGCAGCGGGTTGGAGCGGTCGCCCTTCGCGTAGAACTCCTTGCGGCCCAGGAGCAGCGCCAGGACGAAGGCGGCGGTCAGGGCGAGCGACACCCAGTTCTGGGCGTGCTGCCGGATCTCCGGGAAGACCATCACGACGGCGAAGAGCAGCAGGAACAGGCCGGCGAGCACCATGTTGAGGATCCACGCGGCCCGCTTGCGGCGGCGCATGGTGATCGCCAGGAAGAGCGTGAAGACGCCCGAGGCGAAGCCCGCGGTGAGCATGTACGGGGTGAAGTAGTTGTCCTCGTTGTGGCGGCGCAGGTCCTGACCGAACGAGACCCAGACGGCGCTCAGGAAGTTGATGAACGTGACGGCGCGCAGGTACCAGACGGCGAACGCGGCGCTGCGCCGCGAACGGACGGTGGAGCCTCGGGGCGCTGCTTCGGCGGACAAACGGACCTCTCCCATGAAAAGCGATCATATGGGGCATCGCTTCTCGTGCGGAGACGCCGGAGGCGGCCACGCGCGCGTCGCGCGTGACCGCCCCGGAGTCGGACGATCCGTCTTCCCCGCGTCTCCCCGTCAGGCCTCCGGAGCGCCCTCGGTCTGAGGAGCGGTCTCGGCGTCCGGAGCGCCCTCGGCGTCCGGAGTGGTCGGATCCGGTCGCTCGGGCAGCTCCGCGGCGAACGCCGCCGCGGCCTGGACGAGGGGAAGCGCGAGCAATGCCCCGGTTCCCTCGCCTACATGGACGCCGTGGTCGAGCAGAGGGTTGAGTGCCATCCGGTCCAGCGCCTTTGCCTGCGCCGGCTCCCCGCTCACCTGACCCGCCAGCCACCAGTCCGGCGCGCGGAACGCCGCCCGCTGCGCCACCAGCGCGCAGGCCGCCCCCACCACCCCGTCCAGGATCACCGGCATCCGCCGCACCGACGCCTGGAGCAGGAAGCCCGTCATCGCCGCCAGGTCCGCGCCGCCGACCGCCGCGAGCAGCTCCAGCTGGTCGCCGAGGACCGGCCGGGCCCGCCGCAACGCGTCCCGGACCGCCGCGCACTTGCGCATCCACGCCAGGTCGTCGATCCCCGCGCCGCCCCGGCCCGTCACCACGGAGGCGTCCGTCCCGCACAGCGCCGCGATCAGCGTCGACGCCGGAGTCGTCCCGCCCACGCTCAGATCCCCGAGCACCACCAGATCGGTGCCCGAGTCCGCCTCCTCGTCGGCGATCGCCATGCCGAGCCGGACCGCCGCCTCGGTCTCCTCGACCGTCAGCGCGTTCTCCACGTCGATCCGGCCGCTGCCCCGCCGCACCCGGTGGCGCACCACCTCGGCGGGCAGCAGCTCCGGCTCGCAGTCCAGACCGGCGTCCACGACCCGTACCGGCACGCTCATCGAGCGGGCCAGGACGGCGATCGGGCTCGCCCCGTCCAGGACCGCGCGCACCAGCTCGTGCGCGGTGCCGGGCGTACGGCCCGACACGTCCAGCGAGGCCACCCCGTGGTCGCCCGCGAAGAGCAGCACCTTCGGCTGCTCGATCGCCCGCACCTTCACGGTCGCCTGCGCGGCCGACAGCCACTCACCGAGCTCGTCGAGCCGGCCGAGCGCCCCCGGCGGCACGCTCAGCCGCTCACGGCGCTCCTCGGCGTCACGCCGGATCCCCCCGTCGGGGCGCTCGATCAGATCGGAGAAGTCGTCCAGGTTCACGGGTTCCGCCTTGAGACAATCAGCGAGGGCCATCGGTGTTGGCACCCTACCCGCGCAGCACCAGCGCCTGACCGGCGACCACGAGGAGGACCTCCTCGCACTCCTCGGCGAAGGCCGCGTTCAGCCGGCCCAGCTCGTCCCGGAACCGCCGCCCCGACGCCGTGCCCGGCACGACCCCCGAGCCCACCTCGTTCGTCACCGCGACGACCGTGCGGCGCGTGGCCCGCACCGCCGCGACCAGCTCCGCCGTCCGCTCCCGCAGCGCCGCCTGCCCGCCGTCCGCCCACCGCTCGTCGTCCCAGGCGCCCACCCGGTCCATGGCGTCGGTCAGCCACAGCGACAGACAGTCGACGAGGAGCGCGGGACCGTCCTCGGCGAGCAGCGGTACGAGGTCACAGGTCTCGGCGGTACGCCACGCACCCGGCCGCCGCTCCCGGTGCAGCCCCACGCGCTCCGCCCAGTCCGGGTCGCCCTCCCGGGTCCCGCCCGTCGCCACGTACAGCACCTCGGGGAAGGTCTCCAGGCGCCGCTCGGCCTCCACGGACTTCCCCGACCGGGCCCCGCCGGTCACCAGCGTCCGCCGCGGCACGTCCGGCACCTCGTGGTACTCGCCCACGTACAGCGTCGTCCCGTCCGGCACCGCCCGCGCCCCCGCCGCCGCGAGCCGCCGGTCCAGCGCGGCCCCCGTCGGCACGTCGTGGTCCAGGTGGACGGCGATCACCTCGGTGGCCGGCCCGACCGCCCCGGTGGCGCGCAGCCGCGCCAGCGCGTCCGGACGGCCCGTCACATCGGCGACGACCATGTCGTACGGCACGCCGCCGTCCTCCGAAAGCCCCGCCGGAGCCCCGCCGGGCGGCAGATAGAGCAGCCGCTCGCCGTCCGCCGACGTCACCTCGTACCCCGTACCGGGGGAGTCCATGGGAACAGCCCGCACCCGGTGCCCGGAGATCAGCGTCAACTCCCGTCCGTCCGGCACCCTCCCGGCGGTGGGCAGCCCGGCGGGCACCTCGACGGCGGGCCCGTCGTGGGGATGGGTCAGCAGCACCTGCCGCACACCGACGAGCGAATGGCCCGAACGGGCCGCCGCGAGCGCGGCCCCCGGGGTGAGGTCGAGCAGCAGGGCACCGTCGATGAGCAGCGCGGTCGCGGCCCGGGCGCGGGTCCCGCGGGAGAGCGCGCAGACGGCGCAGGGGCAGTCGGGGCGGGGGAGCCCGAGGGGGGCGCCGGTGCCGAGCAGAGTCAGTTCCACCCTCAGATCCTCCCGCGCCACCGCGAGGCGTGCGCGCCCGGCTACGCTGCGGGCAGGAAACCGATCATCCGGTGAGCGCCTGGAGGCGGACATGGCATGGACGTGGCGGTTCGAGAAGTCCGACGGCACGGAGGTCGAGCCGGTGGTGACTCCCGAGGAGTTCACCACCCAGGGCGACGCCGAGAGCTGGATCGGCGAGCACTGGCGTGACCTCCTGGGCGGCGGCGCGGACCAGGTGACGCTCTCGGAGGACGGCGCCAAGATCTACGGCCCGATGCCCCTGGACGCGGAGGGCTAGAGCACCCGGCGGCCGGGGGGTGCGGGGGCCGTGCCCCCGCACCCCTGATCGTCCGTGGTGAGGGGAGCAGCCGGGTACGGGCACGCGCCCGCGATCCCGCGATCAGCCCCGGACGCCGCACAGGTGCAGCAGCGCCGCGATCCGCCGGTACGGCTCCGTGCGGCCCGCCCGGTCCTCGGCGGCGAGCAGCCGGTCCAGCTCCTCGGCGGCCGGCAGGCCCGTCTCGGGCGGGACGCCGTCGGTGAAGACCCGCACGCCGTACCAGGCGTGCAGCGGCGCGGCGATCCCCGCGAGAGTCGACGTCAGCGCGTCGAGCCGGTCGGCCCGCACCTTCACGCCGTTGTCGTCGGTGTAGACATCGGTGTCGAAGCCCGCGAGGGCACCCGACCAGTCGCCGGCGAGCCCCGGGCGCAGGGCGAGCGCCTCCGCGTTCCGGACGACGAGGGAGAGCAGGCCACCGGGGGCCAGCATCCGGGCCAGACCCGCGAGCAGCGCGTCCGGCTCGTCCGCGTACATGAGCACGCCGTGGCAGAGGACCACGTCGAAGCTGCCGGGCAGGAAGTGGACGCCGGTCTCGCGGCCGTCGCCCTCGATCATCCGGACCCGCTCGCGGATTCCGGCGGGCTCCGTCGCCAGCGACTCGCGCGCCGACTTCAGCAGCTCGGGATCGGCCTCCAGGCCGGTCACGGTGTGTCCGGCGCGGGCCAGGCGCAGCGCCTGTGTGCCCTGACCCATGCCCGCGTCGAGGATCCGCAGCCGCTGCCCCACGGGGTAGCGGGCGGATATCTGCTCGTCGAGCTGGCGGGCGATGATCTCCTGCCGGATGGTGTCGCGCAGCCCGCCGTGTCCGGCGGGCCAGTGCGCGACGGCGGGCAGCACGGCGCCGCCCGTCGCCGACGCGTCCACGCCGAAGGCACGTTCATCGAGCGCACCCCCGTCGGGCGCACGCTCATCCAGCGCACGCCCGTCGGGCGCGCCCTCGTCGAAAGCGTGCCCGCCGAGGCCCGAGCTGTCGGCGCTCAGGGCCGCTCTCCGCGCTTGACCTGCGGCTTCGGCAGCCGCAGGCGGCGCATCTGGAGCGTACGCATGAGGCCGTAGGCCACGGCGCCGCGCTTCGGCTCGTTCGGGAAGCGCTCGTTCAGCTGCTTCTTCAGCCGGAGCCAGATGCCGATCGAGTCGATCACGATCAGGATGATCACGCCGAGCCACAGCAGCAGTGAGATGTTCTGCAGGGCGCGGTTCGCGTTCCCGAAGAGCGACAGCACGAGGATCACCACGGCCATCGGCAGGAAGAACTCGGCGATCGCGAAGCGCGAGTCGACGAAGTCGCGCACGAACTTGCGCACCGGACCCTTGTCGCGGGCCGGCAGATAGCGCTCGTCACCGCTCGCCAGCGCCTCGCGCTGCCGGGCCAGGTCCGAGCGACGCGCCTCGCGCTGACGCTTGGCGGCCTCCTTGCGGTCGGTCGGCACCGTCGCGGCGCGCCGACGCTGGGTCTGCGCTTCGCTCCGCTTCGGTGTCGGGCGGCCCTTCGGGGCCTCGGGGTCGCGGGGCTGAGTGGTGGAAGGGTCCGCCGTCACCTTGTCGGTGGGGGCCTTCTCGTCCTTCGAACGGCTACGGAACACAAAACCCAAGGGTACGGGGTGGTGGGCATGGACCCCAGCCCGGGCGGGAACGATCCGCTAACGGACTGCGTCTACGGCGGTACGTACGCAGGACGCACGGGGTTTCCACGGGGCATCCCCGAGATCCATCTACACCCTGGGCGGGAGGGAGACCGCACGCAGTCGTCCTTGGGGAGGAGCGCATCCCGCTCCGAACAGTGCGGTAATAGAGACAGGGCCCGTACTGTGGACCTTGTTGGAGAGCTGGAGCCGAAGTCCGTCAGAAGGGGGCGCGCGAAGCCCATGAGCGGTGTCATGAAGCGTATGGGGATGATCTTCCGCGCGAAGGCGAACAAGGCCCTTGACCGGGCCGAGGATCCGCGCGAGACGCTCGATTACTCCTACCAGAAGCAGCTGGAGCTGCTGCAGAAGGTGCGGCGCGGTGTGGCCGACGTCGCCACCTCCCGCAAGCGGCTCGAACTCCAGCTGAACCAGTTGCAGGGCCAGTCCGCCAAGCTGGAGGACCAGGGCCGCAAGGCGCTGGCGCTCGGCCGCGAGGACCTGGCGCGCGAGGCGCTGTCCCGGCGGGCCGCGCTCCAGCAGCAGGTCAGCGACCTGGAGGTGCAGCACCAGACGCTGCAGGGCGAGGAGGAGAAGCTGACGCTCGCGGCGCAGCGCCTCCAGGCCAAGGTCGACGCCTTCCGCACGAAGAAGGAGACGATCAAGGCGACCTACACGGCCGCCCAGGCCCAGACCCGGATCGCCGAGTCGTTCTCCGGGATCTCGGAGGAGATGAGCGACGTCGGTCTCGCGATCCAGCGGGCCGAGGACAAGACCGCTCAGCTCCAGGCGCGCGCGGGCGCGATCGACGAGCTGCTCGCCTCGGGTGCCCTCGACGACCAGTCCGGGCTCGCCAAGGACGACATCCAGGCGGAGCTGGACCGGCTCTCGGGCGGTACGGACGTGGAGCTGGAGCTCCAGCGGATGAAGGCCGAGCTGGCCGGAGGCCCTTCGGCGCAGCAGCAGGCGCTCGAGGGCGGCGGCGAGGCCGCACCGCAGGACAGTACGCAGCAGCAGTCCCACCCGCGGTTCGAGAAGTAGGCCGAAGCCAGGCGACAGACAGGACGCGTCATGATCGTACGGATCATGGGGGAGGGCCAGTGGAAGCTGGCCGACAGCCACTTCGTCGAGCTGAACAGGCTGGACGACGAGCTGCTCGAAGAGATGGAGTCGGGGGACACCGAGGGCTTCCGCCGCACGCTGGGCGCCCTGCTGGACGCCGTCCGGCGGCTCGGTGAGCCGCTCCCGGACGCCGCTCTGGAGCCCTCGGAGCTGATCCTCCCGGCTCCGGAAGCGAGTCTCGAAGAGGTCCGCGAGATGCTCTCCGACGACGGCCTGATCCCGGGCTGACGCCCGCGAAGGACCTTCGGTGTCCCACCGCCCCCACCGGGGTGGTGGGACACCGTGTTTTCCGGGTCGGTGGGACACCGTGCGTTCCGGGTGGGGCACCGCACTTTTTCCCCCTCCCGCCGCTTTCCCCGTACCGTTCCTCGACGTGACCCCCACCGGCCCCGCCACCGGCACCCTCTACGCCCGCCTCCACGACTGGTTCCGCGCGCACCCGCTCGCCTTCGACGCGGTGATCGCGAGCGGCACACTGGTCTGCATGATCGCCGGGTCCTTCACCGACCCGCACGGGAGCCGGGAAGGGCCGACCTTCGGCGACCACCCGCCCGACGTGTGGAGCGTGCTGATCATGGTCGTCGGGGCCGCCGCGCTGGTGCTCCGCCGCCGCAGACCCTTCGTGGTGCTCTGCTTCACGGTCACGATCTGCCTCCTCGAACTCGTCAACGACAACCGGCCCGCCCCGATCGCCATGGCCGCCGTCGTCGCGCTCTACACGGTCGCCTCCCGCACCGACCGCCCCACCACCTGGCGCGTCGGACTCCTCACGATGGCGCTGCTCACCGCCGCCGCCATGATCTTCGGCCCGACCGACTGGTACGCGCAGGAGAACCTCGGTGTCTTCGCGTGGACCGGCATGGCGGCCGCCGCCGGGGACGCCGTCCGCAGCCGCCGGGCCTTCGTCGACGCCATACGCGAGCGCGCGGAGCGGGCCGAGCGCACCCGGGAGGAGGAGGCGGGCCGCCGGGTCGCCGAGGAGCGGCTGCGGATCGCCCGGGACCTCCACGACGTCGTCGCCCACCACATCGCCCTGGTGAACGTCCAGGCCGGCGTCGCCGCGCACGTCATGGACAAGCGCCCCGACCAGGCCAAGGAGGCCCTCGCGCACGTCCGCGAGGCCAGCCGCTCCGCGCTCGACGAGCTCCGCGCCACCGTCGGCCTCCTGCGCCAGTCCGGCGACCCCGAGGCGCCCACCGAGCCCGCCCCGGGCCTCGCCGTCCTCGACGGACTCCTCGACAGCTTCCGCAAGGCCGGCCTCCCGGTCGCCCTGGCCCGCGCCGACGGCGACCGGCCCCTGCCCGCGACCGTCGACCTCGCCGCGTACCGGATCGTGCAGGAGGCCCTCACCAACGTCCGCAAGCACGCGGGACCGGACGCCGCGGCGGAGGTGAGCGTCGTCAGGGTGGGCCGTACGGTCGAGATCACCGTCCTCGACAACGGCACCCCGCAGCCCGCGCCCCCTGCCGACTCGGGCGGCCACGGCCTCCTCGGCATGCGCGAGCGGGTCGGCGCGCTCGGCGGCACCCTGACCGCCGCACCCCGCTACGGCGGCGGCTTCCGGGTGCAGGCGATACTGCCCGTGACGACCCGTACGGGGGAGGACGCATGACGATCCGGGTACTGCTCGCCGACGACCAGGCCCTGCTCCGCAGCGCCTTCAAGGTCCTGGTCGACTCCGAACCGGACATGGAGGTGGTCGGCGAGGCCGCCGACGGTGCCCAGGCCGTCGACCTGGCCCGCGCCGAGCGGCCGGACGTCGTCCTCATGGACATCCGGATGCCGGGCACGGACGGCCTCGCGGCGACCCGCGCGATCACCGCCGACCCCGAGCTGTCCGCCGTACGCATCGTCATGCTCACCACCTTCGAGGTCGACGAGTACGTCGTGCAGTCGCTGCGCGCCGGCGCCTCCGGCTTCCTCGGCAAGGGCGCCGAACCGGAGGAGCTGCTCGGCGCGATCCGGATCGCCCACGCCGGCGAGGCGCTGCTCTCCCCGGCCGCCACCAAGGGCCTGATCGCCACCTTCCTCGCCCAGGGCGGCGGGCTCGAACCCCTCGCGGGCGGCGACCGGCCCTACTCCGAGCGGCTCGCCGCGCTCACCGCCCGCGAGCGCGAGGTCCTCGTCCTCGTCGGCGGCGGCCTCTCCAACGACGAGATCGCCGAGCGGCTCGACGTCAGCCCGCTCACCGTGAAGACGCACGTCAACCGGACCATGGCCAAGCTCGGCGCCCGTGACCGGGCCCAGCTGGTGGTCACGGCGTACGAATCGGGACTGGTACGTCCGAGGGTGGAGTGACCGCAGGCTCCGGCGTACTCCAGACGCGGTATGCGCGGGATAAGGATGTGGACCCGGGGGCCGAGGACTTCCGGGCGCGGATGGCAGATCGTATAGGCGGGGGGCACCTCCGGCGGATCCAGCGGATCAGGGCCGGGGTCTTGGCTGCTCCCGCCCGTCGACGAGTACGCCACAGAAGAGAGACCCCATGTCCTGGCTGTCCAGATTCAGCCTCGCGCAACGGGCCCTGATCGGGCTGACGTCCATCGTCGCGATCGTGTTCGGGGCGATCGCGATACCGCAGTTGAAGCAGCAGTTGTTCCCCTCGATCGAGCTCCCCATGGTCTCGATCCTCGCCCCGTACCAGGGGGCCTCTCCCGATGTGGTCGAGAAGCAGGTCGTCGAACCCCTGGAGAACAACCTCAAGGCCGTCGACGGCCTGAAGGGCGTCACCTCCACCGCCTCCGAGGGCATGGCCGTCGTCATGGCCTCCTTCGACTACGGCGACGAGTCGACGAAGCAGCTCGTCGCCGACGTCCAGCAGGCCGTGAACCGGGCCCGCGCCCAGCTGCCCGACTCGGTCGACCCGCAGGTCGTGGCCGGCTCGACGGACGACATGCCGACCGTCGTCCTCGCCGCGGCCTCCGACAAGGACCCGCAGGCCCTCGCCGACCTCCTGGAGCGGACCGTCGTGCCCGCCCTCGAAGGCATCGAGGGCGTCGGCCAGGTCTCCGTCAGCGGTGTCCAGGACGTCCAGATCTCCGTCGTCCCCGACGAGCGGAAGCTCGCCGCGGCCGGACTCAGCTCCATGAAGCTCGCCGAGGCGCTCCGCTCCGGCGGCGCCACGATGCCGGCCGGCTCCTTCTCGGAGGCCGGCAAGAGCCGCACGATCCAGGTCGGCGGCGGCTACACCTCCCTGCAGCAGATCGAGGATCTGCGCATCCCGTCGGCCACGCCCGGCAAGGGCAAGGCGGTCCGCCTCGGCGACGTCGCCACCGTCCGCCAGGAGGAGTCGCCGAGCGTCTCCCTCACCCGCACCAACGGCAAGCCCAGCCTCGCCGTCATGGCCACGATGGACAAGGACGGCAGCGCCGTCGCCATCTCCGACGCCGTCGAGGAGAAGCTGCCCGACCTGCGCCGCGACCTCGGCGCGGGCGCCGAGCTGACCGTCGTCTCCGACCAGGGACCGGCCGTCGCCAAGGCGATCTCCGGCCTGACCACGGAGGGCGCGCTCGGCCTCGTCATGGCCGTCCTGGTGATCCTGGTCTTCCTGACCTCGATCCGCTCGACCCTGGTGACCGCGGTCTCCATCCCGCTCTCGGTCGTCCTGGCCCTGATCGTGCTGTGGACCCGCGACCTCTCGCTCAACATGCTGACCCTGGGCGCGCTCACCATCGCGATCGGCCGGGTCGTCGACGACTCGATCGTGGTCCTGGAGAACATCAAGCGTCACCTGGGCTACGGCGAGGAGCGTCAGGCCGCGATCATCACCGCGGTCCGCGAGGTGGCCGGCGCGGTCACCTCGTCCACGCTCACCACCGTCGCCGTCTTCCTGCCGATCGGTCTGACCGGCGGCATGATCGGCGAGCTGTTCGGCTCGTTCTCGCTGACGGTCACGGCGGCCCTGCTGGCCTCCCTGCTCGTCTCCCTGACCGTGGTCCCCGTCCTCTCGTACTGGTTCCTCCGCGCCCCCAAGGGCACCTCGGAGGACCTGGAGGAGGCCCGCAGGGTGGCCGAGGAGAAGGAGGAGAAGAGCCGTCTCCAGCGCCTGTACGTGCCCGTCCTGCGGTTCGCGACCCGGCGCCGGATGATGAGCCTCGGCATCGCGCTCGTCGTCCTCGTCGTCACCTTCGGCATGGCCCCGCTCCTGAAGACGAACTTCTTCGACCAGGGCGAGCAGGAGGTGCTCAGCATCCAGCAGGAGCTGGCGCCCGGCACCAGCCTGAGCGCCTCCGACGAGGCCGCGAAGAAGATCGAGAAGGTCCTCGCGGAGACCGAGGGCGTCAAGGACTACCAGGTCACCGTCGGCTCCTCCGGCTTCATGGCGGCCTTCGGCGGCGGCACCGGCTCCAACCAGGCCTCGTACAAGATCAGCCTGGAGGACTCGGACGCGTACGAGAAGACCCGCGCCTCCATCGAGAAGGCGCTCGCCGCCCTCGACGGCATCGGCGACACCACCATCGCGGCCGGCGACGGCTTCGGCAGCCAGGACCTGAGCGTGGTCGTCAAGGCCGCCGACCCGAAGGTCCTGGAGCAGGCCTCCGAGCAGGTCCGCACGGCGATCGCCGGGATGAAGGACGTCACCGACGTCCAGAGCGACCTCTCCCAGTCCGTGCCGCGCATCTCCGTCAAGGCCAACGCCAAGGCGGCCGACGCGGGCTTCGACAGCGGCTCGCTCGGCATGATCGTCGCCCAGGCCGTCCGGGGCACCCCGGCCGCCAAGGCGATCCTCGACGACAGCGAGCGGGACGTCCTCATCACCTCGGCGAAGCCCGCCACCACCCTCGCCGAGCTGAAGGCCCTGCCGCTCGGTCCGGTGAAGCTGGGCGACATCGCCACCGTCGAGCTGGTCCCCGGCCCGGTCTCCATGACCCGGATCGACGGCGCCCGCGCGGCGACGATCTCGGCCAAGCCGACCGGTGACAACACCGGCGCGGTGAGCGCCTCGCTCCAGTCGGTGATCAACGCTCTGGACCTGCCCGAGGGCGCCACCGCCAGCATCGGCGGTGTCTCCGAGGACCAGACCGAGGCCTTCACCAACCTGTTCCTGGCGATGCTCGCGGCCGTCGCGATCGTCTTCATGCTGCTCGTGGCGACCTTCCGGTCGCTGATCCAGCCGCTGATCCTGCTGGTCTCGATCCCGTTCGCGGCGACCGGCGCGATCGGTCTGCTCGTCGTCACGGACACGGCGATGGGCGTCCCGGCGATGATCGGCATGCTGATGCTGATCGGCATCGTCGTGACCAACGCGATCGTCCTGATCGACCTGATCAACCAGTACCGGGCCCAGGGCCTGGGCGTCGTCGAAGCGGTGATCGAGGGCGGCCGGCACCGGCTCCGCCCGATCCTGATGACCGCCCTGGCGACGATCTTCGCCCTGCTGCCGATGGCCCTCGGCATCACCGGTGAGGGCGGCTTCATCGCCCAGCCGCTCGCCGTGGTCGTGATCGGCGGTCTCGTCACCTCGACGCTGCTGACCCTGCTCCTCGTCCCGACGCTCTACGCGATGGTGGAGCTCCGCAAGGAGCGCCGCGCGAAGAAGAAGGCGGCGAGGAAGGGCGAGAAGGACGCGGCCGCGAAGAAGGGCGAGAAGGCGGAGATCCCGGAGCAGGGTGACGTCAGCCCGCTGGACGCCGGCCTGCTGGACGTCCTCGACTGACCGAGTCCCGGTGACACCGGAAGGGGCGCCCCGCGAGCTGTCGCGGGGCGCCCCTTCCGGCGTACGTACGGGAGAACCGTTACGGCAGTGCCAGCATCCGCTCCAGGGCGAGCTTGGCGAAGCTCTCCGTCTCCCGGTCGACCTTGATCTGGTTGACCAGGTTGCCCTCGGCCAGGGACTCCAGGGTCCACACCAGGTGCGGCAGGTCGATGCGGTTCATGGTCGAGCAGAAGCAGACCGTCTTGTCGAGGAAGACGATCTCCTTGTCCGGGTGCGCGTTGGCCACGCGCCGGACCAGGTTCAGCTCGGTGCCGATCGCCCACTTCGAACCGGCCGGGGCCGCGTCCAGGGTGTTGATGATGTACTCGGTCGAGCCCACGTAGTCCGCGGCGGCGACGACCTCGTGCTTGCACTCCGGGTGGACCAGCACGTTCACGCCCGGGATGCGCTCACGGACGTCGTTGACCGAGTCCAGCGAGAAGCGGCCGTGCACCGAGCAGTGACCCCGCCACAGGATCATCTTCGCGGCGCGCAGCTCCTCGACGGTGAGCCCGCCGTTGGGCTTGTGCGGGTTGTAGAGCACGCAGTCGTCCAGGGACAGGCCCATGTCGCGGACGGCGGTGTTGCGGCCCAGGTGCTGGTCCGGCAGGAAGAGGATCTTCTCGCCCTGCTCGAAGGCCCAGTCCAGCGCGCGCTTGGCGTTCGACGAGGTGCAGATCGTGCCCCCGTGCTTGCCGGTGAAGGCCTTGATGTCGGCCGAGGAGTTCATGTACGAGACGGGCACGACCTGCTCGGCGATGCCGGCCTCGGTCAGCACGTCCCAGCACTCGGCGACCTGCTCGGCGGTGGCCATGTCGGCCATCGAGCAGCCGGCCGCCAGGTCCGGCAGGACGACCTTCTGGTCGTCGGTGGTGAGGATGTCGGCCGACTCCGCCATGAAGTGCACGCCGCAGAAGACGATGTACTCGGCCTCCGGCTTGGCGGCGGCGTCGCGCGCGAGCTTGAACGAGTCGCCGGTGACGTCGGCGAACTGGATGACCTCGTCACGCTGGTAGTGGTGGCCGAGCACGAAGACCTTGTCCCCGAGCTTCTCCTTGGCGGCGCGGGCGCGCTCCACGAGGTCCGGGTCGGAGGGCGACGGGAGATCGCCCGGACACTCCACGCCGCGCTCGCTCTTCGGGTCGGCCTCGCGGCCGAGCAGGAGCAGCGCGAGCGGCGTCGGCTGAACATCCAGGGGCTGGGCGGTGGTCACGTCACGCACCCTTTCTTCGGGGAACCTTTTCGTCGAAATGACGTTATCTATCATAACCGCTTCACGTCACGTTGACGATGTCCATAGTGTCGATGTGACGAATTCGCCGTCCGCGCTCCTGGACAGGGTGTGCGAGCATGAATGAGGAAGACCCCACGCGGCCCGGAATGAATCCGGGGCACCGGCGGTTACCACTGTCGGCAAGCAGTCTCCGTACACACCGGGAGAGAAGCAGATGTCCGTATCGGACGAGAAGACCACTGTCAGCGACGGCATCCTCCTGTCCGACGCCGCCGCGGCCAAGGTCAAGGCCCTCCTCGACCAGGAAGGCCGCGAGGACCTGGCCCTGCGCGTCGCCGTACAGCCCGGTGGCTGCTCCGGCCTGCGTTACCAGCTGTTCTTCGACGAGCGTTCGCTCGACGGCGATGTCGTGAAGGACTTCGACGGAGTCAAGGTCGTCACCGACCGCATGAGCGCCCCGTACCTCGGTGGTGCCTCGATCGACTTCGTCGACACCATCGAGAAGCAGGGCTTCACGATCGACAACCCGAACGCCACGGGCTCCTGCGCCTGCGGCGACTCGTTCAGCTAAGTCGCACCACCCGCACGAACGCGAGGGCGGCGGCCCGGGACTCCCGGGCCGCCGCCCTCGCGCATGTGCCGACAGGTCTACCGACGAGGTACGGCCTCCCCGCTCGCCGCGTCGACGACGGGCCGGTCGCCCAGCGGCCGGTCGAGCGTCACCGACTTCGTCACCTCGACCGCGATGGCGATGCACGCCTTGCCCGGTTCGGTGGGCGTCTCCTTCACCCGCACCGTGACCCGGTCCGCGCTCTCCCGGGCCGTCACCGTGTAGTCGCTGCACACCCCGCCCCAGAAGGTGACGGTCAGCTTCCGGCCGTCCCCCTCGGTCCGGAACGACTCGATCTGCCGCGCCGGAGAGGTGCCCTCGTCGGGCTCCGGCGTCGGCGAGGGCGACGGCTTAGCCGGCGGCGCCAGGAACTCCGGGGCCACCGCCGTCTGCGTCACCGTGTATGGCGCAGCGTCCGCGGGGTCCGCCGTGAACAGCCACGCCGGTACGAGCAGCCGCGCGCCGTCCACGTCCTGCGCGACCAGACCGAACACCGCGCGCGTCACCGGCACCTGGTCCGGCTGCGCCATGTCCACGATCGTCTGGCAGGGCGCGCCCGGGGCGTCCGACCCGGTGCTCGGCTCGCCGAGGTCGGGCCTCCCGGCGGTCGGCTTCCCCGAGTCCGGCATTCCGGCGTCGGGCTTCCCGGCCTCCGGCATCGGGGCGTCGGGCTTCCCCGCCTCCGGCTCCCCGGCCGGCGGGGCGGTGGCGCAGCCGCCGATGCCGATCGGGCCGGTGCCCTTCGAGGCCTCGTTCAGCTCGGCGAGCGCCTTCTCCGCCCCGATCGCCGGGTACGTGTCGCCCTTCACCGGCTCCTTGAGCATCCCGCTCCCGGCGACCGGCCGGCCGTCCGGCCCGATGTGGAGCCCCGTCGACCAGCCGTACGTCGGGAGCCCGCCCACCACCGGCTCGGCGTTGACCACCCGGACCGAGCCGTTCATCACCTGCGTCGCCGACACCTTGGCGTCGTCCTGGCCGATCGCCTTCAGGACGGGCGCGGCCGCCGCCTTCGCCGCCGCCTCGCTCACCGGCGAACCACCGGGGAAGGGCTTCGTCTCGCCCGGCGGAGGACACGCCTTGCCCTTGAGGCAGCTGTCGCCGGCCGGGCCGCCGTCGTACCAGGAGTACGTCCAGTTCCCGGGCGCCTTCCGAGCCACGTCGAGGCGGGCTCCCGAGCCGTCCTTCTCCGGCCGGATCGTCCAGACCTCACCCACCAGGGAGGGGCTCCCGGAGAGACCGAGCGCTTCGGCCAGCCTGGTCACCTCCGCCGAGGTGACCAGGCCCTCGGGCCGGTGGACCGCGGCCGAGGAGGGCCCTTGGGGGAGCGGGCCCTTGGCTGTGTAGACGGTCCCGTTCGGGCCGCCGCCGGGGTCGGGCTCGCCGGGCGCGATACCGGGACCGTCACCCGTACCGCCGTCACCCGTGCCGCCGCTCCCGCCCCCGAGGCGGAGCGGCGGGGGCACGGCCGCCTTGTCGGCCCGGCTCTCCGACCCGGCGGGCGTGGCCTCGCCGGGCGCCGTCGCGGCGACGGCGAGGTACACCCCGCCGCCACCGGCGAGCAGGACTCCCGCCGCCACCGAGGCGGTGAGCAGCCTCCGCCGCCTCCGACCGTTCTCCGTACCGCTCACGGCATCGCTCCTTCGGACCTGGCATCCCTGTGGGGAAGACACCGGTGGGACGGAGCGGGCGGGCGGACGGTTCCGTCCGTCAGCCGCCGTACTCGGCGGTGGCGTCGATCAGCCGTGCCGAGGCGGCCGGTACGACCACCCCGTGGATCAGCGCGGGGGAGACCGGGGCGGGCACCGGCGGGGCCGGCGTGACCCAGTGCGGGACCATCCGCGCGCTGTCGCCGCGCAGCTGGGCGAGGCTCAGCTCGGACTCGTGACGCTCACGGGGAGCGGGGTGCAGGCTCATGGGCGCACCGTATGCACCCCGGTGCTCCGGAGAAAAGGCCTACTCTGGGGTAGTTTCCACTGTTCGGCAGCGCGCGTCCCACCAGATAGCGTGAACTGTCATTACCGCCTTCCCGCAGGAGCACCCCGCCGTGCGTATCGCAGTCACCGGCTCCATCGCCACCGACCACCTCATGACCTTCCCTGGAAGGTTCGCCGACCAGCTCGTGGCCGACCAGCTCCACACGGTGTCCCTCTCGTTCCTCGTCGACAACCTCGACGTGCGCCGGGGAGGCGTCGCGGCCAACATCTGCTTCGGCATGGGCCAGCTCGGCAGCCGCCCGCTCCTCGTGGGCGCCGCCGGCTTCGACTTCGACGAGTACCGCGCCTGGCTCGACCGCCACGGCGTCGACACGTCCTCGGTGCGGATCTCCGAGGTGCTGCACACGGCGCGCTTCGTCTGCACCACGGACAAGGACCACAACCAGATCGGCTCCTTCTACACGGGCGCGATGAGCGAGGCCCGGCTGATCGAGCTCAAGGCCGTCGCCGACCGCGTGGGCGGCCTCGACCTGGTCCTGATCGGCGCCGACGACCCCGAGGCGATGCTCCGCCACACCGAGGAGTGCCGCTCCCGGTCGATCCCGTTCGCCGCCGACTTCTCGCAGCAGATCGCGCGCATGGACGGCGAGGAGATCCGTACCCTCCTCGACGGGTCCACGTACCTCTTCTCCAACGAGTACGAGAAGGGCCTCATCGAGTCGAAGACGGGCTGGACCGAGGCGGAGATCCTCTCCCGCGTCGGCCACCGGATCACCACCCTCGGCTCGCGCGGTGTCCGCATCGAGCGCGTCGGCGAGACCCCGATCGAGGTCGGCTGCCCCGAGGAGACGGCCAAGGTCGACCCGACCGGCGTCGGCGACGCCTTCCGCGCCGGCTTCCTGACCGGCCTGCACTGGGGCGTCGGCCTGGAGCGCGCCGCCCAGGTCGGCTGCATGCTCGCCACCCTCGTCATCGAGACCCTGGGCACGCAGGAGTACACCCTGCGCCGCGCCAACTTCATGGACCGCTTCACCAAGGCGTACGGCGACGAGGCCGCCGCCGAGGTCCAGTCCCACCTGGGCTGACACGCCCCCGTGCGGGGTGCGGCGGGCGGCTCTCAGGCCACCCGCCGCACCACGTACGCGACGCCGCCCCGCTCGGAGGGCTCCTCGCCCACGTACTCCTGGCCGCGCATCTCGCACCAGGCCGGGATGTCGAGGCGGGCCGCCTCGTCGTCGGAGAGGACGGTCACCGTCCCCCCGACCGGCACGTCGCCGATCACCTTCGCCAGCTCGATCACCGGGATCGGGCAGCGCCGGCCGAGCGCGTCCACCACGAGCGAGCCGGAGCCGGCCGCCGGGACCGCGGCCGCTGCCGTCGGGGCGCCGAGCCGCTCCCGTACCCCGGCGACCACCCCCGGCAGCACGTCGAGGAACCGGTCCACATCCTCCGCCGGGGTGCCGGCCGGCAGGGACACCCGGACGTTCCCCTCGCTCAGCACCCCCATCGCACGCAGCACATGGCTGGGCGTCAGCGTCGAACTCGTACACGACGAACCGGACGAAACGGAGAAACCCTCCCGGTCCAGCTCGTGCAGCAAGGTCTCTCCGTCGACATAGAGACAGGAGAAGGTGACGAGATGGGGGAGCCGGCGCACCGGATCGCCCACCACCTCCACGTCCGGCACCAGTTCCGGCACCCGCGCCCGGATCCGGTCCACCAGACCCCGCAGCCGGGCCGCCTCGGCCGCCGCCTCCGCCCGGACCGCCCGCAGCGAGGCCGCCGCCGCCACGATCGCCGGCAGGTTCTCGAAACCGGGCGCCCGACCCGACTCCCGTTCGTCCAAGGGGCCTTGGGGCGCGAACCGCACCCCCTTCCGTACGGCGAGCAGCCCCACGCCCGCCGGCCCGCCCCACTTGTGCGCGCTCGCCGCGAGCAGCGACCAGCCGCCCTCCACCGGCCCCCAGCCCAGCGACTGGGCCGCGTCCACGAGCAGCGGCACGCCCGCCGCCCGGCAGGCCTCGGCGACCTCCGCGACCGGCTGCTCCGTCCCCACCTCGTGATTGGCCGACTGGAGGCAGGCGAGCGCCGTGCCGGGCGCGAGCGCCCCGCCGAAGACGGCCGCGTCCACCGCGCCGGAGCGGCCCACCGGCACCTCGGTGACCGAGCTGCCCGCCGCCGCGTGACGCTCCGCCGCGTGCAGGACGGAGGAGTGCTCGACCGCCGACACGACGAGGCCGGTCCCGACACGCCGACGGCCCGCGAGGGCGCCCGAGATCCCGGCGTGAACCGCGCGCGTTCCCGAAGGAGTGAACACGAGCTCGTCCGGGCGGCACCCCACCGCCTCCGCCGCGGCCTCCCGCGCCGCGTCGAGCAGCAGCCGGGCCCGCCTCCCCTCCCGGTACAGCCGGGCCGGATCGGCCCAGCCCTCGTCCAGGGAGGCGAGCAGCGCCTGGCGGGCGACGGGGTGCAGGGGTGCGGCGGACGCGGCGTCGAAGTACGGCATCCGCCCACGGTAGGGCCGACCTGCCCCGACCCGCGGGGCCACCCCTCCCCGACCCGCCGGACCGGCCCCGCCGCCCGCCCGGCCGACACGCCCGACGCGCCCGGCCCGTACATCCGTCCACACCGCCGTCCGCCCGCCCGTCCGCTTCTCGTGAGCACTCGTCAGAAGGCCGCCCCGGTACGACGGCAGACCGCCGAACGGCCGCCTGGGACCCCCCTCCGGAACCCCGGACTCCACCCCTTCGGGGACTCGGACGGCGCGTTGGGCACCCTCCCCGCGCGACCCCAAATAGCGTCCAGTAGGGTTTGGTCCGCATAAACATCCAAACCCCTGCCCGCGGCCGGGGCGGCGACCGACCAGCGAGACGGACGGCCGTGGCCGACCAACGCGGGCCGAGACTCTCGGGAAGGCGCTACGTGAGTCCCAACGGCTCCGACCGCTCGTCGCGGCGCCCGATGCGGCGGAAGCTGCCGCAGGTGCTGACTGCGGGCCTGATCCTGGCGACAGCCACGGGCTGCTCGTACAACTGGGAAGACTTCCCCCGCCTTGGTATGCCCACTCCGGTCACGGAAGAGGCACCTACGATCCTCTCCCTCTGGCAGGGTTCGTGGGCGGCCGCGCTCATCACCGGAATCCTGGTGTGGGGCCTGATCCTCTGGTCAGTCTTCTTCCACCGGCGCAGCCGGACCAAGATCGAGGTACCTCCGCAGACCCGGTACAACATGCCCATCGAGGCGCTGTACACGGTCACCCCGCTCATCATCGTCTCGGTGCTGTTCTACTTCACCGCACGCGACGAGTCGAAGCTCCTCGCGCTCACGCCCAAGCCGGCGCACACGGTCAACGTGGTCGGCTACCAGTGGAGCTGGGGCTTCAACTACGTCGAGAACGTGCCCGGTGTGAAGGGCGACGCCAAGACGGACAAGAACCTCGCCGCGATCCCGGACAAGTTCCTGGAGGCGTTCCCGGAGAACGCCGGCGGTGTCTACGACGCCGGTATCCCCGGCGACCGGAACCCGCAGACCGGCAACCCGGGTCCGACCCTGTGGCTGCCGAAGGGCGAGAAGGTCCGGTTCGTCCTGACCTCCCGTGACGTCATCCACTCCTTCTGGGTGGTCCCCTTCCTGTTCAAGCAGGACGTCATCCCGGGTCACACCAACGTCTTCGAGGTGACTCCGAGCCAGGAGGGCACCTTCCTCGGCAAGTGCGCCGAGCTGTGCGGTGTCGACCACTCCCGGATGCTCTTCAACGTCAAGGTGGTCTCTCCGGAGCGCTACCAGCAGCACCTGAAGGAGCTGGCCGAGAAGGGGCAGACCGGCTACATCCCGTCTGGCATCGAGCAGACGGACCCGGCCAGGAATGCGGAGAAGAACCAACTGTGAGCATCCACAACGAAACCCAGGGTGCCGCCGCAGCTGAGGACTCGTACGAGAACGAGCTGCCCGTACGGCGCAAGCAGCCCGGCAACGTCGTGATCAAGTGGCTGACCACCACCGATCACAAGACGATCGGGACGATGTACCTGGTCACGTCGTTCGCTTTCTTCTGCATCGGCGGACTCATGGCGCTCTTCATGCGCGCCGAGCTGGCCCGTCCGGGTACGCAGATCATGTCGAACGAGCAGTTCAACCAGGCGTTCACGATGCACGGCACGATCATGCTGCTGATGTTCGCGACGCCGCTGTTCGCCGGATTCGCGAACTGGATCATGCCGCTGCAGATCGGCGCGCCCGACGTGGCGTTCCCGCGGCTGAACATGTTCGCGTACTGGCTGTACCTCTTCGGCTCGCTCATGGCGGTCGGTGGCTTCCTCACCCCGCAGGGTGCGGCCGACTTCGGCTGGTTCGCCTACTCCCCGCTGTCGGACGCCGTCCGCTCGCCGGGTGTCGGCGCCGACCTCTGGATCATGGGTCTGGCCTTCTCCGGCTTCGGCACGATCCTCGGTTCGGTCAACTTCATCACCACGATCATCTGCATGCGCGCTCCGGGCATGACGATGTTCCGCATGCCGATCTTCGTCTGGAACGTGCTGCTGACCGGTGTTCTGGTCCTGCTGGCCTTCCCGGTCCTGGCGGCCGCGCTGTTCGCCCTGGAGGCGGACCGCAAGTTCGGCTCGCACATCTTCGACGCGGCCAACGGTGGAGCGCTGCTGTGGCAGCACCTCTTCTGGTTCTTCGGCCACCCAGAGGTGTACATCATCGCGCTGCCGTTCTTCGGCATCGTCTCCGAGATCATCCCGGTCTTCAGCCGTAAGCCGATGTTCGGCTACATCGGTCTGGTGGCCGCGACGATCGCGATCGCCGGCCTGTCCGTGACCGTGTGGGCGCACCACATGTACGTCACAGGCGGCGTGCTCCTACCGTTCTTCTCCTTCATGACGTTCCTCATCGCCGTACCGACAGGCGTGAAGTTCTTCAACTGGATCGGAACGATGTGGAAGGGCTCGTTGTCGTTCGAGACACCGATGCTCTGGACGATCGGCTTCCTGATCACCTTCACCTTCGGTGGTCTGACGGGCGTCATCCTGGCCTCGCCGCCGATGGACTTCCACGTCTCCGACTCGTACTTCGTCGTCGCGCACTTCCACTACGTCGTCTTCGGCACCGTGGTCTTCGCGATGTTCGCCGGCTTCCACTTCTGGTGGCCGAAGTTCACCGGCAAGATGCTGGACGAGCGACTCGGCAAGATCACGTTCTGGACGCTGTTCATCGGCTTCCACGGCACCTTCCTGGTGCAGCACTGGCTCGGTGCCGAGGGCATGCCGCGTCGTTACGCGGACTACCTCGACGCCGACGGCTTCACCGCGCTGAACACGATCTCGACGATCTCCTCCTTCCTGCTCGGTCTGTCGATCCTGCCGTTCATGTACAACGTCTGGAAGACCGCCAAGTACGGCAAGAAGATCGAGGTCGACGACCCGTGGGGCTACGGCCGTTCGCTCGAGTGGGCGACGTCCTGCCCGCCGCCGCGGCACAACTTCCTCACCCTGCCGCGGATCCGCTCCGAATCCCCGGCGTTCGACCTGCACCACCCTGAGATCGCCGCTGTCGACCAGCTGGAGAACAAGGGGCACGTGGCCGAGGCCCTCGCGGGCGCGAAGGAGGCCGGCAAGTGAAGATCCAAGGCAAGATGTTCATCTGGCTGAGCGTCTTCATCCTCGCCATGGCCGTCCTGTACGGCGTGTGGTCGAAGGAGCCGGTCGGTACGACGGCGCTGTTCCTGGCGTTCGGCCTGTCCATCATGATCGGCTACTACCTGGCCTTCACGGCCAAGCGTGTCGACGCGATGGCGCAGGACAACAAGGAAGCCGACGTCGCGGACGAGGCCGGTGAGGTGGGCTTCTTCGCCCCGCACAGCTGGCAGCCGCTTTCGCTGGCCGTCGGTGGTGCGCTCGCCTTCCTCGCCGTCGCGATGGGCTGGTGGATCCTGTACTTCTCGGCTCCGCTGCTCCTCATCGGCCTGTTCGGCTGGGTGTTCGAGTTCTACCGCGGTGAGAACCAGAACCAGTAGCAGCAACAGCGGTACCCCGCTCCGTAACGGAGCACCCGAGGGGCCCGGACGCTTCGTCACCGAAGCGGCCGGGCCCCTCGTTTGCCGTACTCGACGCGCTGGTGCGGAGGATTGTCCTTAGCGTGAAGTCATGAACGACACGCCGCGCATTCGGACTGTTCTGAGCTGCACTCTTCTGGCCGTCACCGTCACCGCGACCGCCACGGCGTGCGCGGGCTCCGACGGCCATCCGCTGTCGGTGAAGCCCTACGACGCGGCGGACCAGCTCGCCATCAGTACCGCGGCCGACGGCGCCAAGGCGGACCCGGAGAAGCCCCTGGAGATCTCCGCCAAGGGCGAGGACGGCCGGATCACCGACGTCACCGCCGTCGACGCCGCAGGACGCCACCTGGCGGGTGAACTCACCGCGGACGGGCAGCGCTGGCGCTCCACGGCCTCCCTGGCGGCCGGCACCCGCTACACGGTCCGGGTGGCCACCGAAGACGAGGACGGCGCCCCAGGTGCCCGTACGTACACGTTCGAGACAGCCCCGGCCAAACGGGCCCTGACCGTCACCTTCGGGCCGGAGACGGGCACGTACGGCGTCGGACAGCCGATCACCGCGGACCTCGCCCTCCCCGTGAAGGACCGGGCGGCCCGCGCGGTCGTCGAGCGGGCCCTCAAGATCCGCTCCACGCCCGCCGTGGAGGGCTCCTGGTACTGGGTGGACGACAAGAAGCTGCACTTCCGGCCGAAGGAGTACTGGCCCGCCGGCGCGCGCATCACCGCCACCGCCAACCTGGACGGCCTCAAGGTGGGCGACAAGCTCTACGGCGGCGCGTCCAAGCCGCTGAAGCTCACCATCGGCGACCGCGTCGAGGCCGTCGCGGACGCCGGCTCGCACTACATGACCGTCCGGCGCAACGGAGAAGTGATCAACACCATTCCGGTGACCACCGGCAAGCCGGGCTTCTCCACCCGCAACGGCATCAAGGTCGTGCTCGGCAAGGAGTACTACGTCCGGATGCGGGGCACCAGCATCGGCATCTCGGAAGGCAGTTCGGAGTCGTACGACCTGCCGGTCTACTACGCCACCCGGGTGACATGGAGCGGCGAATACGTCCACGCCGCGCCGTGGTCCGTCGGCTCGCAGGGTGTGGCGAACGTCAGCCACGGCTGTGTCGGCATGTCGACCGGGAACGCGGCCTGGTTCTACGAGACCGTCCGCCCCGGCGACATCGTGAAGACCGTCAACAGCTACGGCGACACGATGGACACCTTCGGCAACGGCTTCGGCGACTGGAACATGCCGTGGGACAAGTGGCGCAAGGGCAGCGCCCTGGTGGAGGAATCGGGAGACCCGACCGCCACCGAGGACGCCAAAGCCCGCCTCCGGCCCCTCTCTTTTTGAGGCTCGGTTCGCCTCCGGGGCGCTTCAGCCGGGCTCACAGGGCCGACCGTGCTCGGCCCTGTTCCCCCGGCGCGCCCCTTCGGCTCACTCGCCGGAGGGTTACGCGTCGATCGCGAGGCGGGAACGCAGCAGGGCGGCCAGGGACGCCGCGAACTCGACCGGTTCCACCGGAAGGGTGATCGCGGCGTCCGCGCGGCTCCAGGTGGCCAGCCAGGCGTCCTGGGGGCGCCCGATGAGCAGCAGCACCGGCGGGCAGCGGAAGATCTCGTCCTTGATCTGCCGGCAGACGCCCATACCGCCGGCGGGCACCGCCTCGCCGTCCAGGACGCAGACGTCGATACCGCCCTCGTCCAGGTGCTTCAGCACCGCCGGCAGCGTCGCGCACTCCACGAACTCGACCGGCGGGACGTCGGCCGCGGGCCTGCGCCCGGCGGCGAGGCGCACCTGCGCGCGGGTGTTCGCGTCGTCGCTGTAGACCAGGACCGTGGCACTCGACTGCATCGTTCCTCCGTGGGGAAGTCCGTGGGAAGGTCGTCGATCGATGCGCGGGATGCTACTCCGGTCCACACCCCGTCAACACCCGTTCAGCACCTGTTCGAAGGGGCTTCCGATGGGCCGTTCGGGCTGGACACGCCCCCCTGACACTCCGAACGGCACCCCCCGGAGTGAGGGCGGGATAAGCGACCGACATAATGTCGGTCGTGGCGACAGTAACGACAGTAGAAACAGGGCACGCGCACCCGTCGGTCAATCGACCGAACCTCACCAGCGTCGGAACCATCATCTGGTTGAGCTCCGAGCTGATGTTCTTCGCGGCCCTCTTCGCGATGTACTTCACCCTGCGATCGGTGACCGGTCCCGAGTTCTGGGCGGAAAAGGCCTCGGCCTTGGCCTTCCCGTTCTCGGCGGCCAACACCACGATCCTGGTGCTCTCCTCCCTCACCTGTCAGCTCGGCGTATTCGCTGCCGAGCGGGGCGACGTGAAGAAGCTCAGGACGTGGTTCATCATCACGTTCGTGATGGGTGCGATCTTCATCGGCGGCCAGGTCTTCGAGTACACCGAGCTGGTCAAGCACGAGGGCCTCTCGCTCTCGTCGGACCCGTACGGCTCCGTGTTCTACCTGACCACCGGCTTCCACGGCCTGCACGTGACGGGCGGTCTCATCGCCTTCCTGCTGGTCCTCGGCCGGACGTACGCCGCCAAGAGGTTCACCCACGAGCAGGCAACCGCCGCCATCGTCGTGTCCTACTACTGGCACTTCGTCGATGTCGTCTGGATCGGCCTCTTCGCCACGATCTACATGATCAAGTAATCGGTTCCGCCTCCCGGCGGACCGAGACATCCAGCAAGCATCGACGCAGAAGATCCTGACACCGGGGTAATCCGTGAAAAAGCTCTCCGCACGACGACGCCATCCGCTGGCGGCGGTCGTCGTCCTCCTACTCGCGCTGGCGGCCACTGGGGGGCTGTACGCCGCGTTCGCGCCCGCGGGCACGGCGAAGGCCGATGAAACCGCCCAGTCCCTCGCGATCGAGGAGGGCAAGAAGCTCTACTCCGTCGGCTGCGCCAGCTGCCACGGAACCGGCGGTCAGGGCACCTCTGACGGCCCGTCCCTCGTCGGCGTCGGTTCGGCCTCCGTCGACTTCCAGGTCGGCACGGGCCGCATGCCGGCCCAGCAGCCGGGCGCCCAGGTCCCGAAGAAGAAGGTCATCTACTCGCAGGCCGACATCGATCAGCTCGCGGCGTACGTGGCCTCCCTCGGCGCGGGCCCGATCACGCCGACGCCGGAGCAGTACGACCCTTCCGGTGCCGACATCGCCAAGGGTGGCGAGCTGTTCCGCAACAACTGTGCCCAGTGCCACAACTTCACCGGTGAGGGCGGCGCGCTGAGCAACGGCAAGTACGCCCCCAACCTCGAAGGCGTGAGCCCGAAGCACCTGTACGAGGCCATGCAGACCGGCCCGCAGAACATGCCCTCCTTCCCGGACACGACCATGCCGGAGAAGCAGAAGCAGGACATCATCGCGTACGTCCAGGCCGTCAACAGCGACAAGGCCGACAGCCCGGGCGGTCTCTCGCTCGGTGGCCTCGGCCCCGTCTCCGAGGGTCTGTTCGCCTGGGTCTTCGGTCTGGGTGCGCTCATCGCAGTTGCCGTCTGGGTCGCGGCCCACACCGCTAAGGCCAAGAAGTCATGAGTACCCAAGAGATTCCAGAAGAGAACCTGCCGGCAGGGCAGGACACCGCGCACGGCGCGGTGAAGGTCGCCGACGACCCGTTCGCCGACCCGGGCCTTCCGCCCCACAAGCCGCGCATCCAGGACATCGACGAGCGGGCCGCCCGCCGGTCCGAGCGTGCGGTCGCCTTCATGTTCGTGCTGTCGATGCTGGCCACCGTCGGCTTCATCGCCTCGTACGTGATCTTCCCGGTCGACAAGATCGTGTACATCTGGCCCTTCGGCCGGGTGTCCGCGCTCAACTTCGCCCTGGGCTGGACGCTCGGCCTGGCTCTCTTCTTCATCGGCGCGGGGGCGGTCCACTGGGCCCGCACCCTGATGTCCGACGTCGAGGTCGCCGACGAGCGTCACCCGATGGCGGCGTCGCCCGAGGTCAAGGCGCAGGTCATGGCGGACTTCGCGGCCGGTGCCGCCGAGTCCGGCTTCGGCCGCCGCAAGCTCATCCGCAACACGATGTTCGGTGCGCTGGCGCTCGTCCCGCTCTCCGGCGTCATGCTCCTGCGTGACATGGGTCCGCTGCCCGAGAAGAAGCTCCGGACCACCAAGTGGGCCCGCGGCAAGCAGCTGATCAACATGAACACGCACGAGCCGCTGCGTCCCGAGGACGTCGCGGTCGGTTCGCTGACCTTCGCGATGCCCGAGGGCATGTCGGAGCACGACCACGACTTCCAGACCGAGATCGCCAAGGCTGCCCTGATGATCGTCCGGATCCAGCCGGAGGACATCAAGGACAAGCGCGAGCTCGAGTGGTCGCACCAGGGCGTGGTCGCCTTCTCGAAGATCTGCACCCACGTGGGTTGCCCGATCTCCCTGTACGAGCAGCAGACGCATCACGTGCTCTGCCCGTGCCACCAGTCCACCTTCGACCTCTCCGACGGCGCCCGCGTCATCTTCGGCCCGGCCGGTCACGCCCTTCCGCAGCTGCGGATCGGTGTGAACGACAAGGGCTTCCTGGAGGCGCTCGGCGACTTCGACGAGCCCGTCGGTCCTGCCTTCTGGGAGCGCGGATGAGCACCGTGACCGATACGAACAAGAAGGCACCCGCCGGTGAGCGGGTCGCCGACTGGGCCGACGGTCGCCTGGGGATCTACACGCTGGCCAAGGCCAACATGCGGAAGATCTTCCCGGACCACTGGTCCTTCATGCTGGGCGAGATCTGCCTCTACAGCTTCCTCATCATCATCCTGACGGGCGTCTATCTGACGATGTTCTTCCACCCGTCGATGAACGAGGTGGAGTACGTCGGACCGTACGTCCCGCTCCAGGGACAGCTGATGTCCGAGGCGTTCAACTCGACCATGCACATCTCCTTCGAGGTGCGCGGTGGTCTGCTGATCCGGCAGATCCACCACTGGGCGGCGCTGATCTTCCTCGCCGGCATGTTCGTGCACATGATGCGCGTGTTCTTCACCGGCGCGTTCCGCAAGCCGCGTGAGATCAACTGGCTGTTCGGCTTCCTGCTGTTCTTCCTGGGCATGTTCACCGGTTTCACCGGTTACTCGCTCCCGGACGACCTGCTCTCCGGCACCGGTGTCCGCTTCATGCAGGGCGCGATCCTGTCGGTGCCGGTCGTCGGCACCTACCTCTCGATGTTCCTGTTCGGCGGGGAGTTCCCCGGCGGCGACTTCGTGGCCCGGTTCTACTCGGCGCACGTGCTCCTGCTGCCCGGCATCATGCTGGGCCTGGTGGTCGCCCACCTCATCCTGGTGGTCGTCCACAAGCACACGCACTACGAGGGCCCCGGCCGCACGAACAAGAACGTCGTCGGCATGCCGCTGCTGCCCGTGTACATGGCGAAGGCCGGAGGCTTCTTCTTCCTGGTCTTCGGTGTCATCGCGGTCATCTCGGCGATCGCCTCGATCAACCCGATCTGGGCCCTCGGCCCGTACCGACCGGACCAGGTGTCCACCGGCGCCCAGCCCGACTGGTACATGGGCTTCGCCGAGGGTCTGATCCGTGTCATGCCGGGCTGGGAGATCAACCTCTGGGGCCACACGCTCGTCCTGGGCGTGATGATCCCGCTGGCGATCTTCCCGGCGGTGCTCGGCGCGATCGCGGTGTACCCGTTCATCGAGTCCTGGATCACCGGCGACAAGCGCGAGCACCACATCTCGCAGCGCCCGCGCAACGCTCCGACGCGCACCGGCTTCGGTGTCGCCTGGATCACCGCGTACATGATCATGCTCGTGGGTGGTGGAAACGACCTCTGGGCGACCCACTTCCACCTGTCGATCAACTCGATCACCTGGTTCGTGCGGATCTTCTTCTTCGTCGGCCCGGTCATCGCGTTCATCGTCACCAAGCGGATCTGCCTCGGCCTCCAGCGCCGGGACAAGGACAAGGTGCTGCACGGCCGCGAGTCGGGCATCATCAAGCGCCTGCCGCACGGTGAGTTCGTCGAGGTCCACGAGCCGCTCAGCCAGGGCGAGCTGCACCGCCTCACGGCGCACGAGCAGTACGAGCCCGCGGCGCTGCCGCCGGCCGTCGACGAGAACGGCGTGGAGCGCAAGATCGGCGCGATCGAGAAGCTCCGGGTCAAGCTCAACAAGGGCTACTACGGCGGCGACAGCCAGGTCGCCAAGCCCACCTCGGAGGAGTACAAGGAGATCCAGAGCGGCCACGGCCACCACTGATCCCCTGACCTTCCGATGACGTAGGTCGCCACGGTGAGAGCCCCGTCCATTCGATGGACGGGGCTCTTCGCCGTCTCCCGGGCTCGATAGGGTGGCACTTGTCTTTCCCTACGTGACGATCCAGGAGCTGCCATGAGCGCTGCGACCCCCGCTGGAGGACCTACGTCGGCGGGCCGCTCCTGGCCCGTCCTCCTGAACGGCCTGCTCGACGGCCGCGACCTCGCCGCCGACGACACGGCCTGGGCGATGGACCTGATCATGCGCGGCGAGGCCACCGACGCCCAGATCGCCGGATTCATGGTGGCGCTGCGGGCCAAGGGCGAGACGGTCGCGGAGATCACCGGCCTCGTACGGAGCATGTACGAGCACGCCAACGTGATCGAGGTGCCGGGTCCCGCCGTCGACATCGTCGGCACCGGCGGCGACGGCGCCAAGACCGTCAACATCTCCACGATGGCGTCGATCGTGGCCGCCGGCACGGGTGCGAAGGTCGTCAAGCACGGCAACCGCGCCGCGTCCTCCGCCTCCGGCTCCTCCGACGTGCTGGAGAAGCTCGGCATCAATCTGCATCTGACCCCGCAGCGGGTCGCCGAGGTCGCCGAGGAAGCCGGCATCACCATCTGCTTCGCGGTGAAGTTCCACCCGGCGCTGCGGCACGTCGCCGCCGCGCGCGGCCAGCTGGGGATCCGCACGACCTTCAACGTCCTCGGCCCGCTGACCAACCCGGCCAAGGTACGGGCCCAGGCCGTCGGCGTCGCCGACGCACGCATGGCGCCGATCGTGGCCGGGGTCTTCGCCGAGCGCGGCAACTCCGCCCTGGTCTTCCGCGGCGACGACGGCCTGGACGAGCTGACGACCACCTCCACCTCCCGGGTGTGGGTCGTCCGCGGCGGCACGGTCACCGAGGAGCGCTTCGACCCGCGGGACGTGGGCATCGACCTCGTACCCCTGGAGGCGCTGCGCGGCGCGGACGCCTCGTTCAACGCCGACGTGGCCCGGCGGCTGCTCGCGGGGGAGACCGGGCCCGTACGGGACGCGGTGCTCCTCAACACCGCGGCCGCGCTCACCGCGCTCGAACCGGGCGAGGGCACCCTCGTGGAGCAGCTGCGGGCCGGCATCGCGAAGGGCGCCGAGGCGATCGACTCAGGGGCGGCCCGCCGGGCCCTGGAGCGCTGGATCGCCGCCAGCAACGCGTAGTTCGCCCCCAAGGCCCCGGTCCAGCATGCGGACCGGGGTCTTGCGCATCGGCGATCATGTGGCAGGATGCATGCCAGGTCATGAGTGACAGCTACGAAGCCCCGGCTTGCTGTCCGGCAACCCTCCGTCCGTGGCGGGGTGCCCCGGGTGAAGACCAGGCCGTAGACAGCAAGGTCTACGGCAAGCGCGGGCCCCTCGACACACCAGGGGTCCTGGTCTCTCGAGGAGCTTTTTCCGTGAGCAAGCGAATGCGATAGGGCGAATCCGCCCCTACTTCACCCTCGGATCAGGGTCACTTTCGCGTACCCCCATGTCTTCCGAGGCATCACCCGTACCCCGCCGTGTCCGGCCGCGTACGGGATCACCGAAGCCATTCCGCACCGCCCGCCGGGAGATACCGCCATGTCCGCATACCCGAACGCCGCCGTCGACACCGCCGCCGTCGAGACCTCCGTCGAGGTCTCCGGCTCCGAGTCCGCCGACCCCTGCTGCGCCGCCCCGCTGCCCGTCCTCGGCCGGGACGTCACCGTCCCGCTCGTCACCGGCGGCGAAGTGACCTACGCGGCGCTCGACTACGCCGCCAGCGCCCCGGCGCTCCAGCGGGTGTGGGACGACGTCGCCGCGTACGCCCCCTACTACGGCAGCGTCCACCGCGGCGCCGGCTACCTCTCCCAGCTCTCCACCGACCTCTTCGAGAACAGCCGCGTCACCGTCGCCGAGTTCCTCGACTGCCGCCCCGGCGACCAGGTCGTCTTCACCCGCTCCACCACCGACTCGCTCAACCTGCTCGCCCGAGCCGTCCCGGCCGGTTGCGAGGTCTTCGTCTTCGAGACCGAACACCACGCCTCGCTCCTTCCGTGGCAGGACGCCCGCGTCACCTACCTCAACGCGCCGCGCACCCCGGCGCAGGCCGTCGAGACCCTGGAGCGGGCGCTCGCCGACCGTGACCCGTACGGCCCCGCCCTGGTCTGCGTCACCGGCGCGTCGAACGTCACCGGTGAACTGTGGCCGGTGAAGGAGCTCGCCGCCGCCGCGCACGCCCACGGCGCCCGGATCGTGCTCGACGCCGCCCAGCTCGCGCCCCACCACCCCGTCTCCGTACAGGAGTTGGACGTGGACTGGGTCGCCTTCTCCGGACACAAGCTGTACGCGCCCTTCGGCTCGGGCGTCCTCGCGGGCCGCTCCGACTGGCTCCAGGACGCCGAGCCGTACCTCGCCGGCGGCGGCGCCTCCCGCACGGTGGCGCGCCGGGCCGACGGCGGCGTGGACGTCGAGTGGCACACCACCGCCGCCCGCCACGAGGCCGGCTCCCCGAACGTCATCGGCGTCTACTCCATCGCCTCCGCCTGCAAGGCGCTCACCGAGGCGGGCTTCGACCAGCTGGTCGCCCGCGAGCAGCACCTGATCGACACGGTGCGCGCGGGCCTCGCCGAGGTTCCCGAGGTCAAGGTGCTCTCGCTCTTCGGCGACGACGCGCCCCGCGTGGGCGTCATCTCCTTCGTCGTGGAGGGCTGGAACAGCTCCCACTTCGCCGCCGCGCTCTCCGCCGAGTACGGCATCGGCGTCCGCGACGGCCTGTTCTGCGCCCACCCGCTGGTCCGCACCCTGCTCGGCAGCGACCCGCAGGACCCGGGCGAGTGCGGCGCCCCCGAGGCCGCGCCCGGCGAGCGTTCGCTCAACGCCATCCGGGTGAGCTTCGGCGCCGGTACGCCGGACGAGCACGTGGAGCGGTTCGTCGGCGCCGTGAAGGAGCTCGTCCGGGACGGCGCGCAGTGGAAGTACCGCACCGAGGACGGCCGCTGCGTCCCGGACCGCGGCTGACCAGTCACTCGTACGGGTGAAGGGGGCCTCCCGAGCGGGAGACCCCCTTCACCCGTGACGCGTGCGCGGCCTCAGGACTCCAGGCCGATGGCGAAGGCCGCCTCCAGGTCGTGCTGGGAGTACGTACGGAACGCCACGTGCGTGTCCGTGGCCTCGACGCCGGGGATCTTGCTGATGCTTCCGGGGATCACGTCCGCCAGGTCGTCGTGGCGCGACACCCGGACCATGGCGATCAGGTCGTAGGTGCCGGTCACCGAGAAGACCTCGCTGACGCTGTCGAGCGCGGCGATCGACTCGGCGATCTCGGGGATGCGGTCCACGCTGGTCTTGATGAGCACGATCGCGGTGATCACGGCTGGCTTTCTCCCTCGGTCGCCGCGGCTGGAGCCTTCACTCTATCCCCACCCCGGTAGCGGCCCCAGGCGTAGAGGAAGCCGACGGAGAAGCCCACCACATGGGACAGATAGGCGATGCCGGGTCCCGGTCCGGCCGCTCGCGCCGCCAGCCACTGGAGCACGAACCAGAAGATCAGCACGATCCAGGCGGGGAAGCGCAGCGGCAGGAAGAAGAGGAAGGGGAAGAGGCTGGTCACACGGGAGCGCGGGAAGAGGAAGAGGAAGGCCCCGAGCACCCCGGAGATCGCCCCGGACGCCCCGACGAGCGTCTGCTCGCTGTTCGCGTGCGCCACCGCGTACCCGACGAGGGCGAGGTAGCCGGTGCCCAGGTAGAAGAGGGCGAACGCGACGGGGCCCATGCGCTCCTCGGCCATCGCGCCGAAGACGTAGAGGAACAGCATGTTCCCGAGCAGGTGGAGCCAGCTGCCGTGGACGAAGAGCGCGGTGAACGGCGTGAGCAGGGCGCGGGGTTCGCCGCTCATCAGCTCGGCGGGGACCACGCCCCAGCGGCGGAAGTACGTGCCCTGGGCCGCCAGGAGCGCGTCGCCCGTGCCGTACACCGGGTTGAGTCCGGAGACCGGGCTCAGCGCGAAGAGCAGACAGCAGGCGGCGATCAGGCCGTAGGTCACCGTGGGGCCGCCGCGCGTGCCCCGCCAGGCACCGAGAGCCGTCGCTCGCCAGTCGATCATGGACAGATCATGGCGTACCGGGGTCGAACTGGACAGAGTGCCTCGCCGTGCTCCGGTGCACCGGCGAGGCCGTAGGGTAACGGGCAGTACAACCGCAGTTCGACGGCGCACCGCGGCTCCCGCACCTGGTACAGGCAACAGGAAGAAGGACGGCACGATGACGACGGTTCCCCTGCCGACCGCCGAGACCCGCTGGCGCTGCACGCTGTGCGGCAATCTGACCCGCTTCGACGTGACCCGCTCCTCCAAGGTCGTGGAGTACGTCCATCTGGACCTCGCGGGCGACCCGACGGTCGAGGAGCGGCAGGTGGTCAGTGAGACCATCGAGTCGGTCCGCTGCCGCTGGTGCAACGCGGTGGACCAGATCGAACTGGTGGACAGGCCGGGCGCCGCCTCCTGAGGGACGGCGCGGACGACATAGGGGTGACGGATCGTGGAGCAGCCCGCGCACGGTGGAGAGCCGGCCGGCGCGGCAGGTGACGCTGCCGAGACGCTCGACCACCCACTGACGGAAGGTGTACGTCGGAGGGTCGTCGCGCTGGTCGCGGACGCCTTCGGCGGGCTGACCGTCGCGGAGCTGCCGGCCCCCCTGCGGCAGTACGCCCGGTTCACCGCGAGCCGGCGGGCCAAGTTCGCCGGCAACGCGATGGCGGCCGCCCTGGAGAGCGACCCGCTCTTCCGACAGCGGATCGGCGAGCGCTTCAAGCAGTCCCAGCCCGAACTGGCCGGGGCCGTCGAGACGGGCACCCCGCCCGCCGCCGCCGACCCGGTCGACGTGGCCGCGGCCGCCTATGTGCTGCGCCCGGCCGGCTGGGTCAAGCTCGTGGCCGCCGCGGGCGAGGAGGCCCTGCGGGCGGACGCCGAGCGGGCCGACGAAGCCGGACGGCGCGAGCTGGAGCGGCTGCGCGAGGAGCTCGCCGCCGCCAAGGACCGCTCCCGCGGCGAGACGGAGCAGTTGCGCCACGATCTGGACGCCGCCCGCAAGGAAGCGGAATCGCTTCACCGCAAGCTGCGCAGCGCCCAGAGCGACGTGAAGCGCGGCGAGGCCGCGATGCGCCGCGCGCAGGGCGAGATCGATGCGGCGAAGGCGGAGGCCGCCGCCCAGGTGTCGGCCGCCGAGAGCGAGAGCCGGCGGCTCAAGGCCCGGCTCGGCGAGGTGGAAGCGGCCCTGGAGGCGAGCCGCAGGACCGCCCGTGAGGGCCGCTCCGTGGAGGACATGCGGCTGCGGCTGCTGCTCGACACGGTGCTGGACGCGGCCCAGGGGCTGCGCCGCGAACTGGCACTGCCGCCCGTGTCCGTACATCCGGCGGACACCGTGGACGCGGTGGAGCCGGGGCGGATGTCCCCGAAGGACATCGCGGCGCGGGCGCTCTCCGAGACCGATCCGGCGCTGCTCGACCAGTTGCTCGCGCTGCCTCAGGCCCATCTGGTCGTCGACGGCTACAACGTCACCAAGACCGGCTATCCGACGATGCCGCTGGAGAAGCAGCGGCTGCGGCTGCTCGGGAGCCTCTCGGCCCTCGCGGCCCGGTCGGGCGCCGAGGTCACCTGTGTCTTCGACGGGGCCGAGCTGGCGGCGCCGGTGCTGCTCGCGCCGCCGCGCGGGGTGCGGGTGCTCTTCTCCAAGCCCGGTGTCACGGCGGACGAGTTGATCCGGCAGCTGGTGCGGGCCGAGCCGCCGGGGCGCCCCGTGGTGGTGGTCTCCACCGACCGCGAGGTCGCCGACGGGGTCGCGAAGGCGGGTGCGCGGCCGGTGGCGTCCGCCTTGTTGCTGAAGCGGCTTTCGCGGCTCTCGTAGCCACCTCGTAACTCCTGGGCGTTTTGCCCGAATTCTGGATGGCGCACCGTCAAGTCGCCATCACTGCCCGTACGGTGTGTGTAAACAAAGTGCTGCGTGGGCAATATTTTTGCCAGTGGGATTTGAACTGATCACAACTTGGTCACTAGGGTCAGGCTTCGAACCTTCGCGCGGTCGATCACCCATCCGGGGTGACGGCGGAGGAACCGCCTGCCCCTCACGGGTCGGGCGGCTCTGAGGAAGAAGGAGCTCGCCTTCGTGGCGTCCCACCGTCGACCCAAGCAGCCGAGCCGTGCCCGTGTGACCGTGCTCACCGCGGCCGCGGCCGCCGCCGTCGCACTCTCCGCCCAGTCCGGAGCCCAGGCGGCCCCCAAGCCCAAGATCGACGAGGTCAAGTCGAAGGTCGACGAGCTCCACCACGAGGCCGAAGAGGCCACGGAGCAGTACAACCAGGCCGAGGAGCGCCGCGGCAAGCTCCAGGAGGAGATCAGCAACCTCCAGGACAAGGTCGCCCGCGGTCAGCAGGAGCTCAACACCCTGCGCGACCAGATCGGTTCGGTCGCCACCGCGCAGTACCGCTCCGGTGGCATCGACCCGGCGCTCCAGCTCTTCCTCTCCGCCGACCCGGACACCTACCTCGACAAGGCGTCCGCGATCGACCAGCTGAGCGCCCAGCAGGCCGACGTCCTCACCTCGATCCAGGCCAAGCAGCGGACCCTCGCGCAGCAGCGCGCCGAGGCGACCACGAAGCTGGCCGACCTCGAGGACGTCCGCAAGACGCTCGGCGAGAAGAAGAAGAAGTACCAGGGCAAGCTCGCCGACGCGCGACAGCTCCTCAACACCCTCACGGCGGCCGAGAAGGCCAAGCTGGAGCAGGAGGAGCGGGCGAAGGAGCAGCGGGCCAGCCGCGCTGCCAACGAGCGGGTCGACCTGGGCAACGAGGCCCCCGCTTCCGGTCTGGGCGGCCGGGCGCTCGCCGCCGCCGCCACGCAGATCGGCAAGCCGTACGCCTCCGGCCAGGAGGGCCCGAACTCGTACGACTGCTCCGGTCTGACCCAGTGGGCCTACGGCCAGGCCGGCGCCAACATCAGCCGCGTCACCTACACCCAGCAGAACGACGGCCAGAAGATCGGCCGCAGCCAGCTCGCGCCGGGCGACCTGGTCTTCTTCAACGGGCTGTCGCACGTGGGTCTGTACGTGGGCAACAACACGATCCTGCACGCCCCCAAGCCGGGCGCCAACGTCCGGTACGAGTCGATGAGCTACATGGGCACGTTCCAGTTCGGTGTCCGCGTCGGAGGCTGACACGCCCCGCCCCGGCATGCCGCCCAAACGGGTGGTTCGGCCGGACACGTGCTGACCTGACGCCCCGCCGGTGACCTGTGATCTCCGGCGGGGCGTCACTTTGTGTGCCCGGCGGCTTCGTTGGACGCGACGTGATCAGCGGCTACTGTCTGCCGCGCCAGTCTGCGTCGAGCCGAACGGAGCGCGATTAGTGGCGTCCCACCGCCGACCCGCGAGGGTCACCGTCCTGACCGCAGCCGCCGCGGCCACCGCGGCGGCGTCCCTCGGGGCCGTCCCCGCGAGCGCCGACCCGGGGCCCACGAGCGCGGCCACCCGGGCCACGGTCGACCGCCTCTTCGAGGAGGCCGAGAAGGCCACCGAGGGCTACAACAAGGCGGACGAGAAGACGGACGCGCTGCGCAGGACGGTCTCCCGGGCGCAGGACGGACTCGCCCGCGGCCAGGAGCGCATCAACCACATGCGGGGCGCCCTCGGCGCGGTCGCCGGGGCCCAGTACCGCTCCGGCGGCATCGACCCGGCCCTCGCGCTGCTGCTCTCCTCCGACCCGGACAGCTACCTGGAACGCGCCTCCGCCCTCGACCGTGCCACCGCCCGGCAGGGCGCCGCGCTCAGCGAGCTCCAGCGGGAGCAGCGCAGGCTGAACCAGAGGCGGGACGAGGCGCGCACCGCCCTCGCCGAGCTGGAGCGCAGCCGGGCCGACGTCGCCCGCCACAAGCGCGCCGTCGAGCGCAAGCTCGCCGAGGCCCGCCGGATCCTCGCCTCCCTCACCGTCGAGGAGCGCGCCGACTACGACCGCGCCTCCCGCTCCGGCGGGCGCGCGGACGCCACCGGGGAGCTGCCGCCCCTCGCCGACCTCGGCCCCGGCTCCTCGCGGGCCTCCGCCGCGGTGATCGCCGCCCGCAGCGCGATCGGCAAGCCGTACGTCTGGGGGGCGACCGGGCCCACCGGCTTCGACTGCTCGGGCCTGATGGTCTGGTCGTACCGGCAGGCCGGGATCAGCCTGCCGCGCACCTCCTCGGCCCAGCGGTACGCGGGCCGGCAGGTGCCGCTCTCGCAGGCGCAGCCCGGCGACCTGGTCACGTACCGCGGCGACGCCAGCCATGTGGGGATCTACGCGGGCAACGGACAGGTCATCCACGCCCCCTATCCGGGGGCGCGGGTCCGCTACGACCCGGTGAACATGATGTCGAACGTGACGGTGACGCGAGTCTGAGCCCGGGGCGGAGCGCCGATCCCGCAGTACCGGAAGCGGTACCGGCCGGTCCGACCGTACGATCGGGGGCGTGGCAGGTCAGGGGTGTGGAGCGCGGCGACCGGCCGTGGCCTGCCTGCTCGCCCTGCTGCTCACGCTCACGGGCCTCGCCGGCTGCACGGCGGGCGGCTCCGGCGGCCCGGCCACGGCCGTGGTGTCCCGGGAGATACAGACGCTCCTCGACACGCACGCCAGGGCGCTCCTCGACCGTGACGAACCCGCCTTCCGGGCCGCCCTCGACCCCGCGTACGCGCCGACCGCCCTCACCGAGTTCCGGCGGCTCGGGAAGGTGCCGCTCGACGACTGGAGGTACCGGGTCACCGGCGTCGAACGCACCGGCGAGGGCCGGGCGACCGTCCGCGCGGAGCTCGGTTACCGGCTCGCGGACCACGACATCGGCTTCGCGACCAGTCGCCGCGTCCTCGACCTGGCCGAGCGGGACGGGCACTGGTACATGACCGGTGACCGGCCCGCGGAGGGCGCGCCGCGGCAGCTGTGGGAGCAGGGGGACGTACGGACCGTCCGGGGCTCCCGCTCGCTGGTCCTCGGCGTCGGCCAGGACCCGGAGCGGCTCCAGGAGATAGCGGCGGCGGCTGATCGGGCGATCCCCGTCGTGAGCGAGGCCTGGCCCTCGGCGTGGGCCGACGCGGTCGTCGTCCTCGTCCCCGGCTCGCTGGAGGCGATGGGCGGGCTCCTCGGGGCGCCGGGCAGCTCCTACCGGGGGATCGCCGCCGTCACCACGGGGGAGACCGCGGGCGGGGCGGACGCGCCCGCGGACCGGGTCATCGTCAACCCCGAGGCGTACGGGCTCCTCGGAGCCTTCGGCCGGCAGCTCGTCCTCACCCACGAGACGGTCCACGTCGCCACCCGGGCCCACACCTCCCCGGCCACCCCGGTCTGGCTCTCCGAGGGCTTCGCCGACTGGGTCGGCTACCGGGGCACCGGCCGGACGCCCGCCCAGGCGGCCCCCGAGCTGGCCCGCGCGGTCCGCGCGGGCGAACTGCCCGCCCGGCTTCCGGAGGACGCGGACTTCGGCTTCGGCGGCGACGCGGAGGCGCTCGCGCGGGCCTACGAGGGCGGCTGGCTCGCGTGCGCGCTGATCGCGGAACGCTGGGGCGAGACGGAGCTGACCGCGTTCTACCGGGCGGTGGGGGCGCATCCGGGCCGGGAGGGCGCGGTGGAGAAGGCGCTCCAGGAGGTCCTGGACACCACACCGGAGGAATTCACGGCCGCGTGGCGGACGTACCTGGGGGAGCGGCTCGGCTGAGGCGGCGCTCGGTGTCTCCGCGGCCGGATTTCCTTCCCTCCCCCTGTAGGGGTCAGCGACCCGTGTTTCCGCTCTTCTGGTCGTCGATCCTTTTCAGGAGGGATATCCCGTCCCGCGTCTCCACTACGCGGTATCCGGCGAGGCTCGGCGAGGGGGCTTCCAGCCGGCTTCCGGTCACGCAGTCCGGGTCGGTGTTGTCGGTGACGTCGTAGATCACCCACTGGGCCGGTTCCTTCGGCGGGAAGGACCGGGGGAACAGGCACACCTCACTGACGGTGGCCCGGTCCGCGAGCTGAGCGGCCAGGCGATTCGACGCGGCCACGGTCGAGCCGTCAGGGATCTTTTCGAGCAGCTCGTCCGCCGCCTTGACGTGGGCGGTCTCGCTCGACGTCCGTGGCAGTACGAGCTCGTGCAGGGGGTGGGTGAAGAAGGTGACGCTCGTGGCCACCGCTCCGATGACGCAGGCGGGCATGACCCTTCGCGAGGGCACGCCCGTGGCCACAGCGTGAATGGCGGCGGCGAAGGCGATGGGCATGAGGACGGCGCTGTAATGGAAGCCCGTGCCCCAGTAGAAGGGGTTGTCCGCCGTGAAGCGCCAGGCGAGGGTCGGCACCGCGACCAGCAGGATCGGGGAGCGGAGGGCCAGGAAGCCGGTGGGGGCGACGATCAGGAACAGCGTCAGCCACTTGACCGGGGGCCAGAGTGCTCCGGTGACCTCCATCAGCAGGCCCGCTTCCTCGGCGGCCTCAGGCGGCCAATAGGCGAACTGCCCCAGGGGATTGAAGTACGGGAGAATCACCAGCATCTCCAGCGCCGTCGCACCGGCCCCGAAGGCGGCCACGGCGAGCCCCGTGACCCTCGGCCCCTTCCACGCCACATAGAGGCCGATCGCGGCGACCGTGAGCCCCAGGTCCTCCTTGACCAGGACCAGCGGAATCGACCACAGGGCGGCCGAGCGCCAGTTCTTCTGCCCGGCGGCACAGAGGGAAAGCGAAAGCAGCGGCACCGCGAAAGCGACTTCATGGAAGTCGAAGGAGATCAGTTCGGCGATTCCCCAGGAAGCCCCGTACGAAATGCCGATCCAGTAGGCGAACTTACGCCCCTTGACCTTGTACGCCCATTTCATCAAGGGGGTTATGGAGAAGGCGACGAGTGCCGCCTGGCAGACGAGCAGGGTGTAACTGGAGGGGAATATCTTGTAGACCGGTCCCAGCAGTGCGAGGATCGGATGGAAGTGATCCCCGAGCGTGTTGTACGCGGGCCCCTTGAGATCGGAATACGGGGCGGTGAACTCGGAGTACGACTTGACGATCTGGGTGAAGATCCCCAGGTCGTATCCGGTCGAAAGGTTTGTCACGTGGCGTCGCGCCGACGCGAGCAGGTAAATCAGGAAGAAAGCGCCGGATGTCAGAAGAGCGGCCTTTGAGAACGTCCCTGCCGCTGCTTCCGATGAGCCCTCTGTGGTTCTCTCGTCACCCCCGGTCCCTGTGCGCCGTTGAAGCGTGTCGACCGAGAGATTCGAGATATTCATGTCGGCAGGAGAACCTAACAGGGAGACAAAGGTGCCCAAGAGTACCAGCAGAGCTCTTAGGCCGGTCGGGTGAAGCTCGTACGGCTAATCCGCACCGGTCAGATCGAACCGGCCAGCACCTTCTCCTGCTCCGGCCGGCCCGCCGGGACCGGGATGTGCACCGATCCGGCGTCCGTCACGGTGTGCCGCCACAGGATGCGGCAGGCGGAGAAGGTCGCGGCGATCAGCAGGCCGTTGCGCAGGAACAGCACCGCGATGCCCAGCGGATCGCTGGACGTCACATGCGAGAACCAGACGGGGTACTCGAACTGGGTCACGGCCGTCGCCCACAGCACCAGGTGGGCGGGGCGACGCATCCGGCTCGAACGGTAGACGAGACAGACGGCGGCGAGACCGAACAGCCAGATCACGTACTGCGGCGAGATCACCCGGCTCGTCACGGTGAAGAGCAGCACCGCCACGAAGGCCGCGTCCGCCGTCGTCGAGGTCGCGAAGCGCCGGGCCTTGAAGCGCCACAGAGCCAGCCAGCCGAAGGCGGCGACCGTCAGCGCCATCGCGCCGGCCGAGACCCACGAGACGTACGGGCCGAGGAACTCCATCGAGCCGTAGTTCATCCGCGCCACACCGTCCCAGCCGAAGTGCCGGGCTATGTGGAACACCATCGCACCCAGCGACTCGACCTCCGTGCCCCGCTCGCTCTGGTACGAGAGGAAGGCCAGCGATCCCGGCATCCACGCCGTGCACAGCAGCAGCACCGCGGCCCCGCCGCCCGCCGCCGTCGACCACGACGCCCAGGTTGCCCGGCCCTTCGGAGTGCCCACGAGCAGCAGCGCCGGCCACACCTTGAGGACCGCGCCGAAGCCGGTGAGCGCCCCGAGCACCCGCGGGCTGCGGACGGCGGCCAGCAGGCCCGCCACGGCGACCGCCGTCACCATGACGTCGTACCGGGCATAGGCGGTCGGCCCGAGCAGCGGCACCGCGGCGAGCCAGAACCAGGCACCCCGCATCGACCGGCCCGGCCGGCGCCCGGTGTGGACGAGCAGTCCGAAGACGAACGCGTCGCACAGGAACGCCAGCAGGAAGAAGGCGGGGGCGTAGTCGAGGAACGGCAGCAGCGCGGGGGAGAGGATCGCCAGGGCGGCGCCGGGCGGGTACTGCCAGGTCACGTCGTCCCGGGGATACGTGCCGGACTGCAGGACCTCGAACCAGCCCCGGTAGATCTGCTCGACCTCGAACATCGCGTCCGGGCCGGGGACCACCACCACCTTGAACGTGCACAGCAGGAGGATGATCCGGGTCAGGCCCCACAGGCCGAGCGGAAGCCGCAGGCCCATGCGCGAGCCGTTCCTCACTGCGCCCGTCATGCCTGTCCTGTCCTCGTCTCGCGGTCCGCTCGCGCGGAGAGTGGTGGTGCCGGGCGGTGAGTGCCATCGCGTACTGTCGGCCACGATGGACAAGACCCTGATCGTAACCAACGACTTCCCGCCGCGACCCGGCGGAATCCAGGCGTTCCTGCACAACATGGCGCTGCGCCTGGACCCCGAACAAATCGTGGTCTACGCCTCCACATGGAAGCGAAGCCGCGACGGAGTCGAAGCGACCACTCTGTTTGACGCCGAACAGCCTTTCACGGTTGTCCGCGATCGCACCACCATGCTGTTGCCCACACCTCGGGTCACCGCCCGCGCCACCGCGCTGCTGCGCGAACACGGCTGCCGGTCCGTCTGGTTCGGCGCCGCCGCACCGCTCGGCCTGATGGCCCCCGCGCTGCGCAGAGCGGGCGCGCAGCGGCTCGTCGCCACCACCCACGGGCACGAGGCCGGCTGGGCCCAGCTGCCCGCCGCCCGACAACTGCTGCGGCGGATCGGCGAGGGCACGGACACCATCACCTACCTCGGCGAGTACACCCGCTCCCGGATCGCGGAGGCCCTCACGCCCGCCGCCGCCGCGCGGATGGTCCAGCTCCCGCCCGGTGTGGACGAGAAGACGTTCCACCCCGACTCGGGCGGCGCCGAGGTCCGCGCCCGCCTCGGGCTCACCGACCGGCCCGTCGTCGTCTGCGTCTCCCGGCTCGTCCCGCGCAAGGGCCAGGACACCCTGATCCGGGCCCTGCCGGCGATCCTCCGCCGGGTCCCGGACGCGGTCCTCCTGATCGTCGGCGGCGGCCCGTACGAGAAGGACCTGCGCCGCCTCGCCGGCGAGACCGGCGTGGCCGGATCCGTACGCTTCACCGGCGCCGTTCCCTGGGCCGAACTCCCCGCCCACTACGGGGCCGGGGACGTCTTCGCCATGCCCTGCCGCACCCGCCGCGGCGGCCTCGACGTCGAAGGCCTCGGCATCGTCTACCTGGAGGCCTCGGCCACCGGCCTCCCGGTCGTCGCCGGCGACTCCGGCGGCGCCCCCGACGCCGTCCTCGACGGCGAGACCGGCTGGGTCGTCCGCGGCGAGTCCGCCGAGGAGACCGCCGACCGCGTCGCCACCCTCCTCCTCGACCCCGAACTCCGCGCCCGCATGGGCGAGCGGGGCCGCGCCTGGGTCGAGGAGAAGTGGCGCTGGGACCTCCTCGCGGAACGGCTGCGCGAACTGCTCTGAGACATACGGAAGGGGCCCGGGGGCGATGTTCACCCCGGGCCCCTTCCGCTGCGCCGTGCGACCGGGCTCAGCCCTGGTAGATCGCCTCGATCTCGTCCGCGAACTCCCGCGCCACCACGTTCCGCTTCAGCTTCAGGGACGGGGTGATGTGGCCCGCCTCCTCGGTGAACTGGGCGGGAAGGACGCGGAACTTGCGGACCGACTCCGCCTTGGAGACCGCCGCGTTGCCGTCGTCGATCGCCCGCTGGACCTCCGCGAGGAGCTCCGCGTCGTCGCGCAGGGACGCCGCCGTCGAGCCCGCCGGCTTGCCGTGGTCGGCGGCCCAGCGGCCGAGGAACTCCTCGTCCAGGGTCACGAGCGCGCCCACGAACGGGCGCCCGTCGCCGACCACCATGCACTCCGCGACCAGCGCGTGCGCCCGGATCCGGTCCTCGATGACCGCCGGGGCGACGTTCTTGCCGCCCGCCGTCACCAGGATCTCCTTCTTGCGGCCCGTGATCGCGAGATAGCCGTCCTCGTCGAGCGTGCCGATGTCACCCGTGTGGAACCAGCCGTCCGCCAGCGCCTCGGCCGTCGCCGCCTCGTTGTTCCAGTACCGCGAGAAGATGTGCTCGCCGTGGAGCAGGACCTCGCCGTCGTCGGCGATCCGCACCACCGAGCCCGGCAGCGGCTGCCCGACCGTGCCGATCTTCTGCCGGTCCCACGGGTTGAACGCGGTCGCCGCGCACGACTCCGTCAGGCCGTACCCCTCCAGGACCGTGAAGCCGATGCCCCGGAAGAAGTGGCCGAGGCGCTCGCCCAGCGGCGCGCCGCCCGAGATCGCGTACTCGCCGCGCCCGCCGAGCACCGCCCGCAGCTTGCTGAAGACCAGCTTGTCGAAGACCTTGTGCTTGAGCCTGAGGCCGAGGGACGGGCCCTCGGGGGTCCCGATCGCCCGGCTGTACGCGATCGCCGTGTGCGCGGCCTTGTCGAAGATCTTGCCCTTGCCGTCGGCCTGCGCCTTGGCCCGCGCCGAGTTGTAGACCTTCTCGAAGACCCGCGGCACGCCCAGGATCAGCGTCGGCCGGAACGAGGCCAGCTCGTCGGTGAGGTTCTTGATGTCCGGGACGCAGCCCAGCCGGATCGGCGCCATCACGGACGCGACCTCGACGAGCCGCCCGAAGACGTGCGCGGCCGGCAGGAAGAGCAGCACCGAACACTCGCCGGTACGGAAGAGGGGCTTCAGCCGCTCCACGATGTTGCCGCACTCGGCGAAGAACGCCCGGTGGGACAGGACACAGCCCTTGGGGCGGCCGGTCGTGCCCGAGGTGTAGACGATCGTGGCCGGGTCGTCGGCGTTCGCCGCCGACATCCGCGCGTCGAGCAGCTCGTCGGAGACGTCCGCGCCGTCGGCGGTGAGCATGGCGACCGCGCCGGCGTCGATCTGCCGGATGCCCTTGAGGCCCGGGAGCTCCGCCCGGACGGACTCCACCGAGGCCTCGTGGGCCGCGCTCTCCACCAGCGCCAGCGAGGCGCCCGAGTCGCCGAGGATCCACTGGATCTGCTCCGGCGAGCTCGTCTCGTAGACCGGCACGGTCACGCCGCCCGCGCTCCAGATCGCGAAGTCGAGCAGCACCCATTCGTACCGCGTACGGGACAGCAGGGCGACCCGGTCGCCCGGCTCGACGCCCGCGGCGATCAGCCCCTTGGCGGCCCCGCGGACCTCCGCGAGGAACTGCGTCGCGGTCACGTCCGTCCAGACCCCGTCGACCTTGCGTCCCATCACGGCGACGTCTGGGTGCCGGGAGGCGTTGCGGCGGATGAGATCCGTCAGGTTGCCGTCCGTGGGGACCTCGTACAGGGCCGGAAGGCTGAACTCGCGCAAGACTGCTGCTCCTCATCGGGCGCCGGCGCCACGGCTCTGTGTGATGCACCGGTGTGGTCCATGATCGGGCAGGTGCTCAGTGGGGGTGAGCACGACTGGACTGCCCGGACGTTACCCATCAGTAGATGGTTCCGATAGGGGGTCCCGGCCAGATGTTCCGTGCGTCACACATGCATGACGGTGCTGTGCGCACAGTAATCCACAGGTTTCCCGACTCGGAAGTAACCGCAGGTGACACCCCCTAAGGTGAGCTCATGCGAGTCCATGTGGTCAGTGACGTGCACGGCAACGCCGAAGACCTCGCCACGGCGGGGGAGGGCGCCGACGCCCTCATATGCCTGGGAGACCTGGTCCTCTTCCTCGACTACGCCGACCACGGCCGCGGGATCTTCCCCGACCTCTTCGGCGTCGAGAACGCCGACCGGCTCGTGGAACTGCGCACCGCCCGCCGCTTCGACGAGGCCCGTGACCTGGGCCGCCGCCTCTGGGCCGAGCTCGACGTCGACCGCGACACCGCCATCGAGGCCGCCGTGCGCCGCCAGTACGCCGAGCTCTTCGCCGCCTTCCCCACCCCGACCTACGCCACCTACGGGAACGTCGACATCCCCCGGCTCTGGTCCGAGTTCGCCGGGCCGGGCACGACCGTCCTCGACGGACAGCGCGTCGAGCTCGGCGGCCTCACCGTCGGCTTCGTCGGCGGCGGACTGCGCACCCCGATGCGCACCCCGTACGAGGTCTCGGACGAGGAGTACGCCGCCAAGGTCGAGGCCCTGGGGGACGTCGACATCCTCTGCTCCCACATCCCGCCGGACGTCCCGGAGCTGACGTACGACACGGTGGCCCGCCGCTTCGAACGCGGCAGCCGCGCCCTGCTCGACGCGATCCGGCGCAACCGGCCCCGGTACGCCCTCTTCGGCCACGTCCACCAGCCGCTCGCCCGGCGGATGCGGATCGCCGCGACCGAGTGCGTCAACGTCGGCCACTTCGCTTCGACCGGCAGGCCCTTTGCCCTGGAGTGGTGACGGGCGCGGAGCCACGGCGCGATAGCCTTCCGTCGGCACATCTGTACGTCCGTGCCCCTGTTTTTCCCGTAGTTCTCGCCGGACCGCACAGTGGAGGAGCCACCGCGATGGCCGAACACACCAGCTCGAGCATCACCATCGAGGCGGCGCCGGCCGACGTCATGGGTGTGATCGCCGACTTCGCCCGCTACCCGGAGTGGACGGGCGAGGTGAAGGAGGCCGAGGTCCTGGAGACGGACGCCTCCGGCCGCGCGGAGAAGGTCCGGCTGCTCCTCGACGCCGGCGCCATCAAGGACGACCACACCCTGGCGTACACCTGGACCGGCGCCGACGAGGTCAGCTGGACCCTGGTCAAGTCCCAGATGCTCCGCTCCCTCGACGGCTCCTACCGGCTCGCCGCGCTCGGCGGCGGCGCCCGCACCGAGGTCACGTACCAGCTGACCGTCGACGTCAAGATCCCCATGCTCGGCATGATCAAGCGCAAGGCCGAGAAGGTCATCATCGACCGCGCCCTGGCCGGCCTGAAGAAGCGCGTCGAATCCGGCGTCTGACCCTCCGGGCGGCGGCGGTAACGTCCTCCGCATGCGGATCATCCTTGTCACCGGCCTCGGCGGCGCCGGGCGCACCACCGTCGCCGCCGCGACCGCCCTCGCCGAGGCGCGGGCGGGGCGCCGGGTCCTACTCGTCTCCGAGGAGGCGGATCCGCTCGGGGGGCCACTTCCGGACCCGCCCCGGACGGGCAGTGGGAGCCTTCGGGTCATGCGGCCCGATCCCGCCGCGGACTTCCGCCGCGAGTTCCTCGCGCTCCAGGCCCGCTCCGGCGCCGCCCTCGACCTCCTCGGCGCCGCGCCCTTCGAGGACGCCGAGCTCACCGAACTCCCCGGCAGCCGCCAGTTCGCCCTCCTGAGGGCCCTGCGCGACGCCGCCCACGGCGCGCACGACCTCGCCGTCGTCGACCTGCCCCCGCTCCCCGAGGCCCTCGCCCTCCTCGCCCTGCCCGAGCAGCTGCGCCGCTACCTGCGCCGCCTCCTGCCCGCCGAACGGCAGGCCGCTCGCGCGCTGCGCCCGATGCTCGCCCAGCTCGCCGGGGTCCCCATGCCCGCGCAGTGGCTGTACGAGACCACCGCCCGCTGGGAGGCCGAGCTCGCCGCCGCCCAGGCCGTCGCCGACGCCCCCGCCACCCGAGTCCGCCTCGTCCTCGAACCCGGACCCGCCGCCGTCCGCGCCCTGCGCACCGCCCGGCTCGGCCTCGCCCTCCAGGGCCTCGCCCTCGACGCCGTCGTCGCCAACCGGCTGCTCCCCGCCGACTCCGAGGACCCCTGGCTCGCCGGGCTGACCGCTCAGCAGCACCGGCACCTGGGGGAGCTCCGTACCGCCGCGGGCATCGTCCACGAGCTGCCGCACCTCGGACGCGACCTGCGCGGCGTCGAGGACCTCGCCCTCCTGGCGCCCGTCCCGCACACCGCCCCCCTCGCCCCCGTACCCGGCCGTGAGGTCGAGGACCGGCGGGAGGAGGACGGCGTCCTCGTCTGGCACATCGCCCTCCCCGGCGCCGTCAAGGAAGAGCTCGCCCTCGTCCGCCGCGGCGACGAACTGCTCCTGACCGTCGGCCCGTTCCGCCGCCACCTGCCCCTGCCGTCCGTCCTGCGCCGCTGCACCGTGACCGGCGCGGGGCTCGTCGAAGGGGACCTCAGGGTGCGCTTCACCCCGGACCCGGGACTCTGGCCACGTACCCCCTGAGGGCGTGTACCGTCGAAGTACCAGCCACTGAGGAGTACGCCATGAGCGATTCGGATGCCTGGGCCAAGGCGTGCGCCGAGGACCTGGAGGCGGAGAAGGCCCGCCGCCGTGCGGAGCGCGGCGCCGAGCCCGGCTCGGCCGCCGAGGAGCTCCGCAAGCTCTTCGACGCCGTAGCCGACAAGGTCGCCGGGGGACTCGGGGGCCCGCTGCTCGGCGGAATCGGCGGACTCGGCGGGATCAGCGGCGAGACCGTCAAGCAGGTCGTCAGCCAGGCGAAGGCCGTCGTCGAGCCCGTCATCGAGCGCAACCCGCAGGTCTTCGACCACCTCGCCGCCGCCGGGAACGAACTGCTCGCCGCCTACCGCTCCGCCGTCGAGGGCCACGAGACCCGCTGGACCCGCGGCGGGACCGTCGCCGAGGACGACCCGCGCCGCGAGGCCGACGCCGCTGGTGACGGTGACGGCGAGGAGAAGCCGCGCCGCGACGACGAAGGCCCCGGTACGGGCCAGCACATCGACCTCGACTGATCGGGACGACCCCTCCCCTCGGGTACGGTGGGCCGTAGCGGGGCTCGACCGAAAACTGAGGGACACATGGGACTCACCATCGGCGTCGACATCGGCGGCACGAAGATCGCGGCCGGCGTGGTCGACGAGGAGGGCAACATCCTCGACACGCACAAGGTGCCCACCCCGCCGACCCCCGAGGGCATCGTCGACGCGATCAGCGCCGCCGTCTCCGAGGCGGGCAAGGGCCACGTGATCGAGGCCGTGGGCATCGGTGCCGCCGGCTACGTCGACGACAAGCGCGCCACCGTCCTCTTCGCGCCGAACATCGACTGGCGGCACGAGCCGCTGAAGGACAAGGTCGAGCAGCGGGTCGGCCTTCCCGTCGTCGTCGAGAACGACGCCAACGCGGCGGCCTGGGGCGAGTACAAGTTCGGCGCCGGCCAGGGCCACGAGGACGTCATCTGCATCACCCTCGGCACCGGCCTCGGCGGCGGCATCATCATCGGCAACAAACTGCGCCGCGGACGCTTCGGCGTGGCCGCCGAGTTCGGCCACATCCGGGTCGTCCCGGACGGCCTGCTGTGCGGCTGCGGCAGCCAGGGCTGCTGGGAGCAGTACGCCTCCGGGCGCGCGCTCGTCCGGTACGCCAAGCAGCGCGCCAACGCCACCCCGGAGCGCGCCAAGGTCCTGCTGGGCCTCGGCGACGGCACCCCGGAAGGCATCGAGGGCAAGCACGTCAGCCAGGCGGCGCGCGCCGGTGACCCGGTCGCCGTCGACTCCTTCCGCGAGCTGGCCCGCTGGGCGGGCGCCGGCCTCGCCGACCTGGCCTCGCTCTTCGACCCCTCGGCGTTCATCGTCGGCGGCGGCGTCTCGGACGAGGGCGACCTAGTCCTCGACCCGATCCGGAAGTCCTTCCGGCGCTGGCTGATCGGCGGCCAGTGGCGCCCGCACGCGCAGGTCCTCGCGGCCCAGCTCGGCAACAAGGCCGGCCTGGTCGGCGCGGCGGACCTGGCCCGCCAGGGCTGACACCCGTACGAAGGCATACGACGACCGCCCGCCGCGTCCTCTCGGACACGGCGGGCGGTCGTCGTATGTTGGCTGTCATGGCGATCAGCGAACTGCCCAACTCCCGTACCGAAGCGGACGGTTCGGCCGTCCTCCGGGTCCTGAGCTACAACGTCCGCTCGATGCGCGACGACGAGGACGCCCTCGCCCGGGTGATCCGCGCCTGCGCCCCGGACCTCGTCTTCGTCCAGGAGGCCCCCCGCTTCTTCCGCTGGCGCAAGCACGCGGCCCGGCTCGCCGCCAAGAGCGAGCTCGTCATGCTGAGCGGCGGTGCCACCGCGGCCGGACCGATGCTCCTCTGCTCCCTGCGGGCCACCGTGGAACGCACCGAGGACGTGCTGCTGCCGCTCACCCCCGGCCTGCACCGCCGCGGCCTCGCGACCGCCGTCGTCCGCTTCGCCGGGGCCAGGGTCGGGCTGATCAGCTGCCACCTGAGCCTGCGGAAGGACGAGCGGTACGCCCAGGCCGGGATGGTCCTCGACCGGGTCGCCGCGCTGGGCACCCCGTACGCCCTGGTGGCCGGAGACCTCAACGAACGACCCGGGGGCCCCGCGTTCACCCGCCTCGCGACGGAGCTCCGGGACGGCTGGGCGGTCAGCCCCTGGGGCGGCGAGTACACCTCGACCCCCGCCGACCCGCACCAGCGCATCGACGCGATCCTGGCCACCCCGGGCATCGAGTTCCTCGGCTGCGGGGTCCCACCCCACCTCGACCCCAAGGACCTGGAAACGGCGACGGACCACCTGCCTGTACTGGCGGCGGTCCGTGTGCCTGCTGTGTAGGAAGTAGGGGATCGGGGCTCTACACGACCGCGCCGCGGCCCGGGTCGCCGAAGCCGTCGTCGTCATCGTCGTCGTGCTTCATGCGCGCGACCAGGGTCGCGAAGCCGCCGAGGAAGCCGCCCACGCAGAGCGTCGTCAGCCACCAGGTCATGTCCCACTGGAACAGGACGGCCACCAGCATCAGCACCGGACCGCCGATCACGCCCAGCCAGGCGAACTTGGTCGTCGCGTCCGCCTCCGGCAGCGGCGGGGGCTCCGGCGGGACGAAGTGTCCCTCCCCGGAGCCGTCCGGGCCCTGCTCCGGCTCGGCCGGGGAGTAGTCTCGCGGGCCGCTCGGGCGCACCCCGGGCGCGAAGACGACGGAGCTGCCCAGCGCGGGCTTCTCCGCTCCCGCCTCCGGCTTCCGGTCCGCGTCGGCCGAGGGCTCGCCGTCCGTCCCGGTACCGGATTCGCCGCCGGACGCGGTGGTCTCCCCGGGACCGGAATCGGCTCCCGCGTCGGCGCCGCCTTCGGTGGCTTCGGCTCCGGCAGGGGTCGCCGGCCCCGTACCCGGCCCCGTCCTGGCGTCCGGCTTCGCCGGCTCGTCCGCCGGCTCGTCCTCCGGTTCGGGCAGCGCGAGGTTCTCGATCGGCCGGTACGGCCTCGCCCCCGGCGGATCCGCGGGCTCGTCCCCGTACCCGGCGACGATCGCGGCCCACGCCGCCTCCTCGTCGATGGGCTGCGGCTCCCGCTCGCCGCCGTCCTGCTGATCAGCCACCGCTGCTGCTCCTCTTCCCGTCGACCGGACTCGGGGCGAGACGCTCGACGAACGCCCAGCTCTCCTCGAAGATCCGCTCCGCGTCATGGTCCAACGTCGCGACGTGGTAGCTCTGTTCCAGCAGGATCTCCCGGACGTCCGTCGAGGACACGCGGCTCAGGACGCGGGCCGAGTCGGCCGGCGGCACCACGTGGTCCTGCGGGCTGTGCAGCACCACCAGCGGCTGCGTGACCTGCGGGAGCTCCGCGTCCACCGTGCGGAAGAACTGGCGCAGCGAGTGCGCGGCGTGCAGCGGGACGCGGTCGTAGCCGACCTCCGTCACGCCCTCCTTGGCGATGTCGCTCGCGATGCCGCTCGTCGTACGGACCAGGTGGCGGGCGACCGGCAGCGCGTGCGCCGCCAGGCCGTGCACCTTGTTGCCCGGGTTGACGAGGACGATGCCCCGCACCGCGTCACCGTGCTGGGCGGCCAGCCGCAGCGTGAGCGCCCCGCCCATGGAGAGGCCCATGACGAAGACGGTCTCGCACCGGTCCAGAAGCTCGCGCAGGGCCCGGTCCACCTCCGCGTACCAGTCGCGCCAGGTGGTGAGCTGGAGGTCCTCCCAGCGGGTGCCGTGGCCCGGCAGCAGCGGCAGTGACACGGTGAGCCCGCGGCCGGCCAGATACTCGGCCCACGGGCGCATCGACTGCGGGGAACCGGTGAATCCGTGACAGAGAAGGACGCCGACCTCTCCGCCTTCGTGGCGGTACGGCTCGGCTCCGGGAAGGACCGGCACCGGGGTCTCCTGTTCGTTCGACTTCGGGTGCGCCGAAGCGACGGAAAATGGGGAAGGACCTTCACGGTACGCGACCGGACCGACACCGACCAGGGCCGTAGCGGGGGCCGTGGGCAGGTACGGGATAAAGTCGTCGCGACGGCACACGGAAGGCATGGCGAGTTGATCTACGGCGCAATGAAGTTCTCCATCGGAGGGTCCCTGAAGCTTGCCTTCCGGCCCTGGGTCGAGGGATTGGAGAACATTCCGGCCGAGGGTCCCGCGATCCTGGCGAGCAACCACCTCTCCTTCTCCGACTCCTTCTTCCTCCCCGCCGTCCTCGACCGCAAGGTCACGTTCATCGCGAAGGCCGAGTACTTCACCTCTCCGGGAGTGAAGGGCAAGCTCACCGCCGCCTTCTTCAAGGGCGTCGGCCAGCTCCCGGTCGACCGTTCCGGTGCCCGCGGCGCCGGCGAGGCGGCGATCAAGGCCGGCATCGAGGTCGTCGAGAAGGGCGGGCTCTTCGGGATCTATCCCGAGGGCACCCGTTCGCCCGACGGCCGGCTCTATCGGGGCAAGCCCGGCGGTCTGGCCCGGGTGGCCCTGGCCACCGGCGCGCCCGTGATCCCGGTCGCCATGATCGACACGGAGAAGATCCAGCCGCCCGGCAAGGTCGTCCCCAAGCTGATGCGCCCGGGGATCCGGATCGGCAAGCCGCTGGACTTCACCCGCTACCAGGGCATGGAGGGGGACCGCTTCATCCTCCGCTCGGTGACCGACGAGGTCATGTACGAGATCATGAAGCTGTCCGGCCAGGAGTACGTCGACATCTACGCGACCGCCGCCAAGCGGCAGATCGCGGACGCGGAGAAGGCGGCCAAGGAGGCCGTCAAGGCCGAGATCGCGGCACGGGAAGAGTCCGGCGCGTAGGCAGACCGGCGCGCATATGCGGACCGGGCAAGACACCCCCTAGGGGTGTCCGGGGGTGGTGGGGGAGATGGCCAAACGCGAGCGTGTCGTGCGCATGTCGGTCGAGCAGCCGCTGTGGCGGGCTCTGACCGGCTACCGCGTCCTGACGATGATCTACGCGGTCCTGCTCTTCGCCTTCGGGCGGGAGCGGTACGAGCGGCCCTGGATCGCCGTCGTGTATCTGGCGGTGATGTGCGTCTGGACCCTCGCGACCCTCCCCAAGGTGGCGAACGCGGCCAGCTGCACCAAGCGCTTCCTCGGCGCCGACCTCACCGTCGCCCTCGTCGGCATCCTGCTCACCCCGCTCGCCGACGCCCAGGCCCAGACGGTCGACGGCCCCACCCTGCCGTCGATATGGACCGCCGGCTCCGTCCTCGCGTTCGCGATCAAGGGCGGCTGGCGCTGGGCCGGAGTCGCCTCCTCCCTGGTCGCCGTCGCCAACATCGTCGAGCGCGGCGACCCCACCCGGGACACCCTCCACAACGTGCTGCTCGTCTGGGTGGCCTCCATCGCCATCGGATACGTCGTCGAGGTGGCCCGCGCCTCCGAGCGCACCCTCGCCCGCGCCCTGGAGATCGAGGCCGCGACGCGGGAGCGCGAGCGGCTCGCCCGGGACATCCACGACAGCGTCCTCCAGGTCCTCGCGATGGTGCAGCGGCGCGGCACGGCGCTGGGCGGCGAGGCCGCCGAGCTCGGCCGGATGGCGGGGGAGCAGGAAGTGGCGCTCCGTACGCTCGTCGCGGGCGGTCTCGCCCGGCCCAGCCTGGTCTCGGAGGACGAGTCGGAGGGGGCCGTGGTCCGCGTCGTCGAGGTGGACGACGAGCCCGACGAGGACACCCCCGTCGACCTGCGCCTCCTGCTCGCCCCGCGTGCCGGGTCCCGGGTCACCCTCTCCGAGCCGGGCGCGCCGGTCCTCCTGCCGCCGCCCGCCGCCCGCGAGCTGGCCGCCGCCGTCGGCGCCGCCCTGGACAATGTCCGGGTGCACGCGGGCGAGGACGCCCAGGCCTGGATCCTGATCGAGGACTGGACGGACGAGGTGATCGTCACCGTCCGGGACGACGGCCCCGGTATCCCGGAGGGCCGCCTCGCGCAGGCCGAGGGCGAGGGCCGGATGGGGGTCGCCCTCTCCATCCGGGGCAGACTGCGGGACCTGGGCGGGTCGGCCGAGCTGATCTCGGTCCCGGGGCAGGGCACGGAAGTCGAGTTGACGGTTCCACGGGGGAAGGCAGGACAGGAAAGATGAGCGAGCAGCAGGCCGACCGGCAGCGGATCAAGGTGATGGTCGTCGACGACCATCCGATGTGGCGGGACGCGGTCGCCCGCGACCTCGCGGAGGCGGGCTTCGACGTGGTCGCCACGGCGGGCGACGGCGAGCAGGCCGTGCGCCGGGCCACGGCGGTCGGCCCCGACGTCCTCGTCCTGGACCTGAACCTGCCGGTCAAGCCGGGCGTCCAGGTCTGCAAGGAGCTCGTCGGCGCGCACCCGGCGCTGCGGGTCCTCGTCCTCTCGGCGAGCGGCGAGCACGCCGACGTCCTGGAGGCGGTCAAGTCCGGTGCCACCGGCTACCTCCTCAAGTCGGCCAGTACGGCGGAGCTGATCGACGCCGTGCGGCGGACGGCCGTCGGCGACCCCGTCTTCACCCCCGGCCTCGCCGGTCTCGTCCTCGGCGAGTACCGCAGGCTGGCCTCCGAGCCCGCCCTGGCGGCCGGCGGTGACGAGCCGAAGGCCCCGCAGCTGACCGAGCGCGAGACCGAGGTCCTGCGGCTCGTCGCCAAGGGGCTCAGCTACAAGCAGATCGCCGAGCGCCTGGTGATCTCGCACCGCACCGTCCAGAACCACGTTCAGAACACCCTCGGCAAGCTCCAGCTCCACAACCGGGTGGAGCTCGTCCGGTACGCCATCGAGCGCGGGCTCGACGACGCCTGAGGCACGCCCCGAGGAGTGCCCCGCACCGGGCGCGGAGACCTGATGGGCCGTATATTCGCGAAGACCGCGCATATCCGGCCCATCACCGCTTCTAGGGGAAATCCGTGGAAATCCTGGCATTCGGCGTGCAGGCGGACGAGAAGCCCCTGATCGAGAAGGCCTTCGAGGGGCACCACGACGTCCGCTGCCTGGAGGTGTTCCTCACCCCGGACACCGCTCCCATCGCGGCCGGCTACGAGATCGTCTCCACCAGCGTCAACGCCATCCTCGACCACACGGTCCTGCAGACCCTCGTCGCCGGCGGCACCCAGATGATCGCCCAGCGCTCCACGGGCTTCAACAACATCGACCTGGAGGTCGCCGAGCGCCTCGGCCTCACCGTCGCCCGGGTCTCGTACTACTCCCCGTACTCCGTCGCCGAGTTCGCCTGGACGCTCGCGATGGCCGTCAATCGCCGGATCGTCCGCGCCTCCAACCGGACCCGCGACTTCGACTTCCGCCTCGACGGTCTGATGGGCCGTGACCTGCGGGGCCGTACCGTCGGCGTCCTCGGCACCGGCAAGATCGGCGAGGCCTTCACCCGGATCGCCGAGGGCTTCGGCATGAACCTGCTCGGCTGGGACGTCGCCGAGAACCCGGTCTGCCTCGCGCTGGGCATGGAGTACGTGGACAAGGAGCGGCTCTTCGCCGAGGCCGACCTCATCAGCCTGCACGTGCCGCTGCTCCCGTCCACCCATCACCTCATCGACGCCGACGCCCTCAGGGCGATGAAGGACGACGTGATCCTGGTGAACTCCAGCCGCGGCGGGCTCATCGACACCGAGGCCCTGGTCGCCGAGCTCCGGTCCGGCCGCTTCACCGGTGTCGGCCTGGACGTGTACGAGGCGGAGGCCGGGCTCTTCTTCCTCGACAAGTCCCTGGAGATCGTCGAGGACGACACCCTGGCCCGCCTCGTCACCTTCCCGAACGTGGTGGTCACTTCCCACCAGGCGTACTACACGGTCGACGCCGTCCGCCAGATCATCGACACCACGGTCCGGAACGTCCTCGACTACACCGCCGGCCGGCGCAGCGAGAACGTCCTGGTCCCGAGAAGCTAGTCAGACGAGTACGCCCGCGAGCAGCGAGGCCGTCAGCGCGGCCCCCTCCGTCGTCAGCACCGACTCGGGGTGGAACTGCACCCCGGCGAAGCCCGGTCCGCGCAGCGCGTGGACCTCGTCGGTCTCCGGGTCCCGGCTGACCTCGATCCGGTGCAGAGCGAGCTCCGTCGCCGCCCGGTCGTCGCAGCGGGCCGTGAAGCTGTTGTAGAAGCCGACCGTCTGCTCCTGCCCGAACAGGTCGATCCGCAACTGGGCCCCCTGGAACGGGGTCCGCTTGCGGACGATCTCCAGGCCCAGCTCCGCGGCGATCAGCTCGTGCCCCAGGCACACCCCGAGCAGCCCGTGCCGGTGGTCCCGCACCAGCTCCGCCGTCAGGCCGCGCAGGAAGCGCATCTTCGGGTCGGCGGCGTCCGCGGGGTCGCCCGGACCGGGACCGAGCACCACCGGCCCCTCGTGGGCGAGGGCCAGTTCCCGCAGCCCCGGCTCGTCGTAGCGGAGGACGGACACCTCAAGGCCCGAGGAGCGCAGGACGTGCGCGAGCATGGCCGTGAAGGTGTCCTCGGCGTCGATCACCAGCGCGTGCCCGGACAGCTCCGCCGACTGCACCTGCATCTTCAGCCAGAACGGCGCCAGATCGGCCCGCCGCGCGTCCAGAGCGGCCCGTACGCGCGGATCGTCGGCCAGGCGCGCGGGCGCCGGAGCCGACGGGTCCGCCGCCGGACGGCCCTCCCGCACCCCGAGCGCGGTCAGCACCCCGGCGGCCTTGGCGTGGGTCTCGGCGACCTCGCCGGCGGGGTCGGAATGCCGGACGAGGGTCGCTCCGACCGGCACCCGCAGCTTTCCCTCCCGGGAGATGTCCGCGGTACGGATCAGAATGGGCGAGTCCAGCGTCTGTGCCCCGTTCTCGTCCGTACCGAGCAGGGCGAGCGCCCCCGCGTAGTAGCCGCGCCCGCCGGTCTCGTGACGCTCGATCACCCGGCAGGCGTTCTGCACCGGAGAGCCGGTCACGGTCGCCGCGAACATCGTCTCCCGCAGCACCTCCCGCACGTCCAGCGTGGAGCGGCCCCGCAACTCGTACTCGGTGTGCGCGAGATGGGCCATCTCCTTCAGCCGTGGGCCGATCACCACCCCGCCCATGTCGCCCACCGTGCACATCATCTTCAGCTCCTCGTCCACCACCATGGAGAGCTCCTCGGTCTCCTTGCGGTCGGCGAGGAAGGCGAGCAGGTCCTCGGGGGTCGGCGCGGCGCCGGCCGGGTAGCGGTACGTGCCGCTGATCGGGTTCATCACGACCGTGCCGCCCGTCATCCGCACGTGCACCTCGGGACTCGCCCCGACGAGCGTCCGGTCGCCGGTGTGCACGACGAACGTCCAGTACGCGCCCCGCTCGCCCGCGAGCAGCCGCCGGAACAGGGCGAGAGCGTCGGCCCGCCCGAAGCCCGGGATCTCCCCGGTGTAGGTGCGCCGGATGACGAAGTTCGCGCCCTCGCCGGAACCGATCTCCTCGTCGATGACCCGCCGCACGGTCCCGGCGTACTCCTCGTCGGAGACGTCGAACCGGCCGCCCTCGACGCTCACGTCGTGCGCGGGCAGCTGCGCGAGCGCCTCCGCGAGCGGCAGCTCGTACACCTCGTCCGCGACGAGCACGGAGAGCGGGGTGCCGTCGTCCCGCACGTCGAAGCCGCGTTCCCGGATCTGCCGGAAGGGCACGAGCGCGAGTGTCGGAAGCGGGCCCACGGGCAGCTCGGCGAGGCGCTCGGCCTCGTGGACCCGGCCGATCAGCACCTCGACGGTGTCGTGGTCACGGCCGGGGGTGCGCCTGCGCAGCAGGGCGAAGGGCGGGCAGGAGTCGTCCAGGAGACGGGAGAGGTCCATGGGGCGGGTCGTTCCTTCCGAGGGGGAGTGCGGAGAGGAACGGCCCGGGTACGAGAAAAGGCCGCCCCTCGGGCGGCCTTCGCGTGTCAGTCGGTGTACGCGCGATCAGTGGGCCGCCGGATGAGCGGTCCACCACCAGTTCTGGATCTGCGGCGCGAACATGCGAGCACTGTAACCCAGCAGGAACGCGACGGGCCACGGAAACGGGGCCCGTTCCACACCGCGGACGGTGCGGAACGGGCCCCGTGGGCGTGCCGGCCCGATCAGACGATCAGGTTGTAGATGCCCCAGCCGCCACCGACGCGGACGCGGGTGGCGTACGGGTTCGGGTAGCCGTTCGTGTTCTTGTAGAACCACAGGTCGCCGGCGGCGTCCCGGGCGATCAGGTCAGGCTTGCCGTCGAGGTCGAGGTCGCTCGGGCCGACCATGACGTTGTAGGTGTTCCAGCCGCCGCCGACCTGGCCACGGGTGGCGAACGGGTTCGGCGAGCCGCCCGTGTTCTTGTACAGCCACAGCACGCCGGTCTTGTCGCGGGCGATCAGGTCGGGCTTGCCGTCCCCGGTCATGTCCCCGGTGCTGATCAGCTCGTTGTAGATGTTCCAGCCGCCGCCGACCCGGACGCGGGTCGCGAAGGGGTTCGGGGAGGCGCCCGTGTTCGTGTACAGCCACAGCACGCCGGTCTTGTCGCGGGCGATCAGGTCCGGCCGGCCGTCGGCGTTCATGTCGCGAGCGCCGAGGAGCTTGTCGTAGACGTTCCAGCCGGCGCCGACCCGAAGGCGGCTCGCGAACGGCGCGGAGGGGTTGCCGCTGCCCCGGTAGTACCAGAGCACGCCGTCCTTGTCCCGGGCGACGGCGTCACCGGTGCCGTCGGCACGGAACGCGGTCATCGGGGTGATCATGTTGTACGCGTCCCAGCCGGGGCCGACCCGGTACCGGTTCAGGAACGCGCCCTTGCCGGTGCCCTGGTACTGCCAGAGCACACCGGCGGCGTCACGGGCGAGGACGTTGTAGCGGTTGGTGGCGTTCACCGCCGGGGCCGCGGCGGACTCGACGACGTCCGAGGCCTTCACCCACGCCATGCGGTGGTTGTAGCGGATCGGGATGTACATGTCGGTGCCGACGACGTTCGTCTGGGCGGAGCCGAAGTAGTCGTCGCCCTTGACCGCCGGGCCTGCCTTCACGTACGCGCCGCCGTCGCCGAAGGCGTACTTCGACAGGTAGTTCGGGTCGTCGGTGGGGGCGGTGACGCCGCCGGTGCCGGGGTACGCGGCCTTCTCGGGGAAGGCGCGGCCGTAGATCAGCGGGGTCTTGCCGGGCGCGGCCTTGAGGACCCGCTGCGCGCTGTCCTTGACGACGGACGTGTACTGGCCGCCCGGGTTGGAGAACCAGGCCTTCTGACCGCGATACCAGATGGCGGTCCAGTTGGTCCGGGACTCGGCGACGACGTAGGTGCCGCCGACCGGGACCTTGTTCGCCCAGTTGGAGCCGTACTGCCAGCCGTCCGAGAAGTACGGATCGGTCAGCGCCTTGGCCTGGTCGGCCACGGGCTCCGAGTACAGGTAGCCGAAGTTCACCGGAAGCGGGACGGTCGTCTTGGTGACGATCGTCTTGTCGGGGAGCTCCTCCCTGTACTTCATCGCCTGCTGGTTCGCCGAGGTGAACGGCGGGACGACACGGACCAGCTGGCCGGGCTGGAGCAGACCGCCGGCGCTGCCGGCACCGGTCGGCGCGCCGAGGAGGGACATGTAGTGGTTCCAGTCCCAGAACGGACCGGCGTCCCAGTGCATCCCCGCGACCTTGGCGTTGATGTGGCCCGCGATCTCGTCGTGGCCGATGATGTGCTCACGGTCCAGCGGAATCCCGTACTGGGCGGCGAGGTACTTCACCAGCTTGGCGGAGGACTCGTACTGGGGCTCGGTGTACCAGTAGCCGTCCCGGATGGCGAAGCCCTCGTGCTCGACGCCGATGTCGTGCATGTTGTCGGACCAGTTGCCCGCGTGCCACGCGATATTCTTGTTCTCGACCATCTGGGTGACCAGACCGTCGTTGGCGCGGATCAGATAGTGGGCACTGCCCTTGGCGGTCGCGCTCTGGAAGGTCGCGATGGTGCCGTCGTAGCTGCCCTCGGTGTCGTGGATGACGATCCGGCTGATGTCCAGCTGCGTGCCCTTGGCACGATTGGCGAGGGTGTAGTTCCGCTGTCCGGTGCTCGGAACCTCCGCCGGACGGAAGTCGCAGACGAGGCCGGTGGGCGGGCACTCGGGGGTCGGGAGCGCCGTGGTGCTCGCGAAGGCCGCGGCCAGCGGCACGTTCGACGGCTTGACCGGCTCGACCGCCGGGTCCGCCGACAGCGCGACCGACTCGCCGTCCGTGGTGAGCGCGCGCTCGCCCGTCCGGATCGACTCGAAGACGCGCTTCGCGAAGAGGTCGGCGCTCTTCTTGTTCGGCGACTGGCTGTAGCGCGCCACGGCCGGGTACCAAACACCCGGGTCGTCGGAGAGCTCGGCGCCCGCCTGCTTCTGGTACTCGGCGAGCAGTGCGGCACCGGCGCGGATGGAGGCGTTGGTGTCGTTCTGGACGGCCTCGGCGGAGCTGTCGATCAGCCCGGCCGCCTTGTCCAGGGTGTGAAGCCGCGGGTCGTCGGTGTCGACGGTCTCCTTCGGCAGGGCGGCCAGAGCCTTGGCCTTGTCGAAAGTCTTCTCGATCTCGGCCTTGCCGCTCGCGTTCAGGTGCGCGAGGCGCTCCTCGTCGGAGGGCTGCTCGATGTCCTCGGCGTCCACGTCCGTGAGGCCCATGACGTTGTACGCGCCGGTCGTGCTCGGCTGCCCGTCGTGCGACTCCCACCGCGTCTGGCGGTACGACACCGCCATCAGCACGCTCTGCGGCACATCGAACTCGCGCGCCGCGTTTGCGAACTGCGACTGGAGGGAAACGTCCCCAGCAGCAGCCTTGGCGTCGCCCGTCGCGCCGAGGAGGCCCGGCGAGGCGACCGCGATGGTGCCGATCGTGGCGGTGGCGACGACCGCTGCCGCCGCTCCGTACATGAGTCGTTTCTTCTTGCGGTCCCTGCGGTGCCCCTGGGTCACGCCCACCCCTGTGATTCGACTGTCAACTAGTGAAACGGGCCAGAGGGTAACACCACCCGAAGGCATGAAGATCGGTGACGGACATTTCGGGCGCGCGTCTCAGCCACTGGGCAGGGGGACGAGATCGGGCGAAGGACCCCGTAATGTTGTGCGCGTGACCGTGAACGCTGATACCCACGCCGTCGCCAAGGCGACCTGGCGAGACCTGCCCGCGGCGCAGCAGCCCGAGTACCCCGATGCCGAGGCTCTGCGCGATGTGATCGCGGACCTCGAGTCGTATCCTCCGCTCGTCTTCGCCGGCGAGTGCGACCAGCTGCGCGCCCGGATGGGAGCCGTCGCCCGTGGCGAGGCGTTCCTGCTCCAGGGCGGCGACTGCGCCGAGGCCTTCGACGCCGTGTCCGCCGACCACATCAGGGCCAAGCTCAAGACGCTGCTCCAGATGAGCGCCGTCCTCACCTACGCGGCCTCCGTGCCCGTGGTGAAGGTCGGCCGTATCGCCGGCCAGTACTCGAAGCCCCGCTCCAAGGGCACCGAGACCCGTGACGGCGTGACCCTGCCGACGTACCGGGGCGACTCGGTCAACGGCTTCGACTTCAACGAGAAGTCCCGCGTCCCGGACCCCGAGCGCCTGAAGCGGATGTACAACGCCTCCGCCTCCACGCTCAACCTGGTGCGCGCCTTCACCACCGGTGGCTACGCCGACCTGCGCCAGGTGCACGCCTGGAACCAGGACTTCGTGAAGTCGTCCCCCTCGGGCCAGCGCTACGAGCAGCTGGCGCGGGAGATCGACAACGCGCTGAACTTCATGAAGGCCTGTGGCACCGACCCGGCCGAGTTCAAGGCCGTCGAGTTCTACGCCTCCCACGAGGCGCTGCTGCTCGACTACGAGGGCGCCCTGACCCGTACGGACTCGCGCACCGGCAAGCTGTACGACACCTCCGGCCACATGGTCTGGATCGGTGAGCGCACCCGCCAGCTCGATCACGCCCACATCGAGTTCGCCTCGCGGATCGCGAACCCGATCGGCATCAAGCTGGGCCCGACCACCTCGGTGGACGAGGCGCTGACGTACATCGACCGGCTCGACCCGGAGCGCGAGGCGGGCCGACTGACCTTCATCGTCCGCATGGGCGCCGACAAGGTCCGCGACAAGCTCCCCGAGCTCGTCGAGAAGGTCACCGCCTCGGGCGCGGTCGTCGCCTGGGTCACCGACCCGATGCACGGCAACACCTTCGAGGCCGCCTCCGGCCACAAGACGCGCCGTTTCGACGACGTGCTCGACGAGGTCAAGGGCTTCTTCGAGGTCCACAAGGCCCTCGGCACCCACCCCGGCGGCATCCACGTCGAGCTCACCGGTGACGACGTCACCGAGTGCGTGGGCGGCGGCGACGAGATCTTCGTCGACGACCTGCACCAGCGCTACGAGACGGCCTGCGACCCGCGCCTCAACCGCAGCCAGTCGCTCGACCTGGCGTTCCTCGTCGCGGAGATGTACCGCGACCAGTGACGTGATCAGTCGGTAGGTACCTACGACGATGGGGCGCGGATCCATGTGATCCGCGCCCCATCGTCGTATCCAGGGCTTTTGAGGCTCCGGCCCGCCGGGTAAGGTTAGGTAAACCTAATCGATCTCGGCGGGAGGTGAACCGCGTGTACGTCTGCTCATGCTTCGGTGTCACGGAGAAGCAGGTCAAGCAGCACGCGGACGCGGGCGCCTGCACGCCGCGCCAGATCGCCTCGGCCTGCAAGGCCGGAACGGACTGCGGCTCCTGTGTCCGCCGTATCCAGGCCATCCTGGGGCGTGGCAACTGCCCCCGCCGTGACCTCGTCGACCAGGGCATGCCGGCCCTGACGGCCGAGACCGTCACGGAGCTCGGCGAAGCCGCCTAGCCGCCTAGCCGCCTAGAGCAAGCCCTAGCTCGGCTGCTCGATCAGGGTCGAGATGTAGAGCGCCTCGCCCAGGGACTCGATCAGCTCCAGCTGCGTGTCCAGGTAGTCGATGTGGTGCTCCTCGTCGGCGAGGATCTCCTCGAAGAGGTTGGCGGACGTGATGTCCCCCTTGGCGCGCATGACCTCGATCCCGCGCTTGAGACGGTCGATCGCCTCCACCTCGACCTGGCGGTCCGCCTGGAACATCTCGGTGATCGTCTGGCCGACCCGGACATGGAAGAGCCGCTGGTAGTTCGGCAGACCGTCGAGCATCAGGATGCGCTCGGTGATCTTGTCCGCGTGCTTCATCTCATCGATGGACTCTTCACGGGTGTATTTGGCGAGCTTCGTCCACCCCTTGTTGTCCTGGATGCGATAGTGCAGCCAGTACTGGTTGATGGCCGTCAGCTCGCCGGTCAGCTGCTCGTTGAGAAACTCGAGGACCTCGGGGTCGCCCTGCATCGCAGAGGCTCCTTCCACTTCCACGTTGCGTGTCTGTGCCGTCACTGGGCAGGATGGCCGCATCCTCGCACCCCGAATGGGGGGCGTCCAGTAAGTGCAGGCTTAGTGGGAGTTGCCCGAATCCTGGACGGGTGGGAGGTTGCCTGGTCATGACCACCCCTCGCCGTCTGTCACCATGGATGACATGGGTCAGCCGGAGAGCGGAGAACGCCGGGAAGGGGAAGCGGGGGCGCCGGATCGTTCGCCGGACCTCCCGCCGGGTCAGCGGCTGCAGCGCGGCTGGCCGGTCACCCACTACGGGCCCGTCCCCAAGTTCAAGCCGGAGCGCTGGGAGTTCCGCGTCTTCGGCGCGACGGCGGACGGCGACAAGCGGTGCTGGAACCACGAGGAGTTCTCGGCCCTGCCGTTCTCCACGGTCATGGCCGATCTGCACTGCGTGACGAAATTCAGCATGCTCGGGGCCGAATGGGGTGGAGTGTCCGCCCGGACCATCCTCGAACTGGCTCCGCCCGCGCCGCAGGTCACGCATGTGATGGTCTGGGCCGAGTACGGCTACAGCGCCAACATGCGGCTCTCCGACTTCGCCGCCGACCGCACGATCTTCGCCACCCACAAGGGCGGCGAGCTGCTCACCGCCGAGCACGGCTTCCCGCTGCGGCTCGTCGTCCCCCACCTGTACGCCTGGAAGGGGCCCAAGTGGGTCCGGGGCGTGGAGTACATGGCCGCCGACCGCCGGGGCTTCTGGGAGGAGCGCGGCTACCACAACCTCGGTGACCCGTGGACGGAGCAGCGGTACTCGTACCAGGAGGAACCGGGCGACGGCCCGGAGCTGTAGCGCTCCGGACCGTCGGCGGGTGTGGCTGATTTCGGTCGGTCAGTGGTGGTACTGGTGGACCACGGCGTGGCCCTTTCCGCGGCCGATCATCCACTTGTTCACCGGCGTGGTGATCGCGAACGCGGCGGCGAGCGCGATGGCGAGCACGATCCAGAAGAACGGCTCGTCGAGGTGCGCGTCCATGGCGCCCGGCCAGAGGGCGAGGACGCCGTTGTCGATGATCTCCATGACGGCGATGGAGAGGGTGTCGGCGGCGAGTGCGACCTTGAAGGCCGTCTTGAAGTCGACGCCGGCGGCGAGGATGGAGCGCAGGGTCAGCGCGTAGCCGAAGAAGAAGGCCAGGATGATCGCGAGGATCATCGTCTGGGCGTTGCCCCAGCCGAGCGCCGTGCCGATGACCATGCCGAGCACCTCGCCGATGGCGCAGCCGGTGAGGCAGTGCAGCGTGGCCTTGGCCGCGATGGACCAGGAGGCCTTGCCGTGAGGCTGGTGGTGCCCCTGGTGCCGCTCGTCCCCCTGGCGCTCGTGCCCGCTGTGGTCCTCGTGGCCGGTGTGGCCGGTGTGATCGTGATGGGCGTGCGCGTCGTGCTGCATGGGTGCCCCCCAAGGTCGGGTAGCGGTTCCTGCCGTTACAGGAACCGTATACCCCCCTGGGGTACTCCTCAACTGCGTAGCTTCTTCAGGAGCTCCACGTCGGCCATGTGTCCTTCCGTGCCGCCCGGAGTCTCGATGATCAGCGGCACCCCGTCCGTCTCCGGGTGGCGCAGCAGCGCGCGGAAGGCGTCCTCGCCGATGTGACCTGCGCCGATGTTGGCGTGGCGGTCCTTGTGGGCGCCCACGACGTCCTTCGAGTCGTTGGCGTGGATCAGCTTCAGCCGGCCCTCGCCGACGGTCGCCACGAGCTCGTCGAGCGTCCGTGTCGCGCCGCCCGGCTCCGCGAGGTCGTGGCCCGCCGCGAAGATGTGGCAGGTGTCCAGGCAGATGCCGAGCCTCGGGTGGCGGTCGAGGGCGTCGAAGTACGGGCCGAAGTCCTCCGCGCGCGAGCAGAGCGAGAAGCCCTGGCCGGCCGTCGACTCCAGGAGGAGGTACGGGTCGTCCGCGTGCGTCAGCTCGTCGAGGAGCGGCAGCATCCGCTCCCGTACCTGCGCGAGGGCCACCTCGCGCGGGCGGCCCTGGGTCGCCGAGCCGGTGTGCACCACGACGCCCTTGGCGCCGATCTCGCGGCCCCGGCGCAGTGAATGCCGGAGCGACTCGACCGACTTCTCCACGGTGGCCTCGGTGTGGGAGCCGAAGTTGATCAGGTACGGGGCGTGGACCCAGGCCGAGATCGACTCGGCCTCGCACTCCGCCCGGAACCGCTCGTCCTGGGCCGGATTGCCGACCGGGGTGGCCCAGCCGCGCGGGTTGGCGACGAAGACCTGCACGGTCTCGGCGCCGAGCACGCGGGCGTAGGCGAGGCCGGTCGTGGCGAGGCCACCGGCCACGGGGACATGGCCGCCGACGGGGTTGCGCATGAGTCTCTAGAGTCCCTTGATCGTGATGGTGACGGTGGAGCCCTCGGGGGCGGTGGAGCCGCCTTCCACGGACTGGCTCGCGACCTTGTCGCCGAGGAAGGGGAAGGACTTCTTGACCTCCACCTCGAAGCCCGCTTCCTCGAGCGCCGCCCGGGCGTCGTCGGTGGTCTCGTCGGTGACGTCCGGGACCTCGACCAGCTTCGGGCCCTTGGAGACGGTGAGGGTGATGGTGTCGCCCTCGGCGGCCCGGCTGCCCTCGGCGAGGGACTGGGCGGCGACCGTGCCGGCGTCCTCCGGGGAGTGGATCCGCTCCGGCGCGACCCGCACGGTGAGGCCGGCCTCCTGGAGCGTGGCCGTGGCGTCGGCGACGGTCTCGGCGGTGACGTCGGGCACGTCGATCGGGGAGCCCTTGCTGACCACCAGGGCGACGGCCGAGTCGGGGCGGCGCTCGGTGCCGGGCTCGGGGTCGGAGCCGATCACGGCGCCCTGGGCGACGGAGTCGCTGAACTCCTGGGTGATCACCCCGGGGGCCAGCCCCTCCTCCTTCAGGAGGCGCTTGGCCTCCGGGAGCGGCTTGTTCCTGAGGTTGGGCACCTTCACGATCTCGGGGCCGCGGGAGAGCGTGAGGGTGACCGTGGCGTTGCCCCGGACGCGCTCGCCGGGGGCGGGGTCGACGGCCATGACCGTGCCGCGCTCGTACACCTCGCTGAAGGCACGTTTCGTCGTGCCGACGTCCAGGCCGGCGTCCTTCAGCCGCTGGGCCGCGGTGGCCTCGGTCTGGCCGAGGACGGCAGGGACGCGGGTGAACTGGCCGGAATTGATGTACCAGACACCGGCGCCCAGGCCGAGCGCGAGCAGGACGCCGAGGACGATCATCAGCGGGCCGCGGGGCGCGCGCCGGCGGCCGGCGGTGGCCGGGGGAGGCTCCGGGGCCGGCAGCCGGTTCGTGTGCTGCACCTGCCGGCTGTCGTCCCCCGCCGGCACGACGCGGGCGATCACGCTCGTCCGGTCCTCGGCGGTGTCCCGGGCCTCGGAGCGCGCCAGCGGCGGCTCGGCGTCCAGCTGCGCGTCGTCGAGGCCGGCGCGGGCCTCCCGGAGCAGGGCGAGCAGCGCGACGGCGTCGTGCGGGCGGAGGTCGGCGTTGCGCGCGGTGGCGGCCGAGACCAGCTCGTCCAGCTCGAAGGCGAGCCCGGGAACGGTGGCGGAGGGGGCGGGCACGTCCTTGTGGAGGTGCTGGTAGAGGACCTGGGCGGGGGTGTCGCCGGCGTGGGGCTTGCCGCCGGTCAGCATCTCGTACAGCACGACACCGCAGGCGTACACGTCGGCGCGGGTGTCGGCCGTGCCGTGCTCGATCTGCTCCGGCGCGAGGTACGAGACCGTGCCGAGGACCGAGCCGGTGGTGGCAGTCGCCGAGCCCACGGCCCGTACGAGACCGAAGTCGGCCACCTTGACCCGGCCGTCGTCCCCTATCAGGACGTTCTCCGGCTTCATGTCCCGGTGCACGAACCCGGCCCGGTGCGCGGCGCCCAGCGCGGCGAGGACGGGCTCCAGGATGTCGAGGGCGGCGCGGGGCGCGAGGGCGCCCCGCTCGCGCAGGACGTCGCGGAGGGTGCAGCCGGCGACGTACTCCATCGCCAGATAGACGTACGCGCCCTCGGCGCCCTGGTCGAAGACGCCGACGACGTTCGGGTGGGCGAGCCGGGCGACGGACTTCGCCTCGCGGATGAAACGCTCGACGAAGGCGGCGTCCGTCGCGAGGGCGGGGTGCATCACCTTGAGCGCGAGGACGCGGTCGAGGCGGGTGTCGACGGCCCGGTAGACCGTGGCCATCCCGCCGACGGCGATGCGCGCGTCGACGCGGTAGCGGCCGTCGAGCAGCCGCCCGACGAGGGGGTCCTGAAGGGTCGTGTCCACGGCGTCGAGTCTACGAGCCGTGGACACGGCCCCCGCGCGGATGCCCCGGGACTGCAGCGCAGCTGTGACGAGCGCCGCAGGACCCTTACTGGAACGCCGGGCGTTCCGGGTCCAGGTGGGGGCGGCCCTCCACGGGGGACGAGGCCTCCGCGAAGTGGCGGCGGGGGATGCGGCCCGCCCGGTGCGCGAGCCGGCCCGCCTCCACCGCGTGCCGCATCGCCGAGGCCATCAGCACCGGCTCCTGCGCCCGCGTCACCGCCGAGGCCAGCATCACCGCCGCGCACCCCAGCTCCATCGCGAGCGCCGCGTCCGAGGCCGTGCCCGCCCCGGCGTCCAGGATCACCGGCACCCCCGCCCGCTCCGCGATCAGCTGGAAGTTGTGCGGGTTGCGGATGCCGAGTCCCGAGCCGATGGGGGAGCCGAGCGGCATGATCGCCGCGCACCCCACGTCCTCCAGCTTCCGCGCGAGGACCGGGTCGTCGTTCGTGTACGGCAGGACGGTGAAGCCCTCGTCGACCAGCGTCTCGGCCGCGTCGAGGAGCTCCACCCCGTCGGGGAGGAGGGTCCGCTCGTCGGCGACGACCTCCAGTTTGATCCAGTCGGTGCCGAGCGCCTCCCGGGCGAGCCGGGCGGTCAGGACCGCCTCGCCCGCCGTGAAGCAGCCCGCCGTGTTGGGCAGGACCCGGATGCCGAGCCGCTCCAGGACGGAGAGGACCGAGCCCTGGACCGTCGGGTCGAGGCGCCGCATCGCGACGGTGGTCAGCTCGGTGCCGCTGGCGACCAGCGAGCGCTCCAGGACGTCGAGGCTCGGCGCGCCGCCGGTGCCCATGATCAGGCGCGAGGAGAACTCCGTACCGCCGAGGGTGAACACGTCGTCGGACATCGCGCTCAGCCTCCCTGCACCGCGGTCAGGACCTCCACCCGGTCGCCCTCGCCGAGCAGCGTCGCCGCCCACTCGCTGCGCGGGACGACCGCCTCGTTCACGGCCGCCGCCACCCCGGACGGGGCCGTGCTCAGTGTCGCGACGAGGGCGTCGAGGGAGACGGGGCCGGTGAGCTTTCGGGGTTCTCCGTTCACGGACACGTTCACGGGCACGTTCATGCGGGTTGCTCCAGACGTACGGGAGGGGCGACGGAGAACCGTCGGGGGGTGAAGGCGCGGGCCTCGGCGGGGAGGACGCCCGTGGTGAGCACCTCCGCCATGACGTCGCCGGTGACGGGGGTGAGCAGCACCCCGTTGCGGTAGTGGCCGGTGGCCAGGTGCAGGCCGGGCAGGGCGCTGGGGCCGAGCAGCGGCGCGTTGTCCGGGGACGCGGGGCGCAGTCCGGCCAGCGTCTCGGTGAGGGGCAGCTCGGTGATGCCGGGGACGAGCTCGTGGGCGTCGCGCAGCAGCTCGTACATCCCGCCCGCGGTCACCGTGGTGTCCCAGCCGAGCTCCTCGCTGGTGGCGCCGACGACGAGCTCGCCGTTCTCGCGCGGCACGAGGTAGACGTGGCTGCCGCGGACGACGGCCCGGACGGTACGGGAGAGGAAGGGGGCGTACGGGGCGGGTACGCGCAGCCGCAGGACCTGGCCCTTCACGGGGCGGACCGGCGGCAGCACCTCGTCCGGCACGCCCGCGAGCCGCCCGCTCAGGCTGCCCGCGGCGAGGACGACCTGGCCGGCCTCCAACTCCTCGCCGTCGGCGAGGAGGACCCCGCGGGCCCGGTCGCGTACGACCGTCAGGCGCTCCGCGAGGGCGCGGTGGAAGACCACCCCGGCCCGCTCGCAGGCGACGAGGAGCGCGGCGGCCAGCCGGCGCGGGTCGACCTGGTGGTCGCCGTCCACGCGCAGCCCGCCGCGCACCCCGGGGGCGAGCATCGGTTCGAGACGGCGGCACTCACGCCCGCTCAGCCACTCCGAGGTGAGGCCGCAGCGGGTCTGGAGGGCGTGGAGTTCGCGCAGATGGGCCCGGTCGTCGGCGTCGAGGGCGACGGCGAGCGTCCCGCAGGCGCGGTAGCCCACGTCGAGGCCGGTGGATTCCTCCAGTTCGGCGACGAACGCGGGATAGCGCGCGGCGGAGGCGAGGTTGAGCCCGAGCAGGGTCTCCTCGCCGTAGTGGAGTTCGGTGACGGCGGCGAGCATGCCGGCCGCGACCCGCGCGGCGCCGCCGCCCGGATCCGGGTCGACCACGGCGGTGCGCAGCCCGCGCCGCGCGGCCCGCCAGGCCGTGACCAGGCCGATGATGCCGCCCCCGACCACGAGGACATCGGAAGAACGCATGGGCGTCCAGCCCCTCCCTTCGCCGGCATGACCCGGATCAGGTTCGTACGGTCGGAGGCCGCCCAGCCTCCCTCTCAGCCCGGTGCGTCCGGGCTCCCGCGAGTGCTTTACGCCCGCCAGACTAGCCGCAGCCCCGGTGCGGTCCCAGGCCCCTCCCCGAACCCCCACCTTCCTGACGGATCGTCAGATGCGTAAGGTGGTCGGGTGAGCGAGCAGAAGCAGGCCCAGCAGCAGGTCGTGATCGTCGGAGCCGGGATGGCGGGTGTGCAGACCGCCGTCGCCCTGCGCGAACAGGGCTTCACCGGCCCCGTGACCCTCATCGGGGCCGAGCCCCACCAGCCCTACGACCGGCCCCCGCTCTCCAAGGCGATCCTCCTCGGCAAGGCCGAGGACTCCGCCTTCGACGTCGACTTCGAGGCGCTCGACGTCGAACTCCGCCTCGGCCTCGACGTCACCGGGCTGCGCGCCGCCGACCACGAGATCGACACCGAGGCCGGGCCCGTCCCGTACGACGTCCTCGTCGTCGCCACCGGGGCCCACCCGATCACCCTGCCCGGCGCCGAGGGCGTCCCCGGGGTCCACCTGCTGCGCACCCTCGACGACGCCGTGCGCCTCGGCCCCGTCCTGGAGCGCCGCCACACCGTCGTGGTCGTCGGCGCGGGCTGGATCGGCGCCGAGTTCGCCACCGCCGCGCGCGAGGCCGGCTGCGCCGTCACCGTCGTCGAGGCGGCCGACCGCCCCCTCGCAGGCGCCCTGCCCGCCGAGGTCGCCGGCCCGATGGCCGGCTGGTACGCGGCGAACGGCGCCGAACTCCTCACCCACGCGCGCGTGGACACGGTCGAGCCCGGCCGGGTCGTTCTCGCCGACGGCCGAGAGCTGCCCGCCGACGCCGTCGTCGTCGGCATCGGTGCCCGCCCCGCCACCGGCTGGCTCGCCGGCTCCGGCATCGCCCTCGACCCGAGCGGCGCCGTCACGGCCGACGAGCGGCTGCGCACCTCCCTGCCCGACGTGTACGCCGTAGGCGACTGCGCCTCCTACCCCTCCGCCCGCTACGGCCGGCGCCTCCTCGTCCACCACTGGGACAACGCGCTCCAGGGCCCGCGCACGGTCGCCGCGACGATCACCGGCGCCGACGCCGGCCCGTACGACCCGGTGCCGTACTTCTGGTCCGAGCAGTTCGGCCGGTTCGTCCAGTACGCCGGGCACCACGCGGACGCCGACGAGCTCCTGTGGCGCGGCGACCCGGCGGACGACACCTGGTCCGTGCTGTGGCTGCGCGCCGGGGTCCCGGTGGCCCTCCTCGCCGTCGGCCGCCCCCGCGACCTGGCCCAGGGCCGCAAACTCATCGAGGCGGCCACCCCCGTCGATCCGGAGCGCGCCGCGGACCCGTCCGTCCCCCTGAAGGCGGCGGTCAGGTAGGGCCCGGGTACCGACTGTCGGTCGGGGATGGCAGGCTTGTCCTGTGACCGAGATTGACGTAAAGATCGATGCGCTCGTCCCCGCCTGGCTCTACGTGCCCGACATCGCGGAGATGCTCGATATCGAGGTGACGCGCGTGCGGCAGCTGATCAAGGAAGGTCAGCTCATCGCCGTGCGCCGTGGAGAGAACAACGCCCTGCAGATCCCCGCCGCCTTCATCCAGGGCGACGCGATCGTCAAGGGCCTCGTCGGGCTCCTGACCGTGCTGCGGGACGACGGCTTCACCGACGAGGAGATGCTGGAGTGGCTCTTCACTCCGGACGAGAGTCTGCCGGGCACGCCCGCGCAGGCGCTCAACGAGAACCGCGGCACGGAGGTGAAGCGCCGCGCCCAGGCGCTCGCCCTCTGACACGCGCACGCACCGAAGACACCACCAGCGGGTGACGCGGTGGCCGGCCCTCAGGGGCCGGTCGCCGCGGCACCGGCGACACCGACGGGGGGAACCCACCCATGCCCACGCCTCGTGAGCGGCTCGCCGACGCCCGGCTCTACCTGTGCACCGACGCCCGGAAGCGCCAGGGCGACCTGCCCGCCTTCCTCGACGCCGTGCTCTCCTCCGGCGTGGACATCGTGCAGCTCCGCGACAAGGGCATGGAGGCCGGCGAGGAGCTGGAGCACCTCGCCGTCTTCGCCGAGGCCGCCCGCCGCCACGGCAAGCTCCTCGCGGTGAACGACCGGGCCGACGTCGCCCACGCCATCGGCTCCGACGTGCTCCACCTCGGCCAGGGCGACCTGCCCGTGCCCGCGGCCCGCGCGATCCTCGGCGACGAGCTCCTGATCGGCCGCTCCTGCCACGCCGAGTCCGAGGCGGCCGCGGCCGCCGCCGAGCCGGGCGTGGACTACTTCTGCACCGGGCCCTGCTGGCCCACCCCCACCAAGCCCGGGCGGTACGCGCCGGGGCTCGACCTCGTGCGGTACACGGCCGGTCTGGCTCAGAACCGCCCCTGGTTCGCCATCGGCGGCATCGACGAGACCAACCTCGACGAGGTCCTGGACGCGGGCGCCCGCCGGATCGTCGTCGTCCGCGCGATCACCGAGGCCGAGGACCCGGCGGCCGCGACCGCCGCCCTCGCCAAGCGCGTCCGGGAGCGCGCCGGGGCCTGAGCGGCGGGGTCCTGGGCGGTGTTCTCCGGGGCGCCTGAGCGGTGTCCCGGAAGAATGTCCGAAAAATTGTCCACAACGCGGACGCTGTCTACGCGGGTCCGCGTCCCCCGTCTAACCTGCCCGTATGGCCCTAGGTACCGCTTCCGTCCGCTCGGACCGCGCACGCACGGTCCGCGAGATCCTCGCTTCCGGCGGCACGTCGTACTCCTTCGAGTTCTACGCGCCGCGGACCGCGAAGGGCGAGCAGGGTCTCTGGAACGCGATGCGCCGGGTCGAGGCAGTCGGCCCCAGCTTCGTCTCCGTGACCTACGGCGCCGGCGGCACCACCCGGGGCGGCACGGTCAAGGCCACCCAGAAGATCGCCTCCGACACCACGCTCACCCCCGTCGCGCACCTCACCGCCGTCGACCACTCGGTGGCCGAACTGCGCAACATCCTCGGCCAGTACGCCGACGCCGGCATCCGCAACATGCTCGCGCTGCGCGGCGACCCGGCCGGCGACCCGCTGGGGGAGTGGATCGAGCACCCGGAGGGCGTCCGGTACGCCGCCGACCTCGTCCGGCTCATCAAGGAGTCGGGAGACTTCTGCGTCGGCGTCGCGGCCTTCCCCGAGATGCACCCCCGCTCCACCGACTGGGACGCGGACATCCGGCACTTCGTGGACAAGTGCCGCGCGGGCGCCGACTACGCGATCACCCAGATGTTCTTCGACCCGGAGAACTATCTGCGGCTGCGGGACAGCGTGGCGAAGGCCGGCTGCGAGACCCCGATCATCCCCGAGGTCATGCCCGTTGTGAACGTGAAGACCCTCGACCGGCTGCCCCAGCTGAGCAACGCCGCCTTCCCGGCGGACGTGAAAGACCGCATCCTCGCGGTCAAGGACGATCCGGCCGCTGTACGCTCCATTGGCATCGAGTTCGCGACGGAGTTCTGCGCGCGTCTGCTCTCCGAGGGTGTCCCCGGACTGCACTTCATCACGCTGAACAGCTCCACCGCGACGCTCGAGATCTACGAGAATCTCGGACTGCACCAGCAGTCGTGACCGGTCGTACCCGCCCCGACCCGCGGCGGTGACCGTGGAGAGGGGCGGCGGGGCATGGGGTGGACGGTCCTCTACATCGCATTCGGCGTGGTCGCGTTGTGGCTGCTGGGGGAGGTGCTCCTCCAGTACAAAGCGCGGCTGCGATGGCGATTGCTCGCCTTCACCGGATTTCTCGGCGTCGTCCTGGGCGTGCTGCTGCCCTCGGTGGCGGTCATCATCGCCGGCGCGGTCGCGTTCGCCGTCGGCCAGACCTATGTGACGCTCTCCTTCCGCCGCGGCTTCTCCACCGGCTGGGCGATCGGCGGGAACCCGGGTGCGAGCCGCCGCCGCAAGGCGGGCGCCCAGGCCCCGGCAGGGCCCACCCTCGAGGTCACCGAGGTCTCGTACGACGCTGTCGACGCCTACGCCCCGGCTGACGGCGAGCGCTACGACGACGCCACCGCCGCCGAGACCACCGCGGTCTACGAGCCCCACCCGCTGCCGGACGACACCGGCCAGTACGGGATCTACGGCATGGGCCACCAGGGCACCGGTCACCAGGACGGCGGCCACGACGGCGGCCACCAGGGCACCGGTCACCAGGACTCCGGTCAGGGCGCGGGATACGGCACGGGGTACGAGCAGCCGCAGCAGCCCGCCTACGACCCGTACGCCCCGGCGTACGAGCAGCAGCAGCCGGCCTACGACTATGGCGCGCCCGCCCCGCAGCAGCAGTACGCCGCCTACTCCGACCCGTACATCGGCCCGGGCACGGACGGCCAGCAGTACACCTCGTACTACGGCGACCCCTACGCCCCGTCGTACTCCTACGACACCCCGCCCGGCGGCGTCTGGGTCCCGCAGCAGCGCGACACGGAACAGCCCCCGCAGCAGGCGCCGCAGCCGCAGGCCCCGTACGGCTACGAGCAGCACCCGGACGAGCAGCAGCAGTACCGCTACTGAGCGGGCGCCGGCGGGCCTGTCACCGCGAGCCGCGGAACTCCGCGCCCTCCACGATCAGGCCCGCCACCAGCGCACCCGACATGCCCGCGTGGGCGAGTCCGCCGCCCGGGTGGGACCAGCCGCCCGCGTAGTACAGACCCGGCAGCGGCGAGACGTTGGCGGCGGGCAGCAGGGAACCGCCGACCCCGCCGAGCGCGGGCCCCGGCACCTCGGCGATCCCGGTGTCCCGGCGTACGTCCTCCGGCGTGCGGACGTGCCGCCACAGCAGCCGCTCGCGCAGCCCCGGCACCGCCGCGCCGGCCGCTTCGACCATGCGGTCGGCGAAGACGTCCCAGTAGCCCTCGTCTTCTTCCGAAGCCGCGTGGACGGTCGCCGTGACCGTCACCGCCTCGTGCTCGTCGTCGGGCCGCAGCGCCGGATCGTCCGGCCGCAGCACCGTCACGGTCGGCCGCTCGCCCGCCGCGTGCACGACCGTACGGTGGACCGCCGTCGCCTCCCGGGGGCCGCGCAGGGCCAGACAGACCGTCACCCGGCTCGTCCCGGCCGCCTGGTAGCGCGACCACTCGTCGCCGTCGCCCCACGCCACGACGTGGTCGCGGTACAGCGCGGGCACCGGGGCCCCGGAGACCACGTGGTCCGCCTCGACCGTCTCGCCCCCGGCGAGCCGGACGCCGACCGCCCGGCCGTCCTTCTCCAGGACGTCCTCGACCGGCGTGTCGAAGAAGAACTCCACCCGCCGCTTCCGGCACCGCTCGAAGACCGCGTCGGCCAGCGCCCGGATGCCCCCGCCCACGTACCAACTGCCGAAGGTCTGCTCCATGTACGGCAGGACGGCGGCCGCGGCCGGGGCGGTCGCCGGGGCGAAGCCGTACGACCACGCGTACGCGTCGAGCAGGGCGGCGAGCCGGGGGTCGCCCAGCTCCCGCGCCCCGACCTGGGCGAGCGTCGTCGTGGGGCGTCTCAGCAGCCCCGCCTTCAGCGCCGGGTAGGGCTCCTTGGCCAGCGGCGCCGGGTCGGCCGGCTGCGGCTCCTCCAGGAGCGGGCGCCGGGTCCGGTCCCAGGCCTCGCGGGCCCGTACCAGGAACTCGCCCCAGCGCTCGCCCGCGCCCGCGCCGAGCGCCGCGTCCAGGGCGGCGACCGTGCCCGCCCGGGAGGCGTTCGGCAGGTCGACGCGCGTGCCGTCGGCGAAGACATGACGGCTCGCCGGATCGACCTGGGTCAGCGCGACGCACTCCTCCAGGGGCTCCTTGCCCGTCTTCACGAACAGGTCCCGGTAGACGGCGGGCAGATGCAGCAGCCCCGGACCGGTGTCGAAGGCGAAGCCCTCGCGCGCGAAGCGGCCGACCGCCCCGCCGTACGTCGACGTCCGCTCGTACACCGTCACCCGGTGGCCCGCCACGGCCAGTCGGGCCGCCGTCGCCATGGCGCCGAGTCCCGCGCCGATCACCACAATCCGTGCCATGTCAGCGACCCTATCCGGCAGGTCGGACACCGCTCAGAAGTGGTCGGACTCGTCCGGTGGGGGTGGTGTCCGCACACGTCTCCCCGGGGCGGCGTCCATGAGGTGCCTCTCCTCGCGGCGCTGGGACCTGCGGCGCAGGAAGCGGCGGATCTTCTGGGCGAGGAAGAACAGTATGGCCAGGCCGAGGACGAGCAGGACGGCCGCGATGCTCGCCGCCGCCACCGGGTTGAATATCGCGAAGGTGACGATCGCGGCCACCCCGAGGTCCTCCGCCAGGCTCAGCGCGACGTTGGAGAACGGCTCCGGCGTGGTGTTGACCGCCATCCTCGTCCCGGCCTTGACGAAGTGGCTCAGGAGGGCCGTCGTGCCGCCGACCGCGCCCGCCGCGAGCTCCGGCAGCGAGCCGTTCTGACCGGCGAGGAGGGCGGCTACCACGGCCCCCGCGATCGGCCGGATCACGGTGTGGACGGAGTCCCAGGCCGAGTCGACGTACGGGATCTTGTCCGCCACCGCCTCGCACAGGAACAGCACGCCCGCGACGACGAGGACATCGGTGCGCTGCAAGGACTCGGGCACCTCGTCGGTCAGCCCGGTCGCGCCGAAGATGCCGAGCAGCAGGACCACCGCGTACGCGTTGATCCCGCTCGCCCAGCCGCTGGTGAACACCAGGGGGAGTACCGACACGCCCGCGATCGTAACCAGGACTGAGTATCCGTACCTAGGGGTCGAGATGAGTAGGTACGCGGATGGGCTCGGACCGGCCGGGAAGGGAGAGTGGAGTCCACGGAAGGGGCGCGGCTCCGGTACCGCCGGCACGGGGCTGCGGAACGGGGCCGTGCGCCTGCCGACTCCGGGGTACGGGGGATGTGCCACGGGGGTGCACGCGAAGAAGAAGCCGGTGCGGCGGGGCTCGGGGGGATCGAGCCTCGCCGCACCGGCCTCTTCGCGTGGTGGGGAGGGTGGTTCGGGCGTGTCGCGGGCCGGGCTCTCCAGGCCCTGATCCGCCGGACAGGGGCTACCGGCCGCCGACCCGGCCGTGGAGCAGGCGCGAGAGCGCCGCGTGCACGTCGTCGAGCGAACGCTCGCTCTGGAAGGCCTGCCAGTCGAGCGCCGCCACCAGCACCATGCCGACCAGCGCCGCCGCCGTCAGCTGGACGTCGATGTCCTCGCTCAGCTCACCGGCCGCGACCCCCTCCCGCAGGACCCCCTCGACCACCGCGACGGCCTCCTGGCGGACCACCAGGAGCGTCGAGTTCCAGGCCCGGTTGGTGCGCCAGAGCTCGGCCACGTACAGCTGGGTGAAGGCCGGGTAGCGGTCGATGAAGACGAGCCCCGCCCGGATCATCGCGTCGAGTGCGTCTATCCGGCTCCCGCCGCGCTCGGCGGTCTCCTGCTCCGCCGCCCGCAGCGAGGCCGTCAGCAGCGACACCCCGTGGCGCAGCAGCTCCTCGAAGAGCTCGGTCTTGCTCTTGAAGTTGTAGTAGACCGTGCCCTTGGCCACCCCGGCCCGCTCGGCGATCTCGTCGACCGTCGTCGCGGAGAATCCCTGCTCCGCGATGAGGGTGACGGCCGCCTCGTAGAGCTTCGCGCGGGTGGCCTGGCGTCGGGTGCTGCTGCTGTCCATGGGGTCGATTCTCACAGGTGTCGCGGGTGTCACCGGCCCTGTCTCACAGGGTCAGCTCGGGGTGGAGTCGGTCGAGTGTCCAGACCTGCCGCTTGCGGGCGGACACGGCGGTCAGGGCCAGGGCGCCCAGGGTGAACGCGGTCAGCACCGCGCAGGCCTGCCAGACCGGTTCGATCCCGCCACCCGTGATCAGCCGGCGCAGCGCCTCGACCACGTAGGTCATCGGCAGGAAGGGGTGGATCGCGTTGAAGAAGCCCGGGCTGGTCTGCACGGGGTACGTGCCGCCCGCCGAGGTCAGCTGGAGCATGAGCACGGCGAGCACGAGGATCCGGCCCGCCGCGCCGAAGCGGGCGTTGAGCCACTGGATGATCGCGGCGAAGCAGCAGGTGACCAGGGCGAGGAAGCCCACCGTGCCGGCGGCCCTGGCCATCTGGAGGCCGAGGCCCCAGTGCAGGACCGACATGAGAGCCCCCACCTGGAGGACGCCGATCGCCGCCACCGGGAGCCAGCCCGCCAGCGCGATCCGCCAGGCCGAGCCGCCGGCGGCGAGGGCGCGGCGGTTCAGTGGCTGGATGATCATGTACGCGACCATCGCGCCGACCCAGAGGGAGAGCGGGATGAAGTACGGGGCGAAGCCGGTGCCGTAGTTGGGCGCCTTGTGCATCGACTGCGAGGCCAGCTGCACCGGGTCGGCCATGACCTCCGTACGCCGGTCGCGGTCCTTCTCGTCGTAGTCGGGGATCTGCTTGACCCCGTCGTGCAGACCGACGGCCAGTGCGCCGGAGCCGTCGGCCAGCTTGAACAGACCGCCGTCGAGCTCGCCCGCGCCCTTCTTGAGCTTGCCGACGCCGGTGTCGAGGTTCGCCGACCCCGTCTTGGCGCCGCCGATGCCGGTGTGCAGCCGGTCCGCGCCCTCGGCGACCTTCTTGGCGCCCGCGTTGAGCTCGTTGATCTTCCTGATGGCGCCCTCGACGTCCTCGTCGAGGTGCGGGGCGCGGACGGCCAGCTCGTCGGCCTGCTTCTTGAGCGTGACGAGCCGCGCGTCCAGGGTCTTCAGGTCGCCGGTGCTGTCCTTGGTCAGGACGTGCACGTCGTCGGCGATGGTGGCGACGTCGTCGGCGGAGACCGAGGCCTCCTTGAGCACCTTGCACACCCGCGCGTCCGGCTCCGGTTTCGTCTCGCACTCCTCGCGGTGGAGGGCGGCGAGGCCGTCGTCCGCCTTGTGCGCGGCGGCCCGGACCACCGGGGCTCGCCTGACGAGGTCGTCGAGGTTGTTGCGGGCGGCCGCGATGGAGTCCGAGGCCAGGCGGGCGCTGTCGCGGATCGACGTGCCGTTGTTCGCCAGGTACGGGCGGACCTTGTCGGCGGTGCCGTTCACCTTGTCGGCGAGCTCCTGCGTGCCCTTCGCGACCTTGCGGGAGCCGCTCTCCAGGTCCTTGGCGCCCTTGTCGAGCTTCTTCAGCCCGGCGGCCAGGTCGCCGCTGCCCTGCTTGGCGTCCTTGAGGCCGTCGGCCAGGTCCTTGGAGCCCTTCTTCGCCTTGTCCACACCGTCCTTGAGGTCGTCCGCGCCCTTGGCGGCCTTCGCGGTGGCCTCGTGGATGTCGGAGAACGAGATGAAGATCTTGTCGAGGAAGGTGCGCGAGGACTTGGTGGAGGCCGCCGTGCGTACTTCGGAGAAGACCGTGCGGGAGATCTGGCCGACGATGTAGTTGTTGGCGTCGTTCGTCCGGACCCGGAGGGCGCCGGTCTCGGGGGAGTCGCCGGAGCTGGAGGCGATCCGCGAGCTGAAGTCGCCGGGCATGGTCAGGGACAGGTAGTACGTCCCGTCCTCGACGCCCTTGCGCGCCTCCGCGTCGCTCACCCGGTGCCACGCGAAGGTGTTGCTCTCCAGGAGTCCCTCGGCGATGTCGTCGCCGGCGTTGATCTTCTTGCCGTCGGCGGTGGCGCCGCGGTCCTCGTTGACGAGGGCGACGGGGATCTTGTCGAGCCTGCTGTACGGGTCCCAGAACGAGTACAGGTACAGGGCGCCGTAGAGCAGCGGCAGCAGCAGGATCGCGACGAGCGCGGCGCGCGGCAGCTTTCCCCTGCCGAAGCGCTTCAGCTCAAGAGCGGCCAGTTTCGGCGAGCGCATCGGCCGCCCCCTCCTCGGTGTCGTCTGCGGTGTCTTCTGCTTCCGTTTCCGGCTCGGGTTCCGGCTCGGATTCCGGCTCGGATTCCGGTTCGGTTTCCGGTTCCGCGGGCTCCTTGGGCTCCTCGGGCTCCTCGGGATCCGTCGCGTCGGCGATCGTCGTGATCCGCTGGGCGTCCGCCGGGGCCTCCGCGCAGACGGCGAGGACGGTCGTCCCGGCCTCGGCCACCGAGCGCAGCAGCGCCCAGGCCTCGGCCCGGTCGGCGTCCGAGAGCTTCAGGTCCGTGTCGTCCAGGGCGAGCAGCCGGGGCCGGCCGATGAGGGCCAGGGCGATCGAGAGCCGCAGCGCTTCGAGCCGCTCCAGATCGCGTACGGAGGTCCGCTCGCCCTTCGGCAGGGCCGCGAGGTCGAGACCGGAGGCCGTGACGGCCTCGTCGATCCGGGCCCGCGCCTCCGCCGCCCGCTCGGCGGGGCGCCGCAGGAGCGCCCGTACGGAACCGTCGAAGCGGCGCTGGAGCAGGACCCGCTCGCGCAGGTGCTCGGCGACCGTGAAGGCGGGGTCCAGCTCGCTCACGCCGGGCACCTGCCCGAGCGCGCTGATCCGGCGCACCGCGCCCGGCTTGCGGGGCAGCCGCACCCCGCCGACCTCGGCGTGCCCCTCCGTGGCCTTCATGCGGCCGGTGAGGGCGAGCAGCAGGCACGTACGGCCGGAGCCGGACGGTCCCTCGATCGCCACCAGCGCGCCCGGCGCGGCCCGGAAGGAGACCTCCCGGAAGGCCCAGCCGCGCGGTCCCTTGAGTCCGAAGCCGTCCGCGACGACGGCGGCGCCGTGCGGCTGCTCCTCTGCCTCCGCTCCCACGGGCCCACCCCCACTTCCCCATTTTTGAACTGACTGGTCAGTGCAAAAATTACCCCGGGGTAGTGGATCAGGCAAAACCCCAGGTCAGCCGCATTGTCAGTGGGGCCCTGCACGATGGACACATACGGCCACAGAGCCGTCACGCGACGACAGGAGGCACGTCATGGCCAGCCCTTCCGCAGCAGCCGCGCCCCGCCCCCGCCCCCTCCCTCTCCCCGGCAGTCATGCCACCCCCGCAGTGTCCGGACCCGCGTCCGACGTCCACCCCGTCCCGCGCCGCGCCACCGCCCCGCCCGCCGCCCTCGACCTGCTCGCCAAGGCCCGCACCGGACTGGTCGAGGCCGCCTCGCTCGACCGGCCCCACGAGCGGTACGCCACCGCCCACCTCGCCGCCCTGCGGGCCGCGGCCGCCGTGCTCGCCGCCCGGGGCAGGCCCGAGACCGCACCCCGCCACCGGCAGCGCATAAGGAGCGCCTGGGAGCTGCTTCCCCAGCTCGCGCCCGAGCTGACCGAGTGGAGCGCCCTCTTCGCCTCCGGAGCCCAGCGCAGGGCCCGCGCCGAGGCCGGCATCACGAGCGCGGCGACCCGGCGCGAGGCCGACGACCTGCTCCGGGACGCCGCCCTGTTCCTGCGGCTGGTCGAGCGGCTGCTCGTCCTCCCGCCGGTGCTGCCCCGCCAGCCGGGGGCCGGAGAGGCCGGCGGATGATCCGAAACGCAGGCCCGAGGCCATAGGGTGGGGAGCGTCCGTACCCGTCACCGAGGAGTCAACAGCCGTGCCGGACCCTTCCCCTGTCTTCGGTCGAGAGGCGTCGTCGCGACCGTCGCGCGCCTCCCTGCGTACCGCCGTCGTCTGGGACGTCCTCAAGGACGCCCTCGACCGCCGGGCCAAGGCCACCGGGAAGGACAGCCTCGATGTCCTCGACACGGGCGGCGGCTCCGGGAACTTCGCCGTACCGGCGGCCCGCCTCGGTCACCGCGTCACCGTCGTCGACCCCAGCCCCAACGCGCTCTTCGCGCTGGAGCGGCGGGCCGCCGAGGCCGGGGTCGCCGACCGGGTCACCGGTGTCCAGGGAGACGTCCGGGGTCTCTTCGACGTGGTCGAGCGCGAGGGGTACGACGTCGTGCTCTGCCACGGCGTCCTGGAGTACGTCGACGACCCCGCCGAGGGCGTGCGGAACGCGGTCGCCGCGCTCCGCACCGGCGGCAGCCTCAGCCTGCTCGCCGCCGGGCTCGGCGGCGCCGTGCTGGCCCGCGCGCTCGCCGGACACTTCACCGAGGCCCGGCACGCGCTGACCGACCCCGACGGCCGCTGGGGCGCGGGCGACCCCGTGCCCCGGCGCTTCACCGCCGAACAGCTCGCCGAGCTGACGGCGGACGCCGGACTCGAGATCGGCGCCGTGCACGGCGTCCGGGTCTTCGCCGACCTGGTTCCGGGCGTCCTCGTGGACACCGAGCCGGGGGCCGCGGAGGCCCTGCTCAAGCTGGAGGCCGCGGCCGCGGAGCTGCCCTCCTTCCACGCCATCGCCACCCAGCTGCACGTTCTCGGCGAGAAGCGCGCCTGACAGCCACCGGCACCCGTTCGGCGGTGCGGGCGGCGGGCGTCGATGGAGTACGCCACTGCCCGCCCGATCTGGGGTTCAGCCCCGTATGATCGGGGGACACCATCCGGCATGACGGAGATGGCGCTGGGGAATCAACGCCTCAGCAACCGATCCGCATGGCGGCCCGGATTGGCTTTTCGGCATTGTGGGCGGGTTTCACGGGGGCGATTCCCTGCCTATCCTGAAAGGGCCGCAAACCGGTCGCCCCCGCGACCGACGACTAGGAGGACTCCGTGCCGCTCTCGGAGCACGAGCAGCGAATGCTCGAGCAGATGGAGCGAGCGCTGTACGCCGAAGATCCCAAGTTCGCGACAGCGCTCGAGGGAAGCGGGCTGCGTACGTACACCCGCCGACGGGTTTACCAGGCAGTCGCCGGCTTCCTGGTGGGTATCGCGCTCCTCATGGCCGGAATGGTCGCACAGCAGATCTGGATCAGCGTGGTGGGATTCCTCGTCATGCTGGGCTGCGCGGTCCTGGCGGTCACCGGATGGCGCAAGGCGCCCAAGCCAGGTGAGCAGCAGGCCAGTGGCGGGACGGCGACCGGTGGTCGCCAGACCCGGCAGCGACGCTCCACCATGAATCGGATCGAAGAGCGGTGGCAGCGCCGCCGCGACGAACAGCAGGGCGGCGGCCACTGACGGCCCCCTGAGCGGCAGCCCCGCACCCCTTACACGACCGAGCCCCGCAGGGCCCGCGCCACGACGCGCGATGCCCTGCGGGGCTCGGCCGTACCCCTGGGGGTAGGGGAACGGGCCGGGGAGGGGCGAGGCCGCCGATGGCGGCCCCGCCCCTCCCCGGCCGTCAGCCCGCTTCGCGGGGGGTGCGGCGGAACAGGGACGTCGTGCGCGACACCAGCGTGTGGCGGCGTACCGACCACGTGGCCGTCGCGGACGACCAGCGGGCCGAAGCCTCCCAGCGGAGGCGGACCGCCGAGCGCGGGGCCAGGGTGGCGCGGAGGCGCGCAGCGCGGTCGGCGCTCGCGTGGAAACCCGCCCTGATCCGGGCGGCCTCCTCGGCGAGCCCCGGGGCCGGCACGGGCCGGGGCGCGTAGAGCGCTTCCTCCACCGCGCGGGCCACGCGGTGCACCGCGTCCGCCGGTTCGCCCTGAAGCTCACCCAGTCGGACCATTCGCGCCGCCGTCTTCCGCGGCGTCATCGACTCGTCCGGCTCGACCCCGTAGTCCCAGGCCGTGTCGGTGATCTCCCGCCAGACCGCGAGCGTGCGCGCCGCCAGGTCCTCCGGGCCTCGTCCGCCGCCCGGACCGAGCCGGCGGGCCCGCACACGGGTCCGCCACAGCGCCGGAACGAACGGTACGGCGAGCACCAGGAGCGTCCCCAGGGACAGCAGCACCACCTTCAGCGGATCCGTACCGGAACCGTCCGAGAAGTCACCGCCCACGGCGGCGTCCGGACCGCAGTCGCCGAGCTTCTTCATCTGCGGCGTGCAGCTCTCCGAGGCGCTCGGCGCGGCGGACGGCTGCGCCGAGGCGCTCTGCTGGGGCTGCGTGGGACCGGTGGCCGTGCCCGAGGGCGTGTTCTGCCGGGTGTACGCCGGGGTGGAGCCCCGCGACGGCGTCGGCTCGAACCGCATCCAGCCCGCCCCGTCGAAGTACAGCTCGGGCCAGGCGTGCGCGTCCCGGATGCCGACCGAGACCGAGCCGTCGCTCTGCGTCGTGCCCGGCATGAAGCCGACGGCCACCCGAGCGGGGATGCCGAGGGAGCGGGCCATCGCCGCCATGGAGAAGGAGAAGTGGACGCAGAAGCCCTCCTTGTCCTTCAGGAAGCGCGAGATCGCCTGCGCCCCGGTGCCGGAGGTCACGTCGACGTCGTAGCGGAAGCCGCCGTCCTCGGCGAACCAGTCCTGGAGCTTCACCGCCTTCTCGTAGTCGTTGCGCCCGCCCTTGGTGACCTCCCGGGCCTTCGCCCGCACATCGGCGGGGAGGGACTCGGGGACCTTCGTGTACTCGGCGCGCAGCTTCTCCGGGGCGGTCCCGGCAGCGGCCAGCTGCCCGGACGTGGGCTGCACGTCCAGGCTGGAGACCTGGTAGCGGACGCCGGCGGTGTTCTGGTCGCCGTCGCCGACGAGCATCCGGCCGGTCGGCTCGAAGCGCCACTTCCCGCCGATGTCGACCCGGCCCGCCGGGTACGGCATGGGCAGCCACCGCTGCTCGTACGCGTCGGAGGCGACGATGTTGGTGGTCACCTCGCTGACCTTGACGTCCTGGCCGAGCCCCTCGGGCCACGGCAGCTGCTTCGGCACGTCCTCGATGGGGCGCTGCGAGGACTTCCAGGAGGCGCCGTCGAACTGGTCGAGGGCGACGAGGCGCAGGTACAGGCCGCTGTTGTCGGCGGCGTTGGTCCGGTAGCGGAGGACCTCCCGGTCCTCGGGCTGGCGCAGATTGTCCTGGAGGGAGACCAGCGGGTTCACGGCGGAGATGACGCCGCCCTTGCCCGAACCCCCGTTCCCCTCGCCGCTGCCGCCGCCGAACAGGCCCCCGGAGAGACCCGGCAGCGCGAGCGGCACCACCATGGCGACGCCCATCGCGACGGCGCCGATCCGGCGGCCGGTGCGGGCCGGGGCGAAGGCGGGACCGCCGCTCGCACCCACCGAGCCCGGCCGGCCGGCACGCTGGGCGCCCCCGAAGACCCGCCCCCACTGGGAGAGCCGGTCACGGCCCTCCGCCAGGAGCAGCAGCAGATAGCCGGAGGCCGCGAGGAGGAACCAGAGCCAGCCCGCGCCGCCACCGGAGAGACCGGCGGCCACCGAGTACAGCGCGAGCAGCGGAAGACCGGCCGGGGCCGCCCTGCGGAAGGTGACCGCGAGGGCGTCCACCAGGAGCCCGATCGCGACCACACCGCCGACGAGCATGAGCCGGATGCCCTCGGTGTCCGGCGCCGGGACCGCGTACCGGCCGACGTCCTCGGCGCCCGCCGAGAACAGGTCGACGGTGTACGTGAGGGCCTCCGGGCCGGGGATCAGCCAGAGGACCGCCTGCTCCCGGGCGAAGAACAGGGTCAGCGCGAGCAGCACGACGGCCGCCTGCGCGAGCAGGGTCAGCGGCCGGGCCAGCGGCACCCGCCGGGCCAGCGTGCCCACGCCGCTCACCAGAGCGAGGACGAAGGCCGCCGTGAAGATCCAGTTCGCCGGCTTCACCAGCGGGAGCAGCGCCCCGGCCGCCATCAGGGTGGCGCCCCAGGAGGCGAGGGTCAGCCGTGCGCGGCCGCTCATGACCAACCTCCGTAGGTGTCGGCGGCGGATTCCGCACGGGCTCCGGCCGCCTGCTGCCACACGTCGGCGATCCGCGCCCCGGGTGCCACGGCCAGCGCCGTCCAGCCCGCCTCGCGCAGCTGCCGTACGCGGTTCTCGACCGCCCCGCCGACGGCGCCGCCCGTCAGCCAGCTGCCCGAGTCGAGGACGAAGGCGACGGCCGCGCCGGTCCGCCCGCGCATCCGGGCGGTCAGGGCCGCCTGCTCCTCGTCGAGGTCGCCGAGGAAGGCGATGAGCAGCCCTTCGTTGCCGCCGCGCAGTACGTCGGAGGCGCGGGAGAGCCCGGCCCCTTCGGAGTGGTCGACGATCGCGAGGGTGTCCATCATCAGACCGGCCGTGTCGGCCGAGTCCTGCGTCGAGCCGGCGAAGCCGTCGGAGCCCTCGGGCACCGCGCTGCCGGTGTCGGTGAGCAGCCGGACCGCGTAGCCGCGCTCCAGCATGTGCACCAGGGCGGAGGCGGCGCCGGAGACCGCCCACTCGAAGGCGGAGTCGGGGCCGGTGCCCTGGTAGCCGACCCGGCGGGTGTCGAGGAGCACGGTGCAGCGGGCCCGCTGCGGCTGCTCCTCGCGGCGGACCATCAGCTCGCCGTAGCGGGCGGTCGAGCGCCAGTGCACCCGGCGCAGGTCGTCGCCGTGCCGGTAGGCGCGCGGGATGACGTCGTCGTCGCCGGCGAGCGCGAGGGAGCGCTGCTGCCCGTCGCCGTACCCCGAGGCCTCGCCGGCGAGCTTCACCGGGGGCAGCGCCTCCGTGCGCGGGACGACGGTGAGGGTGTCGTACGCGCTGAAGGCACGCGTCAGCTCGCACATCCCGAAGGGGTCGTTGAGCCGGAGCTGGAGCGGGCCCAGCGGGAAGCGTCCGCGCAGGTCGGAGCGGACCCGGTAGGAGACCTCGCGCCGGCCGCCCGCCTCGACCCGGTCGAGGACGAAACGGGGGCGGGGTCCCAGCATGTACGGCACGTGGTCCTGGAGCATGAGCAGCCCGGTGGGGAGCTTGGAGACGTTCTCCATCCGGAGCTGGACCCGGGCCTCGGAGCCCGCCTCCACCCGCTGCGGGGTGAGGCGGCGGGAGGCCGCGACCCGGTAGCGCGTGCGGTGCAGCACGAGGACGCAGATCAGCGGCAGGGCGGCGAGGAGCAGCCCGACGCGCAGCAGATCGGCCTGGCCGAGGACGTACGCGCAGACGGCGGCGGCCACCCCGGCGGCGAGGAAGGACCGGCCGCGGGTGGTGAGACCGCCGAAGGCGGCCCGCAGACCGCCCCGGTCGTCTTCGCCCCGCTGCCCGTCCGGTACGGCAGCGCCTCTCATCACGGCCGCCGGGCGCCGGGCTGCTGCTGGCCGTAGAGCTGTCCGGCGGGCGGGGTCGCGGCCGGGACGGGGGTGCGCTGGAGGATGTCCTGGACGACCTGCTCGGCGGTGCGCCGGTTCAGCTGGGCCTGCGCCGTCGGCATCAGCCGGTGGGCGAGGACGGGCGCGGCGAGGGCCTGGAGGTCGTCCGGCAGGACGTACTCGCGGCCGCTGAGCGCGGCGGACGCCTTGGCGGCCCGCAGCAGGTGGAGCGTGGCCCGGGGGGAGGCGCCGAGCCGCAGGTCGGCGTGGGTGCGGGTGGCGGCGACGATGTCGACCGCGTACCGGCGGACGGCGTCGGCGACGTGGACCGCGCGCACCGCGTCGATGAGCTTCACGATGTCGTGGGCGTGGGCGACCGGCTGGAGGTCGTCCAGCGGGGACACCGAGCCGTGCGTGTCGAGCATCCGGAGCTCGGCCTCGGCGCTCGGGTAGCCGATGGAGACCCGGGCCATGAAGCGGTCGCGCTGGGCCTCGGGCAGCGGGTAGGTGCCCTCCATCTCCACCGGGTTCTGGGTGGCGACGACCATGAACGGGCCGGGCAGCTCGTACGTCTGGCCGTCGACGGTGACCTGCCGCTCCTCCATGGACTCCAGGAGCGCGGACTGGGTCTTCGGCGACGCGCGGTTGATCTCGTCGCCGATCACGATCTGCGCGAAGATCGCGCCCGGCTTGAACTCGAACTCCCGGCGCTGCTGGTCGAAGATCGACACGCCCGTGATGTCCGAGGGCAGCAGGTCGGGGGTGAACTGGATGCGGCGCACCGAGCAGTCGATGGACCGCGCCAGGGTCTTGGCGAGCATGGTCTTGCCGACGCCGGGGACATCCTCGATGAGGAGGTGACCCTCGGCGAGCAGCACGGTCAGAGAAAGCCGTACGACCTCGGGCTTGCCCTCGATCACACCCTCCACCGACCTGCGGACACGCTCCGCGGTCGTGGTCAGATCAGTGAGGCTCGCTCGATCGTCATAGGTCGTCACCCGGCCCTCCTCGGCCTTCCGGAACACGGACACCTGCCCCCGGGGACATGTTTCGGGGGGTGTCACCCCAGCATTCTTGTTGCCGTGGCCGGGTCGTGTCACTCGCCTGTGGACAAGTGCGGGGGGAATGCCGGGGTTTGACCCGTTGTGCCGGGTCGACTGTTGCCGTATGGAGACGACTAGGCCGGGTCGATCTCGCGCAGAAGACCGGTCGTCACGTCGAAGACGAAGCCCCGGACGTCGTCGGAGTGCAACAGGAACGGGGAGGTCCGCACCCGCTGCATCGACTGCCGGACGTCCTGGTCCACGTCGCGGAAGGCCTCGACCGCCCACGCCGGCCGCTGGCCGACCTCGTCCTCCAGCTCGTGCCGGAAGTCCTCGGTGAGCGATTCGAGACCGCAGCCCGTGTGGTGGACCAGCATGACGCTGCGTGTGCCGAGCGCCCGCTGGCTGATCGTGAGGGACCGGATCACGTCGTCGGTGACCACACCGCCCGCGTTGCGGATGGTGTGGCAGTCGCCGAGCTCGAGACCCAGGGCGGCGTGCAGGTCGAGACGGGCGTCCATACAGGCGACGACGGCGACGCGCAGCACGGGCCGTGCGTCCATTCCGGGGTCGGTGAAGTCGGCGGCGTAGCGCTCGTTCGCCTCGACGAGGCGGTCGGTGACCGTGTCGGCGGTGCGTACGGCGTCGGCAGAGGGGTGCGCGGATGTCGACATGGTTCCGACGTTAACGGGCACAGGGTCGCCGGGCCTGCTGTGAGAGGGGACAAAGAACGCCATTGAGGCTTGTTGTGAGCTAACCCACAGGTGGGGGAAGCCGGGCCCCGAACGAGTGAGCCGTCCGGAATGTCCCACGGGTCCGCCGGCGCCGTGCGACGCGCCAGCCGGTTGATTGACCGGCGGGTCACGTGGACTAAAGTGACGCGAAGTTCACGGAGACATCGAGCGATTTCCGCGGTTTCTCCCCCGTGTGTGCGGCGGTACCTACGGATCGACTCCCTCCCGCTCGCGCTCCTCCCGCTCGCGCGGCAGCCGGTGCGGGGCGGGAGCCCGGCGGTACGTACCACCGCGCCGGATCTGAGAGGGCGCATTGAGCAACGACCGCCACGTCCCGGTGATGCTCCAGCGGTGCCTGGACATGTTGGCCCCCGCACTGGAGCGCCCCGGCGCGGTCGTCGTCGACTGCACCCTGGGCCTCGGCGGCCACAGCGAGGCCCTGCTCCGGCGCTTCCCCGAGGTGCGGCTCGTCGCCCTCGACCGGGACAAGGAGGCGCTGCGCCTCTCCGGCGAGCGCCTCGCCCCCTTCGGGGAGCGCGCCACGCTCGTCCACGCCGTGTACGACGAGCTGCCCGAGGTCCTCGACCGGCTCGGCATCCCCGCGGTCGACGGCGTCCTCTTCGACCTGGGCGTCTCCTCCATGCAGCTGGACGAGGCCGACCGCGGCTTCGCCTACGCGCAGGACGCCCCGCTCGACATGCGCATGGACCAGACGACCGGCATCAGCGCGGCCGAGGTCCTCAACACCTACCCGGCCGGCGAGCTGGTCCGCATCCTGCGGGCGTACGGCGAGGAGAAGCAGGCCAAGCGCATCGTCTCCGCGGTCGTGCGCGAGCGCGAGAAGGAGCCCTTCACCAACAGCGCCCGGCTCGTCGAGCTCATCCGCGACTCCCTGCCGCAGGCGGCCAAGCGCACCGGCGGCAACCCGGCCAAGCGGACCTTCCAGGCCCTGCGTATCGAGGTCAACCGTGAGCTCGACAGCGTCGAGAAGGCGATCCCGGCGGCCGTGAAGGCCATCGGCGTCGGCGGCCGGGTCGTCGTCCTCTCCTACCAGTCGCTGGAGGACCGCATCGTCAAGCAGGTCTTCGCGGCCGGCGCCACGACCACCGCGCCGCCCGGACTCCCGGTCGTCCCGGAGAAGTACCAGCCGCGCCTCCAGCTGCTCACCCGCGGCGCCGAACTCCCCACCGAGGAAGAGGTCGCCGAGAACCGGCGCGCCGCGCCCGCCCGGCTCCGCGGCGCGCAGCGCATCCGGGAGGACGTGCTGTGAGCACGGGGAAGGGGCCCCTCAAAGGGCGGGCCGCGCGGCTCGGACGGCTCATGCCGTCGGGGCCCAGCTCGGCCGCCCGCACCCCCTTCGTCCTGCTCGTCTTCGTGCTCCTCGGCGGCGGGCTCATCGCCCTGCTCCTGCTGAACTCGGCCCTCAACCAGGGCTCCTTCAAGCTGCGCGAGCTCAAGGACAGGACCACCGAGCTCACCGACGAGGAGCAGGCGCTCCAGCGGGACGTGGACGACTACGCGGCCCCCGACGCCCTGGAGCGGCGGGCCCGCGAGCTCGGCATGGTCCCGGGCGGCAGCCCCGCCTTCCTCGGCCCGGACGGCAAGGTGCTCGGCGAGCCCTCGACCGCGGTCGCCCCGAAGCCGAGCCCGAGCGCGAAGCCGGCCCCGCCCGTCTCCTCGAACCCACAGCCGAACACGGCCACGGCCACGTCCCCCACCGGCGGAAGCCCCACCAGTCCGGGCCCCACCGGGTCCGGCCCCGTACGGACAGCGCCCGCACCCGCCTCCCCTACTACCTCCGGCAGGTGACCGAGCAGTGCCCTCCAAGGAGCCCCCCCGCCGCCGCGTCCCCGGCCCCGCCCGGCCCGCCCGGCCCGCACGCCCCCGGCCCGCCTCCGCCGGAGCCCGCCCGTCCCGGCCCGCCGCCTCGCGCCCCGCTCCGCGCCCCGCCGCGAAGCGCCCCGCGCCCCGGCCGGCGCCCCGGCAGCCCCGTACCATCCGGCTCGGCAGCCCCCGGCCCCGGCTCCGGCTGATCTCCCTCGGCCTGACCCTCGTCATGCTGGTCTTCGTGATCCGGCTGCTCCAGGTCCAGGCCGTCGACGCCAGCGCGTACGCCGCCAAGGCCGACAAGTACCGCTTCCAGGACCACACGCTCTCCGCCGAGCGGGGCGAGATCACCGACCGCAACGGCATCGCGCTCGCCGCCAGCGTCGACGCGTACGACATCACCGCCGACCCCAAGCTCTTCACGCCCGAGGAGTCCAAGGTCGCCGACGCGCCCGAGCAGGCCGCGGCCCTCCTCGCCCCGATCCTGGGCAAGGAACCCGCCGAGCTGGCCAAGAAGCTGCGTACCCCCAAGTCCCGCTACACCCTGCTCGCGCGCAAGCAGACCCCGCAGGTCTGGAACCAGATCAAGGACCTCAGGAAGGTCTACGGGGAGAAGTCCCGCGCCAAGGGCGGCACCGGCGTCAATCTGCTCGGCGGCATCCTCAGCGAGCCCAGCACCAAGCGCGTGTACCCGAACGGCGAGCTCGCCGCCGGGATACTGGGCTATGTCAACGCCGAGGGCAAGGGAGCCGGCGGCGTGGAGTCCATGCTCGACCCGGAGCTCGCCGGCAAGGACGGCAAGGTCCGCTTCACGGAGTCCGGCGGCCGCCAGGTGCCCACCGCGGGCTCCCAGGGCACCCCCGCCGTCCCCGGCTCCGACATCGAGCTCACCATCGACCGGGACATCCAGTGGGCCGCCCAGCAGGCCATCACCGAGCAGGTGAGGAAGTCCAAGGCCGACCGCGGATACGTCGTCGTGCAGAACACGAAGACGGGCGAGGTCCTCGCCATGGCCAACGCCCCCGGCTTCGACCCCAACGACCTCTCCGCCGCCAACGCGGCCTCCATGGGCAACGCGGCCCTCCAGGACGCCTACGAGCCCGGCTCCACCAGCAAGGTCATGTCCATGGCCGCCGTCCTGGAGGAGGGCAAGGCGGCCCCCGACACCCACGTCACCGTCCCCAACCGGCTCCACCGCGGCGACCGGCTCTTCAAGGACGACGTCGACCACAAGACCTGGTACCTGACCCTCAACGGCGTCCTCGCCAAGTCCAGCAACATCGGCACGATCCTCGCCACCGGCCGGCTCGGCGACACCCAGGCCGACGCCAACCGGGTCCTCCACACCTACCTGCGCAAGTTCGGGATGGGCAGCCCCACCGGCCTGAACTTCCCGGGCGAGACCCCCGGCATCCTCGCCAAGCCCGAGGACTGGTCCACCTCGCAGCAGTACACGATCCCCTTCGGCCAGGGCCTCTCCGTCAGCGCCATGCAGGCCGCCTCCGTGTACTCGACCATCGCCAACGGAGGCGTACGGATCGAACCGACCCTCGTACGCGGCACCAAGGGGCCCGACGGGCGCTTCGCCGCGGCCCCCGCGCCCAAGGAGTCCCGGGTCGTCAGCGAGAAGACCGCCAAGACCCTCGCCCAGATGCTGGAGTCCGTCGTCGACGACCGGGAGGGCACCGGCACCAGGGCCGCGATCCCCGGCTACCGGGTCGCGGGCAAGACCGGCACCGCCAACCGCGTCGACCCCGAACTCGGCCGCTACAAGGGGTACACCGCCTCCTTCGCCGGCTTCGCCCCCGCCGACGACCCGCAGATCACCGTCTACTGCGCCATCCAGAACCCCACCAAGGGCAGCTACTTCGGCGGCCAGATCTGCGGACCCATCTACAAGAAGGTCATGGAGTTCGCCCTCAAGACCCTCCACGTCGCCCCCACAGGCAGCGAGCCCGCCCGACTGCCGGTCTTCTCCGACCGCACCCCGTGACCCTCCGGGAGCACCAGTGACAACGATCACCCCCCATTCCGGGAACCGGAAATCGAACTCCGGCGACGCCCCGGGCTCTTTTGGCCCCGCACAGGGTGCGCCCGGTACGCTCACCGCCGTGCCACACGCTGATCAGTACCGAACCACCCCGCCCCGGCCGCAGCAGGCCCGCCCGACACCCCTGGGCGACCTGGCCGCACAGCTGGGCGTCGACACCCCCGGCGCCGGCCCCGGCCACGGTCCCGTCGCCATCACGGGCATCACGCACGACTCCCGGGCCGTACGCCCCGGGGACGTGTACGCGGCCCTGCCCGGAGCCCGCCTGCACGGCGCCGACTTCGTCGCCCAGGCCGCCGGACTCGGAGCCGCCGCGGTCCTCACCGACCCGGACGGCGCCGAGCGCGCCGCCGCGACCGGCCTGCCGGTCCTCGTCGTCGAGAACCCGCGCGGCCGGATGGGCGAGCTCGCCGCCGAGATCTACGGACGGCCCGGCGCCGGCCTCCTCCAGATCGGCATCACCGGCACGTCCGGCAAGACCACCACGGCCTACCTCGTCGAGGGCGGCCTGCGCGGCGCCGGACGGTCCACCGGTCTCGTCGGCACCGTCGAGATGCGCATCGGAGACGAGCGCATCAAGTCGGAACGGACCACGCCCGAGGCCACCGACCTCCAGGCGCTCTTCGCCGTCATGCGCGAGCGGGGCGTCGAAGCGGTCGCCATGGAGGTCTCCAGCCACGCCCTCGTGCTCGGCCGGGTGGACGGCTGCGTCTTCGACGTCGCCGTCTTCAACAACCTCAGCCCGGAGCACATGGAGTTCCACTCCGACATGGAGGACTACTTCCGGGCCAAGGCCGCGCTCTTCACGCCCGAGCGCAGCCGGCTCGGCGTCGTGAACCTCGACGACGCGTACGGTCGCAGGCTCGCGAAGGAGGCGACCGTCCCGGTCGTCACCTTCTCCGCCGAGGGCCGCGCCGACGCCGACTGGCGCGCCGAGGACCTCGTCCTCGGCTCCCACGACTCGACGTTCACCGCCGTCGGCCCGCAGGGCGAGCGGATCTCCGCCACCGCCCCGCTGCCCGGCCCGTTCAACGTCGCCAACACCCTCGCCGCGATCGCCACCCTCGCCACCGCGGGCCTCGAAGCGAAGAGCGCCGCCGACGGCATCGCTGCCGTCCCCGGCGTCCCGGGCCGCCTGGAGCGGGTCGAGGCCGGCCAGCCGTACCTCGCGGTCGTCGACTACGCCCACAAAACGGACGCCGTCGAATCGGTCCTGCGCTCGCTGCGCGAGGTCACCGAGGGCAAGCTGCACGTGGTCATCGGCTGCGGCGGCGACCGGGACACCACCAAGCGCGGCCCGATGGGCGCCGCCACGGCCCGGCTCTCCGACACCGCCGTCCTGACCTCCGACAACCCACGCTCCGAGGATCCCCTCGTGATCCTCTCCGCCATGCTCGCGGGCGCCGCCGAGGTCCCGGCGGAGGAGCGCGGCGAGGTCGTCGTCCTCGCCGACCGCGCCGCCGCCATCGCCGCCGCCGTGGCCCGCGCACAGCCGGGCGACACCGTCCTGGTCGCGGGCAAGGGCCACGAGCAGGGCCAGGAGATCGCCGGGGTCGTACGCCCCTTCGACGACCGCCAGGTCCTCCGCGCGGCGATCCTCGAACAGAACGCCCGGGTCGCCCCCGTGGACGACAGCGCCGAAGACAGCCACCAGAACAGTCAGGGATGAAGCAGTGATCGCCCTCTCCCTCGCCGAGATCGCCGAAATCGTCGGCGGGCAGAAGCACGACATACCGGATCCGGCCGCCTTGGTCGACGGGTCCGTCGTCATCGACTCCCGCGAGGTGCGGCCCGGCAGCCTCTTCGTCGCGTTCGCCGGTGAGCGCGTCGACGGCCACGACTACGCGGAGCGCGCCGTCGAGGCGGGTGCGGCGGCCGTGCTCGCCGCCCGTCCCGTCGGCGTCCCCGCGATCGTCGTGGACGACGTGCAGACCGCGCTGGGGGCCCTCGCCCGCGCGGTCGTCGAGCGGCTCGGCACCGATGTCGTCGCCCTCACCGGCTCGGCCGGCAAGACCTCCACGAAGGACCTGATCGCCCAGGTCCTCGACCGGCACGCGCCCACCGTGTGGACACCAGGCTCGCTGAACAACGAGATCGGCCTGCCGCTCACGGCGCTCCGCGCGAGCGACGAGACCCGGCACCTGGTCCTGGAGATGGGCGCCCGCGGTATCGGGCACATCCGCTACCTCACCGGCCTCACCCCGCCCCGTATCGGCCTCGTCCTCAACGTGGGCACCGCCCACATCGGCGAGTTCGGCGGCCGGGAGCAGATCGCCGAGGCCAAGGGCGAGCTCGTCGAGGCGCTGCCCTCCGCCGAGGAGGGCGGAGTGGCGGTCCTCAACGCCGACGATCCGCTCGTCCGCGCGATGGCGAGCCGCACCAAGGCCCGCGTGATCCTCTTCGGCGAAGCGGACGAAGCGGCCGTACGGGCCGAGAACGTCCTCCTCACAGAGAACGGACAGCCTTCTTTCAGGCTTCACACACCCACCGGGTGCAGCGACGTGACCTTGCGCCTGTACGGTGAGCACCACGTGTCGAACGCGCTCGCAGCGGCCGCCGTCGCGCACGAGCTGGGCATGCCTGTCGAAGAGATCGCCACCGCGCTCTCCGAGGCCGGCACCCTTTCGCGCTGGCGCATGGAGGTCACCGAGCGTCCGGACGGCGTGACGATCGTCAACGACGCCTACAACGCGAACCCCGAGTCCATGCGAGCCGCCCTGCGCGCGCTCGCGTCCATGGGCCGGGCCGCACAGGCCCGAGGGGCTCGTACGTGGGCGGTGCTCGGCAAGATGGCCGAGCTCGGTGACGCATCGCTCGTCGAGCACGACGCGGTCGGACGGCTCGCCGTCCGGCTCAACGTCAGCAAGCTCGTCGCGGTCGGGGACAGGGAAGCGTCCTGGCTGCAACTGGGCGCATATAACGAGGGTTCGTGGGGTGAGGAGTCGGTGCACGTGTCCGACGCGCAGGCGGCTGTCGACCTGTTGCGCAGTGAGCTGCGCCCGGGGGACGTCGTCCTTGTGAAGGCTTCCAGGTCGGTCGGTCTCGAACGGGTCGCGCTGGCCCTCCTCGACACCGAGGGCGAGGTCGCCGGACGATGAGGCAGATCCTCTTCGCGGGGGCCATCGGCCTCTTCCTGACCCTGATCGGCACCCCGCTGCTGATCAAGCTCCTTGCCCGCAAGGGGTACGGGCAGTTCATCCGGGACGACGGCCCGCGCGGCCACGCCGGGAAGAAGGGCACGCCCACCATGGGCGGTATCTCCTTCATCCTGGCCACGCTCATCGCGTACGCCCTGGCCAAGGTCATCACCGGCGAGGACCCGACGTACTCGGGCATCCTGGTGCTGTTCCTCATGGCCGGCATGGGCCTGGTCGGCTTCCTCGACGACTACATCAAGATCGTCAAGCAGCGTTCGCTGGGCCTGCGGGCCAAGGCGAAGATGGCCGGCCAGCTGATCGTCGGCATCGCCTTCGCCGTGCTGTCGCTGCAGTTCGCGGACATGCGCGGGCTCACGCCCGCCTCCGAGAAGCTCTCCTTCATCACGGACTTCGGCTGGACCATCGGCCCGGTGCTGTTCGTGGTCTGGGCGCTCTTCATGATCCTGGCCATGTCCAACGGCGTGAACCTGACGGACGGTCTGGACGGTCTGGCCACCGGCGCCTCGGTGATGGTCTTCGGCGCGTACACCTTCATCGGGCTCTGGCAGTTCCAGGAGTCCTGTGCCAACGCGGTGACGCTGACCAACCCCAACGCCTGCTTCGAGGTGCGTGACCCGCTCGACCTCGCGGTCGTCGCCTCCGCCCTGATGGGCGCCTGCTTCGGCTTCCTGTGGTGGAACACCTCGCCCGCCAAGATCTTCATGGGTGACACCGGCTCGCTCGCCCTCGGCGGCGCGCTCGCCGGTCTCGCCATCTGCTCCCGTACGGAGCTCCTGCTGGCCCTGCTCGGCGGCCTGTTCGTCCTGATCACGATGTCCGTGGTCATCCAGGTCGGCTCGTTCAAGATGACCGGCAAGCGCGTCTTCCGGATGGCCCCCCTCCAGCACCACTTCGAACTCAAGGGGTGGTCGGAGGTCCTGGTCGTCGTCCGGTTCTGGATCATCCAGGGCATGTGCGTGATCGTGGGCCTGGGCCTCTTCTACGCGGGATGGGCATCAGCGAAGTGACAGAACAGCTCGACTGGAACGGCAAGAAGGTCACCGTCGCGGGGCTCGGGGTCTCCGGGATCCCGGCCGCCCGGGTCCTGCACGGCCTGGGCGCGGTCGTGACCGTCGTCAACGACGGCGACGACGAGCGCTCCCGGGCGCAGGCCGCCGACCTGGAGGCGGAGGACATCACCGTCCGCCTCGGCGACGGGGCGACCCTGCCGTCCGGCACCGAGCTGATCGTCACCACCCCCGGCTGGCGGCCCGACAAGCCGCTCTTCGCGGCCGCCGCCGAGGCGGGCGTGGAGGTCTGGGGCGACGTCGAGCTGGCCTGGCGCCTGCGCGGGCCCGGGGCGGCTCCCTGGCTCGCGGTCACCGGCACCAACGGCAAGACCACGACCGTGCGGATGCTCGCCTCGATCCTGGAGGCGGCCGGTCTGCGGACCGCCGCCGTCGGCAACATCGGGGTCTCGCTCCTCGACGCCGTCCTCGGCGAGGAGCCGTACGACGTGCTCGCCGTCGAACTCTCCAGCTACCAGCTCCACTGGGCGCCGTCCGTCCGCGTCCACTCGGGCGCCGTGCTCAACCTGGCGCCCGACCACCTCGACTGGCACGGCTCGATGGAGGCGTACGCCGCCGACAAGGGCCGGATCTACGAGGGCAACCAGGTCGCCTGTGTCTACAACGTCGCCGACAAGGCGACCGAGGACCTGGTCGTCGAGGCCGACGTCGAGGAGGGCTGCCGGGCCATCGGCTTCACGCTCGGCGCCCCCGGCCCGTCCGAACTGGGCGTCGTCGAGGGCATCCTCGTCGACCGGGCCTTCGTCGAGAACCGGCAGAAGAACGCCCAGGAGCTGGCCGAGGTCGACGACGTCCAGCCCCCGGCCCCGCACAACATCGCCAACGCCCTCGCCGCGGCCGCCCTCGCCCGCGCCTTCGGCGTCGACGCCAAGGCCGTACGGGACGGGCTGAAGGCCTTCCGGCCGGACCCGCACCGCATCGAACTGGTCGAGGAGATCGAGGGCGTCACGTACGTCGACGACTCCAAGGCCACCAACACCCACGCCGCGGAAGCCTCGTTGGCGGCCTACGACCCGATCGTCTGGATCGCCGGCGGCCTGGCCAAGGGCGCGACCTTCGACGAGCTCGTACAGAAGTCGGCGAAGCGCTTGCGCGGGGCCGTCCTGATCGGCGCCGACCGCGCGCTGATCCGCGAAGCCCTGGCGCGACACGCCCCGGAGGTCCCGGTGGTGGACCTCGACCGGACCGACACTGGGGCGATGTCCGAGGCGGTCCGGGAGGCGGCCCGGCTGGCCCGCCCGGGGGACACGGTGCTCCTCGCCCCGGCCTGCGCCTCGATGGACATGTTCACCAACTACAACAAGCGGGGCGAGGCCTTCGCGGACGCTGTCCGCGCCCTCGCCGCCACCGGGGACGCCTGACCTGACCAGTGGGAGGGTCCGGCCGGACCGGGCACGACTGGAGGGGGCAGCGACCATGCCGAGCAAGATCGCCGGGACACGCCGGCCTTCCGCCGTACGCGGCGGAGGGCGGGCCCCAGCGACCCCGCGGCGGACCCGAGGCGGGGGCGTACGGCGGCTCCACGAGCGGGCGCTGAAGGCCTGGGACCGGCCCCTCACCGCGTACTACGTGATCATCGGCGCGGCGCTGCTCATCACCATGCTCGGCCTGGTGATGGTCTTCTCCGCCTCGATGATCACGGCGCTCCGCTACGACCTGGTGCCCTCCTACTTCTTCCGGAAGCAGTTCTTCGCCGCGCTCCTCGGCACCGGACTGCTCCTGGCCGCCTCCCGGATGCCGGTGAAGCTGCACCGCGCGCTCGCCTACCCGATCCTCGTCGGCGCCGTCTTCCTGATGGTGCTCGTGCAGATCCCCGGGATAGGGCACTCGGTCAACGGCAACCAGAACTGGATCTCGCTCGGCGGCCCCTTCCAGCTCCAGCCCAGCGAGTTCGGCAAGCTGGCGCTGATCCTGTGGGGGGCCGACCTGCTGGCCCGCAAGCAGGACATGCGGCTGCTGTCCCAGTGGAAGCACATGCTCGTCCCGCTGGTCCCCGTGGCCTTCATGCTGCTCGGACTGATCATGCTCGGCGGCGACATGGGCACCTCGATCATCCTCGCCGCGATCCTCTTCGGTCTGCTGTGGACGGCCGGTGCACCCACCCGGCTCTTCGTCGGAGTGCTCTCCGTCGCCGGTGCGATCGGTGTGCTGCTGATCAAGACGAGTGACAACCGGATGAAGCGCTTCGACTGCATCGGCGCGACCGACCCCGGCGGCGAGGGAGCCCCCTGTCTCCAGGCAGCGCACGGAATCTATGCTCTGGCCTCGGGCGGATGGTTCGGTTCCGGGCTTGGCGCCAGTGTGGAGAAATGGGGCCAACTCCCCGAAGCGCACACCGACTTCATCTTCGCGGTCACCGGTGAGGAACTGGGTCTCGCGGGGACGCTGTCGGTAGTCGCCCTGTTCGCGGCTCTAGGCTATGCGGGTATCCGCGTGGCCGGACGCACGGAGGACCCCTTCGTGAGGTACGCCGCGGGAGGCGTGACCACCTGGATCACGGCGCAGGCCGTGATCAACATCGGTGCGGTGCTCGGCTTGCTGCCGATCGCCGGAGTCCCGCTCCCGCTGTTCTCGTACGGGGGGTCGGCCCTGCTGCCGACCATGTTCGCCGTCGGGCTCCTCATCGCCTTCGCGCGACAGGATCCCGCCGCGAAAGCGGCCCTGGCCATGCGCCGCCCCGGCTGGGGCAAGCGGGCCGGGGTGAGATGGAAGTCGATGCGACGGCGCGCCAAGAAGCGCCCGTCCGGAGAGCGGTGAATTTCGGTGCATGTCGTACTCGCCGGCGGGGGGACCGCCGGCCACATCGAGCCCGCGCTGGCCCTCGCGGATGCCCTGCGCAGGCAGGACCCCAGCGTGGGGATCACAGCGCTGGGCACGGAAAAGGGTCTGGAGACCCGGCTCGTGCCCGAGCGGGGCTACGAGTTGGCGCTCATCCCCGCCGTACCGCTGCCCCGCAAGCCCACCCCTGAGCTGATCACCGTCCCCGGGCGGCTCCGCGGCACGATCAAGGCCGCCGAGCAGATCCTGGAGCGCACGAAGGCCGACTGTGTCGTCGGCTTCGGCGGCTATGTGGCGCTGCCCGGCTATCTCGCGGCCAAGCGGCTCGGGGTGCCGATCGTGGTCCACGAGGCCAACGCCCGGCCGGGCCTGGCCAACAAGATCGGCTCGCGGTACGCGGCCGGGGTCGCCGTCGCCACCCCGGACAGCAAGCTCCGCAACGCCCGCTACATCGGCATCCCGCTGCGGTACAGCATCGCGACCCTCGACCGGGCGCGGGTGCGTCCCGAGGCGCGCGCCGCCTTCGGGCTCGACCCGAACCTGCCGACGCTGCTCGTCTCGGGCGGCTCGCAGGGCGCCCGGCGGCTCAACGAGGTCGTCCAGCAGATCGCCCCGGTGCTTCAGCGCTCGGGCATCCAGATCCTGCACGCGGTCGGCCCGAAGAACGAAATGCCGCGCGTCGACAACATGCCCGGTATGCCGCCGTACGTGCCGGTACCGTACGTGGACCGGATGGATCTCGCGTACGCCGCGGCCGACATGATGCTCTGCCGCGCGGGCGCGATGACCGTCGCCGAGCTCTCCGCCGTCGGGCTGCCGGCCGCGTACGTCCCGCTGCCCATCGGCAACGGCGAACAGCGGCTCAACGCCCAGCCGGTGGTCAAGGCCGGGGGTGGACTCCTCGTCGACGACGCGGAGCTGTCGCCGCAGTGGGTGCAGGGCAACGTTTTGCCCGTACTGGCCGATCCGCACCGGTTGTACGAGATGTCCCGCGCCGCCGCCGAGTTCGGCCGCCGGGACGCCGACGACCTGCTCGTCGGCATGGTGTACGAGGCGATCGCCGCCCGCCGACAGGCGTAGCGGCGACGAAAGGCGGAAGCGTGGCAGCCGGATCGACGACCGCCGAGAAGAGCGGCGCGAAGCAGCCGAAGGGGTCGTCGGAGCGGCCGTCCCGCACGGGCACCCGGAATCATCGATTCCGGGTGCCCGCCCCCCGCGTGCTCCTCGTCGTGCTCGGCGTCGTCGCGCTCACGGCCGGCGTGATCTGGGCGCTCTACGGATCGACCTGGTTCCGTGTGGAACGTGTGAAGACTTCCGGCACCGCGGTTCTGACCCCCCGTGAGGTCGAGGCGGTCGCCGCCGTTCCGACGGGCGCCCCGCTCGTCTCCGTCGACACCGAGGCGATCGAGGCACGGCTCCGGCAGGAACTCCCGCGCATCGCGTCGGTCGACGTCGTACGGTCCTGGCCGCACGGAATCGGTCTGAAAGTGACGGAACGGAAGCCCGTTCTCCTGCTGGAAAAGGGCACGAAGTTCATCGAAGTGGACGCGACCGGCGTCCGGTTCGCCACCGTCGACACCGCCCCCCGGAGCATTCCCCGGCTCGTCCTCGACACCGCCTCCTCGCCCAGCCTGCGCCGATTCGACGCGGACCGGCTGTTGGGCGAGGCGGTCCGCGTCCGGGGTGAACTCCCGGAGGAAATCGCCCGGAACACTCGTGTCGTCCGCATCACCTCGTACGACTCCGTCACTCTGGAACTGACCAAGGGGCGCACCGTCTTCTGGGGGAGCGCCGAGCACGGCCCGGTGAAAGCCAGGGTGCTCACCGCTCTCATGAAGGCGTCGCCCAAAGCGGGGCACTTCGATGTAAGTGCCCCCACGGCACCCGCGTCGTCCGGGAGTTGACGGACATCGCCGCTGGCCAGCACCCTGGTTGGCCAGCGCTCCGGGTGATCACATAGGGTGAAAAGAAAAACGGGAGGTTCGGCGTGTTCGTTGAACGTGCGCCGCTTGTCGACTTAGTGTCCTGTTCGGAAGAGTCCAGCGAACAGGGACACTGGTAACCCTAAACTTCAACGTTAGGGTTTGGGTCGGCGTTCCGGACCGCCCCAATCGGCATCCGTCGTCGCAGCGCGACCAACCACCGCGTAGCAGGCGACACGTAACTCGAGGCGAGAGGCCTTCGACGTGGCAGCACCGCAGAACTACCTCGCAGTCATCAAGGTCATCGGTGTCGGCGGCGGTGGTGTCAATGCCATCAACCGAATGATCGAGGTCGGCCTCAAGGGCGTCGAGTTCATCGCGATCAACACCGACGCGCAAGCGCTGTTGATGAGCGACGCCGACGTCAAGCTCGACGTCGGTCGTGAACTCACCCGCGGCCTGGGCGCCGGGGCGAACCCGGCCGTCGGTCGCAAGGCGGCAGAGGACCACCGTGAGGAGATCGAGGAGGTCCTCAAGGGGGCCGACATGGTCTTCGTCACCGCCGGCGAAGGCGGCGGCACCGGCACCGGCGGCGCACCCGTCGTCGCCAACATCGCGCGCTCGCTCGGCGCCCTGACGATCGGTGTGGTCACCCGACCCTTCACCTTCGAGGGCCGGCGTCGCGCCAACCAGGCGGAGGACGGCATCGCCGAGCTCCGCGAAGAGGTCGACACCCTCATCGTCATCCCGAACGACCGACTGCTCTCGATCTCGGACCGCCAGGTCTCCGTGCTCGACGCGTTCAAGTCGGCCGACCAGGTGCTGCTGAGCGGCGTCCAGGGCATCACCGATCTCATCACCACCCCGGGTCTGATCAACCTCGACTTCGCCGACGTCAAGTCGGTCATGTCCGAGGCCGGATCCGCCCTCATGGGCATCGGCTCCGCCCGTGGCGACGACCGCGCGGTGGCCGCCGCGGAGATGGCGATCTCCTCGCCGCTCCTGGAGGCCTCCATCGACGGCGCCCGTGGCGTGCTGCTCTCCATCTCCGGCGGCAGCGACCTCGGTCTCTTCGAGATCAACGAGGCCGCGCAGCTGGTCAGCGAGGCCGCCCACCCCGAGGCCAACATCATCTTCGGCGCCGTCATCGACGACGCCCTCGGTGACGAGGTCCGGGTCACGGTCATCGCGGCCGGCTTCGACGGCGGCCAGCCGCCGGCCCGCCGGGACAACATCATCGGTTCGGTCGCGGCCAAGCGCGAGGAGCCGGCTCCGGCGCCCCGCATCAGCGAGCCCTCCCGCCCCATGGGCGGACTCGGCACGGTGGCCCCCCGCGAAGAGCCGGTCTCCGTCCCGGTCGAGCCGGCCCCGGCCGTCAACGAGACCCCGCTGACGCCGGCCCCGCCGGTCGTCCCGCCGGCCCGTCCGTACGCGGACTCCCAGGCCGAAGAGCTGGACGTCCCGGACTTCCTGAAGTGATAGGGAAGTACTTCGACGCGAACGGCGCGCACTTCGCCTTCACCGACAGGTGGGGCGGGGTGAGCGCCGTTCCGTACGAGGAGCTCAACCTCGGCGGCGCGGTCGGGGACGACCCCGAGGCCGTACGGACCAACAGGGCGCTGGCCGCCGGCGCCCTCGGGCTCGACCCGGCACGGGTCGTCTGGATGAACCAGGTGCACGGCGCCGATGTCGCCGAGGTCGCGGGCCCGTGGACCGACGAGGCCGTCCCGGCGGTCGACGGCCTGGTGACCGCGGCCCGCGGACTGGCCCTCGCCGTCCTCACCGCGGACTGTGTCCCGGTCCTGCTCGCCGATCCCGTCGCCGGGATCGTGTCCGCCGCCCACGCCGGGCGGCCCGGAATGATCGCCGGGGTCGTCCCCGCCGCCGTCGAGGCCATGATCGGCCTCGGCGCCGACCCCGCCCGGATCGTCGCCCGCACCGGCCCCGCCGTCTGCGGGCGGTGCTACGAGGTGCCGGAGGAGATGCGCGCCGAGGTCGCGAAGACCGAGCCCGCCGCCTGGGCCGAGACGAGCTGGGGCACTCCGGCCGTCGACGTCGTCGCCGGGGTGCACGCCCAGCTCGAACGGCTCGGTGTCACGGACCGGCAGGCCAGTGAGGTCTGCACCCGGGAATCCGGTGACCACTACTCGTACCGCCGCGACCGCACCACCGGGCGACTCGCGGGATATGTCTGGTTGACCCAGGAAGAGACATGACGGACCGGAAGTCGCAACTCGCCGAGAATCTGGCCCGGGTGGAGGAGCGCATCGCAGCCGCCTGCGCCGCCGCCGGGCGCGCGCGGGAGGAGGTGACCCTCATCGTGGTCACCAAGACCTACCCCGCGAGCGATGTGCGCATGCTGCACGAACTGGGCGTGCGGCACGTCGCCGAGAACCGGGACCAGGACGCCGCCCCCAAGGCCGCCGCGTGCGCCGACCTTGATCTGACCTGGCACTTCGTGGGCCAGTTGCAGACCAACAAGGTCCGTTCCGTGGTGGGTTATGCCGGTGTGGTGCAGTCTGTCGACCGATTGAAGCTCGTTTCCTCTCTCTCTGCGGCCGCGGAGAAGGAAGGACGGGAGCTCGGCTGCCTGCTCCAGGTCGCGCTCGACGCCGAGTCCGGGGAGCGCGGCGCCCGCGGTGGCGTCTCGCCGGAGGGTGTCGAGGAGTTGGCCGCCGCTGTGGACGCCGCCCCCGGACTGCGGCTCGACGGCCTGATGACCGTCGCACCGCTCTCCGGTCCGTACGCGGGCAGACAGCGCGCCGCCTTCGACCGGTTGATGGATTTGTCGACTGCCCTGCGCGCGACCCGTCCGGCTGCGAACATGGTGTCAGCAGGGATGAGTGCGGACCTCGAGGAGGCCGTCGCTGCCGGGGCGACACACGTACGCGTCGGTACGGCGGTACTCGGTGTCCGCCCGAAGCTCGGGTAACGTCGCGAAGCAAGTCGGACCACAGCAGAAAATATGGTCATTCCGCAGAACGGCGGGGTGGCTCGTGGATCGCTGGCACTTGGTGACGAGGCCGATCCACCACAGAGCGGAGGACTCAGAGAATGGCCGGCGCGATGCGCAAGATGGCGGTCTACCTCGGCCTCGTGGAGGACGATGGGTACGACGGCCGGGGCTTCGACCCCGACGACGACTTCGAACCCGAGCTGGAGCCGGAGCCCGAGCGCGAGCGGCGCCACACCCCTCCGCGGCAGATGGAGCGCGAGGAGCCGGTGCGTGTGGTGCAGCCCCCGGCGCCCCGGGAACCGATTGCTCATTCTGTCCCGGTACTCGCCGAAAGCGGACGTCCGGCCCGAATTGCCCCCGTGGCATCCATCACACCCGAACGCCCGAGCCTGGAGAAGAACGCACCGGTGATCATGCCCAAGGTCGTGTCCGAGCGGGAGCCCTACCGCATCACCACGCTGCACCCCCGGACCTACAACGAGGCCCGTACCATCGGGGAACACTTCCGTGAGGGCACCCCGGTGATCATGAATCTCACGGAGATGGACGACACGGATGCGAAGCGACTTGTCGACTTTGCCGCCGGACTCGTCTTCGGGCTCCATGGCAGCATTGAGCGCGTGACGCAGAAGGTGTTCCTGTTGTCGCCTGCTAACGTCGATGTCACGGCGGAGGACAAGGCCCGGATCGCAGAGGGCGGATTCTTCAACCAGAGCTGAGAACAACGGAACCGGACGGACCGGTCGCGACGCGGCCGGAACAAGTGAGAGCACGTAAGTCAGGGGAGAGGGAAACGCGGGATGGGCGTCGCACTACAGGTGGTCTACATCGTGCTGATGTGCTTCCTCGTCCTCCTGATCGTCCGGCTGGTCATGGACTACGTCTTCCAGTTCGCGCGTTCATGGCAACCCGGTAAGGCGATGGTGGTCGTTCTGGAGGCCACTTACACTGTCACCGATCCACCGCTCAAGCTTCTGCGGCGACTCATCCCGCCGCTGCGTCTCGGGGGCGTGGCACTCGACCTGTCCTTCTTCGTTCTGATGATCATCGTTTACATCCTGATCTCCGTCGTGAGCAGCTTCGCGAGGTGATGATGGAGAGAACTGTGGACGATACGGTCTTGCCGACTGCCGACGACTACGTAGAGGTGAAGAAGAGATGCCGCTGACCCCCGAGGACGTGCGGAACAAGCAGTTCACGACCGTCCGCCTTCGAGAAGGCTATGACGAGGACGAGGTCGATGCCTTCCTCGACGAGGTCGAGGCCGAGCTGACCCGCCTGCTCCGCGAGAACGAGGACCTGCGCGCCAAGCTGGCCGCCGCGACGCGTGCCGCCGCGCAGAACCAGCAGCAGCAGGGCATGCGCAAGCCCCCGGAGCCGCAGGATCGTCCCGTCGGTCCCGGCGCGCCCGTGCCCGCGGCCATATCCGGACCGCCGGTCCAGCAGCAGCAGCCGCAGCAGATGGGCCCGCCGCAGCTGCCTTCCGGTGCCCCCGCGCTTCCCGCCGGCCCCATGCAGGGCGGCCCGATGCAGGGCGGCCCCATGCAGGGTGGGCCCATGGGCCCCGGCCCGATGCAGGGTGGCCCCATGCAGGGCGGACCGATGGGTCCCGGCCCGATGCAGGGCGGCCCCATGGGTCACCCGCAGCAGCAGATGCAGCAGCAGCAGCCCGTGCAGGCGCAGGCCCCGGGCGGCGACAGCGCCGCGCGCGTCCTCTCGCTGGCCCAGCAGACCGCCGACCAGGCGATCGCCGAGGCCCGCTCCGAGGCGAACAAGATCGTCGGCGAGGCGCGCTCGCGCGCCGAGGGCCTGGAGCGGGACGCCCGCGCCAAGGCGGACGCTCTTGAGCGGGACGCCCAGGAGAAGCACCGCGTCGCGATGGGCTCCCTGGAGTCCGCCCGCGCCACGCTGGAGCGCAAGGTCGAGGACCTGCGCGGCTTCGAGCGCGAGTACCGCACGCGCCTGAAGTCGTACCTGGAGTCGCAGCTGCGTCAGCTGGAGACCCAGGCCGACGACTCGCTGGCTCCGCCGCGGACTCCGGCGACGGCCTCGCTGCCGCCGGCGCCCTCGATGGCCTCGGCCGGCGCGAGCGCCCCGTCCTACGGTGGCAACGGCGCGATGGGCGGTGCGCCGTCCATGGGTGGCGCCCCCTCCTACGGTGGCCAGCAGCAGATGTCCCCGGCGATGACGCAGCCGATGGCTCCGGTCCGGCCGCAGGCTCCCCAGCCGATGCAGCAGGCGCCGGCGCCGATGCGGGGCTTCCTGATCGACGAGGACGACAACTGACGGCGGGCGGTCGCGCGATGAGCGCGTAGCCGTCGGCAGGCTGCAAGGGCCGGGCCCCGGGTAACACCGGGACCCGGCCCTTCGCCGTACCCGGGGTCGGGGCGGGATGGGCCGGGGGCGCCTGCGGCGGGCCTCCCCCCACCCCGCCCCTTCCCGGAACAGGGGCTCCGCCCCGGACCCCGGGAGACCTCCGGGGGAACGAGAAAGGCCCGGCGCCCCCGTAGGGGTGCCGGGCCCTTCTCGGTGGCGGTTACGCCTTGCGGAGGCGGAACGTCAGGGCGAGGGAGTCGTCCGTGAACGGGGTGCCGTAGGTGGCGTCCGCTTCGCCTTCGGCGTGGTCCGTCGCGAGGACCTCGTCCGAGATGAGGGCGGCGTGGGCCGTCAGGGCCTCCGTCGTCTCCGGGGAGGTGGACGTCCAGCGCAGGGCGATCCGGTCCGCGACGTCCAGGCCGCTGTTCTTGCGGGCCTCCTGGATCAGGCGGATCGCGTCACGGGCGAGGCCGGCCTTCCGGAGCTCCGGGGTGATCTCCAGGTCCAGTGCGACCGTCGCGCCCGAGTCCGAGGCGACCGACCAGCCCTCCCGCGGGGTCTCCGTGATGATGACCTCTTCGGGGGTGACCGTGATCTCCTCGCCGTTCACCGTGAGCGTCGCCTCACCCGAGCGGAGGGCCAGCGAGAGGGCCGCCGCGTCGGCCGCGGCCACCGCCTTCGCCACGTCCTGGACGCCCTTGCCGAAGCGCTTGCCCAGGGCCCGGAAGTTGGCCTTGGCCGTCGTGTCGACGAGCGAGCCGCCGACCTCCGAGAGGGACGCCAGGGAGGAGACGTTCAGCTCCTCCGTGATCTGGGCCTGGAGGGCGGGCGAGAGGGCGGCGAAGCCCGTCGCCGCCACCAGCGCGCGCGAGAGCGGCTGGCGGGTCTTCACGCCCGACTCCGCGCGCGTCGCCCGGCCCAGCTCCACCAGACGGCGGACCAGGAGCATCTGCTCGGAGAGGGTCTTGTCGATCAGGTCGGTGTCCGCCGCCGGCCACGTGGCCAGGTGGACCGACTCCGGGGCGTCCGGCGTGACCGGGACCACCAGGTCCTGCCAGACCCGCTCCGTGATGAACGGCGTCAGCGGGGCCATCAGGCGCGTGACCGTCTCGATCACGTCGTGCAGGGTGCGGAGCGCGGACGCGTCGCCCTGCCAGAAGCGGCGGCGGGAGCGGCGCACGTACCAGTTCGACAGGTCGTCGACGAAGGACGAGATCAGCTTGCCGGTGCGCTGGGTGTCGTACGACTCCATCGCCTCGGTGACCTCGGCCACGAGCGCGTTCAGCTCGGAGAGGAGCCAGCGGTCGAGGACCGAGCGGTCGGCCGGGGCCGGGTCCGCGGCGCTCGGCGCCCAGCCGGACGTACGGGCGTACAGCGCCTGGAAGGCGACCGTGTTCCAGTACGTCAGGAGGGTCTTGCGGACGACCTCCTGGATCGTGCCGTGGCCGACGCGGCGGGCCGCCCACGGCGAGCCGCCGGCCGCCATGAACCAGCGGACCGCGTCGGCGCCGTGCTGGTCCATCAGCGGGATCGGCTGGAGGATGTTGCCCAGGTGCTTGGACATCTTCCGGCCGTCCTCGGCGAGGATGTGGCCCAGGCAGACCACGTTCTCGTAGGACGACTTGTCGAAGACCAGCGTGCCGACGGCCATGAGCGTGTAGAACCAGCCACGCGTCTGGTCGATCGCCTCGGAGATGAACTGCGCCGGGTAGCGGGACTCGAACAGTTCCTTGTTCTCGTACGGGTAGCCGTACTGCGCGAACGGCATCGAGCCCGAGTCGTACCAGGCGTCGATGACCTCCGGCACACGGGTCGCCGTCTTCCCGCAGCCCTCGGTCGGGCAGGAGAACGTGACCGCGTCGATGTACGGGCGGTGCGGGTCGAGCTCCGACTGGTCGGTGCCCGTCAGCTCGGTGAGCTCGGCGCGGGAGCCGACGCAGGTGAGGTGGTCGTCCTCGCAGCGCCAGATCGGCAGCGGGGTGCCCCAGTAGCGGTTCCGGGAGAGCGCCCAGTCGACGTTGTTGGTCAGCCAGTCGCCGAAGCGGCCGTGCTTGACCGAGTCCGGGAACCAGTTCGTCCGCTCGTTCTCCGCCAGCATGCGGTCCTTGACCGCCGTCGTACGGATGTACCAGGACGGCTGCGCGTAGTACAGCAGCGCCGTGTGGCAGCGCCAGCAGTGCGGGTAGCTGTGCTCGTACGGGATGTGGCGGAAGAGCAGGCCGCGCGCGTCCAGGTCGGCGGTGAGCGCCTCGTCGGCCTTCTTGAAGAAGACGCCGCCGACCAGCGGCACGTCCTCCTCGAAGGTGCCGTCGGGGCGGACCGGGTTCACGACCGGCAGGCCGTACGCCTTGCAGACCTTGAGGTCGTCCTCACCGAAGGCGGGGGACTGGTGGACCAGACCCGTACCGTCCTCGGTCGTCACGTACTCGGCGTTCACGACGTAGTGGGCCTCGGCCGGGAACTCCACCAGCTCGAACGGGCGCTGGTACGTCCAGCGCTCCATCTCGGCGCCCGTGAAGGACTCGCCGGTGGTCACCCAGCCCTCGCCGAGCGCCTTCTCGACCAGCGGCTGCGCGACGACGACCCGCTCGTCGCCGTCGGTCGCGACCACGTAGGTGACCTCGGGGTGCGCGGCGACCGCGGTGTTCGACACCAGGGTCCAGGGGGTCGTCGTCCAGACGAGGAGCGCCGCCTTGCCGGCCAGCGGGCCGGAGGTCAGCGGGAAGCGGACGTAGACGGACGGGTCGACGACCGTCTCGTAGCCCTGCGCCAGCTCGTGGTCGGAGAGACCGGTGCCGCAGCGCGGGCACCAGGGGGCGACCCGGTGGTCCTGGACCAGCAGGTCCTTGTCGAAGATCTGCTTCAGCGACCACCAGACCGACTCGATGTACGAGGGGTCCATGGTCCGGTACGCGTCGTCCAGGTCGACCCAGTAGCCCATGCGGGTCGTCAGCTCGGCGAAGGCGTCCGTGTGGCGGGTCACCGACTCGCGGCACTTGGCGTTGAACTCGGCGATGCCGTACGCCTCGATGTCCTTCTTGCCGGCGAAGCCCAGCTCCTTCTCGACGGCGAGCTCGACCGGCAGGCCGTGGCAGTCCCAGCCGGCCTTGCGGGCCACGTGGTAGCCGCGCATGGTCCGGAAGCGGGGGAACACGTCCTTGAAGACGCGGGCTTCGATGTGGTGCGCGCCGGGCATGCCGTTCGCGGTCGGCGGGCCCTCGTAGAACACCCACTCGGGGCGTCCCTCGGACTGCTCAAGGGTCTTCGCGAAGACCTTGCTGTCGCGCCAGAAGTCGAGCACGTCGTGCTCCAGCGCGGGCAGGTCGACCTGGGCGGGCACCTGGCGGTACTGCGGCGGTGTCATCGAGATTCCTCCGGCGGACTGTCGTCATTCCGTCGGAGGGACGAGAGCACTGCTCCCGCGGTACCACCCTCCTTGGCTCCGGGCAGGCACACGTGCCCTGAGCCCCCTCATTGGGGTCGCGACGCCGGGTCTAGTCACCGCGCTCTCGTGCGGCTTTCTTCCGACGGCTCCGGGGTGATGCTTCACATCGGGCTCGCCCCCGGGCTCTCACCGTCCCCGGGTCGCTCATGGCTGCGTACGACGCTACTCGTCCCCATCCAAGCCTTTCGCTGTGGCCAGTGTACGGGCCGCGACGGTGGGAGGCCGACCCGATTTCCCGAGCCCCCGACGGCCACCCGAATGGCCATACGAAGCGGGGCGGAGTTCGGTTACGGCCATGTGGGGGAGGCGCGGGGCGGATAACCCGGCGGGGAGCTGGGCACAACGGAGGCAGGCCCGCCCCGTGGGGAGCGGGGGCGGGTGGGAACGGCGGCGTGCCCCGTTGCCGCGGGCCTTGGGCCGATTTATCGTCCCAGCACGATTCGCGAGCAAGATCACAAAATGTGAAGGGGCCGCGACATGGTGGCGAAGAAGACCGCCGCGAAGAAGTCCTCGACCGCTGTTTCCACCGGTGCGGCGGCCCTGGACGGCAAGGACGTGGCCGGGAAGAAGTCGACGGCCGCCAAGAAGGCGGTCGGCAAGAAGGCCACGGCGAAGAAGGCGGACGCGGCGGCCCCTGCCCGTAAGACGGCGGCCTCGGCCGCGGAGGCAACCGACGAGACCCCCGCAGCGCACGCCCCGGCCAAGAAGGCCGCGGCGAAGAAGACGGTCGCCAGGAAGGCGACCGCCGTGAAGAAGCAGACAGGAGCCAGGACGGTGGCAGCGAAGAAGACCGCGGGTGGCGTGACGACCGTAGAGGACGAGGCCGCGGTGCCCCCGGCCCGTACCGGCGAGCTCGCCGTGCGCCCCGGCGAGGACCCCTGGACGCCGGAGGAGGTCGACGAGGCCCGCAGCGCGCTCCAGGCGGAGGTCCTGCGGCTGCGCAGCGAGCTCGTCCACTCGAAGGAGGAGCTCACCGGCCTCATGCGGGACTCGGGCGACGGTGCGGGCGACGACCAGGCCGACACCGGCACCAAGAACATCACCCGCGAGCACGAGCTCGCGCTCGCCGCCAACGCCCGGGAGATGCTGGAGCAGTCCGAACACGCTCTGGAGCGGCTCGACGCGGGCACGTACGGCCTCTGCGAGGTGTGCGGGAAGCCGATCGGCAAGGCGCGGATGCAGGCCTTCCCGCGGGCCACGCTCTGCGTCGAGGACAAGCAGCGGCAGGAGCGGCGCGGCTGACGGTCTCGTACGCCTGTGCCGTACCCTCGGGGCACGGTCAGGCATCGAGGTCGAGGGACTCACTCACGTGGCAGAGGCGGAGCGCATCATCGGTACGCCGGATTCAGCAGGGGCCGACGAGTCGGCCGCCTCCGACGACGGCACGGCCGCTCCCGAGGAGCGGCCCAAGGGCAGGCGCAGGATCGTCGCGCTGCTCGTGGTGGCCGTCGTGGCCTACCTGCTCGACCTGGGCAGCAAGATGCTGGTGGTCGCCAAGCTGGAGGGCCGCGAGGCGATCCCGATCATCGGCGATCTGCTGCGCCTCGACGCCATCCGGAACCCGGGCGCCGCCTTCGGCATGGGCGAGGCGTTCACGATCGTCTTCACCTGCATCGCGGCCGTCGTGATCATCGTGATCGTCCGGCTGGCGCGGAAGCTCTACAGCCTGCCCTGGGCCATCGCCCTCGGTCTGCTGCTCGGCGGCGCGCTCGGCAACCTCACGGACCGGATCTTCCGCTCGCCCGGTGTCTTCGAGGGCGCGGTCGTGGACTTCATCGCCCCCGCGCACTTCGCCGTCTTCAACCTCGCCGACTCGGCGATCGTCTGCGGCGGCATCCTCATCGTGTTCCTGTCGTTCCGGGGCATCGACCCCGACGGCACCGTCCACAAGGACTGAGGCGACCACGGCGACGGACGGCCGGGGCGGATCACCTCCCGCGCAAGGCATACTCGACGGGTGAGTACGAGTCCCGAGATCCGCACGCTGCCCGTTCCCGATGGCCTGGAGGGCGAGCGCGTCGACGCCGCCATCGCCCGTATGTTCGGGTTCTCCCGTACGAAGGCGGCCGAGCTGGCCGCCGCAGGGAAGGTCCAGGTCGACGGCTCCGTCGTCGGCAAGTCCGAGCGGGTGAGTGGCGGCGCGTGGCTCGAGGTCGAGATGCCGGGCGCTCCCGCGCCCGTCCAGATCGTCGCCGAGCCCGTCGAGGGCATGGAGATCATCCATGACGACGACGACATCGTCGTGATCATGAAGCCGGTCGGCGTCGCCGCGCACCCCAGCCCCGGCTGGACCGGCACCACGGTCATCGGCGGCCTCGCCGCCGCCGGGTACCGCATCTCCACCTCCGGCGCCGCCGAGCGCCAGGGCATCGTGCACCGTCTCGACGTCGGCACCTCCGGTCTGATGGTGGTCGCCAAGTCCGAGTACGCGTACACCTCGCTCAAGCGCCAGTTCAAGGAGCGCGTGGTCGACAAGCGCTACAACGCGCTCGTCCAGGGCCACCCCGACCCGATGAGCGGCACCATCGACGCGCCGATCGGCCGGCACCCGAACCACGACTACAAGTGGGCGATCACCGCCGAGGGCAAGCCCTCCGTCACGCACTACGACCTCATCGAGGCGTACCGGTCGGCCTCGCTGCTCGACATCAAGCTGGAGACGGGCCGCACCCACCAGATCCGGGTGCACATGTCCGCCCACCGCCACCCCTGCGTCGGCGACCTCACCTACGGCGCCGACCCGACGCTCGCCAAGCGCCTCGGCCTCACGCGGCAGTGGCTGCACGCCGTCCGCCTCGGCTTCGAGCACCCGGGCGACGGCTCGTGGGTCGAGTTCGCCAGCACCTACCCCGAGGACCTGCAGAAGGCCCTGGACCGGATCGCCTCGGAGAGCCAGTGACCGACACGTACGCCGTCCGCGAGGCGGCCGGAGCCGACGACCGGGAGGCCTGCTTCACGGTCCGCCGTGAGGTCTTCGTCGAGGAGCAGGGCGTCCCGCAGGAGCTGGAGTACGACACGTACGACACGACCGCGGTCCACGTCCTCGCCGTGCGCGCGGACGGGCTGCCGCTGGGCACCGGACGGCTCCTGCACGGGGCGGACGCCCTCGGCAAGACCGGCGGCGACGCCTCGGTGGGCTCGCTCGGCCGGCTCGCGGTCGCCAAGGCGGCCCGCGGGCTCGGGGTCGGCGCGGCGCTCGTGCGGGGCATCGAGGACGCGGCGCGCGAGCGCGGCCTCGCCGCCGTCGACCTGCACGCGCAGACGCACGCGCTGGGCTTCTACGAGCGGCTCGGCTACGAGGCGTACGGGCCGGAGTTCCCGGACGCGGGCATTCCGCACCGGGCCATGCGAAAGGTTCTGTAGGCGGAGGCCCTGAGGGGGATCGGCCGGGCATAGCCTCTGACTGCCGCCCTGAGGGGGGCATCGCGGGCAAACCGGGCGTTCATGGCAGGGTGGGCCCGTGGATCAATTGGCCCTGTTGTTCTTGCTGCTCCTCGGCGCCTTGCTCACCGTCCCCCTCGGCGAGCGGCTCGGACTGCCCGCGCCCGTCCTGATGACCCTCTTCGGGATCGTGCTGGCCGTCCTGCCGTTCGTGCCGAACGTCGAGGTCCCGCCGGAGCTGATCCTCCCGCTGGTGCTGCCGCCCCTGCTGTACGCCTCCGTGCAGCGGACGTCCTGGCGGCAGTTCTGGGCCAACAAGCGGCCCATCTTCCTGCTCGCCGTCGCCCTCGTCTTCGTGACCACGGCCGCCGTCGGAGCCGTCGCCGACTCGCTCGTGCCCGGCCTTCCGCTGGCCGCCGCCCTCGCGCTCGGCGCGCTCGTCGCCCCGCCCGACCCGGTCGCGGCCACCGCCGTCGCCGGGTCGCTCGGCCTGCCCCGCCGGCTGGTCTCGATCCTGGAGGGCGAGGGGCTCTTCAACGACGTCACCGCCATCGTGCTCTACCACGTGGCCATCGGCGCCGTCGTCAGCGGCTCCTTCTCCTGGCCCGAGGCGGTCGGCGAGCTCGTGCTCTCGGCCGTGGTCGCCGTCGTCGTCGGCATGGGACTCGGGTGGCTCACCCACAAGCTGATCGGCTTCCTCGGGGACGTCACCCTCCAGACCGGACTGACCCTCCTCGTGCCCTTCGTGAGCTACGTCCTCGCCGAGGAGCTGCACGGCTCGGGCGTCCTCGCCGTCCTGATCACCGCGCTCTTCCTCGCCGAGCACGCCGTCGACGCCGACGACGTCATGGGCCGGCTCGCCGGACAGACCTTCTGGCAGATCGTCGACACCCTCGTCACCGGCATCGCCTTCGGCCTCATCGGCCTGGAGCTCATCCATGTCTTCGGAGTCGCCGAAGGGCGCGGCTGGGAGATGCTCGGCTGGGGCGGCGCCGTGGTCGCGGTGGTCGTCGGCGTCCGGCTGCTGTGGCTGCTGCCCGCCACCTGGCTGGCGAAGCGCATGCACACCCGCCGGGACGTCGACGAGGAGATCCCGACGAGCTGGCGGGAGACCATCGTCATGTGGTGGTCGGGGATGCGCGGTGTGGCCTCGGTGGCCCTCGCCCTCGCCATCCCCCTCGAAACCGACGACGGCTCGCCGTTCCCCGGCCGCGACGAGATCATCTTCATCGCCTTCTGCGTGATCATCGCCACCCTTGTCTTCCAGGGGCTCACCCTGCCGTGGCTGGTCAAGCGGCTCGGGGTGCGGGCCGACACGGACGCCGAGCGGGTCCTTGAACGCGACCTCGCGGTCCGGGCGGCGAAGGCCGCCAAGCGCAGGCTCAAGGAGATCGAGGAGGTCGAGGAGCTGCCCGAGGAGGTCCAGGAGCGACTGCTGCGCGGCGCGTACGACATCGGCGCCCGGATCAGCCCGGACATGGTCGACGAGGAGCGGCGGGCCGCCTTCGCCGCGCGGACGGAACGCCTCAAGGCGGTGCAGCGGATCCAGCGGGAGCTGATGTCCGCCGCCCGGCACGAGGTCCTCGCGGCGCGCAACGAGCCCGGGGCCGACCCGGAGGTGGTGGACCGGGTGCTGCGGCAGCTGGACGTGCGCAGCATGCGCTGAGGCCGGGACGGTTCGGGCCGCACCGGGGCTTTCGGTGACTGTCGGTCGCGGGTGGCAGGATGGCCCGCATGGACATCATGCTTTTCCACTCGGTCCACGGACTGCGCCCGGCCGTCGAGGACGCGGCCGAGCGGCTGCGGGCCGCCGGGCACCGGGTGTGGGTGCCGGACCTCTTCGACGGCTGGACCACCGAGTCGGTGGAGGAGGGCATGGCGAAGCGGGACGCGATCGGCAAGGACGAGCTGCTGAAGCGCGCGATCCTGGCCGCCGCCCCGTACTCCGAGCGCGGTCTGGTCTACGCGGGCTTCTCCTTCGGCGCCTCGGTCGCGCAGACCCTGGCCCTCGGCGACGAGAAGGCGCGCGGGCTTCTGCTGCTCCACGGCACCTCGGACCTGGCGCCCAACGTGTCGGTGGACGAGCTCCCCGTACAGCTGCACGTGGCGGAGCCCGACCCCTTCGAGACGGACGACTGGCTGTCCGCCTGGTACCTCCAGATGCGCAAGGCCGGGGCGGACGTGGAGATCTACCGCTACCGGGGCGCGGGGCACGTGTACACGGACCCGGAGCTGCCCGACTGGGACGCGGAGGCGGCCGAGCGGACCTGGTCGGTGGCGCTGTCCTTCCTGGACAGCCTGTAGGGGCTGTCCGTACCGACGCCCGAGGGCGCGGCGGGAATGTGCTCCCGCCGCGCCCTCGGTCTGTTCCGGGTCGGGTCAGCCCGCGCGGTACGAGGTCCAGAACTGGTTCATCCGGGTCACCTGGCCGGAAGTGAACTGGTACATGCAGGCGTCGTACGTGTAGTCCATGAAGTTGTGGATCGGGTCCACACCGGCCTTGGAGGCGCAGGAGTCACGGCCGGTCGGGCACTCGTACGCCGGGCTCTTCTCGGCCGGGGTGTCGGCGACGGAGTCACCGGCGCCGTTGCAGCCGCCCTGGAACGTGTGGTACAGGCCCATCCAGTGGCCGACCTCGTGGGTCGCGGTGTCGCCCTCGTTGTAGTTGGCCGCGGAGCCGCCCGGCAGCGAGGAGTCGAGGACGACGACACCGTCCATGGACGGGTTCGAGGCGTACGAGGACGGGAAGGTCGCCCAGCCGAGGAGGCCACCGCTCAGGTTGGCGGTGTAGAAGTTCAGCGCGCCGGCGCCGCCCTTGCGGAGGGTCTGCTTCATCGTCTTCTCGGCGGTGGAGCCGGAGGCGAGGTTGTACCAGGACGCGTTGTCCGTGTAGTCGGTGCCGGCCAGCGTGAACTGGAAGTTGGAGTTCACGTTGCCGGTGCCCTGGCCGGCGTAGGCCGCGTTCAGGACGTTCAGCTGGTTGTTGATGGCGGTGGCGGAGAGCTTGCCCGTCGTGCCGCTGTGGATGACGTGGAAGTAGACGGGGATGTTGACCACCGCGGCGGCCTCGGCGGACGCGCTGAGGCGCCCCTCGGCGGTGGCAGCGGCCAGCTTCTTCTTCAGGTCGTCGTCCATGGCCTTCGCCTTGGCGGCGGTGACCTCGTTGGGCTCGGCGGCGTGGCTGTCGGCGCCGCGCGCCTTGCGGGCGCTGGAGACGCCGGCGTCGTCGTGGCCGTCGACGCATTCCTCGGCGGAGGCGCCGGCCAGGGTGGCGGTGGCCGCGCCGGTGGCGACGGGGGCGGAAAGAGGAGCCAGGGCCAGGGTTCCGGCCATGACGGCGGTGCCAAGAATACGACGTGACATACGGGGCGATATACGGGCAAGAGCACGCACAGTGACTCCTCGTGGGGGAGGGTGGGAGAGGAACTTCCTCGCCACGGCCCGGAGATTACGCGTCCATGTCAGCCACTGTTGAGGAGTGATCAAGCCCAATCATTCATGGGGCAATTCGGTCCATCGAGAAGAAATTCTTGCGCCGATTCCGGAGTTTGAGACCTCGACGTAACGAGTGGGGTGACGGAGGCGGGTGGTGTGTCCGGATTCGATCTCCAAAACTGGCCACCCGCCGTAGCGATGTGATCTCCCGTTAACAGAAGAGATCATGGCTGAAAATCGCCGTTAAGACCTCGTCAGCGAACCGGCTGGTACACCCGCTCGACACGCTGGGTTCCGTTCTTCGTCCGGTACGAGCGCGCCCAGGCGGTCGTCGCGGCCGGATCCGTCTTGTCGGAGACCGTGTAGTAGTCCATCTGCGAGCGCTCGGAGGTCACGTCGAGCACGCCGTAGCCGTGGTGGTCCATGTCCACCCACTTCACATGGCGGTTGGCGGCCTTCACCGCGCCCGCGGCCACGACCGAGAGCGTTCCCGGGGCCACGTTCAGCATGTCGTCCAGGTTGTCCGAGGTCACCGAGGTGACGACGAACTCGGTGGCCGCCGAGGCCGACAGCGGGTACGTCGCGGCCTTCACCGGTACGTCGTTGGCCCAGGCCATGTGGATGTCGCCGGTCAGGAAGACCGTGTTCCGGATCGCCCGGGAGGTCAGGTGCGCGATCAGTTCCTTGCGGTCGTCCGTGAACCCGTCCCACTGGTCGACGTTGACCGCGAGCCCCTCCTTCGGCAGGCCCATCAGCTCGGCGAGCGGCTCCAGGAGGTGCGCGGGCAGGGCGCCGAAGGCGATCGGCGAGATCATCACCGAGGTGCCGACGAGCTGCCAGGTCGCGTCCGAGCCGGCCAGACCGGCCTTCAGCCAGTCCAGTTGGGCGCGGCCGGTGATCGTCCGCTCCGGGTCGTCGACCGTGCCGCTGCCGGTCTTCGCCGGGGCGGAGCGGAAGGTGCGCAGGTCGAGCAGGTGCAGATCGGCCAGCCTTCCGAAGCGCAGCCGCCGGAAGACCGTGCCCTCGGTGGAGGCGCGGACGGGCATCCACTCGAAGTACGCCTGCTTGGCGGCGGCCACCCGGGCCGCCCACTCGCCCTCGGCGCCGGGGGTGTGGTTCTCGGCCCCGCCCGTCCAGGCGTCGTTGGCGAACTCGTGGTCGTCCCAGATGGCGATCACCGGGTGGGCGGCGTGCAGCGCCTGGAGGTCGGGGTCCGTCTTGTAGTGCCCGTGCCGGGTGCGGTAGTCGGCGAGCGAGACGATCTCGTGGCGCGGCTCGTGCGTGCGGACGGTGTCCTTCGCCTCCGGGTAGACGCCGCTCGCGTACTCGTAGACGTAGTCGCCGAGATGGAGGACGGCGTCCAGGTCGGCGCGGCCGGCGAGGTGGCGGTACGCGGAGAAGTGGCCGGACTCCCAGTTCGCGCAGGAGACCACGCCGAAGCGGACCCCGGGGGCGGCGGCGTCGGCGGCCGGCGCGGTCCGGGTGCGAGCGGCCGGCGACACGGCGTCGCCCGCGGAGAAGCGGAACCAGTAGGCCGTCGCCGGGCGCAGGCCCCGCACGTCGGCCTTCACGGTGTGGTCGGAGGACGCGCTCGCCGTGGTCGAACCGGCGGCGACGGTCCGGGTGAAGCCGCGGTCCTCGGCGAGCTCCCAGCCGACCGTGACGTCCGGGCCGAGCCCGGAGCCGGGTGCGGCTTCGGCGGAAGGGGTGACGCGCGTCCAGAGGAGGACGCCGTCGGGCAGCGGGTCGCCGGAGGCGACGCCGTGGAGGAAGGCGGGGGCCCCGGAGTCCGCGAGGGCGGGGGAGGCGGCGCCCAGGAGGGCGGGCGCGGCGACAGCGGTGACGGCGGCGGCCTTGACGACCGTGCGACGGCTGGGGGCAGGAGATATGAACTGACTGGTCACGGCCAGTCAGATTACTGACGGGTAGGCCCGTTGGGCAGGCGAATTCCGGAAGTTCGTCGACTTGTCGCCCGTACGTCGTGTCGCGGAACCGACCCGGCCCCGGACCGCAGAGGTCCGGGGCCGGGTCGGGGCCGGCTCGGGAGCCGGGGCGCGGGTGTCAGCCCTTGAGGGCCGCGTCGATCGCCGGGGTGAACTGATCGGCCGTCATCGGCGGGCTGTCGGAGCCCTCCGCCGTGACCGTCTTGCCGTCCATCTTCAGCGTCGGCGTACCCTTCACGCCGCTCGCGTCGAACGCCTTGGACATCTTCATCGCCCAGGCGTCGAAGGTGCCGCTCTCGACGTTCTTCTTGAACTCGGCGTTGCTCTTGAGGGCCGGGACCGTGTCCGCGACCTCCAGGAGGTACGAGTCCTTGGCGAACTTGTCCTGGTTCTCCTCCGGGTGGAACTCCGTCGAGTAGAGCGCCGCCTTGTACTTCAGGAAGGCCTCGGGGCTCACGTTCAGGGCCGCGCCCAGGGCCGAGAGGGCGTTCTTCGAGCCCTCGCCCGGGATGCCGTCGTCGATGAAGGTGGCGCCGACGTACTTGATCTTGTACTTGCCGGACTCGACGTCCTTCTCGATCCGCGAGCCCACGCCCTGCTCGAAGGTCGCGCAGACGGGGCAGCGCGAGTCCTCGTACAGCTCCAGCGTCTTCTTCGCGGACGGCTTGCCGATGACGACCGTCGTGCCGTTCGTGCCCGAGGTGTTCTTCGGGGCTGTCACGGTCTTCGCGTCCGCCGCCGCCTCCCACTGGGTGGGCTTGTTGGACTGCACGACCGCGTAGCCGATGCCGCCGGCGGCGGCCAGGACGGCCAGGGCCGAGACGCCGACGACGAGCTGCCGGCGCGTCCGGTCCTTCTTCGCCTGGCGCTCGCGCTCGACGCGCAGCCGCTCGCGGGCGGCGGCCTTGTTGGTCTGGCTGTTGCGTGCACTCATGATCGTGATCTCCGTGAGGGTGTGAAGCAGACAAGGGGGAACCGCTGTACCGGCGTCGCTCAGACGAGAGCGAGGCCCGGGAGCGGAGGCCCCCGCCGCCCTACGGAGTGCACGAGGAGACGGATACGGGAGGACCGGGGCCGTCCCGTGGGCCGGGCGGCCCGGCGCGGAGCCGTACCGCCGCCGCGGAAGAAGGCCGCCACGATCAGCAGCGGCCGGAACGCGACGGCCGCCACCGCGCCGAGCAGCCGGGCGAGCGCCCGCTCCCCGCCGCGCAGCCAGCACGCCGCCGCGAGCCCGACGCCGACGTGCGCCAGGAGCAGCAGCCACGGCAGCGCCGGGTCGGGGGAGTCGAGCAGGGCCGCCGCGGTCCCGCTCTCGTGGGCGGCCACGCCGGGCAGCGGCGCGCCCACCGCGCCGCCGCAGAAGACGTCCACGCCGACCGCGCGCAGCGAACCGGCGACCGGGCCCCCGGCGGCGCCGTAACAGACCACCTGGCCGGTGGTGAAGAGGGTGTCGGCCGCCAGCTCCAGCGGGACGAGGAGCCCGGCGATGGGTCCGAAGCCGCGCTCACGGCCGGCCAACGCGTACGCGACGGCGAAGACGCCGGCCGCGACCGGGACGACCGTCCCCAGCGGCAGCGGTACGCCGGAGAGCAGCACGTGGGACGCCACGGACAGCGTCACGACCAGTGCCGTGAAGAACGCCGCCCGCAGCGCTCTCAGCTGCGTCCCTGCCATGTCCATCGTCGTGGAGTGTCCCATGCCGTGCCGTAAGGGGTCGCTAAAGGAAGGCTGTGAACCGTCCCACCGGCCCCGGCAGACGGCAGCCCTTACAGCCCGGGGATCCGGCCGTTGCGGAAGAGGTCCACGAAGATCTGGTGGTCGGCCCGGGCCCGGGCCCCGTACGCGTGCGCGAAGTCGACGAGGAGATCGGCGAAGCCCTCCTCGTCGGCGGCGATCGCCGCGTCGATGGCCCGCTCCGTCGAGAAGGGCACCAGCGACTGCCCGCTGGACTCGTCCGCCGCCGCGTGCATGGTCGCCGTCGCCCGGCCCAGGTCCGCGACGGTCGCCGCGATCTCGTCGAGGTCGTCGATGTCCGACCAGTCCAGGTCCACCGCGTACGGTGAGACCTCGGCGACCAGCTGCCCGGCGCCGTCGAGCTCCGCCCAGCCCAGCCAGGGGTCGGCGTGCGCCTGGAGCGCCCGCTGCGAGATCACGGTGCGGTGGCCCTCGTGCCGGAAGTACTCCCGTACCGCCGGGTCCGTGACGTGCCGGGAGACCGCCGGGGTCTGCGCCTGCTTCAGGTAGATCACGACGTCGTTCTCCAGGGCGTCGCTGTGGCCCTCCAGGAGGATGTTGTACGAGGGGAGGCCGGCCGAGCCGATGCCGATCCCGCGCCGGCCGACGACGTCCTTGACCCGGTACGAGTCGGGGCGGACCAGGCTGGCCTCCGGCAGGGTCTCCAGATAGCCGTCGAAGGCGGCCAGGACCTTGTACCGGGTGGCCGCGTCCAGGTCGATCGCGCCCCCGCCGGCCGCGAAGCGGCGCTCGAAGTCGCGGATCTCCGTCATCGAGTCGAGCAGCCCGAAGCGGGTCTTCGCCCGGGCGGCGCGCAGGGCGCCGAGCAGCGCGCCGTCGGCGGTCTCCAGGGTGAAGGGCGGCACCTCGTCCTCGCCGGCGCCGGTCGCGAGGGCGTGGATCCGCTCGCGGTAGGCGGCGGCGCAGATCCGGACCCCTCGGGTGATCTGCTCGTCACTGAGCGCCTTCGCGTAGCCGATCAGGGCGAGCGAGGCGGCGAGGCGCTTCAGGTCCCAGGTGAAGGGCCCCACATAGGCCTCGTCGAAGTCGTTGACGTTGAAGACCAGCCGGCCGTTGGCGTCCATGTACGTGCCGAAGTTCTCGGCGTGCAGATCGCCGTGGATCCAGACCCGGCCGGTGCGCTCGTCCAGGTAGGGGCCTCCCTGGGCCTCCTTCTCCAGGTCCGCGTAGAAGAGGCAGGCCGTCCCCCGGTAGAAGGCGAAGGCGGAGCCGGCCATCTTCCGGAACTTGACGCGGAAGGCGGCGGGGTCGGCGGCGAGGAGCTCGCCGAAGGCGGTCTCGAAGACGGCGAGGATGTGCTCACCGCGCTCGGCGACGGTGGGCTGGGGGACCGACATTCGAGGTGCCTCCTGGTACCGGCCGTGTTGTGAGGCCAGTCATGACAAATGGGACGGGTGTTCTCTGTCTCTCAACGGGCGACCCTAGCTTCGAGTGCCCGACGTCTGTCAGTCCGGAGACGTAGACTTCCACGCTGTCCCCCCAGACTGTCCGCAGCCTGTTTCTCAGCGTTCTCCGGAGGCCTTCCGCCGTGACCAAGCCGCCCTTCACGCACCTCCACGTCCACACCCAGTACTCGCTGCTGGACGGTGCCGCGCGGCTCAAGGACATGTTCAACGCGTGCAACGAGATGGGCATGACCCATATCGCGATGTCCGACCACGGCAACCTGCACGGGGCGTACGACTTCTTCCACACGGCCAAGAAGGCCGGGGTGACGCCGATCATCGGCATCGAGGCGTACGTCGCCCCCGAGTCCCGGCGCAACAAGCGCAAGATCCAGTGGGGCCAGCCGCACCAGAAGCGGGACGACGTCTCCGGCTCCGGCGGTTACACCCACAAGACGATCTGGGCGGCCAACGCCACCGGACTGCACAACCTCTTCAAGCTCTCCTCCGACGCGTACGCGGAGGGCTGGCTGCAGAAGTGGCCCCGGATGGACAAGGAGACCATCTCCAAGTGGTCGGAGGGGCTCATCGCCTCCACCGGCTGCCCCTCCGGCGAGCTGCAGACCCGGCTCCGCCTCGGCCAGTTCGACGAGGCCCTGAAGGCCGCCTCCGAGTACCAGGACATCTTCGGCAAGGAGCGGTACTTCCTGGAGCTGATGGACCACGGCATCGAGATCGAGCGCCGGGTCCGCGACGGACTCCTGGAGATCGGCAAGAAGCTCGGCATCCCGCCGCTCGTCACCAACGACTCGCACTACACCTACGCGCACGAGTCGACCGCGCACGACGCCCTGCTGTGCATCCAGACCGGCAAGAACCTCTCCGACCCGGACCGCTTCCGCTTCGACGGCACCGGCTACTACCTCAAGTCCACGGACGAGATGTACGCCATCGACTCGTCGGACGCCTGGCAGGAGGGCTGCCGCAACACCCTCCTGGTCGCCGAGCAGATCAGCACCGACGGCATGTTCGTCGAGAAGAACCTCATGCCGAAGTTCGACATCCCGGAGGGGTACACCGACACGACCTGGTTCCGCGAGGAGACCATGCGGGGCATGCACCGCCGCTTCCCCGGGGGCATCCCCGAGGACCGCATGAAGCAGGTCGAGTACGAGATGGACACGATCATCTCGATGGGCTTCCCCGGCTACTTCCTCGTCGTCGCCGACTTCATCATGTGGGCGAAGAAGCAGGGCATCGCCGTGGGCCCCGGCCGAGGCTCCGCGGCCGGGTCGATCGTCGCGTACGCCATGGGCATCACCGACCTCGACCCGATCCCGCACGGACTGATCTTCGAGCGCTTCCTCAACCCCGAGCGCATCTCGATGCCCGATGTCGACATCGACTTCGACGAGCGTCGGCGCGTCGAGGTGATCCGGTACGTGACGGAGAAGTACGGCTCCGACAAGGTCGCCATGATCGGCACGTACGGCAAGATCAAGGCGAAGAACGCCATCAAGGACTCCGCGCGCGTCCTCGGCTACCCCTACGCCATGGGCGACCGGCTCACCAAGGCCATGCCCGCCGACGTCCTCGGCAAGGGCATCGACCTCAACGGCATCACCGACCCCTCGCACCCGCGGTACGGCGAGGCCGGCGAGATCCGCGCGATGTACGAGAACGAGCCGGACGTCAAGAAGGTCATCGACACCGCCCGGGGCGTCGAGGGCCTGGTCCGGCAGATGGGTGTGCACGCGGCCGGCGTGATCATGTCCAGCGAGCCGATCGTCGACCACGCCCCGATCTGGGTGCGGCACACGGACGGCGTGACCATCACGCAGTGGGACTACCCCCAGTGCGAGTCGCTCGGCCTGATCAAGATGGACTTCCTGGGCCTCAGGAACCTCACGATCATGGACGACGCCGTCAAGATGGTGAAGGCGAACAAGGGCATCGAGCTCGACCTGCTCGCCCTGCCGCTGGACGACCCCAAGACGTACGAACTGCTCTGCCGTGGTGACACGCTCGGCGTCTTCCAGTTCGACGGCGGCCCCATGCGCTCGCTGCTGCGGCTGATGAAGCCCGACAACTTCGAGGACATCTCCGCCGTCTCGGCCCTGTACCGGCCGGGCCCGATGGGCATGAACTCGCACACGAACTACGCCCTGCGCAAGAACAAGCAGCAGGAGATCACCCCGATCCACCCCGAGCTGGAGAAGCCGCTCGAAGAGGTGCTCGCGGTCACCTACGGCCTGATCGTGTACCAGGAGCAGGTGCAGAAGGCCGCCCAGATCATCGCCGGGTACTCGCTCGGCGAGGCCGACATCCTGCGCCGCGTGATGGGCAAGAAGAAGCCCGAGGAGCTGGCGAAGAACTTCGTCATCTTCCAGGAGGGCGCGAAGAAGAACGGCTTCAGCGACGAGGCCATCCAGGCCCTCTGGGACGTCCTGGTCCCCTTCGCCGGCTACGCCTTCAACAAGGCGCACTCCGCCGCGTACGGACTGGTCTCCTACTGGACCGCCTACCTCAAGGCGAACTACCCCGCCGAGTACATGGCCGGTCTGCTCACCTCGGTCAAGGACGACAAGGACAAGTCCGCCGTCTACCTCAACGAGTGCCGCCGCATGGGCATCAAGGTGCTCCCGCCGAACGTGAACGAGTCCGAGTCGAACTTCGCCGCCCAGGGCGACGACGTGATCCTCTTCGGCCTCTCCGCCGTGCGGAACGTCGGCACCAACGTCGTCGAGTCGATCATCAAGTCGCGCAAGGCGAAGGGGAAGTACAGCACCTTCCCCGACTTCCTCGACAAGGTCGAGGCCGTCGTCTGCAACAAGCGGACCATCGAATCGCTGATCAAGGCCGGCGCCTTCGACGAGATGGGCCACACCCGCAAGGGCATGGTCGCCCACCACGAACCGATGATCGACAACGTGGTGGCGGTCAAGCGCAAGGAGGCCGAGGGACAGTTCGACCTCTTCGGCGGCATGGGCGAGGAGACGAACGACGAGCCCGGCTTCGGCCTGGACGTCGAGTTCTCCGACGTCGAGTGGGAGAAGTCGTACCTGCTCGCCCAGGAGCGCGAGATGCTCGGCCTCTACGTCTCCGACCACCCGCTCTTCGGTATCGAGCACGTCCTGTCCGACAAGACCGACGCGGCGATCTCGCAGCTCACCGGCGGCGAGCACAGCGACGGCGCGGTCGTCACCATCGGCGGCATCATCTCGGGCCTCCAGCGCAAGATGACCAAGCAGGGCAACGCCTGGGCGATCGCCACCGTCGAGGACCTGGCCGGCTCCATCGAGTGCATGTTCTTCCCGGCCACGTACCAGCTGGTCTCCACCCAGCTCGTCGAGGACACGGTCGTCTTCGTCAAGGGACGGCTCGACAAGCGCGAGGACATCCCCCGGCTCGTCGCCATGGAACTGATGGTCCCCGACCTGTCGAACGCCGGGACCAACGCGCCGGTGATCCTCACCATCCCGACGGTGAAGGTGACCCCGCCGATGGTCAGCAGGCTCGGCGAGATCCTCAAGCACCACAAGGGCAACACCGAGGTGCGGATCAAGCTCCAGGGCCCCCGGACCACGACCGTGCTCCGTCTCGACCGGCACCGGGTGACGGCCGACCCGGCCCTCTTCGGGGACCTGAAGGTGCTGCTCGGCCCGTCCTGCCTGGCCGGCTAGCGGCCTCCGTACGGCCCATCACACCGGAAGGGGCGCGCCCGTCGTCACGGGCGCGCCCCTTCCGGTGCATACGTGTCAGTTGTGACCGAAGCGCTTCTGGCGGCCCTTGCGGGCCATGTCGCCCGGGGTCACCTGGGTGGCGCGCTGCTCGGCCTGCGACTCCATCGCGGACTGCTGCGCCTGCTGCGTGCCGCGTTCTGCTGCCGACGACTTCTGCTGCATACGGTCCTGCTTGCGGTTCTTGGCCATGGGGATGATGCCTCCTCAAAGGGATCTAGGGGCCAGGGCCGCTGTCAGATTCACACACGGGCGAATCGGCCGCATTTTGGATCATTACGGAACGTAACGGCCGGGTGAACGTGATATCCGCCACGCCGATGATCCAGTTCCGACCGTCAAGCTCCCGGCCGTCGGGCAGACTCGATGAGAACGAACGAGAACGAAGAGGTACCTAGCACCTTCCGACCCCCGAGTCCGACCCCGAGGTTCCCGAAAGAGGGTGGAACACGTGGACCGCTGCGTCGTCCTGGTGGACGCCGGCTACCTGCTGGGCGCCGCCGCCAGTCTCCTCGCCGGGGAACCGGCCCGCTCCAGGATCGCCGTCGACCACGCCGCGCTCATCCAGCAGCTGCGTGAACGCGCCGAGGCCGAGACGGCGCTGCCGCTCCTGCGGATCTACTGGTTCGACGGCGCACCCGACCGGGTGCCCCAGCCCGAGCACCGCAGACTGCGCGTGATGCCCCGGGTCACCGTCCGGCTAGGCGCCCTGACCAGGAGCGACGGGCGCTGGGCGCAGAAGGGCGTCGACGCGGCCATGCACACCGAGCTGACCGAGCTGGCGCGCAACAGGGCCTGCTCCGACATCGTGCTCGTCACCGGCGACGGCGACCTGCTGCCCGGCCTCATGTCCGCCAAGGAGCACGGCGTCGCCGTCCACCTGTGGGCCGTCCAGGCCGCCGACGGCGACTACAACCAGTCCGAGGACCTGGTGGCCGAGGCCGACGAGCGGCGCGTCCTCGACCGGACCTGGATCACCCGGGCCGTCCGCGCCCGGGACCTCACCGGCATCTGCGCGCCGCCGCCCGCCCCCCGCCCCGAGATCGCCGCCATCCTCTCGGCCCCGCTGCCCGAAGCCGCCCTCGCGGCCTCCGCCGAACGGGCCGCCGATGCCGCCGCGGCCGCGGCGCGGAACGGAGTCGGACCGGACTCCGCCGAAACGCCCGCCGCCTCCAACGGGCACGCCCACGGTGGCCCCGGCGCCGCCGCGGGCAAGGGCGTCCCCACGCCCAAGGACCTGGCGGGCCTGCGCGGCCCCAACGGCTCGGGCGCGTCGCTCGCCCCGGTGCCGCAGGGTGCGAGCGCGCTCCGCTGGTCCTCCGACCGGGGCTGGATCGACCGCCCGGCCACCTCCTCCCTCGGCGAACCGGCGGAGACCGCGTCCCTGCCCACCCTCGCCCTGCTCACCAGCGCCGAGCAGCGCTGGGCGGACCGCGAGGAGGACATCACCACCGTCGGCGGCGACCCCTTCGAGGTCGGGCAGGTGTTCGCCCGCCGCTGGATGGAGCGGCTCCCCGAACAGAGCCACGTCCAGAAGCTCTCCACCCTCTACCCGCGCATCCCGCACCGCATCGACGGCGAACTCCTCCGCTACGCCGCACGGTTCGGTCTCCTCGCGCACAAGGACGACCAGATCGACGAGCACGACCGGTACGCCATCCGGGCCGGCTTCTGGCGCGAGATCGACGTCCGGGCCGCCGCCGAACACGCCCCCGCGCCCGGGGCCGGCCCGGCGACCCCGTAGGCTCTTCCCCCGTGAGTACGGTGTGCGTGGTGCGGGATCTGGTCAAGACGTACCCCGCCACGCGGGGCAGGCGCGGCGCGCCCGCGACACCCGAGGTGCGCGCCACCGACGGGATCAGCCTCGACGTGCGCGGCGGCGAGATCTTCGGGCTGCTCGGACCCAACGGAGCCGGCAAGTCCACGCTGGTCCGCCAGCTCACCGGACTCATGCGCCCCGACTCCGGCTCCGTCGAGCTCCTCGGCCACGACCTCGTACGCCACCCCGAGCGGGCGGCCCGGCTCCTCGCCTACCTCGGCCAGGAGTCCACGGCCCTCGACGAGCTGACCGTCGCCCTCGCCGCCGAGACCACCGCACGTCTGCGCGGGCTCGGCGCCCACGACGCGCGCGCCGAGCGCGACGCCGTCCTGGAGGAGCTCGGCCTCACCGCGCTCGCCGGCCGGCCCCTCAAGAAGCTCTCCGGCGGCCAGCGGCGGCTCGCCTGCCTCGCCACCGCGCTCGTCGGCCGCCGGTCCGTCCTCGTCCTCGACGAACCCACCACCGGCATGGACCCCGTCGCCCGCCGGGCCGTCTGGGCCGCCGTCGACCGGCGGCGCGCCGAGGACGGCACCACCGTGCTGCTCGTCACCCACAACGTCATCGAGGCCGAGACCGTCCTCGACCGCGTCGCCGTCCTCGACCGCGGCCGGGTCATCGCCTGCGACACCCCGGCCGGACTCAAGGAACGCGTCGCCGGGGAGGTCCGGGTGGAGCTGGTGTGGCGCGAGGCGCCGCCGCTCCAGCTGCCCGAGGTCGCCGCCCTGCGCGGACTCGCCCAGGAGACCGGACGGCGCTGGATCCTCCGGCTCGCCCCCGACGAGGCCCGCGCGGCCGTCGCCACCGTCACCGGCGGGGCCGCCTTCGCCGCGCTCGACGACTTCACGCTGGCCACGCCCAGCCTGGAGGACGTGTACCTGGCGCTGGGCGGCGCGACCGAGGGACTGGTGAAGGCGTGAGCCGCGTTCCTCGTTTCCTCGTCCCGTACGTGACTGTCAGGAGCTGTACGCAGTGAGCACCGTGCCCGCCGAGGCCCTGCCGAACGGCGCGCTCCCCGTCCGCGCGCACGACGCCGAGGAGGGGGCGGCGCCCCTCGCCCCGCGCGCCCGGCTGCTGCCCGCGATGGCCGCCGTCTACCGCGCGCAGCTCTCGCGTGCCCGCGTGGCCCGCATCCCGCTGCTCTTCGTGGCCACCTTCCAGTCGATCGGGATCATGGTCCTGATGCGCGGGGTCGTCGACGGCGGCTCCGAGGCGCGGGCCGTCGTGGCCGGCTCCACCGTCCTCGTCGTCGCCTTCGTCGCGCTCAACCTGCTCGCCCAGTACTTCGGGCAGCTGCGGGCGAGCGGCGGCCTCGACCACTACGCCACCCTGCCCGTGCCGCCGGCGGCCGTCGTGCTCGGCGCGGCCGGCGCGTACGCCTCCTTCACCGTGCCCGGGACCGTCGTCACCGCCGTCGCCGGGTCCGTGCTCTTCGGGCTGCCCCTCGGCCAGCTGTGGATCCTCGGCGCCGTCGTCCCGCTCGCCGGGGCGGCCCTCGCCGGACTCGGCGCCGCGCTCGGACTCCTCGCCCCCCGCCAGGAGCTGGCCACGCTCCTCGGCCAGCTCGGCATGTCGGCGGCGCTGCTCCTCGGCGTGCTCCCGGCCGAGCGGCTGCCGGAGCCGATCGGCTGGGCGCGGGACCTGCTGCCGTCGACGTACGGCGTGGAGGCCCTGGCCCGTACCTTCGACCCGCACCCGGACTGGCCGGCCGTCGGCCTCGACCTCGCCATCTGCGGGGCCGTCGGCGTGGTGTCCCTGGCGGTCGCCACCTGGGCCTACCGGCGGGCGGCCGTCCGCTGAGGCGGGCCACAGACACACCTGGCACGATGGCGGGGTGACCGCACCCCTGACTCCGCCTCACCAGCCTCCGCACGACCCCGACTGGCCCCCGCCGCCTCCGCCGCTCGGCCCCGCAGGGGACCCGATCACGGCGGCCGAGGTCCTGCGGGGTGTCGTCGTGACCGCCGTCTTGGCGGTCGCGGGTGCGGTGCTGGGAGTGCTGTGGCTGTGGCTGGCGCCGCGCGTCCTGCTGATCTCGGACGGCAAGGGGGTCTACCTCCGCGACTCCGAGGGCGAGTCCGCCATCGGCGCGGACGGGACGTTCGTGCTCCTCGCCCTGGCCTTCGGGGCGGTCGCCGCGCTCGTCGTCTTCCTGCTGCGCCGGGAGGGCGGGGTGCCGCTGGTGCTCGGCCTGGCGCTCGGCGGCGTCCTCGGATCGCTGCTCGCCTGGGGCGTGGGGACGTACTTCGGCCCGGCGCGGGACGTGGTCGCCCACGCGAAGGCGGTCGGCCCCAACGTCGTCTTCGAGGCACCCCTCGAACTCGACATGGCGGCCGCGGCGATGCTGGCCTGGCCGCTCGCCGCGATGATCGTCCACCTGGCGCTCACGGCCCTCTTCGGCCCCCGCGACCCGGAACCGGAGTACTGGGGGCCGCACCCGCAGCCCGAGCAGAAGTCGCTCTGAGGGTCAGCCGCGGCCGATCGGGGCCACGACCGCCGAGGTGAGGGCGGCCAGGTCCGCGGGGGAAAGCTCGACCTCCAGGCCGCGGCGGCCCGCCGAGATGCAGATCGTCGCGTGGTCCGAGGCCGAGGCGTCGAGGACCGTACGCAGGCGCTTGCGCTGGCCCAGGGGCGAGATACCGCCCCGGACGTACCCCGTCGTGCGCTCCGCCGCCGCCGGGTCCGCCATCGCCGCGCGCTTCCCGCCGACCGCCGAGGCCAGCGCCTTCAGGTCCAGCTGCCCCGCGACCGGGACCACCGCGACCGTCAGCTCGCCGTCGACGTCCGCCACCAGCGTCTTGAAGACCCGGTCGGGGGAGACGCCGAGTGCCTCCGCCGCCTCCTCGCCGTACGAGGCGGAGGCCGGGTCGTGCTCGTACGCGTGCAGGGTGAACGGGGTCCCGGCCGTGGTCAGCGCGACCGTCGCCGGGGTGCCCCCGCTGTTCTTCTTCTGCTTCTTCGCCACGCGCTCTTCCTCGGATCGTGACCGGGTTCGGCTCAGTTCGGGTTCGTCGGACCCTGTGTCAGGTCGACCGCCGGCAGCGAGGGCAGATGCCGCAGCACCGCCGTCTCCGCGCGCAGCAGCGCCAGCTCCTCGCGCAGCCGCGTCGCCGTGTCCGGGGCCTGGAGCAGCCGCTGCTTCGACGGGGTGTCGAGCACCGCCGCCGCCGCGACCAGATACGACACCACCGACGGGTCGTCCGGCAGGTCGCTCGTCGTCAGCGACCGCTCCCGCGCCCCCGCAAGCCGCTTCTGGTAGTTCCGGAAGGCCCGCAGCACACCCTCGGAGAGGGTGCCCGCGTCCTCGCCCCGTTCCTCCGGGATCTCCTCGACCTCGGCGACCAGGAACGGCCCGCTCGCGTCGACCGAGAGGAGCTTCACCCGGGTCGTCCCGGTCGCCATCACCTCGAAGCTGCCGTTGGAGCGCTCGCGGATGCTCGCCGCGTCGGCGATGCAGCCGACCCGGTGGAAGGCCTGGACGGGGTCCGCGCCGAAGCCGGCCGCGGGGCCCTTCTCCGGCAGCGCCGTCGGGTCCGGCATTCCGGGAGCGGTCGGCGCGACCTCGCGCCCGTCACGGATGGCGACGACGGCGAAGCGGCGCGGCTCCGTGTCGTCGATCGTGAGCAACTCCCGCATCATGGCGCGATAACGCTCCTCGAAGACGTTCAGCGGCAGCACGAGGCCGGGGAACAGCACCGTGTTGAGCGGGAACAGAGGCAGGCGAGCGGTGGTCACGGCGGCAAGCCTAATGGCCGCCGCGACCGCCCCGTCCGGCCCGTCCGTCTCCGGGCCTCCACAAGGGCGTCCGGCCGGCCGACTCCGCCCGTACGACGTCCCGTACGGCCAGGAACCGGCGCAGAGGATCCTCCTGTACGGCTCCCCGTGGCGCACCCCACGGAAAGGAGGTCGCGTGGGGGCCGATCCGGCCGAACTCGTCCAGTGCCTCGTCCCACCGCGCCCGCTCCACCAGCACGAACGCGAGCAGATTGCGGACCTCGGCGGGCCACGGGTCGCCCGCCGGGAAGGCCGCCGACAGCGCGAGGGCCCGGTCGGCCGCCCGGTCGAGCCGTGTCGCGGCCGCCGAACGGTCCGGCCTGGGCAGCGCCCGGAGCCGGTCGTAGGCCGCGCGGACCGGGAGTGCCCGCACGAGCGAATCCGCCGCGGCGTCGTCGGCGGCCTGCTCGGCGAAGTCGAAGGCGGCCCGGTGTGAGCCGTACCACTGCGCGGAGAGGTACTTGAGCGCCGCGACGTGGCTGCCGTAGTGGTGCGGGGAGCGGCGCACGGCCTGCTCCCACAGTGTCTCGAAGACGGCGTGCCCGGCGTGCGCCCCGCGCGCGTGGTCCAGGGCCAGCCGCCACGGCACCGGATCGTCGGGCGCTTCCTCGGTGACCGTGCGGATCAGCGGGTCGAGCTCGCGCAGCCGTTCGGCCCGGGCGGGGGACTCCCAGGCCCGGCGGACGGCGAGCTGGGCCGAGACAAGGAGGGCGTCGGGGTCGCGCGGCGCGGCGGAGAGCCAGTGGGCCAGCCAGTCGCCCCTGTTGTACGCGAAGGTGGCGAGCCGGGTGACGTACCGGTCGCGGTCCTCCCACTCGGCGGCGTCCCGGGTCGTGGCGAGCAGCTTCGCCGCGGGTTCCGGGTCGGCCAGGGCGGCGGCGACCAGGGCGGGGGCGAGCCGCGCGTCCGGGGCGTCGAGCAGCACGTCGTCGTCCGGCACGAGCCCGGCGGCGAGCCGCGGGGTGTGCCGGGCCGAGCGGACGGCGCCGATCAGAGCGCGGAGGAAGGCCATGGTGCGACGTATTTTCCCACCGGGCCGTGCTGTTTCACGCCCATCTGCCCAGCCCTTTCACCCCCACCTCACCCGGCCCCCTCACATCGCCGCCTCCTCGCCTCCTGCGGCGCGCCTCCCCGCCCTCCCGCGGCGCGACTCCTCGGCCTCCGAGGCCCGCCCGGTCAGCCGCGGCGCAGAAGGCGCGTCGCGCCCGCCGCCACCGTCGTCGCCAGGATCCAGCCGAGGAGTATCAGCGCCGCCGCCGCCCACTGCCAGACACCCTCCAGACGCCAGTAGCCCTCCTGCCCGAGGTTGATCACCGGCAGCAGGAGGTCCAGTGCGTACAGCGTCCCGTTCCACTCCGGACCCTCGTCCTTCTTGAGCGGTATCGGGGGGTACCGCGAGAAGGCCACCGTGCCCGCCGCCCACAGGATCGCCATCCACAGCGCCGCCCGGCCGGGCCGGTAGCCGTACGCCACCGTCCAGTCCTGGACGAACCCCCACAGCTTTCCCGCCAGCGGCAGCGTCTCCCGCCGGCGCCGCTGCTTGGCGAGCAGCACCTCGCGCGCGTCCGCGTCCTCCCCGCTGTTGCGCAGGACCGTCGCCAGGCGTTCGTACGGCTCGGGGGCGTACTCCGGGGTGGCCGCCGCCACCCACTCCAGGCGCCGGGACAGCGGGAAGTGTCCGTACGGCACGAGGTTCTCGTAGACGAACCCGCCCATCGCCAGGCCGCCGGGCCCCGGCCAGCTGGTCGACAGGTCGATCAGCGTGACGATCCTGGCGCCGTTGAGCACCACCCGCCCCTCCTCCGGGCGCTCCCCGTTGAACCGCAGCTCCGGGGTGGCGATCCGGCGCAGGGACACCTCCTCCCGGCGCGAGCCGTTCAGCAGGAAGCGGGCGTGGTTCAAGTCCACCGCGTCGCCGAACCGGCCGTCGTCGAGCCGGACGCCGCCGTGGCACTCCACGGGCTTGCGCCGGGCGCCGTGGGCCGGCGTCACGCCGTACGGCGGGGTGGCCATCGAATGGCCCGTGTTCCCGGAGTTCCCGGAGTTCCCCGACGTCTCCGCGTTTCCCGAGGCCTCCGGCTCCTCGTACACCCATGCCGCGTTCAGGTAGAGCGAGCGCTCCACCGTGAGTTGCGGGGCGTTGAGCGCGCGGCGCTGCTGGGCCCCGCGGAGCACGCTGCCCCGCAGGCTGAGCGAGACGCCGACCTTCGCGCCGCGCAGGCTCAGCTCGCCGTGCGTCTCGATCAGTTCGGCCTGGAGGTCCTGGGCCACCACCATCCCGTCGGCGGTGATGGCCCGCCCGCGCCGGTCCGGCCACACCTGGATCTGGTTGATGAGCAGGTCCGTGCCGATCTGCGCGTCCGTGAGCCGGATACCGCGTCCCACCCGGCAGCGCGGGAGATGCAGATCGCCCGTCGTGTGCAGCCGGGCCGCCTCCAGGCGCGGTATGGCGCAGGCGACCATCCGCAAGGTGCCGAACTGGGCCTCGGGGAGCACCACCTCGCCGTCGAAGCGGCAGCCGTGCAGCTCCACGTACGGCCCTATCGTCCCGCCGGCCAGATTCAGCACGCCGGTGATCCGCACCCCGCGCAGCTTCAGCGCGGCCACCCGTCCCGACCGGGCCTGCGGCCCGTCGAGCAGCAGCAGCGCCACCACGTCGGCGCGGACGCTCCGCTCCGGACCCCACTCCCGCGACCCGAACGGGTCGTCCCGCTCGGCGACCCCCTCCGTCAGATCGCAGGTCCTGCCGATCCGGAACGCCCGCCACACGGCCCTCTCCGGGCCCGTCAGCCCGTCGGGCATCCCGTCCTCGTGCGGCTCGGTCACGCCGCCCCCTCGCTTTCCCCGTGAATCCGGCCATGCCGTTGATGGATTCGCACAGCCGTTCTTCCCGCTGTGTGACGGGCTGAACGCTAACGGTCAGGTGTGGCGACAAGACGCCACTGTGGCGGGTATCAGCGCGTGTATCAGCCAGTGATACACGCGACCGGCGCCGTGGTGCCGTCTGCGAGAATTGACCCGTGATCTCTCGAATCGATCTGCGCGACGAAGCCCTCCCCGAGGGTGCCGCCCTGCGCGACCTGCTGCCCCGTGCCGAGTTCGACGTGGAAGCCGCCCTGGAGACGGTGCGGCCGATCTGCGAGGACGTGCGGCATCGTGGCGCGGCGGCAGTGATCGACTATGGCGAGAAATTCGACCATGTGCGGGTCCCGAGCCTGCGCGTGCCCGCCGAGGCGATCAGCCGTGCCCTCGAAGAGCTCGACCCGGCCGTCCGGGCCGCCCTCGAGGAGTCCATCCGGCGCACCCGCCTCGTCCACCGCGAGCAGCGCCGCACCACGCACACCACCCAGGTCGTCCCCGGCGGCACGGTCACCGAGAAGTGGATCCCGGTCGAGCGCGTCGGCCTGTACGTGCCGGGCGGCCGCGCCGTCTACCCGTCCTCCGTCGTGATGAACGTCGTCCCGGCGCAGGAGGCCGGTGTCGAGGGCCTGGCCGTAGCCTCGCCCCCGCAGAAGGAGTTCGGCGGACTGCCGCACCCGACGATCCTCGCCGCCTGCGCCCTGCTCGGCGTCGACGAGGTGTACGCCGCCGGCGGCGCCCAGGCCGTCGCCATGTTCGCGTACGGCACCGAAGCACGCGCCGACGAGCCCGGCTGCGCCCCCGTCAACCTGGTGACCGGCCCCGGCAACATCTACGTGGCCGCCGCCAAGCGCCTCCTCAAGGGCCGTATCGGCATCGACGCCGAGGCCGGCCCGACGGAGATCGCGATCCTCGCGGACTCCACCGCCGACCCCGTGCACGTCGCCGCCGACCTCATCAGCCAGGCCGAGCACGACCCCATGGCCGCCTCCGTCCTCGTCACCGACTCGGAGGAGCTGGCCGCCGCCACCGAGGCCGAGCTGAAGACCCAGGTCGCCGCCTCCAAGCACGTCGACGACCGGATCGTCCCGGCCCTGGCCGGCCGCCAGTCCGCGATCGTCCTCGTCCGCGACCTCGCCGACGGCCTCAAGGTCGTCGACGCGTACGGCGCCGAGCACCTGGAGATCCAGACCCGTGACGCGGCCGCCGTCGCCGACCGGGTCCGCAACGCGGGCGCGATCTTCGTCGGCCCCTGGGCCCCCGTCTCGCTCGGCGACTACTGCGCCGGCTCCAACCACGTTCTGCCCACCGGCGGCTGCGCCTGCCACTCCTCGGGCCTCTCCGTGCAGTCGTTCCTGCGCGGCGTGCACATCGTGGACTACACGCGCGACGCGCTCGCCGAGGTCGCCCACCACGTGGTGACCCTCGCCGAGGCCGAGGACCTCCCGGCCCACGGCGCCGCGATCAAGGCCCGGTTCGGATGGAAGGTCCCCCAGCAGTGACCGAGATCCGCAACCCCGACCGATCCCCCTGGGACGAACTCCCCGTCCGGGACGAGCTGCGCGGCAAGTCCCCGTACGGCGCGCCCCAGCTCGACGTCCCCGTCCAGCTGAACACCAACGAGAACCCCTACCCGCTGCCCGAGGCGCTCGTCGCCCGGATCGCGGAGCGCGTCGCCGACGCCGCCCGGAGCCTCAACCGCTACCCCGACCGGGACGCGGTCGAGCTGCGCACCGAGCTCGCCCGCTACCTCTCCCGCACCGGGAAGCACCCGGTCTCCGTCGAGAACGTCTGGGCGGCCAACGGCTCCAACGAGGTCCTCCAGCAGCTGCTGCAGACCTTCGGCGGCCCGGGCCGTACCGCGATCGGCTTCGAGCCCTCGTACTCGATGCACGCACTGATCGCCCGCGGCACCGGCACCGGCTGGATCTCGGGCCCGCGCAACGACGACTTCACCATCGACCTGGTCGCGGCCGAGAAGGCGATCGCCGAGCACCGCCCGGACGTCGTCTTCATCACCTCGCCCAACAACCCCACCGGCACCGCCGTCGACGCCGACACCGTCCTCGCCCTGTACGAGGCGGCCCAGGCGGCCAAGCCCTCCATGGTGGTCGTCGACGAGGCGTACGTGGAGTTCAGCCACCGCGACTCGCTGCTGCCCCTCATCGAGGGCCGGCCGAACCTGGTGGTCTCCCGGACCATGTCCAAGGCCTTCGGTGCCGCCGGGCTGCGCCTCGGCTACCTCGCCGCGCACCCGGCCGTGGTCGACGCCGTCCAGCTGGTCCGCCTGCCGTACCACCTCTCCGCCGTCACCCAGGCCACCGCGCTCGCCGCCCTGGAGCACACCGACACCCTCCTCGGGTACGTCGAGCAGCTCAAGGTCGAGCGCGACCGGCTCGTCACCGAACTGCGTGCCCTCGGCTACGAGGTCACCGAGTCCGACGCCAACTTCGTGCAGTTCGGCAGGTTCGCCGACACGCACGCGGCCTGGCAGCGGATCCTCGACCGGGGCGTCCTGGTCCGGGACAACGGCGTACCGGGCTGGCTGCGGGTCACCGCGGGCACCCCCGAAGAGAACGACGCGTTCCTCGACGCGGTCCGTGAACTGATGAAGGAGCAGAAGCGATGAGCCGCGTAGGCCGCGTTGAGCGCACCACCAAGGAGACCTCCGTCGTCGTCGAGATCGACCTCGACGGCACCGGAAAGGTCGACGTGTCGACCGGGGTCGGCTTCTACGACCACATGCTCGACCAGCTCGGCCGGCACGGTCTGTTCGACCTCACCGTCAAGACCGACGGCGACCTGCACATCGACTCGCACCACACCATCGAGGACACCGCCCTCGCCCTCGGCGCCGCCTTCAAGCAGGCCCTCGGCGACAAGGTCGGCATCTACCGCTTCGGCAACTGCACCGTCCCGCTGGACGAGTCGCTCGCCCAGGTGACCGTCGACCTCTCCGGCCGTCCGTACCTCGTGCACACCGAGCCCGAGAACATGGCGCCGATGATCGGGTCGTACGACACGACGATGACCCGGCACATCTTCGAGTCCTTCGTCGCGCAGGCCCAGATCGCGCTGCACATCCACGTCCCGTACGGTCGCAACGCCCACCACATCGTGGAGTGCCAGTTCAAGGCCTTCGCCCGCGCCCTGCGCTACGCCTCGGAGCGCGACCCGCGCGCCGCCGGAATCCTCCCCTCCACGAAGGGCGCGCTCTAACCGTGAACGGCCTCTCCACCATCCTCATCGTCGTCGGGCTCTTCCTGCTCGGCGGCATCTACTCGTTCGTGAAGCAGCAGATGCCCAAGGGCCTCATCGTGCTCGTCGCCTTCGGCGCCGTGCTGTCGCTCGCCGCCGGCGTGATGCGGCTGGACGTGTGGTCATGAGCGTGACCGGCAGCCCCAAGAAGGTCGTCGTCTTCGACTACGGCTTCGGCAACGTCCGCTCCGCCGAGCGCGCGCTCGCCCGGGTCGGCGCCGACGTCGAGATCACCCGCGACTACGACAAGGCGATGAACGCCGACGGACTCCTCGTCCCCGGCGTCGGCGCCTTCTCCGCCTGCATGGACGGCCTCAAGGAGGCCCGCGGCGACTGGATCGTCGGCCGCAGGCTCGCCGGCGGTCGTCCCGTCATGGGCATCTGCGTCGGCATGCAGATCCTCTTCGCCCGCGGCATCGAGCACGGCGTGGAGAGCGAGGGCCTCGACGAGTGGCCCGGTACGGTCGAGCCGTTGAACGCCCCCGTCGTACCGCACATGGGCTGGAACACGGTGGACGCGCCCGAGGGCAGCGAGCAGTTCGCGGGCCTCGACGCCGACGCCCGGTTCTACTTCGTGCACTCCTACGCGGTGCGCGAGTGGAGCCTCGAGGTCGGCAACCCCAACATGCGCGCCCCCAAGGTCACCTGGGCCACCCACGGCGAGCCGTTCGTCGCGGCCGTCGAGAACGGCGCCCTGTGGGCGACCCAGTTCCACCCCGAGAAGTCCGGCGACGCCGGAGCCCAGCTCCTCACCAACTGGATCGGAACCCTGTGAGCACTCTCGAACTCCTCCCCGCCGTCGACGTGCGCGACGGCCAGGCCGTGCGTCTCGTGCACGGCGAGTCCGGCAGCGAGACCTCCTACGGCTCCCCGCTGGAGGCGGCCCTCGCCTGGCAGAACTCGGGCGCCGAGTGGCTGCACCTGGTCGACCTCGACGCCGCCTTCGGCACCGGTGACAACCGCGCGCTGATCGCCGAGGTCGCGCAGGCCATGGACATCAAGGTGGAGCTCTCCGGCGGCATCCGCGACGACGCCTCGCTCGCGGCGGCGCTCGCCACCGGCTGCACCCGCGTCAACCTGGGCACCGCGGCCCTGGAGACCCCCGAGTGGGTCGCCAAGGTCATCGCCGAGTTCGGCGACAAGATCGCCGTCGGCCTCGACGTGCGCGGCACGACCCTGCGCGGCCGCGGCTGGACCCGCGACGGCGGCGACCTGTACGAGACGATGGCCCGCCTCGACGCCGAGGGCTGCGCCCGCTACGTCGTCACCGACATCGCCAAGGACGGCACGCTCCAGGGCCCCAACCTGGAGCTCCTGAGGAACGTCTGCGCGGCCACCGACAAGCCCGTCGTCGCCTCCGGCGGCGTCTCCTCCCTGGACGACCTGCGGGCCCTGTCCGGTCTCGTCCCGCTGGGCGTCGAGGGCGCGATCGTCGGCAAGGCGCTCTACGCCAAGGCGTTCACCCTCGAAGAGGCGCTGGAGGCGGTGGCCGCCGTATGACCGATTCCGTACGCAAGGTGGTGACCGGCGCCCCCTGGGAGGAGCAGTTCGGCTACTCCCGCGCGGTGGAGCTGCCGAACGGCCTGGTCCTGGTCTCCGGCTGTACGTCGGTGGTCGGCGGCCAGATCGCCGGGGGAGGCCCCTACGAGCAGACGGTCAACTCCTTCAACGTGGCCCTCGACGCGCTGAAGCAGCTGGACCTGGGTGCGGAGCACGTCGTACGGACCCGGATGTACATCACGCACGCCCGAGACGTGGACGAGGTCGGCCGCGCCCACAAGGAGTTCTTCGACACCGTCCGTCCGGCCGCGTCGATGATCATCGTCTCCGGCTTCGTCGACCCGAGCCTGGTCGTCGAGGTCGAGGTCGAGGCCTACCGGGGGGAGGAGTCCGCATGAGCCTCGCCGTACGGGTGATCCCCTGCCTGGACGTGGACAACGGCCGGGTCGTCAAGGGCGTCAACTTCCAGAACCTCCGTGACGCGGGCGACCCCGTCGAGATGGCCAAGTTGTACGACGCCGAGGGCGCCGACGAGCTGACCTTCCTCGACATCACCGCCTCCTCCGGGAACCGCGAGACCACCTACGACGTGGTGCGCCGTACCGCCGAGCAGGTCTTCATCCCGCTCACCGTGGGCGGCGGGGTCCGCGCGGCCGGGGACGTCGACAAGCTGCTGCGGGCCGGGGCCGACAAGGTGGGCGTCAACACCGCCGCCATCGAGCGCCCCGAGCTGATCAAGGAGATCGCGGAGCGCTTCGGCCGCCAGGTGCTCGTCCTCTCCGTGGACGCGCGCCGGACCGAGTCGGGCTCCTTCGAGGTCACCACCCACGGCGGGCGCCGGGGCACCGGCATCGACGCCGTCGAGTGGGCGCACCGGGCCGCCGAGCTGGGCGCGGGCGAGATCCTGCTCAACTCGATGGACGCGGACGGCACCAAGGACGGCTACGACACCGAGATGATCGCGGCCGTGCGCAAGCACGTCACGGTCCCGGTGATCGCCTCCGGCGGCGCCGGCAAGCTCTCCGACTTCCCGCCGGCGGTCGCGGCCGGCGCGGACGCGGTGCTCGCCGCCTCGGTCTTCCACTTCGGCGATCTGCGGATCTCGCAGGTCAAGGACGCACTGCGGGAGGCGGGCCACCCGGTCCGCTGAGCGGTCGTCACGAAGGGCCCCCACGGGGGCCCTTCTTCTTCCCCGGATGTGCAGGATTATTTGTGCAATTTATGTTGTGCAAGTTTTCCTGCGCATCTAGGGTCGGTGTCATGACCTCGCAGGAGAACCGTCGGATCACCGACCTCGGCACCCTCAAGGCCATCTCGCACCCGCTGCGGATGCGCCTCTACCGCGCCCTCTTCGTGGCCCGCACCGCCACCGCGTCCCAGCTCGCCGACCAGGTCGACGAGGCCGTCTCGCTCGTCAGCTACCACCTGCGCAAGCTCGCCGACCACGGCCTCATCGAGGAGGCCGAGACCCGGTCGGCGGACGGCCGCGAGCGCTGGTGGCAGCCCAGCTCGTACGGCGTCTCCATCCACGACGAGGACGTCCGGGGCACCCCCGAGCTGGCCGCCGCGAGCGACGCCCTCGGCCGCACCATCAACGAACAGCGCACCGAACTCCACCGGCGCTTCCTCGACGAGCGTCTGACCTGGTCCGACGCGTGGCGCTCCGCCTCCATCAGCTCCGAGTGGCTGCCCCGCCTCACTGCCGCCGAACTCGCCGCCCTCGAAGAGGAGCTGGGCGCCGTCCTGGAGAAGCACGACCAGAAGGCCCGCGCCGCCGAAGCGGCCGGGGACACCGAGGGCCGCGAGAACGTCGCCATCCACCTCCACGCGTTCCCGTACCGCTCATGACCGCCACCCAGCTCGCCCCCGTCGAGCGCCCCGCCTACCGCGACCCCAACATCCTGCGCTGGCTCGGCGCGTACACCGCGTCCGCCACCGGCGACATGGTCTACCACCTGGCCCTCTCCTGGGCCGCCGTGCAGAGCGGCACCCCCGCGCAGGCCGGGATCGTCCTCGCCCTCAGCGCCGTGATGCGCGCCCTGCTCATGCTCGGCGGGGGAGTGGTCGCCGACCGCTTCGGGCCCTGGCGGGTCGTCATATCCTCCGACGCCGTCCGCTGCGTCGTCGTCCTCGGCCTCGCGGCGACACTGGCCCTCGCCACCCCAGGCCTCTGGGTCCTCGCCGCCGTCGCGCTCGTCTTCGGAGCCGTGGACGCCCTGTTCATGCCCGCCGTCGGCGCCCTGCCGCCACGGATCGCCTCCGCCGGACAGCTCGGCCGGGTCCAGGGGATGCGGGGCCTCGCCTACCGGATCTCGGTCCTGGTCGGCGCCCCGCTCGGCGGACTCGCGGTCGCCCTCGGCGGGTCGGCCGCCGCGTTCGGCGCCGCCGGGCTGCTCTTCGCCCTCTCGCTGCCCCTGCTCCTGACGCTCCGCCTCAGGGCGCTGCAGCCCGGTGAAGGGGCGGAGGTCCGCGCGAAGACCACCGCCCTGCAGGACCTCACCGACGGACTGCGCTACATCCGCCGCCACCGCGTCCTCGGCCCGCTGGTCGTCGTCATCGCCCTCAGCGACCTCGGCTTCGTCGGTCCCCTCAACGTCGGCCTCGCGCTCCTCTCCGACCAGCGCGGCTGGGGCGCCGCCGGCATCGGCTGGATCCTCGCCGGATTCGGTACGGGCGCGGGGGCCGCGTCCCTGCTCCTGACCGTCAGGGGCCGCATCCCGCGCGCCGGGTTCGTCCTCTCCTGGACCATCGCCCTCGGCGCGGTGTCGATCGCCGCCCTCGCGTACGTACCGCAGCTGCCGGTGGCCGTCGCCGTGTCCGTCTCGGTCGGCCTGCTCGCCGGCCTCAGCGGCGCCCTGTGCGGAGCACTCACCCAGACCGAGTGCGACCCCGCCTACCTGGGCCGGGTCACCTCGGTCACCACCTTCTTCAGCCTCGGGATCGCCCCAATGAGCTTCCCGCTCACCGGCGCGGCCGTCGGCCTGTGGGGGCCCGCCCCCGTCTTCACCGCCAGCGCCGCGGTCTGCGCCCTCGGCGGGATCTACGGCCTCTCGGTGAAGGCCCTCCGCCGCGCCGAGCTGCCGCGTACCGAGAAGGTCTAGATCCCCAGCTGCTTCGTCTCGCGGAGCCGCTCGATCGCGTCGGGCTCGCCCTCCAGGGCCACCTTCGCCGCCGCCTGGCGCCCGTACAGGTACATCACGAGCTCGCCCGGCTCCCCGGAGGCCGTCACCACCGGGGTGCCGCGGTGCGCCACCGCCGTCTGGCCGTTCGGGCGGCGCAGCACCAGGCCCACCGGGGCCTTCCGGCCGAGGAGCCGGGCCATGCGCTCCAGCCGGGACCAGAGGGCGTCCGCGAAGACCGGGTCGAGCTCGCGCGCCGACCACTCCGGCTGGGCCCTCCGCACGTCCTCCGCGTGGACGTAGAACTCGACGACGTTCGCCCCCTCGTCCACCTGCTTGATGGTGAACGGGGAGAACCGCGGCGGGCCCGTACGGATGAGCTGGATCAGCTCCTCGTACGGCTTGTCGGCGAACTCCGCCTGTACCCGGTCCTGCCGCTCCTTCAGCGCCGGTACGAGCGAACCCGCCGCGGCGTCCGGGCGCCGCTCGCGGACCACCACATGGGCCGCGAGATCCCGGGTCCGCCAGCCCTCGCAGAGCGTCGGGGCGTCCGGGCCCGCCGCCTCCAACAGATCGGCGAGCAGAAGCCGTTCACGTTTCGCATGCGTCGACATGCCCGCCAGCGTACGACCGGCGCCACCGGTCCGCCCAGTGGACGTCCCGCCGGACACCGCGCCCGAGCGCGGCACAATGGCGCCATGAGCAGCAATCTCGACCCGGCCATCGCCGCCCGCCTCAAGCGCAGCCCCGACGGGCTGGTGCCCGCCATCGCCCAGCAGTACGACACCGGCGAGGTGCTGATGCTCGGCTGGATGGACGACGAGGCCCTCCACCGCACCCTCACCACCGGCCGCTGCACCTACTGGTCCCGCAGCCGCAACGAGTACTGGGTCAAGGGCGACACCTCCGGGCACGTCCAGCACGTCAAGTCCGTCGCCCTCGACTGCGACGCCGACACCGTCCTCGTCAAGGTCGACCAGGTCGGAGCCGCCTGCCACACCGGCGACCGCACCTGCTTCGACGCCGACGTGCTCCCGCTCTCCCAGTAAGGTCTGGCGCCATGGATCTCGAGACCTTCCGCAAGCTGGCGGCCGACCGCCGCGTCATCCCCGTCAGCCGCAGGCTCCTCGCGGACGGCGACACCCCGGTCGGGCTCTACCGCAAGCTCGCCGCCGAACGCCCCGGCACCTACCTCCTCGAATCCGCGGAGAACGGCCGCAGCTGGTCCCGCTACTCCTTCGTCGGAGTCCGCAGCGACGCCACCCTCACCGTCCGGGACGGCGAGGCCCACTGGCTCGGCACGCCGCCCGTCGGCGTCCCCACGGACGGCGACCCGCTCCAGGCCCTGCGCGCCACGGTCGAGACCCTCCACACCCCCCGGAGCCCCGAGCCCGGGATGCCCCCGTTCACCGGCGGCATGGTCGGCTACCTCGGTTACGACATCGTCCGCCGCCTGGAGAAGATCGGGGACTCCACCCGCGACGACCTGAAGCTCCCCGAGCTCACCATGCTCCTCACCAGTGACCTCGCGGTCCTCGACCACTGGGACGGCACGGTCCTGCTGATCGCCAACGCGATCAACCACAACGACCTGGAGACCGGCGTCGACGAGGCGTACGCGCACGCCGTCGCCCGCCTCGACGCCATGGAGGCCGACCTGGCCCGCCCGGTCGCCACCGTCCCCGCCGCGCTCCCGCCCTCCGAGCTCCCCGAGTTCTCCGCTCTCTGGGGCGGCCCGGCCTACCAGGACGCCGTCGAGGACATCAAGGAGCGCATCCGGGCCGGCGAGGCCTTCCAGGTCGTCCCCTCCCAGCGCTTCGAGACCCCGTGCGCCGCCTCCGCGCTCGACGTCTACCGGGTCCTGCGGGCCACCAACCCCTCCCCGTACATGTACCTCTTCCGCTTCGAGAACGGCTTCGACGTCGTCGGATCCAGCCCCGAGGCCCTCGTCAAGGTCGAGGACGGCCACGCGCTGCTCCACCCCATCGCCGGCACCCGGCACCGCGGCGCCACCCCGCAGGAGGACCACGACCTCGCCGAGGAGCTGCTCGCCGACCCCAAGGAGCGCGCCGAGCACCTCATGCTCGTCGACCTCGGCCGCAACGACCTCGGCCGGGTGTGCGCACCCGGCTCCGTGGAGGTCGTCGACTTCATGTCCGTCGAGCGCTACTCGCACGTCATGCACATCGTGTCCACCGTGACCGGCAAGGTCGCCGAGGGACGGACCGCCTTCGACGTCCTCACCGCCTGCTTCCCGGCCGGCACGCTCTCCGGCGCGCCCAAGCCCCGCGCCATGCAGATCATCGAGGAGCTCGAACCCTCCCGGCGCGGCCTGTACGGCGGATGTGTCGGTTATCTCGATTTCGCCGGCGACGCGGACACGGCCATCGCCATCCGCACCGCCCTGCTGCGCGACGGCACCGCGTACGTGCAGGCCGGAGCGGGTGTCGTCGCCGATTCCGATCCGGTCGCCGAGGACAACGAGTGCCGCAACAAGGCCGCGGCCGTGCTCCGCGCCGTCCACACCGCCAACCGGATGAACGGCTCCTGAGCCCGTAGGGGATAGTGGGGTACGTGAGTGCCGTACCCGTACCCCAGCCCCGGGCAGCCCGCGTGGCCGTCCCCACCGGCGGAGGCCGTCGCAGCCTGGCCGCGGCCCTCTTCCTCGGCGCCCTCGGTGCCACCGTCGTCCTGCTCTCCGCCGGCCAGATCTGGGCGGAGGGCGTCGCGTCCGTCAGCGGCGGCACCGTCCCCGTCGCGGCCGACGGCGGCGCCGTCACCGGTGTGCCGACCGCCCTCGCGATCGTCGGCCTGGCCGCGCTCTTCGCCGTCTTCGCCGTCCGCCGCACCGGCCGCACCCTCGTCGCCGCGCTCCTCGCGCTGAGCGGCGCGGGCGCCGCCCTCGCCGCGGTCCTCGGCGCCTCCGACAGCTCCGCCCTCGATGCGGAGGCCGCCCGGATCAGCGGCGACACAGCCGCCGTCGTGTCCGGCCTGACCCACACCGCCTGGCCGTACGTCACGGCCGCCGGCGCCGTCCTCATCCTGGTCGCCGGCCTCTTCGCGCTGCGCTTCGGCAAGACCTGGCCGGCGATGGGCGGCCGCTACGAGCGGTCCGGGACTCCGCGCACCGGGCGCACGGCCCCCGCGGTCGACCCGGACCGGCCCGAGGACCTCTGGAAGGCCCTGGACCGCGGCGAGGACCCCACCCGCGGCGAGTGAGCCGACGACGGTGACGCGGAGGCTCACCGCGACGCGTGATCGTCCGGGCACCCCCGATTCATCCTCGCGCGCCCGCGTGCGGGACAATGAACACGGAGTGTCCGCGCACGCGAGACCTCACCATCGAGCAACAGCAACGAGGAGCAACTCATGGCGGGCAGCGCCCACGGACACACCCCGGCCGCCTGGACCGGTGTCATCATCTCCTTCATCGGCTTCTGCATCGCCGGCGTCTTCATGGTGGCCGCCAACCAGCCCGGATTCTGGGCGGGCATGGGTGTCATCGTCCTCGGCGGCATCGTCGGCGGCGCGATGAAGGCCGCAGGCCTCGGCATGCCGAAGGAGTCGGCGGCCGTCGTCGCCGCCCGCGAGGCCGCGACCGCGACCGCGCAGGCCCGTTCCTGACGCGACACGACGTACCTGTAGGCGCAGTCCGGCCGTGCCGGGCTGCGCCTTCGCGCGTCAGGGGCGAGAATCACCGGGTGGACCCGCAGCCGACGGCCGAAGCCGACAATCCCCTCGCCCGACCGGGTGAATCCGCCCGACCGGGTGAATCCGCCCGGGCGGATGCTCCGGCGCCGACCGCGCACCCTGTTCCCCTTCCGCCGTGGGCCCGGCCTCGGCCGCTCGCCCGGCGGCTGCTCGCGCCGGTCGCGACCCTCGCCGGGGTCGCCGCCGCCTTCGCCTACGTCGGGGCCGTCGACCCCAACGAACCCGGGCACTACCCCGTCTGCCCCCTGCTCCGCTTCACCGGCATCTTCTGCCCCGGGTGCGGCGGACTCCGCAGCGCCCACGCCTTCGTCCACGGCGACCTCCCGGCCGCCCTGGGCGCGAACGCCCTCGCCGTCCTCGGCTACGGACTCTTCGCCGTCGTCATGGTCCTCTGGCTGGTTCGCGCCATCCGCGGGGTGCCGATGCGCCTCGCGATCTCCCCGGTCTGGTGGTGGGGGATCGGCGCCGTCCTCGCCCTCTTCACCCTGGTCCGGAACCTCCCCTTCGGCTCCGCGCTGGCCCCGTGAGGGTCCGCGCGCTCCCGGGTAAACCCCTACGGGAGTCCCAGCAGGTGGGACGCCACTCCGGCCGATGCGAGTCCGGGGCCGTCCTGCGGATAGGATCGATGTGGCTGAACCTGGTTCCTCATCACCATCACCGTCCCGGAAGGGGGCCCCTCGCGTGAGTGTGCTCGACGAGATCATCGAAGGCGTACGCGCCGACCTCGCAGAGCGGCAGGCGCGGGTCACCCTCGACGAGCTCAAGGAGCGCGCCGCCAAGGCGCCGCAGGCCAAGGACGGCGTCGCCGCACTGCGCGGCGACGGCGTCAAGGTGATCTGCGAGGTCAAGCGCTCCAGCCCGTCCAAGGGCGCGCTCGCCGCGATCGCCGACCCCGCAGGACTTGCCGCGGACTACGAGGCGGGCGGCGCGGCCGTCATCTCCGTCCTCACGGAAGAGCGCCGCTTCGGCGGCTCCCTCGCCGACCTGGAGGCCGTGCGCGCCCGGGTCGACATCCCCGTCCTGCGCAAGGACTTCATCGTCACCGCGTACCAGCTCTGGGAAGCCCGGGCGTACGGAGCGGATCTCGCGCTCCTCATCGTCTCCGCCCTGGAGCAGGAGGCGCTGGTCTCCCTCATCGAGCGTGCCGAGTCCATCGGGCTGACCCCGCTGGTCGAGGTCCACGACGAGGACGAGGTCGAGCGCGCCGTCGACGCGGGCGCCCGGATCATCGGCGTCAACGCCCGCGACCTCAAGACCCTCAAGGTCGACCGCACCACCTTCGAGCGTGTCGCCCCCGAGATCCCGGCGCACATCGTCAAGATCGCCGAGTCCGGCGTCCGCGGCCCGCACGACCTCATCGCGTACGCCAACGCCGGCGCAGACGCGGTCCTGGTCGGCGAGTCCCTCGTCACCGGCCGCGACCCGAAGGCCGCCGTCGCCGACCTGGTCGCCGCCGGCGCCCACCCGGCCCTCCGCCACGGCCGGAGCTGACCCCGACATGACCGCCGTCCGCGCCACGCCGACCCCTCCGGGCACCGCCCGGGGGACCGTCGTCGTGGCGTCGGCGGTCACCGGACGCGGCGGCCGACTGCGTACCGCCGCCGCGTTCGTACCGGCACCGCACGCCCCGCTGGCCAGGGGCTGCCGACCGCGCGGCTGCCGTGCACCCGCCCGCCGTGTCCACGGCCGCCGGGTCCGGTACGTGATCGGCGACGAGCCCGGCCAGGTCAACGGCATGCGATGGCGCGCGCGCCCCGCGCGCACCACCACGGACACCACCACCGCCTGACAAGGCCGGCCCTTGCCTCCGCCACTTCGTCGTGGCCGGGGTGCCCTCCCATGGGAACTCGGGTGCGGCCCTGACAGGCCGCGGTGTCTCCGTTCGTGAGGAGGTCGCGCGCATATCGTGACCACCGTCAGCACGTCACCCGGGGCACTCGGCCCCGCGAGGAGCATCCGCATGTCCAGCGAGTTCTTCATTCCGGACCTGGAAGGCCAGGTCCCCACCGCCGAGGGGTATTTCGGCGCGTACGGCGGCAAGTTCATCCCGGAGGCCCTCGTCGCCGCCGTGGACGAGGTCGCCGTCGAGTACGACAAGGCCAAGTCCGACCCCGAGTTCGCCCGCGAGCTCAACGACCTGATGGTCAACTACACCGGCCGCCCGAGCGCCCTCACCGAGGTCCCCCGGTTCGCCGAGCACGCCGGCGGTGCCCGGATCTTCCTCAAGCGCGAGGACCTCAACCACACCGGCTCGCACAAGATCAACAACGTGCTCGGTCAGGCCCTCCTGACCAAGCGCATGGGCAAGACGCGGGTCATCGCCGAGACCGGCGCCGGCCAGCACGGCGTGGCCACCGCCACCGCCTGCGCCCTCTTCGGCCTCGACTGCACCATCTACATGGGCGAGATCGACACCCAGCGCCAGGCCCTCAACGTGGCCCGGATGCGGATGCTCGGCGCCGAGGTCATCGCCGTGACGTCCGGCAGCCGCACCCTCAAGGACGCCATCAACGAGGCCTTCCGCGACTGGGTCGCCAACGTCGACAGGACGCACTACCTGTTCGGCACCGTCGCCGGCCCGCACCCCTTCCCGGCCATGGTCCGCGACTTCCACCGGGTCATCGGCGTCGAGGCCCGCCGCCAGATCCTGGAGCGCGCCGGACGCCTCCCCGACGCGGCGATCGCCTGCGTCGGCGGCGGCTCCAACGCCATCGGCCTCTTCCACGCCTTCGTCCCGGACGCGGGCGTGCGCCTGATCGGCTGCGAGCCGGCCGGTCACGGCGTCGAGACCGGCGAGCACGCGGCCACCCTCACCGCCGGCGAGCCCGGCATCCTGCACGGTTCGCGCTCGTACGTCCTCCAGGACGAGGAGGGCCAGATCACCGAGCCGTACTCGATCTCGGCCGGCCTCGACTACCCGGGCATCGGCCCCGAGCACGCGTACCTCAAGGACAGCGGGCGCGGCGAGTACCGCGCCGTCACCGACGACGCGGCCATGCAGGCGCTGCGACTGCTCTCCCGTACGGAGGGCATCATCCCGGCCATCGAGTCGGCGCACGCCCTCGCCGGGGCCCTGGAGGTCGGCAAGGAGCTCGGCAAGGACGCGCTGCTCCTCGTCAACCTCTCCGGGCGCGGCGACAAGGACATGGACACGGCCGCCCGCTACTTCGGGCTGTACGACGGGGAGGGCTCCAAGTGACGACCGGGACTGCATTCACGGGCAGGGTCCAGCTGCTGAGCGAGACCCTCGCCAAGGCCAAGGCCGAGAACCGGGCGGCGCTCATCGCCTACCTGCCGGCCGGCTTCCCGACCGTCGACGGCGGCATCGCGGCCATCAAGGCCGTCTTCGACGGCGGCGCGGACGTCGTCGAGGTCGGTCTGCCCCACAGCGACCCGGTCCTCGACGGCCCGGTCATCCAGACGGCCGACGACATCGCCCTGCGCGGCGGCGTCAAGATCGCCGACGTCATGCGGACGGTCAAGGAGGCCTACGAGGCCACCGGCAAGCCCGTCCTCGTCATGACGTACTGGAACCCGATCGACCGGTACGGCATCGAGCGCTTCACCGAGGAGCTCGCCGCGGCCGGCGGTGCGGGCTGCATCCTGCCCGACCTGCCGGTCCAGGAGTCCGCCGTCTGGCGCGAGAACGCCGACAAGCACGGTCTCGCCACCGTCTTCGTCGTCGCGCCCAGCAGCAAGGACGCGCGCCTCGCCACCATCACCGCGGCCGGCTCCGGCTTCGTCTACGCCGCCTCGCTCATGGGTGTCACCGGCACCCGCGAGTCGGTCGGCGAGCAGGCCGCCGACCTCGTCCGCCGCACCCGCGCCACCTCCGAACTGCCGGTGTGCGTCGGACTCGGCGTCTCCAACGCCACCCAGGCGAAGGAGGTCGCCGTCTTCGCCGACGGCGTCATCGTCGGCTCCGCCTTCGTCCAGCGGATCCTGGACGCCGACGGCGACGAGGCCGCAGGGCTCGCCGCCGTAAGGGAACTGGCGGGCGAACTCGCGGCGGGCGTGCGTCGCGTTTCGTAACCCATTCGGGTGGATCCAGGACCGGGGAGGCACGTACGTGCCTCCCCGGTTCGTTCTGTGGGCGTGAGCGAGAAGAACCGTGGTGACGGTAACCGGAGCGCGCGGGAGCGCCTCCAGCAGCAGCGCGAGCGCGACAAGGCCCGCGAGAAGCAGCGGCGCGTCCTGATCGTGTCGGCGGCGGTGGTCGGCGTCCTCGGCCTGGCCGCGGTGGTCGGGGTGATCGCCGCGAACAGCGGCGACGACGGCGGATCGGACAAGGCGGGCCCGGTGGTGGCGCCGACGGGGTCCGTCGAGGGCGACAAGCCCGCCATCCCCACGGGCAAGGCGGACGCCCCGTCGACGCTCGCGATCTGGGAGGACTTCCGCTGCCCGGCGTGCGCCCAGTTCGAGAACGTCATGCGGGACGCCATCCACGAGCTGGAGGCCTCCGGCGCGCTCAAGACCGAGTACCACCTCGCCACCCTCATCGACGGGAACATGGGCGGCAGCGGCTCGCTGCGCGCGGCGAACGCGGCCGCGTGCGCCCAGGACGCGGGGAAGTTCACCGCGTACCACGACACGCTCTACATCAACCAGCCGCCGGAGACGGACGACGCCTTCGGGAACAACGCCAAGCTCCTCGAACTGGCGGCGAAGGTGCCCGGGCTCGACACGCCCGCCTTCCGCAGCTGTGTCGAGGACGGCACGCACGACACCTGGGTGGCGAAGTCCAACGAGGCCTTCCAGAACGGCGGCTTCCGCGGCACCCCGACCGTCCTCCTCAACGGCGAATCGATCTTCCCGACGAAGGGGAACGAGCAGATCTCCCCGGAGAACCTGAAGAAGTGGGTCGCCGAGGCCAACAAGGGCAAGAAGCCGGGCACGGCCTCTCCGGCGGCCTCCTCGGCCGCTCCCTCGGCCGGCTAGTCCGGCGGGTTAGTTACCCATACGTTGCCGGGTGGGCTGCCGTCGCGCCCGCCCGGCAAGGTAGCGTCGGACCTGCCATGGACCTTGCCTACATTCCCAGCCCATCGACCGGCGTGATCAATCTCGGACCGGTCCCGCTGCGCGGCTATGCCTTCTGCATCATCATCGGTGTCTTCGTCGCCGTCTGGTACGGCAACAAGCGCTGGATCGCCCGGGGCGGCACCGCCGGCACCGTGGCCGACATCGCCGTCTGGGCGGTGCCCTTCGGCCTCGTCGGCGGACGCCTGTACCACGTGATCACCGACTACCAGCTGTACTTCAGCGAGGGTGAGAACTGGGTCGACGCCTTCAAGATCTGGGAGGGCGGCCTCGGTATCTGGGGCGCCATCGCGCTCGGCGCGGTGGGTGCCTGGATCGGCTGCCGTCGACGGGGCATCCCGCTCCCGGCGTACGCGGACGCGATCGCGCCCGGTATCGTCCTCGCCCAGGCCATCGGCCGCTGGGGCAACTGGTTCAACCAGGAGCTCTACGGCAAGCCGACGGACCTGCCCTGGGCTCTGAAGATCACCGAGAGCGCGAACCGCGAGGCCGGGCTGTACCACCCGACCTTCCTGTACGAGTCGCTCTGGTGCGTCGGCGTCGCCGTCCTGGTCGTCTGGGCCGACCGCCGCTTCAAGCTGGGCCACGGGCGTGCCTTCGCGCTCTACGTCGCCGCGTACTGCGCGGGCCGTGTCTGGACCGAGTACCTGCGCGTCGACGAGGCGCACCACATCCTCGGTCTGCGACTGAACGTGTGGACGGCGATCATCGTCTTCCTGCTCGCGGTGATCTACATCGTGATCTCGGCGCGGATCCGGCCGGGACGCGAGGAGATCGTGGAACCCAAGGCTGACAAGGCCGAGAAGGCCGGGAAGGCCGGGGACGACGACATCGTGGACGGTGAGCTCGAGGACGCGGCTCTGGACGCGGACGCGGACGACGTGGATACGGATACGGACGCGGATACGGACGTGGAGCACGGTGCCGACAACGGCGCCGGGTCGGCCGCCAAGGGCTGATCCCGCTTTCCTCCTTCGTCGAAGGGCCGTCGGACCGAGAGGTTCCGGCGGCCCTTTCGCGTGCCGGGGCTCAGGCCGTGCGGGAGGCGAGGGCGAGGACCCGGTGGGCGCCCTCCACGACCGCCGCGTCGACGAAGCGGCCGTCGGGGAGGGCCAGGGCGCCCCGGTCGGCCGCGGCCGCCGCGACGACCTCCCGCGCCGCGTCGATCTCCTCCGGGGTGGGGAGGTAGGCCCGCTCGATGACGGGGAGCTGGCGGGGGTGGATCGCGGCCCGGCCGAGGAAGCCCATCGCGCGGCCCCGGGCGCAGCCGGCGGCCAGGGCGTCCAGGTCGCCGATGTCGGGGTGGACCGACTGGGCGGGCGGGGGCAGGGCGGCCGCGCGGGCCGCGACCACCACGCGGCTGCGCGGCCAGTCGAGCCCCCGGTCGTCCCGTACCCCGAGGTCGGCGCGGAGGTCGGCCTCGCCGAGCGCGATGCCGCGCACGGCGGGGTGGGCGGTGGCGATGGCGTACGCGTGCTCCACGGCGAGGGCGTTCTCCAGGAGCGGGTAGAGGGGGAGACCAGGGGCGAGGCCGGCGATCCGGTGGATGTCAGTGGCGTGTGTCACCTTGGGTACACGGAGACCGCAGAGGCCGGGGAGGGGGGCCAGGGTGGGGATGTCGAGCGGGGAGTGGACGCGGACGTGCACCGGGACGGGGTGGGCGTCGGCGAGCAGATCGACCGTGGCGTCGAGGGCGTACGCCTTGCGGTGCGGGGCGACCGCGTCCTCCAGGTCGACGATGACGACGTCGGCGCCGGACGACAGGGCCTTGCACACGACCTCGGGGCGGTCGCCGGGGACGTACAGCCAGGTGAGGGGAGTGCGCAGGCGCTCCATATCGTTCATACCGCTCCCCGGGCGCGGAGGGCGTCGATCTCGGCGGGCGTGAGGCCGAGTTCGGTGAGGACGCCGTCGGTGTCGGCGCCGTGGGGGCGGCCGGGCCAGCGGATCGCCCCGGGGGTCTCGGAGAGCCGGAAGAGCACGTTCTGCATCCTGATCGGGCCGAGTTCCGGGTCCTGCACCTCGGTGACGGTGCCGAGCGCCTGGTACTGCGGATCGTCGAGGACGTCCCGGATGTCGTAGACCGGGGCGATGGCGGCCTCGGCCTTCTCGAAGCAGGCCATGGCCTCGTCGCGGGTGTGACGCGCGATCCAGGTGCCGACCGCCTCGTCCAGGACGTCCGCGTGCTCGGCGCGGCCCGTGCCGTCGGCGAACCACGGCTCGTCGATGAGCTCCGGACGCCCGACGAGGCGCAGCACGCGCTCGGCGATCGACTGGGCCGAGGTGGAGACGGCCACCCAGGAGCCGTCGGCGGTCCGGTAGGTGTTGCGCGGGGCGTTGTTGCGGGAGCGGTTGCCGGTGCGGGGCTGGACGTAGCCGAGCTGGTCGTACCAGAGGGGGTGGGGTCCGATGACGGAGAGCATCGGTTCGATGATCGCCATGTCGACGACCTGGCCGCGGCCGGTCGTGTTCCTGGCGGTGAGCGCGGTCATCACCGCGTACGCGGTGGCGAGGGCGGCGATCGAGTCGGCCAGGCCGAAGGGGGGCAGGGTGGGCGGGCCGTCGGGCTCGCCGGTGATGGAGGCGAAGCCGCTCATCGCCTCGGCGAGGGTGCCGAAGCCGGGGCGGTGGGCGTACGGGCCGAACTGGCCGAAGCCGGTGACGCGGGCGAGGACGAGACGCGGGTTGACGGTGGAGAGCTCCTCCCAGCCCAGACCCCAGCGTTCCAGGGTGCCGGGGCGGAAGTTCTCCACGATCACGTCGGCGTCGGCGGCGAGCTTGAGGAGGGTGTCGCGGCCGCCCGGCGCGGAGAGATCGAGGGTGATCGTCCGCTTGTTCCGGCCGAGGACCTTCCACCACAGGCCGACACCGTCCTTGGCGGGGCCGTGGCCGCGGGACGGATCGGGCTTGCGGGGGTGCTCGACCTTGACGACGTCGGCGCCGAAGTCGCCGAGCATCGTGGCGGCGATCGGTCCGGCGAAGAGGGTCGCGAGGTCGAGCACGCGCAGTCCGTGGAGGGGCGGTGCGGCGGGAGCGGCGGTGTGCGGGGTGGTCTGCGGGGTGGTCTGCGGGGTGGTCGTCATACGGGGTCGGCCTCCAGGTCGTCGAGGGAGCCGAAGGCCGCCTCGATCTCGGTCCGGTACGGCATCGAGGTCGACGCGCCCTCGCGCTGGACGGACAGCGCGGCGGCGGTCTGCGCCCAGGCGAGCGCCTCCGGGACGGGCCGGCCCTCGCCGAGGGCGACCGCGAGGGCGCCGACGAAGGTGTCGCCGGCGGCGGTGGTGTCCACGGCCCTGACGCGGGGGGCGGGCACGGTGACCGGCTCGGCGCCGCGTGCCGCGTACAGGCTGCCGGCCGAGCCCAGCGTGACGACGACCTCGGGGACGTCCCGCAGCAGAGCCTGGGCGGCGGCGCGCGGGTCGGTGAGTCCGGTGAGCGCGGTGGCCTCGTGCTCGTTGGGGACCAGCAGGTCGGTGGCGGCGAGGAGTTCGGGAGGGAGCTGCTGGGCGGGGGCGGGCGTGAGGACGGTGCGGACGCCGAGGCGGCGGGCGGTCGTGGCGCCCTCGGTGACGGCGGAGAGGGGGAGTTCGAGCTGGAGGAGCAGGGTGTCGGCGGTGCCGATGAGGGCTTCGTCGCCGTGGCTGAGTGAGGTGACGGCGGCGTTGGCGCCGGGGACGACGACGATCGCGTTGCCGCCCTCGTCGTCGACGACGATGTGGGCGGTGCCGGACGGGCCCTCGGCGGTCCGCAGGAGGTCGGTGTCGACCGCGCAGTGCTCCAGGTTGGCCCGGAGGCGTACGCCGAAGTCGTCCGCGCCGACCGCGCCGATCATCGCCACCTCGGCGCCGGCGCGGGCGGCGGCCACGGCCTGGTTGGCGCCCTTGCCGCCGGGGACCGTGCGGAACGCGCGGCCGGTGACCGTCTCGCCGCGGGCCGGGGCCCTCGATACGAAGGCGACGAGGTCCATGTTCATGCTGCCGAGTACGACGATGCTGGTCATGGGCGTACTGCCTCCAGATGTGTCAGTTCGGCCAGGGTGTCGAAGCCGATGTCGTCGAAGGACGGGACCGAGGTCGCGAGACGGTTCTTGAGGGGGGTGGTCCAGTGTTCGGGCAGCCGGTCGGGGTGACCGGCGAGCAGCCCGGCGACCGAACCGGCGGTGGCGCCGTTGGAGTCGGTGTCCCAGCCGCCCGACACCGCCGCGCAGACGGAGCGGGAGAAGTCGCCGTCGCCGTGGGTGAGGGCGGCGGCGAGGAGGGCGGCGTTGGGGACGGCATGGACCCAGTGGTACCCGCCGAGCCCGGCGTGCAGGCGGTCGACGACCGTGTCGAAGTCGTCGTGGGCGCGGGCGGAGTCGATGCCGAGGCGGACGGCCCGGGCGAGGCGGGAGCGGGGCGGGATCACGCCGAGTCCGGCGGTGAGCGACCGGTGGACGTCGGCGGTGCCGGTAGCGGCGGTGGCGAGGGTGGCGGCGACGAACATGGCGCCGTAGACGCCGTTCGCGGTGTGGGTGAGCGCCGCGTCCCGGTACGCCTGCGCGGCGGCGGCGGCCGGGTCGCCCGGGTGGGTCCAGCCGTGGACGTCCGCCCGGATCTGGGCGCCGATCCACTCGCGGAAGGGGTTGCGGCGGACGGCGGTGAGCGGGGGCTCGACGCCGTCGAGGAGGTTGCGGTAGGCGACGCGCTCGGCCGTGAAGGTGCGGCCGGCGGGGAGTTCGTCGAGCCAGAGGCGGGCGACGTCGGCGGTGGTGAAGCCGCGGCCGTACCGCTGGAGGAGCAGCAGGTTGAGGAGGGGGTAGTTGAGGTCGTCGTCCTCGGGCATCCCGTCGATGTTCTCGGCGAGGGAGGTGGTGGCGGAACGACGGTTCCAGGGGTGGGCGGCGAGCAGTTCGGGCGGTACGCCGCGGGCGGTGAACCAGGTCGAGAGGGGCCAGTTGCCGGCGGCGCGGGCGAGGGCGCGGATGGCGGGGAGGGGAAGCTTCTCGACGGGCTTGCCGAGCAGACACCCGGCGGCCCGCCCGAGCCAGGCGGCGTGCAGCCGGTGGAGGAGGGCGTTGCTTTCCCCCACCCCGCCCCTTCCCGAAACTCTGACGAGACCGGGGGCGCCGCCCCCGGACCCCTGGGTCCCCGGCGCTTCGCGCGGGGGGAGCCGGGGTGCTCCGCCGCCGGTCCCGGCAGGGTTGGGGGGCGGGGGTACCACCCGGGCGGAGCTCTGGGGGAGGGCGGTGAGGGGGGTCGTCAGTGCCTGGATGCTCGGTAGCGACGTCGGTTCGTGGTGCGAGGAGGGGGTGGGGAGGGACGCAAGGGTGTCCAGGAGTTCCTCCGCGAGGGGGCGGAGGTCCGGGCGGGGCTCGGCGGAGGCGCCGGCCGTGTCCGGGGCCGGGGTGCCGCCCGCCGCCGCCCAGCGGGTGGCGATCGCGTGGGTGTCGCGGCCGTCCTCCGCCGCCTGGCGGAGCTCGTGGCCCACCAGGTCCTCCGGCTGCACCCAGGTCAGCCGGAGGTTCACCGGTCCGCGCTCGTCAGCGTCGCGAACGCCGACTCGTGCGCCCGGCGCGCCTCCTCGTCCCGGGCGAAGACCTCGCGCGTCACCCGGGCCAGTGCCGCCGCCGGGGCGTGCAGGTCGAGCCGGCTCGCCTCCGCGACGCGTTTCGCCCAGTCGGCGGGGACGGCGGACTCGCCGTGCAGCGCGCCCACGATCGCGCCCGCCATTGTGGCGATCGAGTCGCAGTCACGGCCGTAGTTGACCGAGCCCAGGACCGTACGGCGGTAATCGCCCTCGCCGACGAGGAGCATGCCGAGGGCGATCGGGAGTTCCTCGATCGCGTGCAGGCGAGACGGGCGGCGGGCTCCCAGGGAGGGAGAGCGGTAGTCCGGGCCGACCGTGTCGAAGGGGGCCACCGCCGTCCGGAGCGGAGTGAGCGCGGACTCGAAGTCCGTGTGGCGGGCCGCCACTTCGGCGACCGCTTCGATCGCCGACCTCGTGCCGTCCTTGGCGAGAGACAGGGCTGTGTCGACGACCGTGCCCGGCGTGGCGCCCGGTGCGCACGCCGCCGCTACCGCCGCCGCGAACACGCCCGCCGCCTCCCGGCCGTACGAGGACTGGTGCGCGCCGGCGACGTCGAGGGCCTCGGCGTAGGCGGCCGCCGGGTGGGCGGCGTTGACGAGTCCGACCGGTGCCATGTACATCGCGGCGCCGCAGTTGACGATGTTGCCGTCGCCGGCCTCGCGCGGGTCCACGTGGCCGTAGTGGAGCCGGGCCACGAGCCACTTCTCGGCGAGGAAGATCCGCTGGAGGGGGAGCGCCTCGGCTTCCAGCTCCGGGATCCAGACGGGGGCGCCCATGAGTTCGGGGACGAGGAAGTCCGCGACCGCGTACGCGTCGAGGTGGCCGCGGACCTTCTCGTACACCCGGATCAGGGCGTGGGTCATCAAGGTGTCGTCGGTGACGTGCCCGTCGCCCTTGTGGTACGGCGCGATGGGGCGGGCGGTGCGCCAGTCGTCGCCGTTCCAGGGGCCGACGACGCCGGTGACGCGGCCGCCGTGACGCTCCAGGATCTGCTGGGGGGTGTAGCCCTCGACGGGGCCGCCGAGCGCGTCGCCGACGGCGGCCCCGAGAAGGCTGCCGGTGATCCGGTCATCCAGGGTGGGCACATCCAGTGTGGGGGTCATGTCGGAATTGTCCACCTGAGGTGGTCGGTTCCGTGGCTCCTAGCAGCCCGGCGAGTTCGACCAGGTCCGTCCCCGCGAACCGCGGCAGCGCGCACCCCGCGAGCGTCCGGCAGGCCTCGCGCCAGGTCGCCGGTACCGAACGGCCGCCGCCCAGCGCGCCGGTGAGCGCGCCCGCGAGCGCGGGGGCGGAGTCCGCGACCCGGGAGAGGCAGACGGCGGCCGGTACCGCGGCCGTCATCTCGCCCCGGGCGGCGGTGGCGAGGGCGAGGGCGACCGGGACGGTCTCGGCCGCGGCGATCCCGTAGCTGTAGACGTGGTCCACGATCTGGTGCTCCAGGAGCGGGACCAGTTCGAAGGCCGAACCGGCCGTCTGGGCCAGCTTCACCGCGTACCGGGCGTTGCGGCCGATCTCGGTGACGGGCGGGAGTTCGGCGAGCGCCGCCTCGACGGCCTCGTCGACCGTCGCCCCGCCGAGCGCCGCGGCGATGGCCGCCGCCGTCGCGCGGGCGCCGTGGACGCCGTCGCCGTCCTGGGTGTACCGGGCGTCGAACTCGGCGAGTTCGGCGGCGGCGCGCGGGTCGCCGGGGTGGACGACGGCGAGGACGGCGGCGCGGACGCAGGCGGCGTCGTCGAAGTAGTGCGGGTTGTCGTGGCCGGTGGCGGGCGGGCGCAGGCCGGTGGCGAGGTTGCCGAGCCCGGCGCGTACGGAGATCCGGGCGCGGAGGGGGAGGATGGCGGACTCGACCTCGGGGGCGCGGTCGGCAGCGGCGGCGACCTGGCCGGCGAGGGCGTTCCAGGCGAGGTCCACGGCGGCGCGGAGGCGGCGCTCCGGGGGGAGGCCGGCGAAGACGGGGCCGGAGGCGGTGAGGATCGCCTCGGCGGTGAAGGCCGCCCACTCGGCGTCGTCGGAGGGGCCGAGGCGGAGGGGCTCGGGGGGCTGGTTGAGGGCGATGGGGACGGGGAGGGTGGTCGTCGCGTTCTGCTCGGCGAAGGTGTCGAGCTCGCGGGTGAGGCGGCGGGTCCACTCCGGCATGCGGGCGGCGCGGTGGCGGGCGGCGGGCCAGCCGGCGGCGTCGCCTGCGGCGAGCCCGAGGAGGAGGCCCTCGACGGCGTCGCGGCCGGCCCTGCGGGTGGCCTCGGGCTCCGGGGCCTCGTGGGTGCCGCCCCACGAACCGGTGCCGCGTACCGGGGCGGATCCAGGCGGGGCGTCGGCGCCCGGCAGCGGGGCGGGGTCCTGCGGGTCACCGAGCAGGGGGCCGGTACCCGGCATCGGGGGCTGTGCCCACCCTCCCCCAGAGCTTCGCATGGGAGGTTCCCCCAGCCCTGCGGGACGATTGCCCACAGCGGTGGTGGCGGCGCACACAGCGGTGGCGCCCGCAGCGGTGGCCGCGCCAGGGGCGGCGGCCCCGGTGGGGACGTGGGCGGCCGCGCCCGTGGCGGTGGCCCCGGTCCTGGCGGCGGCGGTGGCCCCGGCGATCCCGGTGGCCGTGTCGGCGGCCGTGGGTTCCATCGTGATGTCCGCGCTCATGACAGGGTCTCCTCCGGGGTCAGAAGGTCCGCGACGTCCAGGACGTGGTAGCCGCGCATCGAGGGCAGGCAGCTGCCGGTGACCGGGGCGATCGCCGTCGCCCATTCCTCCGGGATCGCCGGAGCGCCCGACATCGCTCCGGCCAGGGCGCCGGCGACCGCTGCCGTCGTGTCGGCGTCGCGGCCCATGTTGACCGCGGTCAGGACCGCCGTACGGAAGTCCCCGCGGGCCGCCGCGAAGGCGCCGAAGGCCAGGCCCACCGCCTCCGGTGCCAGGTCCGTCCACGGGTAGCCGCCGATGACGACCGCCGAGCGGACCTGACGCTCGCGGGTGAGCGGGTCCGGCTGGACGCGCTGGGCGGCGACGACCGCGCGGCGCAGGGAGCGGGCCGTCCAGGAGTCCATCGGGACGACGGAGAGGGCCGCCGCGATGATCGAGGTCACCCCCGCGCCCGCCATCGCCGCCGCGACGCCCGCGGCGACGGCCTGGCCCCCGTAGATGCCTTCTCCCTCGTGGCTGACGCTGCCGTCGATCGCGACGAGGCGCGCCGCCTCCGCCGGGCGTCCGGCGGCGAAGACCCCGAACGGTGCGGCGCGCATCGCGAGCCCGTCGCTCCAGGCGTGGCGGTGCTGGGCGGAGATGGGCGCGGCGAGTCCCCGGCGAAGGTTCTCCAGCGTGCCGCGCTCCGAGAAGCCCGCACCGCGGAAGGGGCCTTCGTCGAGGTCGGCGATCCAGTGGTGCCAGGCCCGTTCGACGTGGTGGACGGTGAGCGCCGAGCCGTGCCGGGCGAGGAGCAGGGCCGAGAAGATCGCGTACTCGGTGTCGTCGGTGCCCGCCGGACGGTCCGTCACGAAGCCCTCGATGCGGCCCCATCGGCGGCGGATCTCCGAGGGGCGCATGTTCTCCGCGGGGGCTCCGAGGGCGTCGCCGACGGCGAGGCCGAGGAGCGCCCCTCTCGCCCGTTCACGCGTGTCGCATGCCGTGGTCGTCATTCTCGCGGCCCCTTCCTCGGTGGGGGCGCGCAGTTCGGCGCCCCGATGCCTGGATCTGTGCCACCGCGGGCCGCGAACTCGCCGAAGAAACGTCTCTGTCACCCGGCTGACACCTCGCCAGAATCAGGTTCACCCGGCACGCAACTCCTAAGGGGGGCCTTAGTAAGTACGGCCTGCCTTGCTGGCGGGCCCCTTACATCGCGCGTATTTTCGAGGTGTTGGGGGCGGCGGGTGCGACCCGGCCCGCCGGAACAAGGGGAGAGTCATGTCCATCATCGAAGCCCAGGCGCCACTGCACGAGGCCCATCGCGACAACCACACGCACCGAGACGTGAACGGCGGTTGGCTGCGGCCCGCGGTGTTCGGCGCGATGGACGGCCTCGTCTCCAACCTCGCCCTGATGACCGGCGTCGCCGGTGGCGCGGTGTCCACGCAGACCGTGGTCATCACCGGCGTCGCGGGACTCGCCGCCGGCGCCTTCTCCATGGCGGCCGGCGAGTACACCTCCGTGGCCTCGCAGCGCGAGCTCGTCCAGGCGGAACTGGACGTCGAGCGTCGTCAGTTGCGCAAGCACCCCATCGACGAGATGGAGGAGCTCGCCGCGCTGTACGTGTCCCGGGGCGTCGAGCCCGCGCTCGCCCGCGAGGTCGCGATGCAGTTGTCGAAGGACCCCGAGCAGGCCCTGGAGATCCACGCCCGCGAGGAGCTCGGCATCGATCCGGACGACCTGCCGTCGCCGATGGTCGCCGCCGTGTCGTCCTTCGGCTCCTTCGCGCTCGGCGCCCTGCTGCCCGTGCTGCCGTTCCTGCTCGGCGCGACCGCGCTCTGGCCCGCCGTGCTGCTCGCGCTCCTCGGGCTCTTCGCCTGCGGCGCGCTGGTGGCCCGGGTGACCGCCCGCGGCTGGCTCTTCAGCGGGCTGCGCCAGCTCGTCCTGGGCGGGGCCGCGGCCGCCGTGACGTACGGGCTCGGGATGCTCTTCGGAGCGGCGCTGTAGCTCCGGATATCGGAACGGATTCCGTAGCCGTAAGGGAGATCGGGAGGGCCTCGCAAGGGGCCTTTCCGGCATTTCGGGGCACCTTTTCGGGATGTAAGGCCCGTATCGGCTGTGACGTATATCCCTGGCTCGATCCGCCGCCGCGATGAGACACTATGCACGACGCCACATAAGTAGCCGGTTACTCGGCGGTTTCGAACCCGTGACCAACGGGAATGAGGCATGAGCGTCGTTGGGCAATGAGGCCCACTCCATGACGGACCGCCGGAAGCCCGGAGATCCTCCGGCTCCCCCCGGTCCGTCCCCTGCGGAAACGTCCCTGTTCCCGCATCCCATAGGTGAGAACGCACCACCACTGCGTGTCGGTGGTGTCCGCATGCTGGAATGAGCTATCCACTTCGCGAGAAGCCAGCCATCATGTAACCTGCACGAAATTTCGCGGAGGGCCAACGTCGTCCCTCGGCAGTTACATATGCCAATACGACGACGGGAGAGCCGATGCGTTCCGACGCCTGGTCGCCCATGGACGGTCGCCCCGCTCCGCAGGGGATGTACGACCCCCGTAACGAACACGACGCCTGTGGTGTCGGGTTCGTGGCCACCCTCACCGGTGTAGCCAGCCACGCGCTGGTCGAGCAGGCGCTGACCGTACTGCGCAATCTCGAGCACCGCGGCGCCACCGGCTCCGAGCCCGACTCCGGCGACGGCGCCGGCATCCTTTTCCAGGTCCCGGACGCCTTCCTCCGCGAGGTCGCCGGATTCGAGCTCCCCGAGGCCGGTGCGTACGCCGTCGGCATCGCCTTCCTCCCCGAGGACGGCACGGACGAGACCGTCTCGAAGATCGAGACGATCGCCGCCGAAGAGGGCCTCACCGTCCTCGGCTGGCGCGAGGTCCCCGTCGCCCCCGAGCTGCTCGGCGCCTCCGCCCGCTCCACCATGCCGGTCTTCCGCCAGGTCTTCGTGGCCGATGGGGAGAGCACGGGCATCGCGCTGGACCGCAAGGCGTTCGTGCTGCGCAAGCGCGCCGAGCGTGAGGCCGGGACCTACTTCCCGTCGCTCTCCGCCCGCACGATCGTCTACAAGGGCATGCTGACCACCGGCCAGCTGGAGCCCTTCTTCCCGGACCTGTCGGACCGCCGCTGCGCCTCCGCCGTGGCCCTGGTCCACTCCCGGTTCTCCACCAACACCTTCCCGAGCTGGCCGCTGGCCCACCCGTACCGCTTCGTCGCCCACAACGGTGAGATCAACACCGTCAAGGGCAACCGGAACTGGATGACCGCCCGCGAGGCGCAGCTCGACTCCGACATCCTCGGAGAGGGTTCGCTGGACCGGATCTTCCCGATCTGCACCCCGGACGCCTCCGACTCGGCCTCCTTCGACGAGGTCCTGGAGCTGCTCCACCTCGGCGGCCGTTCCCTGCCGCACGCGGTCCTGATGATGGTCCCGGAGGCGTGGGAGAACCACGACTCCATGGACCCGGCCCGCCGTGCCTTCTACCAGTACCACTCCACGATGATGGAGCCCTGGGACGGACCGGCCTGCGTCACCTTCACCGACGGCGTCCAGGTCGGCGCGGTCCTCGACCGCAACGGTCTGCGCCCCGGCCGCTACTGGGTCACCGACGAGGGCCTCGTCGTCCTCTCGTCCGAGGTCGGCGTCCTCGACATCGACCCGGCCAAGGTCGTCCGCAAGGGCCGCCTCCAGCCCGGCAAGATGTTCCTCGTCGACACCGCCGAGCACCGGATCATCGAGGACGACGAGATCAAGGCCGGTCTCGCCGCCGAGAACCCGTACGCGGAGTGGCTGGAGACCGGCGAGATCGAGCTCTCCGACCTCCCCGAGCGCGAGCACATCGTGCACACCCACGCCTCGGTCACCCGCCGCCAGCAGACCTTCGGCTACACCGAGGAAGAGCTCCGCGTCATCCTCGCCCCGATGGCCCGCACCGGCGGCGAGCCGCTCGGCTCCATGGGCACGGACTCGCCGATCGCGGCCCTGTCCGCCCGCCCGCGGCTGCTCTTCGACTACTTCACCCAGCTCTTCGCGCAGGTCACCAACCCGCCGCTCGACGCCATCCGCGAGGAGCTCGTGACGAGCCTCCGCTCCTCGCTCGGCCCCCAGGGCAACCTGCTCGACCCGACCTCCGTGTCGTGTCGCAGCGTCACCCTGCCCTTCCCGGTGATCGACAACGACGAGCTCGCCAAGCTCATACACATCAACGCCGACGGCGACATGCCCGGCATGAAGGCCGTGACCCTCTCCGGTCTCTACCGGGTCTCCGGCGGCGGCGAGGCCCTCGCGGCCCGCATCGAGGCGATCTGCGCCGAGGCCGACACCGCGATCGAGGGCGGCGCCCGCCTGATCGTGCTCTCCGACCGGCACTCCGACGCCGAGCACGCGCCGATCCCGTCGCTGCTGCTCACCTCGGCCGTCCACCACCACCTCATCCGCACCAAGCAGCGCACCAAGGTGGGCCTGCTGGTCGAGGCCGGTGACGTCCGCGAGGTCCACCACGTCGCCCTGCTCATCGGCTACGGCGCCGCGGCGGTCAACCCGTACCTCGCCATGGAGTCCGTCGAGGACCTGGTCCGCGCCGGCACCTTCATCGAGGACATGGAGCCCGAGCAGGCCATCCGGAACCTGATCTACGCCCTCGGCAAGGGCGTCCTCAAGGTCATGTCGAAGATGGGCATCTCGACCGTCGCCTCCTACCGCGGCGCCCAGGTCTTCGAGGCCGTCGGCCTCGACGCCGGCTTCGTCGCCACGTACTTCAACGGCACGGCCACCAAGATCGGCGGCGCCGGCCTCGACGTCGTCGCCAAGGAGGTCGCCGCCCGCCACGTCAAGGCGTACCCCGTCTCCGGCGTCCCCTCGGCGCACCGCGCCCTGGAGATCGGCGGCGAGTACCAGTGGCGCCGCGAGGGCGAGCCGCACCTGTTCGACCCGGAGACCGTCTTCCGCCTCCAGCACGCCACGCGCAACAAGCGGTACGACATCTTCAAGCAGTACACGGAGCGGGTGAACGAGCAGTCCGAGCGCCTCATGACGCTCCGCGGCCTCTTCGGCATCACCGCCGACCGCCCGTCGATCTCCGTCGACGAGGTCGAGCCGGTCAGCGAGATCGTCAAGCGGTTCTCGACGGGTGCCATGTCGTACGGCTCCATCTCCCGCGAGGCGCACGAGACCCTCGCCATCGCCATGAACCAGCTGGGCGCCAAGTCCAACACCGGTGAGGGCGGCGAGGACCCGGACCGCCTGTACGACCCGGCGCGCCGCTCCTCCATCAAGCAGGTCGCCTCCGGCCGCTTCGGCGTCACCAGCGAGTACCTGGTCAACGCCGACGACATCCAGATCAAGATGGCGCAGGGCGCCAAGCCCGGCGAGGGCGGCCAGCTGCCCGGCCACAAGGTCTACCCGTGGGTCGCCAAGACGCGTCACTCGACGCCCGGCGTCGGCCTCATCTCGCCGCCGCCGCACCACGACATCTACTCCATCGAGGACCTGGCTCAGCTGATCCACGACCTCAAGAACGCCAACCCGGTCGCCCGCATCCACGTGAAGCTGGTCTCCGAGGTCGGCGTCGGCACGGTCGCCGCCGGTGTCTCCAAGGCCCACGCGGACGTCGTCCTCATCTCCGGCCACGACGGCGGAACGGGCGCCTCCCCGCTGACCTCCCTGAAGCACGCGGGCGGCCCCTGGGAGCTCGGCCTCGCCGAGACCCAGCAGACCCTGCTGCTCAACGGCCTGCGCGACCGCATCGTCGTCCAGACCGACGGCCAGCTCAAGACCGGCCGTGACGTCGTCATCGCCGCGCTGCTCGGCGCCGAGGAGTTCGGTTTCGCGACCGCGCCGCTCGTCGTCTCCGGCTGCGTCATGATGCGCGTCTGCCACCTCGACACCTGCCCGGTGGGCATCGCCACCCAGAACCCGGCGCTGCGCGACCGGTTCTCCGGCAAGGCCGAGTACGTCGTCAACTTCTTCGAGTTCATCGCCGAGGAGGTCCGCGAGCTCCTCGCCGAGCTGGGCTTCCGCACCATCGAAGAGGCCGTCGGCCACGCCGAGCTGCTCGACACCAGCCGTGCCGTCACGCACTGGAAGGCGCAGGGTCTCGACCTGGAGCCGCTCTTCTACGTGCCCGAGCTGCCCGAGGGCGCGGTCCGCCACGCCCTGATCGAGCAGGACCACGGTCTGGAGAAGGCCCTCGACAACGAGCTGATCCAGCTCGCCGCCGAGGCCCTCAACGCCGCCTCCGCCGAGGAGGCGCAGCCGGTCCGCGCCCAGGTCGCGATCCGCAACATCAACCGGACCGTGGGCACCATGCTCGGCCACCAGGTGACGAAGAAGTTCGGTGGCGCCGGCCTCCCGGCCGACACCATCGACATCACCTTCACCGGCTCCGCCGGCCAGTCCTTCGGCGCCTTCCTGCCGAGCGGTGTCACCCTCCGCCTGGAGGGCGACGCGAACGACTACGTCGGCAAGGGCCTCTCCGGCGGCCGCGTCGTCGTCCGCCCGGACCGCGGCGCCGACCACCTGGCCGAGTACTCGACCATCGCGGGCAACACGATCGGCTACGGCGCGACCGGCGGCGAGCTGTTCCTGCGCGGCCGCACCGGCGAGCGCTTCTGCGTCCGCAACTCCGGCGCGCTGGTCGTCTCGGAGGGCGTGGGCGACCACGGCTGCGAGTACATGACCGGCGGTACGGCGGTCGTCCTCGGCGAGACCGGCCGCAACTTCGCGGCGGGCATGTCGGGCGGTGTCGCCTACGTCATCGACCTCGACCGGGACAACGTCAACTCCGGCAACCTGGGAGCGGTCGAGACCCCGTCGGACTCCGACAAGGCGTGGCTGCACGACGTCGTGCGCCGCCACCAGGAGGAGACCGGCTCGACGGTCGCGGAGAAGCTCCTCGCCGACTGGGACGCCGCGGCGGCCCGGTTCAGCAAGATCATCCCCACCACGTACAAGGCAGTGCTCGCCGCCAAGGACGCCGCTGAGCTCGCCGGTCTCTCCGAGACCGAGACCACCGAGAAGATGATGGAGGCGGCGACCAATGGCTGACCCCAAGGGCTTCCTGACCACCGGGCGCGAGGTCGCCAAGACCCGGCCGGTGGGCGAGCGAGTCAGAGACTGGAACGAGGTCTACGTTCCCGGCTCCCTGCTGCCGATCATCAGCAAGCAGGCCGGCCGCTGCATGGACTGCGGCATCCCGTTCTGCCACAACGGCTGCCCCCTCGGGAACCTGATCCCCGAGTGGAACGACTACGCCTACCGCGAGGACTGGTCGGCGGCGCAGGAGCGTCTGCACGCCACCAACAACTTCCCGGAGTTCACCGGCCGCCTGTGCCCGGCTCCGTGCGAGTCGGCGTGCGTGCTCGGCATCAACCAGCCGGCCGTCACGATCAAGAACGTCGAAGTCTCCATCATCGACAAGGCCTGGGACGCCAACGACGTCAAGCCGCAGGTGCCCGAGCGCCTGTCCGGCAAGACCGCCGCCGTCATCGGCTCGGGCCCGGCGGGTCTCGCCGCCGCCCAGCAGCTGACCCGGGCCGGCCACACCGTGGTCGTGTACGAGCGCGCCGACCGCATCGGCGGCCTGCTGCGCTACGGCATCCCCGAGTTCAAGATGGAGAAGCGGCACATCAACCGCCGCATCGAGCAGATGCGCGCGGAGGGCACCAAGTTCCGTACCGGCATCGAGATCGGCCGCGACCTGACCTCGACGGACCTGCGCAAGCGGTTCGACGCCGTGGTCATCGCCGCCGGCGCCACCACCGCGCGTGACCTGCCCGTCCCGGGCCGCGAACTCAACGGCATCCACCAGGCGATGGAGTACCTGCCGCTGGCGAACAAGGTCGTCGAGGGCGACTTCGTGGCCCCGCCGATCACCGCCGAGGGCAAGCACGTCGTCGTCATCGGCGGCGGCGACACCGGCGCGGACTGCGTCGGTACGGCGCACCGCCAGGGCGCGGCCTCGGTCACACAGCTGGAGATCATGCCGAGGCCGGGCGAGGACCGGAACGCCGGCCAGCCCTGGCCGACCTTCCCGATGCTGTACAAGGTCACCTCGGCGCACGAGGAGGGCGGCGAGCGGGTCTACTCCGTCTCCACCACCCACTTCGAGGGCGACGAGGACGGCAACGTCCAGTTCCTCCACCTCGTCGAGGTCGAGTTCGTCGAGGGCAAGCTGACCCAGAAGCCGGGCACGGAGCGCAAGATCCCCGCCCAGCTGGTCACGCTCGCGATGGGCTTCACCGGCACGGACGTGGAGAACGGTCTGGTCGCCCAGTTTGGTCTGGACCTGGATGCGCGGGGTAACATCGCCCGTGACGCGGACTTCGCCACCAACGTCGATGGCGTGTACGTCGCCGGTGACGCGGGTCGCGGCCAGTCCCTCATCGTGTGGGCCATCGCCGAGGGCCGCTCCGCCGCCCGTGGCGTGGACCGCTACCTGACCGGAGCCAGCTCGCTGCCGGCCCCGATCCGCCCGACGGACCGTTCGCTGACGGTCTGATCCCGCCGGATCACCCCCTGAACGTCCCGTACAACGACGTACGGAACTGAGCGCGGCGCCCCCCGAATGTCCCCGACCGGACGACTGGGAGGGCGCCGCGGTGCGTTCACTCGCCGGAGAGTGCCCGGAAGTGCGGGATGACCTTCGTGCCCCACTGGCGGATGGTCTCCAGGCAGACCTCCTGCGGCACCGTGCCCATCTGGATCAGGCACATCACCTCGTCCACGCCGATCTCCCGCAGCCGCTCCACGTAGGCGATCGCGGTCGCGGAGTCCCCGTAGGCGTGGTCGGTGTTGTACGTGCCGGTGTCGACCGGCCGGGCCGGGATGTCCGCCTCGTGCAGCCGGGCCACCAGCTTCTGCCGCTCCTCCTCCAGGGCGCCCGCGTGGTCCTCGTCCTCCGCGTAACCGGTGGGCGCCGGGGCGCCGCCGTACCAGTGGGCGATCGACTCGGCGAAGAAGCGCTGGCCGCGCGTGCCGAGCCGCAGGGCGCGGTCGGCGTCGTCCAGGACGATCGTCGGGCAGAGGGCGGAGAAGTGGTCGTTGACCTCGGTGGAGACGAACCGCGATCCGTCCCGTACGGCGAGGGTCTCGTCGTACACCGCGCGCATCGCGCGGACGTCGTCGGCGCCCGCGAACCCCATCACCAGCGCGCCGATGCCGAGTTCGGCCGCCTGCCGGAGCGAGTCGTGCTGCGAGCAGGCCATGAAGAGCGGCGGGTGCGGATGCTGCACGGGGCGCGGCAGGACCGCGCCGGGGCCGATGTCGAGGGAGCCGTGCCACTCGAACTCCGGCTCGCGCCACGCCGCGGCGAAGATCCGCAGGGCCTCCTCCGTCTGCGGCCGGGTGTCCTCGGGGTCCACCCCGAACATCCGCATCTCCTGGCGGGTCGCGCCCCGGCCGGCGCCGACGTCGAGGCGGCCGCCGGAGAGCACGTCGAGCATGGCGGCGCGTTCGGCGACCCGGACGGGGTGCTGGTACCCGAAGGGCATGGTGACCACACCGTGCCCGACGCGGATGGTCCGCGTACGGGCGGCGACCCAGGTCAGGAAGATCTCGGACGCGCTCATGTGGGCGTACTGGGTGAGGGAGTGGTGCTCGACCGCCCAGACACGGTCGAAGCCCATCTCCTCGGCGAGGACTGCCTGTTCGACGCAGTCGTGGATGACCGCGCGTTCGCGTGCGGGGGTGGGGTCGACGAGCTGTGCTTCGAAGATCATGGAGAACTTCACGGTGAGCTCCTCCCGAACCTGTGCGGGTGCGCTGCGGCTGCGGCTCGCTGCGACAGGTATGCCTAATCGAAATACTTCTAGCAGGCATAGATGGAAGAGGGAAGCGCCGTACACTTCCGTCCGTGGACGAGACGACGGAGGGGGCCCCGGAGGCACTGCCCGGGCTTCCCGCGACCAGCTGGGCCGTGCTCGGACTGCTCTCCTTCGGACGGGAGTTGTCCGGCTACGACCTCAAGAAATGGTCCGACCGGTCGCTGCGCCTCTTCTACTGGAGCCCGTCGTTCAGCCAGATCTACAGCGAGCTCAAACGGCTGGAGACGACCGGCTACGCCACCTCGCGCCTGGTCGCACCCGAGACCGGCACGCGCGACAAGCGCGTCTACCGGATCACCGACGCGGGCCTCGCCGCCGTCCGCCTCTGGGCCCGCACGGCCCCCCTCGACCCGCCCGTCCTCAAGCACGGGCCGATGCTGCGGCTCTGGCTGGGCCATCTCCTCGAACCCGACCGGATGCGCGAGATCCTGGCCGGACACCGGGAGTACGCCGAGGGGATGCGGCTGCGCGCCGAAGCCGACGTGGCGGACGCCGGGGCCGACGAGGCGTGGGCGTACCCCCGGCTCACCCTCACCTGGGCCGAGCGGTACTACGCGGCCGAGCGCGACCTGGCCGACGCCATGCTCGCGGACATCGAGCACCTGGGGAAGGGGACGGGGGAGGAGCGCCCATGGCCATGACCCGCCCCTGTCCGCCGCCCCGCCGGGGCCGTCGGCGTCAGCCTTCCTCCCCCAGCCGCGCGAACTGCTCCTCGGTGAGCGTGAGATCGAGCGCGCCCAGGTTCTCCAGGAGGTGCGCCGCCGAGGACGTACCGGGGATGGGGAGGATGTGCGGGGCCCGGTGCAGGAGCCAGGCCAGGGCCGTCTGGGACGGGGTGGCGCCGACCTCGCGGGCGACGCGGGCCACGCGGCCGTCCGGCCCCGCGTGCCCGCCCATGGCGATCGGGAAGAAGGGGACGAAGGCGATGCCACGCCCCGCCGTGTGCTCGACGACAGCCTCGTGGTCGCGGGTCGCCAGGTTGTAGAGGTTCTGCACGGCCGCGATCGGCGTGACGGACTCGGCCTCCTCCAGCTGCGCGACCGTCACCTCCGAAAGGCCGACGTGCCGGACCTTGCCCTCCTCCTGGAGCCGGCGCAACGCCCCCACCTGCTCGGCGACCGGGTAGTTCTCGTCGAGACGGTGCAGATACAGCAGGTCGATCCGCTCCGTACCCAGCCGGCGCAGGCTCAGTTCGGCCTGCTGGCGCAGATAGGCGGGGTGCCCGAGCGGCACCCACTCGGTGGGGGAGGGCCTGACCACACCGACCTTGGTGGCCACCGCGACGGTGTCGCCGTACGGGCGGAGCGCCTCGGCGAGGAGCTCCTCGCCCGCCCCCAGCGCGTACGCGTCGGCCGTGTCGAAGAGGGTGACCCCCGCCTCGGCGGCCGTCCGCAGCAGGGCCAGCGCGGCCGTCCGGCCGGCCGGGGCCGACCAGATGCGGGCCTCGGGGCCGGTCGGGTCGCCAGGGCCGTCGGCGAGGCGCATCGTGCCGTAGCCGATGCGCCGGACCGGGAGGTCGCCCCCGAGCTGGAATATCGTCGTGTCAGCGGAGTCCGCGTTGTTTGTCATGTCCGGAACCGTAGGAGCTCACACCGGTGTGAGCTTCAAGCGGAAACGGGCCGATGTGAGGGGGGTCACAGTGAAGATCGGTGAGCTGTCACGCGAGACCGGGGTCGGTGTCCGGCTGCTCCGCTACTACGAGGAGCAGGGTCTCCTCGCCTCGGAGCGCACCCCGGGCGGGCAGCGGGTGTACGGCCCCGACGCCCCCGCGGTCGTCCGCCGCATCCGGGCCCTCCTCGGCGCCGGACTGCCGACCCGGGTCATCGCCGAGGTCCTGGACTGCGTGTGCGGCAGCGAGGCGGAGATCGAGCCCTGCCTCAGTCCGATGCTCGTCGCCCAGCTCGACGCCATCGACGAGAAGATCCACGGCCTCCAGGACACCCGTTCCTCCCTCGCGGCGCTCGTCGCGGTCACCGAGAACAGGCAACTCGTCGCCGACGACCGGGCGATGGGTATTCCAGTGGCCGACTCCGGGACGCACGGGCGATCATGACGCCATGACTTCTCTCGTACGACACGTCACCATCGACTGCGCCGACGCCTACGCCCTGGCGAGCTTCTGGGCCGTGGCGCTGGACGCGAAGCTCGGCGCCGACGACTTCCCCGGAGACCCCGAGGCCATCGTCGAGTCGCCCGGCGTGAGCCTCCTCTTCATCCAGGTACCCGAGGCGAAGTCGGTGAAGAACCGCGTCCACCTCGACCTCCAGCCGCAGGACCGCACCCGCGACGAGGAGATCGAGCGGCTGCTCGCCCTCGGCGCCACCCTCCTCGACGACCGGCGGAACGCCGACGGCACCGGCTGGGCGACCCTCGCCGACCCGGAGGGCAACGAGTTCTGCGTCGAGCGCAGTGCGGGGGAGCGTGCCGCGACCTCGTAGGGAGTGCGCTGAGCCCAGGGAAACGTTCGGAGTAATCCGGACAGAGGGTGTCGGGTATCCGGTGTTTCCTGGAGTCATGGGAGACAAGGGACACACCGCAGCCAACGCAGCCACCTGGCCGGCCTTCGAGGCCGCCGAACCCGAGCTGGCCGCGGCCGTGCGCGAGCGCTTCGGCCAGTACACGCACCACGCGCTCGCCACCGTACGGAAGGACGGCTCGCCCCGGCTCAGCGGCATCGAGGCGGACTTCCGCTTCGGCGAGCTCTGGCTCGGCATGATGCCGCACTCCCGGAAGGCGCTCGACCTGCGCCGCGACCCGCGCTTCGCGCTGCTCGCCAACCCCGGCTCCGGCACTGGCATGGGCGGCGGGGACGTCCGCGTCTCCGGGCGGGCGGTAGAGATCACCGACCCGGAGACCGTCGAGCGGTACGCGGCCGACGCGGGCGCGCCGCTGCCCTTCCACCTCTTCCGGGTGGAACCCACCGAGGTCGTACGGATCCGGGTGGAGGGCGACGAGATGGTCCTGCGGACCTGGGCCCCCGGGCGTCCCGTGCGGACGATCCGGCGCGGCAACGACGACAGCCCGCCGCGCGAGGAGTCCTGAGGCACCCGCCAGGGCCCGCCGGACACGCCCTGGGGCGAGAATGGGCGGGTGCCGAACACTGCCAGCAAGAAGAAGACCCAGGTGAGCGCCGGGCCCGAGCGGCGCCGTGAGCTCCTCGACACGGCGGCCGAGGTCTTCGCCGCCCAGGGGTACAACGCCACCACCGTCCGCAAGATCGCGGACGCCGCCGGCATGCTCGCCGGCAGCCTCTACTACCACTTCGACTCCAAGGAGTCGATGCTCGACGAGATCCTCTCCGGCTTCCTGAACGAGCTGTGGGAGGGGTACGACGCCGTCCTCGGCGCCGGGCTCGGGCCCCGCGAGACCATCGAGGCGCTGGTCACCGAGTCCTTCCGGGAGATCGACCGGCATCGCGCCGCCGTCGCCATCTACCAGAAGGAGTCCCGGCACCTCACCGACCTGCCCCGCTTCCACTACCTCGTGGACTCGCAGGAGAGGTTCGAGAAGGCCTGGCTCGGTACGCTGGAGCGCGGTGTCGCGGCCGGGGTGTTCCGCGCCGACCTCGACGTCCGGCTGACCTACCGGTTCGTGCGCGACACGGTCTGGGTCGCCGCGTCCTGGTACCGGCCCGGCGGCCGGCACAGCCCGGAGGAGATCGCCCGCCAGTACCTGTCGATGGTCCTGGACGGCGTCGCCGTACGCGCGTGACCGACAGGCCCGTCGCCTCCGGCGATCACGGAACGGCTGTGAAGTCGCCCACGTCGCGGCGCCCGGGCCTGGTGTGATCCGTCCAGGCATCGGTCGGGCGGGGCGGGAAGGTCCTGAGGCGCACTATTGTTCCGGTAGAGACATCCGGAGTGCGTATCGCGTGTTCCGGGAGAAGCAGCCGGGGTCCGTTCACGTGCTCCGGGAGACACAGCCGGGGCCCGTTCACGTGTTCCGGGTAGAACAGCCGGGGCCCGCATCGTGCAGGTGCGGGCCCCGGCTGTGCCGCGAGCACCGGCCAGGAAGGCACGCATGACCCGCTCCGAACGCCCCTTCAAGCGCAGCTCCCGCACCGCCCAGGTGAAGTCCACGTCACAGCCGAAGGCCTCCCGCGGTGGCCGTCGTCCCACCGCGCCCCCGCCGCCGAGCGAGTTCACCCCGCCGGAGACGGTGACGCCCGCGCTTCCCGCGGTGGCCTCCTTCGCCGACCTGGACATGCCCGAGGGCCTCCTGCGGATTCTGGGCGAGCAGGGTGTGACGGAGCCGTTCCCGATCCAGGCCGCGACCCTGCCGAACTCCCTCGCCGGGCGCGACGTCCTCGGCCGGGGCCGCACCGGCTCCGGCAAGACCCTCGCCTTCGGCCTCGCGCTGCTCGCCCGCACCGCCGGCCGCCGCGCCGAGCCGACCGCGCCCCTCGCGCTGGTCCTGGTGCCCACCCGCGAGCTCGCGCAGCAGGTCACGGACGCCCTCACCCCGTACGCCGGCGCCCTGCGCCTGCGGATCACCACGGTCGTCGGCGGCATGTCGATCTCCCGGCAGTCCTCCGCGCTGCGGCGCGGCGCCGAGGTCCTCATCGCCACGCCCGGCCGGCTCATGGACCTCATCGAGCGCGGCGACTGCCGTCTCGACCGGGTCGCCGTCACCGTCCTCGACGAGGCCGACCAGATGGCCGACATGGGCTTCCTGCCGCAGGTCACCAAGCTGCTCAAGCAGGTCGAGCCGGGCGGTCAGCGGCTGCTCTTCTCGGCCACGCTCGACCGGAACATCGACAAGCTGGTCAAGATGTTCCTGGACGACCCGGTCGTGCACTCGGTCGACCCCTCGGCCGGTGCCGTGACCACCATGGAGCACCACGTCCTGTACGTCATGGACGAGACCGACAAGAAGGCCGTCACGCTGAAGATCGCGGCCCGCGACGGCCGGACGATCCTCTTCCTCGACACCAAGCGGTCCGTGGACCGGCTGGTCAAGCGGCTCCTCGCCAACGGCGTACGGGCCTCGGGCCTGCACGGCGGCCGCTCGCAGCCGCAGCGGAACCGGACCCTGGACCAGTTCAAGACCGGCCAGGTCACCACGCTCGTCGCGACGAACGTGGCGGCCCGCGGCATCCACGTCGACGACCTCGACATGGTCGTGAACGTCGACCCGCCGATGGACCACAAGGACTACCTGCACCGCGGCGGCCGGACCGCCCGCGCCGGCGAGTCCGGCAGCGTCTTCACCCTGGTCCTGCCCGAGCAGAAGCGGGACATGGGCCGGCTGATGTCGAACGCCGGGATCAGCCCGCGCACGGCGCAGATCAAGTCCAGCGACCAGCACCTGACCGACCTGACCGGCGCCAAGGAGCCCTCCGGCGTCCCGATCGTCATCGAGACGCCGCAGCCGACCCAGCCGCGCAAGGCGGCGGGAGCCGGTGGCAGCGGCGCCGGTGGCGGCCGAGGCCGTCGTCGCCGTCCCGCCCCCGCCGGTGGCGGAAGCGGGACGGGCTCGACCACGTCGATGGGCTCGGGGCGCGCCTCCGGCTCCGGTACGTCCACGGGCCGTGGATCCGGCTCCGCGGGCGGCTCCGGGCGCTCCGCGGGCGGCACGGGCCGTGCCGCGGCCGGTGCGGGTCGCGGCTCCGGCGGTGGCCGGGGCGCCGGCTCCGGCGCGGGTGCGGGTCGCGGTGCCGGGGCGGGAGCCGCCCGCGGCGGACGTCAGGCGCCGAGCACGAGCCGTTCCCGCAGCGCCAGCACGTCGCGGAACTCCAGGCCGAGGCCGACGGAGCAGTAACGGAGAAGGCTTCCGTATGAGGCCCGGACCTGGTCGAGGGCAGTGTCGAGATACTCCGGACGTACTTCCTGGAGCGGCACGATCAGGTCCGGGTTCTGCATGAGCCCGCCCTGCTTGAGTCCCTCGCGCACCTTGGCGTCGTAGGCGGCGCGGATGGTGTTCGAGGCCAGGTAGTCGTCGCGGGCCGACGCCGTCGGCACGCCCAGCAGGGTGAGCAGGAGATAGCCGGTCCAGCCGGTGCGGTCCTTGCCCGAGGTGCAGTGGAAGAGCACCGGCCCCCGGGCGGGGTCGCCCAGGTCCCGCAGGTTCGCGGCGAACGCGGCCCGGTTCGCGGCGTCGGTGACGAAGGTCCGGTACACGTCGCTCATGAAGGCGGCCGCCCGCCCGCCGCCGAGCATCTCCTCCTGCCGCACCGGGTCGCGGGAGCCGATCGCGGCCATCAGCTGCCCGAACAGACCGTTGTCGGTGATGGGCCGGGCGACCGGGACCGTACCGGCCGGCAGGCGGTCGGCGCCGTCGTACTGCACCTCCAGCGGGATCCGCAGGTCGACGACGGTCCCGAGGCCGATTCCGGCGAGGGTGGTGAGGTCGGCGGCGGTGAGCTTGCCGAGGTGGTCGCCCCGGTAGGCGAGGCCGTGGCGGACCCGGCCGCCGTCGTAGGTGCGGTATCCACCGAGGTCACGGACGTTGACCGCGCCCTGGAGCGGGATCTGGCGGATCGTGTTCCGGGGTGCTCGCGGTTTCGCGTGCGCCTGCGCGTTCGTGGGCAGGGCCGTGAACAGGGCGGTGGCGCCGGTGGTGGTGAGCAGCGCGCGTCGGGACAGGGGCATGGCCGGACTCCCTCATGAACATACGGGCTGACGGGCGGACGGGCCCACCAAACGTTTGTTAGGCGACTGGGGAGGAAGGTAGCAGCCGCCGGGGCCGTACGGGAGAGGCCTGCTCGTGATCGGTGAAACGTCGTGCACGACATCCGCACGAGTGGTGACGAGCGGTGAACGTCCGGGGAATTGAAGAGGGTTGGCCTTCCGGGGGCCGCTCTACGCGCGTCATCATCCAGCCATGCGAATCCCCCCTCGATTCACCCTCGCCGGCGGTGTCGCCACCGCCCTCCTCTCCTCCCTCCTCCTCGGGGCCCCCGCCACCGCCGCGCCGGCCCCCGCACCCGCGACCGTCGCGTCCTCGCTCGCGGCGACCGCGGCCGTCGGGGACATCTGTTACTCCGACCTGCCGTCCCAGGCCCACACCACCCTGCGGCTGATCGACGCGGGCGGCCCCTTCCCGTACCGCCAGGACGGCGCCGTCTTCCAGAACCGGGAAGGGATCCTCCCGTCCCACTCGCTGGGCTACTACCACGAGTACACGGTCAAGACCCCGGGCGTCTCCACCCGCGGTGCCCGCCGGATCGTGACCGGGAACTCGTTCCAGGAGGACTACTACACGGCCGACCACTACGCCTCGTTCGACCTGATCGACCACGACTGCTGATCGACCACTCCTGCTGATGTCCCGTCAGCCGCGGCGCGGGGCCGTCCACTCCAGACGGGTCCTGACCCGGGCGTCCCGGACGTGTTCGAGGGCGGCGAGTGCCGTCTCGCGCGCCGCGCCGTCCGGGTCGCCGTCCGCGAGGATCGTCGCCAAGGCGTCCACGGCCCGCGGGTCCTGACGGATCGCCAGGCCGCGCGCCGCCTCCGCCGCCGTCTCCGGATCGTCGTCGCCGAGCCGCTCGGCGAGCCCCTCCCGTACGAGAGGGGTGTCGTCGGGCAGCTCGGCGAGGGCGAGCGTCGCCCAGTCCCGCACCCGGGCGTCGCCGTCCCGGCTCAGCGCGAGGAGCACCCCGAGGGCCTCGGTGTGCCCCGCCGGCACGATCCCGGCCAACGCCCCCGCGACCGCCCGCCGTACCGCCGCCTCCGGATGCCCGGCCGCCGCGAGCAGCTCGGGCACCGCCTCCGCGTCCCCGCACTCCCCGAGCGCGAGCACCGTCGACAGCAGGGGTTCCCGCGCCGTGGGCCCGGCCTCCGCGGCCAGCGGGCGCAGCACCGGCAGCGCGCTCGCCGCGAAGCCCGGCAGCGCGCCGAGCACCCGCGCGCCGAGCGCCCGCCGCAGCGGATCGCGATAGGCGCACCAGCCCGCCGCCGCCACGAAGGTCTCCTCGTCGGCCCGGCCGGCCAGTTCGGCCACCGCCGTCGTCCAGGCGTCGAGCTCCGGATCCCCGCAGCGCAGCGCCCGCGCCGCGAGTTCCTCGTGCGGGGTGCGCAGCCCGATCGCCGCCTCCAGGAGCGTGGCGATCGCCGCGTGACCGGTCTGCCGCTCGTCGCCGCGCGTGGGAGCGCCGTCCTCCCGCAGCAGCTCGACGACGACCGTCACCCCGCCGTCCTCCCGGACCCGGCGGACGACCGCCTCGTACGTCTGCCCGCCGTCGTTCCCCGCGACGAGCCCGCGCCGCAGCTCGGCCGCGATGTCGGCGCCGATCCACCGCCGCGCCTCCCGCAGCGCGGCCTCCGGGGCGGCCGCCCCGTGGTCGAGCAGCGCCCGTACGCAGGCGGTGGAGCCGCGCCGGGCGGCGGCGACGAGCGGGAGGAAACCGTCGGGTCCCGGGCGGTCCGGGTCGGCGCCGTGCTCCAGGAGCACCCGCGCCGTGCCGGCGTGGCCGAGCCGGAGCGCCCAGGCGAGCGCCGTGAAGCCGAACTCCTCCTCCTGGTCGGCCGGCGCGCCGCCCGCGAGCAGCGCCCGGACGACCTCGGCGTGCCCGCCGCAGGCCGCCCCGCACAGGGGCAGGTCGCTGTCCTCCTCGCCACTGCGCCGCCCCGGATCGGCACCGGCGGCGAGCAGCACCCGGACGATCCCCGGCTCGTCGCCGACGGCGGCCCGGTACAGCGCGGTCTCCCCGTCCTCCCGGCCCTCGGGGTCCGCCCCGCTCCGCAGGGCGCGTACGGCCCCGTCCTCGTCCCCGGCTCGGATGGCGTCGAACAACGTACTCATGCGCCGACCCTGACGCCCCGTCCGTACATGGCGCAAATCCATTCCCCGTACGGCGGCGGGCCCAGGCACTTTCGCGTCCCCGTGGGGCCGGTCAGGCCGCGCACTCCAGGACCGAGCCGCACACCCCGCACCGCGCCCGCAGGGTCCGCCCCGCGGGGACCCGCAGCCGCTGGAGGCAGACCGGGCAGGCGAAGGAGACGCCGGTCGCCGGGGTCCCGCCGTCGAAGGAGTACGGGGCTCCCGCCGCCGCCCGGCCCTGGCGCCGCTCCCTGCCGTACCGCCGCCGCTCCGCCCAGCCCGCCCCGGCGAGCGGCGGCTGCCGCCGCTCCCGCTCCGCCTCGGCCCGGCCCCGTACCCACGCCTCGTACGCCACCGCGCTGGTGAACCACGGCGAGGGGTCCTCCCCGAAGACCTCGGCCCGCTTGGCGAGGACGTAGCCGAACTCCTCCGGGGTCAGATAGCCGAGCTTCTGGCTCTCGACCCCGTCCTGTCGGTACGCGTCGAGGAGCAGCCAGCCCGCGCCCAGGTAGGTGGTCACGACGTCGGTGAGGATCTCGTTCTCCGCGGTGCCGGGGAAGCCGAGGCCGAGCCGGTGCAGCAGGACGTGGGTGATCTCGTGGGCGAGGGCCGCGCCGATGTCCCGGCGGCGGGTCCGGAAGCGGTCGTTGAGTTCGACGAAGTACTCGGGTCCGGCGGCGAGCTCGACGGTGGCCGCGTGCTCCATGGGGCGGAAACTCGCCACGATGCGGGCGTCGGGGAGCCGTAGGTGGTGGACGAGCGCGCGGGCCACCCGCTGGGTGCCCAGATGGAGGTCCTCGTCGTCGCCGATGGCCATGTCGGCGGCCGGCACGCTCGCCGGAAACCGCTGGACACCGTCGGGGGAGAGGCGCCGGTAGAGCGCGGTGAGCGAGTCCCGGACCGCCGCGCGGTGCGGGAAGCCGTGGCCGACACGGTCGGCCCCCTGGCGGTTCGGCATACCGGATCCCCCCTCCCGTCCACTGTACGGTCCCTCCACCGGTTCTGGCCGAAAAGGCTTTCTTGTGGCGGCAGTTGAGCGCTGTCCATAATCCGGACATGGCTTGACGGGCGCATGTCATTCCCGTCGGGCTCAACCCCCCATGAAAAAGGAGCACGCGTGAAGAAGAACCGTCTGGTCAGCGCCCTCCAGAAACTCGCGGCAGCCGGCGCCGTCGTCCTCGCCGCCGTCAGCCTCCAGCCCACCACCGCCTCCGCCGCCCCGGCGCCCGTCGTCGGCGGCGTGCGCGCCGCGCAGGGCGAGTTCCCCTGGATGGTCAGGCTCTCGATGGGCTGCGGCGGCTCGATGCTGACCCCGCAGATCGTCCTCACCGCCGCCCACTGTGTGAGCGGCTCCGGCAACAACACCGGCATCACCGCCACCGTCGGAGTCGTGGACCTCCAGTCCAGCAGCGCGATCAAGGTCAAGTCCACCAAGGTCCTCCAGGCCCCCGGCTACAACGGCACGGGCAAGGACTGGGCCCTGATCAAGCTCGCGTCGCCGATCACCTCGGTCCCCACCCTCAAGATCGCCGACACGACCGCGTACAACAGCGGCACCTTCACCGTGGCCGGCTGGGGTGGCACCCGCGAGGGCGGCGCGCAGCAGCGCTACCTGCGCAAGGCGAACGTCCCGTTCGTCTCGGACGCCTCCTGCCAGGCCTCGTACGGCAGCTCCCTCGTCCCCGCCGAGGAGATCTGCGCCGGGTACCCCGAGGGCGGGGTCGACACCTGCCAGGGTGACTCCGGCGGCCCGATGTTCCGCAAGGACAACGCCGGCGCCTGGATCCAGGTCGGCATCGTGAGCTGGGGCGAGGGCTGCGCCCGGGCCGGCTACCCCGGCGTCTACACGGAGGTCTCGACCTTCGCCGCCGCGATCAAGTCGGCCGCGGCCACGCTGTAACGGCGAACCGTGAACGGGTGCCCCGGAGCGGCCTCGGCTCCGGGGCACCTTCACGCGCGTGATGCCCTTGTTCAGTGTGAAAGGACATCGAGGACGACCTCCGCCCCCGCCCCGCCCGCCAGCTCAAGCACCCACACCTCGTTGGCGCCCTCCCGCAGCACCGGCCCCGGCACGAACAGCGACTCCTGCGGGCCGACGCTCCAGTACCGGCCCAGGCAGAAGCCGTTCACCCAGACGAAGCCGCGCGTCGCGTCCGGGAGCGAGAGCATGGCGTCTCCCGGACCCGTCACGTCCACGACGGCCCGGTAGAGCCCCGGCCCCCCCTCCCCGGCCACCGGCCGGAACGGCACCTTCGCCACCGCCGCCGACTCGAAGGCGTCCAGGCGCAGGCCCTGAGCCCGGAACCCGTGCAGGTACTGCCGCTCGTGCCGCACCCCGCCGGCGATCCCCTTCGGCTCGGCAAGCCGCGGCCCGTAGTTGACCCGGCCGAGCGACTCCACCCACAGGTCCACCACGGCCGGCCCCGCCACCGGCTCCACGAGCGTCGAGTCCTCGGCGTCGAGCACCCCCGCCGGGACCCCGTCGACGCACACCGTCGCCCGGTCCCGCAGCCCCGTCACCCCCAGCGCGTACGGCTGCCGGTGCCCCGGGACCTCCACCCGGTAGCGGACCAGGCCCCGGTCCACGCCCAGCTCCTCGAAGGACGGCGGCACCGGCGCCCGCGCCTCCTCGTCGCCGAGCACCTCCAGGACCTCGTCGAGCGGCGCCCACTCCACGAGGCCGCCCCGCACCGGGGCCGCCAGCCGCGCCGGCGGCTCGGGCAGCGCGGGCAGCGGCCCCTCCGCGAACTCCGCGAGCACCTCGCGGAAGCGCCGGAACTTCTCCGTCGGCCGCCCCGCCTCGTCCACCGGCGCGTCGTAGTCGTACGAGGTCACCGTCGGCCGCAGCACCCCGTCGTGCAGCTCACCCGTCCGGTTCGCCCCCGCCCAGCCGCCGAAGTTGGTCCCGCCGTGCGCCATGTACACATTGACCGACGCCCCGCACTCCAGGATCTCCCGCAGCGCCGTCGCCGCGTCCGCCGCGTCCCGCACCGCGTGCTCCGTGCCCCAGTGGTCGAACCAGCCGCACCAGAACTCCATGCACATCAGCGGGCCCTTCGGCTGATGCCGCCGCAGCGTCGCGAACCCCTCCCGCGCCCCCGAGCCGAAGTTCGCCGTCGCGAGCACCCCCGGCACCGAACCACCCGTCAGCATGTGGTCCTCAGGACCGTCCGACGTGAAGAGCGGCATGCTCACCCCGCACGCGCGCAGCAGCTCCGCCACCCACTCCAGATACGCCCGGTCGCTGCCGTAACTCCCGTACTCGTTCTCCACCTGCACCAGGATCACCGGGCCGCCCCGGTCGACCTGCCGCTCCACCACCTGCGGAAGCAGCCGCCGGAACCAGGCCTCCACCGCCGCCAGGAACTCCGGGTCGAGGGTCCGCACGCGCCGCCCGAGTGGTCCCGTCAGCCAGTGCGGAAGCCCGCCGTTCTCCCACTCGGCGCAGATGTACGGACCCGGGCGCACGATCGCGTGCATCCCGGCCCGCTCCACCGCGTCCAGGAACCGGCCGAGCGCCTCCACGTCCCCGTACCGACCGGGCTCCGGCGCGTACAGGTTCCAGGGGACGTACGTCTCGACGCAGTTCAGGCCCATCGCGCGCAGCATCCCGAGCCGGTGCTCCCAGTGCGCCTCGTGCACCCGGAAGTAGTGCAACGCCCCCGAGAGGAGGCGCACCGGCCGCCCGTCGAGCAGAAAGTCCTCGTCACCCACAGCGAACGTGCTCATGACCTCACCCTCGCCCTCTGGCGGCGGACCGGTCCATGGACAAAGATCGTCGCAGTTTGGACGTTAGAGACGTCGCAGCGGACGTCAGGGAGGCCCACCCGGCATGTACCACACCTGGATGCGCTACTTCACGCCCAGCCCGGTCCACCACCGCCTCGGCCTCGTCTGCCTCGGCGTCGGACTCCAGCACGGCACCCTGCCCACGGTCGGACCCCGCACCCTCGACCACCACGTCGCCGTCGTCGTGTCCGCGGGCAGCGGCTGGTACCTGGGCGCCGACGGGCGCCGCACCGTCGTCACCGCCCCCGCCCTGATCTGGCTCACCCCCGGCACCCCCCACCACTACGCCGCCGACCCCGGCACCGGCTGGGACGAGGCCTTCGTCGACTTCTCGGGACCCGCCACCGCCACGTACACCGAGCTCGGCTACATCGAGCCCGACCGGCCCGTCGTGCCCCTCTCCGACGCCGCCCCCGCCCGCGCCGCCATCAGCCGCATAGCCCGCGCCGCCCGCCCCGGCAACCCCCTCCTGGAGGTCGAGACCGGCGCCGCCGTCCACGAGCTGCTCGTCGCGCTGCGCCGCGCCCGCGCCGACACCAACGCCGACGGCGACCCCGTCCTCGCCGCCCTCGCCCGCGACGCCTTCCAGCCGCTCTCCGTCGCCGAACATGCGGCCCGGCACGGCATGACCGCCGCCGAACTGCGCACCGCCGTCCGCCGCGCGGCCGGCTGCAGCCCCAAGGACTACCTGCTCACCGTCCGCCTCGGCCGCGCCAAGGAACTCCTCGCCGCCACCGAGCTCCCCGTCGCGGCCGTCGCCCGCCGCGTCGGCTACGACGACCCCGCCTACTTCTCCCGGCTCTTCACCCGCCGGGTCGGCACCGCGCCCATCCGCTTCCGCGAGCAGCAGGGGCGGTCCGTCCACGGCGGCTGGAGCAACCGCGTACCGGATCCCGAACACCCGCCCACGATCCAGCCGAGATCGGTCTAAGCTCGCAGATCATGAGTGACTCCACCCTGCCCCGCCCGGTCGACGACTCCGTACGGGCCGAACTGACCCGGCTCCGCGAGAGCATCGACAACATCGACGCCGCGGTCGTGTACATGCTCGCCGAGCGCTTCAAGTGCACCCAGCAGGTCGGCGTCCTCAAGGCCGAGCACAAGCTGCCGCCCGCCGACCCCGCCCGCGAGTCCCGCCAGATCGCCCGGCTGCGGGAACTGGCCGAGAGCGCGAGACTGGACCCGGCCTTCGCGGAGAAGCTCCTGAACTTCATCATCGCGGAGGTCATCCGCCACCACGAGACGATCGCGGACGGAGCACGCTGATGGCCCGCGTCACGGTCTTCACCCTCGGAGGGACCATCTCCGCGCGAGGCGGTGACGCGGCCCGCATGACCGGCCAGGAGGTCCTGGCAGGTCTCGGCGCGCCCGAGGACGTCGTCCTCCGCGACTTCCGGCGGGTCCCCAGCTCGTCCCTCACCCACGCGGACCTCGCGGACCTCGCCGCCGAGGTCCGTGCCACCGTCGCCGACGGCTCCGGCGTGGTCGTCGTCCAGGGCACGGACACCCTGGAGGAGACCGCCTTCCTCCTCGACCTGCTCTGCACCACCGAGCAGCCCATCGCCGTCACCGGCGCCATGCGCCGCCCCGACCTGCCCGGCGCCGACGGCCCCGCCAACCTCGCCGCCGCGCTCGCCGTCGCCGCCGACCCCGCCTGCCGGAACCTCGGCGTCGTGGTCGTCCTGGCCGACGAGATCCACGCCGCCCGCCTCGCCCGCAAGACCCACACGACCTCGGTCGCCACCTTCGCCTCGCCCGGGGCCGGCCCGATCGGCACCGTCGTCGAGGGCGAGCCCCGGATCCTGCTCCGCCCCGCCGCCCGCGCCGCGCTCTGCCCGCTGACGTTCGACCCCGAGGTCAGGGTCGCCCTCCTCACCCTCTCCCAAGGCGACCGGGGCGAATTCCTCGAAGCCGTCGACGACCGCTTCCGGGGCCTCGTCGTCGCTGCGTTCGGCGCCGGCCACGTCCCCACCTGGTTCGTCGAACCGCTCGCCGAGCTCGCCCGCCGCATCCCGGTCGTCCTCGCCTCCCGTACGGGCGGCGGAGCGACCCTCTCGCACACCTACCGCGGCCCCGGCTCCGAGTACGACCTGCTGCACCACGGACTGATCCCCGCCGGCCCCCTCGACCCCGCCAAGGCCCGGATCCTCCTCCACACCCTGCTCTCCAGCGGCGCGGCCGGCCCCACCGGCTACGACCGCCCCCGCATCACGGCCGCCTTCGCCCACCTGAACGGCTCCGGACTCGCCTGAGCCGCGTTACCCCACCACCCCTGCCACGGGCCGGAGCCATCAGGCAGCATGGGCCCCATGTCCGTACTGACGCGCGACGAAGCGCAGACCCGTGCCCAGCTCCTCGACGTCCACCGCTATCTGGTGGACCTCGACCTCACCACCGGCGCCGAGACCTTCGGGTCCACCAGCACCGTCCGATTCACCGCCCGCGCCGCCGGGGACACCTTCGTCGAGCTCAAGCCCGAGACCCTCCACTCCGCGACCCTCGACGGAGTGGCCCTCGACACCGCCGCCCTCACCGGCAACCGGCTCCCGCTGACCCTCGCCGAGGGCGAGCACGAGCTGATCGTCACCACGACCATGCGGTACTCCCGCACGGGCGAGGGCATGCACCGCTTCACGGACCCCACCGACGACGAGTCGTACGTCTACACGCAGCTCTTCATGGAGGACGTCCAGCGGGTCTTCGCCGCCTTCGACCAGCCCGACCTGAAGGCCGTCTTCGAGCTGACCGTCACCGCCCCCGAGGGCTGGACCGTCCTCGCCAACGGCATCACCGAGCGGCAGCCCGACGGGCGGTGGAAGGCCGCCCCCACCCAGCTGCTCTCCACCTACTTCGTGTGCGTCGCCGCCGGCCCCTGGCACTCGGTCCGCACCGAGCACGCCGGGCTCCCCTTCGGTATCCACTGCCGCCGCTCCCTCGCCCCCCACCTCGACGCCGACGCCGACGAGATCTTCGCCGTCACCAAGGCCTGCTACGACCGGTACCACGAGAAGTTCGACGAGCCGTACCCCTTCGACTCGTACGACCAGGCCTTCGTCCCCGAGTTCAACTCCGGCGCCATGGAGAACCCCGGCCTCGTCACCTTCCGCGACGAGTTCGTCTTCCGCTCCGCCGTCACCGTCACCGAGCGCCAGACCCGCGCCATGGTCATCGCCCACGAGATGGCCCACATGTGGTTCGGCGACCTCGTCACCCTGCGCTGGTGGGACGACATCTGGCTGAACGAGTCCTTCGCCGAGTACATGGGCTACCAGACCCTCAACGAGGCCTGCGCCGACCTCTTCCCCGACACCTGGGTCGACTTCGGCGTCACCCGCAAGGCCTGGGGGTACGAGGCCGACCAGCGGCCCTCCACCCACCCCGTCGCCCCGGACCCGGAAGCCGTCCCCGACACCGCGTCCGCGCTCCTCAACTTCGACGGCATCTCCTACGCCAAGGGCGCCTCAGCCCTCCGCCAGCTCGTCGCCTGGCTCGGCGAGAAGGACTTCCTCGCCGGCATCAACATCCACTTCAAGCGGCACAAGTTCGGCAACGCCACCCTCGCCGACTTCATCGACAACCTCGCCGCCGCCACCGACCGCGACGTCCACGCCTGGGCCGAGCAGTGGCTGCGCACCACGGGCGTCGACACGCTCACCCCGCGCCTCGACGGCGAGGGCAACCGCTGGCGGCTCACCGTCGACCGCGAGGGCAGCCGCCCGCACCGCGTCGACGTCGGCGTGTACGACCGGGACGGCTCCGGCGACCTCGTCCTGCGCGAGCGGCGCGCCGTCGACGTCCCGCAGGAGGCGCCCGCCGAGCTGACCGGACCGCGCCCCGCCCTCGTCGTCCTCAACGACGAGGACCTCACCTACGCCAAGCTCCGCTTCGACGAGATCTCCGAGGAGTCCGCCCTGCGCGGCCTCTCCCGCATCCCCGACGCGCTGACCCGCGCCGTCGTCTGGAACGCGATGCGGGACATGGTCAGGGACGGCGACCTCGCCCCCGCCGACTACCTGGAGTTCGCCCTCGCGCACCTGACCGAGGAGACCGAACTCTCCCTCGTCCAGGGCGTCCTGAGCTTTGCCCGCACCCAGATCGCTGACCGGTACGTCACCGAGGACGAGCGCCCCGCCGCCCTCGCGACGATCGGCGAGATCGCCCGCGCGCTGCTCCGCCGCACCGAGGACGGCGAGGCCCCGGGCCTGCGCCTCACCGCCGTGCGCACGTACATCGACAGCGCCACCACGCCCGCGAAGATCGCCTCCTGGCTGGAGGAGGGCACCGTCCACGGCGGCCCCGAGCTCGACCCCGAGCTGCGCTGGCGGATCCTCGCCCGCCTCGCCGTCCTCGGCGCCACCGACGAGGCGGTGATCGCCGCCGAGCTGGCGCGCGACCCGAGCGCCACCGGCCAGGAGGGCGCCGCCCTCTGCCGGGCCGCCCTCCCGGACCCGGCGGCGAAGGAGGCCGCCTGGTCGGCCCTCTTCGACACGGACGACCTGTCCAACTACCTCTTCACCGCCACCGCCCGGGGCTTCTGGCAGCCCGAACAGGCCGAGCTGGTACGGGAGTACGTGCCCCGCTTCTACACCGCCGCCACCGCCCTCGGCGACCGCCGCGGCGCGGCGATGGGCGAGGCCGCGGGCCGGTACGCCTTCCCGTCGTACGCGATCGACGCCGACTCCCTGGCCCTCGGCGAGTCCCACCTGACAGCCGACACCATGATCCCGGCGCTCCGCCGCAAACTCGTCGACCAACTCGACGACCTCCGCCGCGCGCTGGCGGTCCGCACCGCCTGACCCCCCGCTGTGGGCAATCGTCCCGCTGGGGCTGGGTGACCCCCAGCCCAGCGGGACGATTGCCCGCACTGGGGCAAGGCCGCCGTCCCCCGTTCGGGTCACAACACCCGACTCCCCGGACATACCCCGACAACCCCCGGCACGCTGTCGTCCATGCGTGCCGCACCCCCACCCCTCGCCGGAGGCGCCCCCGGCGCCGACGCCCTTCGTCCCCTCCTGGACACCGTCCTCGACGCACTCCGTGCCGGCGCGGAGGAGAGGGGCGGGCCGCTCCCCGCAGGCGGGCCCGAGGCCGTCGCGGCGCGGGTGGCGGCCCTCGGAGCCGTACTCCCCGAGACCGGGACCGGCGCCGGCGAGGCGCTCCGTGCCCTCGTCACCGCCCTCGCCGCCGGCGCCGCCGACCCCGCGCACCCGCTCTGCGCCGCCCACCTCCACACCCCGCCCCTCGCGCTCGCCGCCGCAGCCGATCTCGCCGCCTCCGCGCTCAACCCGTCCATGGACTCCTGGGACCAGGCCCCCGCCGCCTCCGCCCTCGAAGCCCTGGTCACCGCCGCCCTCGCCGCCGAGGTCTTCCCCGCGGCGGAAGCCCCCGACGCCCTCGTCACCACCGGCGGCACCGAGTCCAACCAGCTCGCCCTGCTCCTCGCGCGCGAGCGTCACGCCGGACACGGGGCCGTACGGACCGTCGTCGGGGCCAACGCCCACCACTCCCTCCACCGCGCCGCCTGGCTCCTCGGACTCCCCGCCCCGGTCACGGTCCCCACCCCGCACGGCGTCCTCGAACCGGCCGCCCTGGCCGAGGTCCTGACCACGACCCAAGGCCCCGTCCTCGTCGTCGCCACCGCCGGCACCACCGACGAGGGCCTGATCGACCCGCTCCCGGAGCTCGCCGACGTCGCCGCGGCCCACCGCGCCGAACTCCACGTCGACGCCGCCTACGGAGGCCCCGTCCTCCTCAGCACCGCCCACCGCCGGCTCCTCGACGGCCTCGACCGGGCCCGTACCGTCACCGTCGACCTCCACAAGCTCGGCTGGCAGCCGGCCGCCGCCGGACTCCTCGCCGTACGCGACGCCGCCGACCTCGCCGTCCTCGGCCACACCGCCGACTACCTCAACGCCGACGACGACACCGAGGCCGGGCTCCCCGACCTCCTCGGCCGCTCCCTGCGCACCACCCGCCGACCCGACGTCCTCAAGACGGCCGTCACCCTCCGCGCCCTCGGCCGCTCCGGCCTCGGCGCCCTCGTCGACGCGTGCATGGCCCTCGCCCAGGACCTCGCCGACCTCGTGGAGAAGACCCCCGGCCTCGACCTGCGCGCCCGGCCCACCCTCACGACCGTCCTCTTCCGGCCGGCGGAAGCCACCGACGACACCGTCGCCGCGATCCGCCGCACCCTCCTCGCCGAGGGCCGCGCGGTCCTCGGCCGCGCCGAGGCGGACGGCCGCCTCTGGCTCAAGGCCACCCTGCTCAACCCCCACGCCACCCCCGGCGACCTGGCACAGCTCATCACCCTCGTGGAAGGCAGCACGCACCGATGACCGGCAGCACCGGCAGCACCCCCAAGGACGACGACCTCGACCAGCCCCACGACCTGGTGGGTGTCGGCATCGGCCCCTTCAACCTCTCGCTCGCCGCCCTCGCGCACGGCGTCCCCGGCGGCCTCTCCGCCACCTTCTACGAGCAGCGGCCCGCCTTCCACTGGCACCCCGGCCTCCTCATCGAGGGCGCCACCCTCCAGGTCCCCTTCCTCGCCGACCTGGTGACCCTCGCCGACCCCGCAAGCCCCTGGACCTTCCTCAACTACCTGAAGAGCCGCGAGCGCCTCTTCCCCTTCTACTTCGCCGAGAGGTTCCACATCCAGCGCGCCGAGTACGACGCGTACTGCCGATGGGTCAGCGAGCGGCTCCCCGGGCTCCACTTCGGCCACCAGGTCGACTCCGTCCGCTGGAACCCCGAGCGCCGCCTCTTCGAGGTCGACTTCACCCAGATCGACCCGGACGGCGAGGCCGAGGCCCTCGGTCGCGCCTACACCCGGAACGTCGTCCTCGGCGTCGGCACCGAGCCGTACGTTCCCGAACCCCTCCGGCCGCTCGCCGAGGCCCCCGGCGTCCCCGTGATCCACTCCGCCGACTACCTCGCCCACCGCGAGACGCTCCTCGCCGCCGGTCACGTCACCGTCATCGGCTCCGGCCAGTCCGGCGCCGAGATCTTCCTCGACCTGCTCCGCGCCCGCCCCGCCGGAGCCGAGAAGATCCACTGGCTGGCCCGCACCGAGGCCTTCGCCCCCATGGAGTACTCCAAGCTCGGCCTGGAACACTTCACCCCCGACTACACCCGCTACTTCCACTCCCTGCCCGAGCCCGTACGCGGCGAACTCGTCCCCCGCCAGTGGCAGCTGCACAAGGGCATCGACGCCGACACCATCGCAGCCATCCACGACGAGCTCTACCGCCGCACCCTGCGCGGCGGCTGGCCCGACGCCGTCCTCACCCCCGGAGTCGGCGTCCGCACCGCGGGCCGCGTCGCCACCACCCAGGTCGAACTCCACCTGGAACACCTCCAGCAGGGCACCCGCTCCCGGCTCACCACCGACGCCGTCGTCCTCGCGACCGGCTACCGCGAGCGCCCCGTGGACCGGATGCTCGCCGGACTCGACCCGTACCTGCGCCACGACGCGGCCGGCCGCGCCCGGATCGACGAGCGGTACCGGCTGGTCCTCGATCCCTCCGTCACCGGCTCCGTCTACGTCCAGAACGCCGAGAAGCACACCCATGGTGTCGGCGCCCCCGACCTCGGCCTCGCCGCCTGGCGCAGCGCGACCATCCTCAACGCGGTCACCGGCAAGGAGCCCTACCCGCTGCCGCGCCGCACCGCCTTCACCAGCTTCGGCCTGGAGACACGAGAGGCGCCGAGCATCCCGGCCCAGGACCGGAAGCTGACGCCCCTCGTACAGCATTGACGTACTGACCGACGTACTGACCGACGTACTGACCGACGTACTAGAAGACCGGCACGCCGTCCCGGGTCAGCTTCCAGTCCACCGACGCGAACAGACCCGGGTCGACCGTCCCCTTCGCCTTCACCCACTGGATGATGGTGTTGCGGATCTCGTCCGAGTTCGCCCACAGCTGCTGCGCGTTCGCGACGTGCGGGAACGCGCCGCCGCCGCTCGCCCGGTAGTTGTTGACCGCGAGGACGAACTTCGCGGCCGGGTCGAGCGGCTTGCCCTCGAAGGACAGGTTCACGATCCGCGCACCGGCCGGCTTCGCGATGTCGATCTCGTACGTCAGACCCGACACGGCGTCGTAGTTGTAGTCAGGCGTCCCGGCCGCGTTGGTGAGCAGCGCGGTGTCCACCGGCGCCCCCGCCGCCGTCTGGACGTAGTACTTCGCCGAGTACTCCAGGTACTCCTTCAGCTGGGCACCCGTCATGAGCCGGGCCTCCAGGGTGTTCTCGAACGGGTACAGCCCGGCGGCGTCCTTGATGGTGACCTGGCCGGCCGGGATCCGGGCCGTGCGCGAGAAGCAGGAGGCCTGCGAGAGCACCGGCAGGGCCGCGTGCGCGCCGCCCGCGAGGGCCGCCTTCACCGTCTCCGCCTGGACCACGTTGATCAGGTCGATGATCGGCTCGTCCTTCCACGGCGCGTCGGCCGTGGTCATGGCCGCGGTGGAGGTGCCGATGACCTGATTGACGTACGCGACGACCTTCTCGTGCTCGTCCGCGAGCAGCCCGGTGATCTCCGGGTCCTCCGCCACCGTGTTGGAGTTGAGGACCTGCGCGCCGCACTTCTCGACGACCCAGCGGCCCTTCTCCCACACCAGGTCGAAGTCGATGAGGGTGAGGCGCTGGCCCCACTTGAGCGGCTCGGACAGGACGACGTCCTTGCCGGTCTCCTTGTTCTTCACCCGGTACTCGGGGATCTCGGTGTGCGCGTGGCCGACGAGGATCGCGTCGATGCCCGGCACCTGCTCGGCGACGAGCCCGGCCGCGTTCTCGATGTGGGGGAGCTGGTCACCGTACGAGGACGTGCCGCTGGAGCCGGAGTGCGCCGATACGACGACCACGTCCGCGCCCATCGAGCGCAGCCGCGGCACCCACTTCGCGGCCTGCTCCTCAAGGCCGGGGAAGACCATCTTCCCGGAGACGTTCGCCTTGTCCCAGATGGCGATGCCCGGATTGGTCAGGCCGAGTATCGCGACCTTGACGTCCCTGCCGTGCGGGGTGCGCATCCGGTGCATGCTGTACGGGGCGAAGGCCGGGCGCAGGGTCTTCGCGTCGAGCGCGTTGGCGCCGAGCAGCGGGAAGTCGCACTGCTCCTCGAACTTCCGCAGCACCGGGATGCCGTAGTTGAACTCGTGGTTGCCGAGCGCGGCGGCGTCGTAGCCGATGGCGTTCATCGCCTGGGCCATCGGGTGGACCGGGCCGCCGGCCTGGGTGATGGGGTCGACCTTGGCGTAGTAATAGGACAGCTGGGTGCCCTGGATGGTGTCGCCGGCGTCGATGAGGAGGGTGTTGCGGCGGCCCTTCGCCGCGCGGACCTGGTCGACGAGGGTGGAGATCTTGGCGAGACCGATGTCGTTGTGCGCCTTGTCGTCGAACTCCTTGTCCGTGAAGTAGTCCCAGTTGAAGACGTTGCCGTGCAGGTCGGTCGTCCCCATCACGGTGAACGAGTACCGCTTCGCCGGCTTGGGGCGGCGCCCGTGGGCCTCGGCGGGAGCGACGGCGCCCGCGGTGAGGGCGGCTCCGGCCCCGACGGCCACGGAGCTCTCCAGGAACGTCCGGCGGTTCAACGGCATGTGCTTCTCCTTGGTTCGATGGCGTTGTTCGCGGCGCGCGATCGGACACAGGATCAGGCGCACAACGCGCGTAGATTCTGGCTCAGGCGGCACGTCGGCAACAGCCCTTTCGGGTTACGGAGTGGGAAAGTGTTCGGTGGACGATCGTTACCGAACATGGAGGAGTCAGGACGTGACGCAGGAACACGCGACCCCCGGGGCCCCGCAGGTGACGGTGCGTGGCGAGGGCCGGCTGGAGGTCGACCCCGAGTTCGCCCGGATCTGGGTGAGCGTCTCCGCGCGCGGCACGGACCGCTCGGCGACGCTCACGGAGCTGACCCGGCGGAACGCGCGGGTGCTCGACCTCGTCAAGGCGCAGGGGGAGGCGGTCCAGAAGCTGGAGACGGGCCGGTTCTCGATCTCGCCGGAGCTCGGCAGGCGTGGGCGCGGCGAGCGGGTCCACGCCTTCGTGGGCCGGGTGCGGCTGACGGCCGAGCTGACCGATTTCACGGCCCTCGGGGAGCTGGTGACCCGGCTCGCCGATCTGGAGATGACGGCTGTCGACGGGCCGTGGTGGGAGCTGCGGCCGGACTCCCCGGCGTACGCGGAGGCGCGGCGTCTCGCGGTGACGGAGGCCGTGCAGCGGGCGCGGGCGTACGCGTCGGCCCTCGGCACCTCGCTCGCCTCACTCCTCGAACTCGCGGACGCCGGTCTCGCGGGGCCCGGCATGCCGGGGCTGCCTCCGGTCTTCGCGGCGGCGCCGGCGGGCTTCGCGGCGGAGCGGGCCGGCGAGGCGCCTCCGCTGGACCTCGAACCGCAGCGGCAGACGGTCACGGCCGAGGTCGTCGCGCGCTTCACGATGATGCCGCCCGCACTCTGAGACAAGGGGCGCGAGGGCGCGAAAATCGCTCATCGGAGCACCCCGGTGCACAGATTCAAGACTTGTCAACAGCCTTTCATGGAAAGGTTGTTGAGTAGTCATGTCCCGCCGATTTCCTACTGATGGGTAAGGCCTAGGCTCGACTTATGCGCCGAGCGAAAATCGTTTGTACCCTTGGGCCCGCCACCGAAACATACGACCAGATCAAGGCGTTGATCGAGGCCGGAATGGACGTGGCCCGCTTCAACCTCAGTCACGGCTCGTACGTCGAGCACGAGGAGCGCTACCAGCGCGTACGCAAAGCCTCCGACGAGACGGGCCGCAGCGTCGGTGTCCTCGCCGACCTTCAAGGCCCGAAGATTCGTCTCGGCCGCTTCCGTGACGGCCCCGTACTCCTTGAACGCGGCGACGACTTCACCATCACCGTCGAGCCGATGGAAGGCGACCGCCACTGCTGCGGGACGACCTACTCCGGCCTCGCCGCGGACGTGACCGCCGGTGAGCGCATCCTCGTCGACGACGGCCGCGTCACCCTGGAGGTCACCTCCGTCGAAGGGCCGCGGGTGAACACCCTGGTCATCGAGGGCGGCATGGTCTCCGACCACAAGGGCCTCAACCTGCCCGGCGTCGCCGTCTCCGTACCCGCCCTGTCCGAGAAGGACATCGAGGACCTCCGCTGGGCCCTGCGCATCGGCGCCGACGTCATCGCCCTCTCCTTCGTCCGCAGCGCCCAGGACATCGTGGACGTCCACCGGATCATGGACGAGGAGGGCCGCCGGCTGCCCGTCATCGCCAAGATCGAGAAGCCGCAGGCCGTGGAGAACATCGAGGAGATCGTCGCCGCCTTCGACGGCATCATGGTCGCCCGCGGCGACCTGGGCGTCGAAATGCCCCTGGAGCAGGTGCCGATCGTCCAGAAGCGGGCGGTCAAGCTGGCCAAGCGCAACGCCAAGCCGGTCATCGTCGCCACCCAGATGCTTGACTCGATGATCGAGAACTCCCGCCCCACGCGCGCCGAGGCGAGCGACGTGGCGAACGCGGTCATCGACGGCACCGACGCCGTCATGCTCTCCGGCGAGACGAGCGTCGGCCGCTATCCGATCGAGACGGTCCGCACCATGGGCCGGATCGTCGAGGCCGCGGAGGAGGACGTCCTCGCCAAGGGCCTGCCGCCGCTGACCGAGCGCAACAAGCCCCGCACCCAGGGCGGCGCCGTCGCCCGGGCCGCCGCCGAGATGGGCGACTTCCTCGGGGCCAAGTTCCTCGTGGCCTTCACCCAGTCCGGCGACACGGTCAAGCGGCTCTCCCGCTACCGCTCGCCGATCCCGCTGCTCGCCTTCACGCCGGACCCGGCGACGCGCTCGCAGCTCAACCTCACCTGGGGTGTGGAGACCTTCCTCGGTCCGCACGTCGACTCCACGGACGCGATGGTGGCGCAGGTGGACGAGGAGCTGCTGCGGATCGGGCGCTGCAAGAAGGGCGACATCGTGGTCATCACGGCGGGGTCCCCGCCGGGTGTCGCCGGCTCGACGAACCTGGTCCGGGTCCATCACATCGGCGAGCCCTTGACCTAGGCCGTTCGGCGGAGCGCAGGACGCTCGACTCGCACCTTGGAATCAAAGGTAAAGTGCCCCGGGTGGGATTCGAACCCACGCTGTATGGTGTTTGAGACCACTGCCTCTTCCGCTGGGCTACCGGGGCATCCTTCAAAACGAAGGTCGGTGATCACCCGCCGTGTCCCTACCTTACAGGAGGTGGGTAGGCTCATGGTGAGCTGTATCCGCCTCCGAAACGAGGCCATCGAACGAGGAGCCCGCGTGACCGCCCCCGAGTCGCCCCAGCCCGCCGACGACGCCGAGCCGTCGCACGTCCCGCCGCTGACGACCCGCGTCGTCATCGCCGAGGACGAGGCGCTCATCCGCCTCGACCTCAAGGAAATGCTCGAGGAAGAGGGCTACGAGGTCGTCGGTGAGGCCGGCGACGGCGCCACCGCCGTCGAGCTCGCCCGCGAGCACCGCCCCGACCTCGTCATCCTCGACGTCAAGATGCCCGTCCTCGACGGCATCTCGGCCGCCGAGAAGATCGCGGGCGAGTCCATCGCCCCGGTCCTCATGCTGACCGCCTTCTCGCAGCGCGAGCTCGTCGAGCGGGCGCGGGACGCCGGCGCCATGGCGTACCTGGTGAAGCCGTTCAGCAAGAGCGACGTGGTGCCCGCCATCGAGATGGCCGTCTCCCGCTTCGCCGAGCTGCGCGCGCTGGAGAAGGAGGTCGCCGACCTCTCCCTCCGCCTGGAGACCCGCAAGCTGGTGGACCGCGCCAAGTCGATCCTGCAGACCCAGTACGGGCTTACGGAACCGGCCGCGTTCCGCTGGATCCAGAAGACCTCCATGGACCGGCGCATGTCGATGCAGCAGGTCGCCGAGGCGGTCATCGAGGACGCCGAGGAGAAGAAGGCGGCCAAGGGCCAGTAGCCGGAGCTTTACCGCACGAAAGGAAGGCCCGCCCCACGTCACTGTGGGGCGGGCCTTCCGTCTGTGGTGCGGACCGGGCCGGTCAGTCCTCGCCGAGGTACGCCTTGCGGACGGACTCGTCGTGGAGCAGGTTCTGTCCCGTGCCCGAGAGCACGACCTTGCCGATCTCCATGACGTGACCTTGGTCCGCCAGGGCGAGCGCGGCCTGGGCGTTCTGCTCGACGAGCAGGATCGTGGTGCCCTGGGCCTTCAGCTCCGCGATCGTCGCCATGATCTTCTGCATCATGATCGGCGAGAGACCCATGGAGGGCTCGTCGAGCATGAGCAGCTTCGGCTGGGACATCAGCGCCCGGCCCATGGCGAGCATCTGCTGCTCACCGCCGGAGAGCGTGCCGGCGGCCTGCTTGCGACGCTCGCCCAGGATCGGGAAGAGGTCGTAGGCGCGCTGGACGTCCTTGGCGATGCCCGCGGTGTCCTTCCGGAGGAAGGCGCCGAGGAGGAGGTTCTCCTCGATGGTCATGCGGGGGAAGATGTGCCGGCCCTCGGGGGAGTGGGCCAGACCCAGCGAGACGATCTTGTGCGCGGGGATCTTGCGGAGGGACTTGCCCTCGAACTTGATCTGGCCGCCGACCGGCTTGAGGAGCCCGGAGAGGGTCCGCAGGGTGGTGGTCTTCCCGGCGCCGTTGGTGCCGATGAGGGTGACGACCTCACCGGCGTTGACCGAGAAGGAGATGCCCTTGACGGCCTCGATCTTCCCGTAGGCGACGCGCAGGTCCTCGACTTCGAGCAGTGCGGTCATGCGTCGTTCTCCTTGCCCGAAGCAGGGTCGTGCGGGGTGGCCTCCGAGGACTCCGGGGCGTCGGCGGCCTCAGGGGCGTCCTCGGCGGGGGCCTCGTCGGCGTCCTCCTCCGAAGGCACGTCCTCCTCCGAAGGCGCGTCCTCCTCGGCGGGCGCGTCCTTGGAGAGCGCGTCCTTCGCGGGGGCCTCCTTGGCGGGGGCCTCCACCTCCGGCGTGCTCTCCGCGACGGGCTCGCCCAGGTACGCGGCGATGACCCGCTCGTCGCTCTGGACGGTCTGGCTGTCGCCCTCGATCAGCTTCTGGCCCTGGACGAGCACGGCGACCCGGTCGCAGAGGTTGAAGATGAACCGCATGTCGTGCTCGATGACGAGCACGGCGATGCCCATGTCCCGGATGGCGAAGATGAGTTCCTCCGCCGCCCGCGTCTCCTGCGGGTTCATGCCGGCGGTGGGCTCGTCGAGCAGGATCAGACCGGGGTCGCTCGCGAGGGCGCGGGCGATCTCCAGCTTGCGCTGCTCTCCGTACGGGAGGTTCTTGGCGAGGTGCTGCGCCTTGTCCTGGAGGCCGATGAACTCCAGGAGCTCCATGGCCCGCTCGGTCGCCTCCGCCTCGGCCTTCTTGAAGCCGGGCAGACGGAGAAGCGCCGACCAGAGGCCCTGCTTCATCCGGGTGTGGCGTCCGACGAGGACGTTCTCCAGGACCGTCATGTTGTGGAACAGACGGATGTTCTGGAAGGTACGGGCGATGCCGGCGTCGGTGACCTTGTACGACGTGGGCGGCAGGACCGTGCCCTTGTACCGGACCTCACCCTCGGTGGGGACGTAGAGACCGGTGAGGCAGTTGAAGAAGGTGGTCTTGCCGGCGCCGTTGGGGCCGATGAGACCGACGATCTCGCCGCTGTTGACGGTCAGGTTCACATCGCGGACGGCGGTGAGGCCGCCGAATCGCATGGTGACCCCGCGTGCGTCGAGAACGGCCTCGCCGGCGGTCGGCGCGGTGGTCGCGTCGGCGGTCTTCGTGGTGGTCGTCATGGTTCAGGCACCTGCCTTCGCGAGCGGGGCGGGCGTCTCGTCGTTCTCGTGGAACTCCAGCTGGTTGCGCCGGTTGGCGATCATGCCCTCCGGGCGGAAGCGCATGAGCAGGATCAGCGCGACGCCGAAGGCGAAGAGCTGGTACTCGCCCATGAACTGGAGCTTGTTGGGAATGAGGAAGAGCAGCGAGGCACCGACCAGCGGGCCGCTCATCGTGCCCATGCCGCCGAGGACGACGGCCGCGAGCAGGAAGGCGGAGTTGGGCGGGATCGGACCGGCGAACAGGTACTGCTCCGGCGTCACCGTGTAGGTGACGTGGGCCTGCACGGTGCCGGCGAGACCGGCGAGCGAGGCGCCGAGCGCGAAGGCGATGAGCTTGACCCGGAAGCCGTTGATGCCCATGGCGAGCGCCGCGGTCTCGTCCTCGCGGATGGCGACCCAGGCGCGGCCGATGCGGGAGTCGCCGCTGCGCCGGAAGACCAGCACGACGACCGCCATGATCAGCAGCATCAGGAAGAAGTAGTTCGCGAAGCGGCCGATGGTGAATCCGGCGATCGCGTGCTCCGCGCCGAAGTCGAACCCGAAGATGTTCAGGTTCGGGATGGACGCGATGCCGTTGGAGCCGTTGGTGATGTCCGGACCGGAGGTGCCGTCGGTGTTCATGACGGCGATGCGGAAGATCTCACCGAAACCGAGCGTCACGATGGCGAGGTAGTCGCCGCGCAGCCGCAGGGTCGGGGCGCCGATGAGGACACCGAAGACCAGGGAGGCTCCGGCGCCGACCAGGACGGCGGCCCAGAAGGGGAAGTGCACGCCGAACGGGGAGGTCGGGGCTCCCGAGACGAGGGCGGCCGCGTAGGCGCCGACGCCGAGGAAGGCGACGTAACCGAGGTCGAGGAGACCGGCGAGGCCGACGACGATGTTCAGGCCCAGGGCGACTGTGGCGAAGATCAGGATGTAGACACCGAGCGTCGCGTACTGGTCGTCGGTCTGGGTGAAGGGGAAGAGCGCCGCCGCGGTGAACGCGCCCGCGATGGTGAGGTTCTGGTGCTTCTTGGTGAGCTGCGTGGCCTGCTGCATGAGGCCCGACTTGCTGATTGCGGCGAAGCCGACGCCGGCCGTGATCAGGAAGCCGAGGAACAGCTCGTCGTACTCGGTGCCGACGCCGTAGGTGAAGACGCCGAGCGCCACGGCGAGGATGCCCGTGATGATCAGGATCTCGACCGAGGAGTGCATCGGGGGCAGCTTGCGGGCGGTGCCGGTGGCGGCGAAGGCGCCCTTGAAGGCCGTCCAGCCGTTGCCGGCGCGGTGCTTGAACTGGTCCCAGCCGGTGTCCTCGGGGTCCACGGGGTGCACCGCGGGCCGCTCGAAGGGAAGGGCGAGGGCGCCGAGAAGGGTGATCAGGGTGGCGAGGGCGACGATCGCGCCGCCCGGCTCCAGGTTGACTGGCCCGCCCAGCGAGATGCTGATCGCGGCGACGGTGTACCAGGTGGTGCCGAAGGCGGCGAGCGCGGCGACCTTGACGGCCGCGTCGGCGCCGGCCGGGGTCAGCCAGCGGGTGCCCTTGACGCCGTACGAGGAGAGGGCGAAGAGGGCGGTGAGCAGACCCAGGACAAGAACCTGGAGCTGGAGGCCGGCCGGGGAGCCGTAGTACGTGAGGTCGCCGGGGAACGTGGGCGTCCAGGTCCAGGCGAGGAAGCAGCTGGCGACCGTGAGGACGGCGCCGCCCAGGACGAGCGCGCGGGCGGCCTTCGCCGGCACGAAGCCGATCAGACCGGTCGCCTCGTCACGCTTGGAGACCGATGGTGCCTGGGGGTTCTCGGAGATGGTGGTCATGGTGCTCACGCCCTGTCCGCGACGCGCTCGCCCAGGAGGCCTTGTGGCCGGGCGAGGAGTACGACGATGAGGAGTACGAAGGCCCAGACGTCGGCCCAGGACTGGCCGCCGAGCTGCTCCATACCGGGGATGTGGCTGACGTACGCCGTCGCCATGGTCTCGGCGATACCGAGGACGACTCCGCCGATCATGGCTCCGTAGATGTTGCCGATACCGCCGAGGACGGCGGCCGTGAAGGCCTTGAGTCCGAGGAGGAAGCCCATCTTGTAATCGACGACGCCGTACTTGAGGCCGTAGGCGACGGCGCCGACGGCGGCCATCGCGGCGCCGAGGGCGAACGCGATCACGATGATCCGGTCGGTGTTGACACCCATGAGCTTCGCGGTGTCCGGGTCCTGCGCCGTGGCCTGCATGCCGCGGCCGACGCGGGTGCGCATCACGAAGAAGGCGAGGACGGCCATGCAGATCGGGGCGGCGATCAGGAGGAAGACGTCACCGGTCTGGATGGTGATCGGGCCGAGCTCGATCGGGCCGCCGGGGATCTGCGGGAAGGTCCGGGCGGACTTCGCCTCGGGGTACCACACCCACACCGCGTACTGCAGGGCGAGCGAGAGACCGATGGCCGTGATGAGCGGGGCGAGGCGGGGGCCGCCGCGCAGCGGACGGTAGGCGAACCGTTCCGCTCCGACGGCTATGGTCGTCGCGACGAGCACGGCACCGATGATCATGACGGGCAGCGCGACCCACATGCTGGTGCCGCCGGGCAGGATGAGCCAGACCGTGAGCGCCCCGAAGCCGCCGGTCATGAAGATCTCGCCATGGGCGAAGTTGATGAGCTGGACGATGCCGTAGACCATCGTGTAGCCGACGGCGACGAGCCCGTACATGGATCCCAGTAGCAGGCCGTTGACCAGCTGCTGCGGCAGTTCGTTCACCGCATTGTCCTCCGAGACTTTCGACGGATGTGACACCGCGCGGGGAGCCTGGTGCGGCCCCCCGCGCGGTGAAAGTGGTGCTGAATGGTGCTGGTGGTGCGGAGTGGGGAGGCGGATCAGCCGCCGAAGGTCCCGGACTCGACCGGCTTGAACGCGCCGCCCTCGACCTTGTAGACGGTCAGCTGCTTGTTGGTGGTGTCACCGAACTCGTCGAAGGAGACCTTGCCGGTCACACCCTCGAAGGAGACGCCCTGCATGGCCTCGACGACCTTGGCGCGCTCGGGGACCTTGCCGCCGTTGCCCTCGGTGGCCTTCTTGACGGCCTCGATGATCGCCCAGGTGGAGTCGTAGGCGTAGCCACCGTAGGCCTCGTAGGCCTCCTTGTAGCCCTTGGCCTTGTAGTTGGTCAGGAACTCCTTGGCGGAGGCGAGCTCCTCGATCGGCGAGCCGACGGAGGTGGCGATGTCGCCGTTGGTCGCGGCCGCGCCGCCGAGCTTCACGTACTCGGGGCTGAAGATCGCGTCGCCACCGACGACGGTGACCTTCGCGCCGGCTTCCTTGATCTGCTTGGCCAGCGGGCCGGCGGCCGGGTACTCGCCACCGTAGTAGACGACGTCGGCGCCGGAGCTCTTCACCTTGGTCGCGACCGCGGAGAAGTCCTTGGTGTCGGGGTTGATGTGCTCGGTGCCGAGGACCTTGCCGCCGAGCTTCTCGAACTCGCCCTTGAAGGTGCCCGCGAGGCCGGCGCCGTAGGTCTTCTTGTCATCGATGATGAAGGCCTTGGTCTTCTTGGCCTTGTTGAAGACGTACTGGGCGGCGAACGGGCCCTGGATGGCGTCCGTGGTGGCGGTGCGGAAGTACGACTTGTAGCCGCGCTTCTTGTCGCCGGAGGACCAGTTGACACCCTGGGTCAGGGCCGGGTTGGTGTTGGCCGGGGAGACCTGCACCAGCTTCGCGTCGTCGAAGACCTTCTGCATCGACTCGGCGACGGAGGAGTTCAGCGGGCCGACGACGCCGAGGACGCTCTTGTCGGCGACGAACTTGACCGCGTTCTGCTGGCCGGCGGAGGGCTGCGCCTGGTCGTCCAGGGACTCCAGCTTGAAGGTCACGCCCTTGACGTAGGCCTTCTCGTTGGCCGTCTTGACCGCGAGGTCGGCCGAGTTCTTGATGCCGAGGCCGAGGGCGGACAGCTCACCGGTGAGCGGAGCGTCGAGACCGATGGTCACGGTGACGTTGCCACCGTCGCCGTTCTCGGCGGCGCCGCCCTTGTCGTCACGCGATCCGCAGGCGGTGAGGGTGAGTGCACCCGCGGTGACCGCGGTGGTGAGTATGAGCAACGAACGGTTTCGCACGAAGGGTCCTTTCCCTGGCGCGGCCCCCTCGGATGAGGCGGTGCCGTGAAGCTGCGGAGCGAGGGGTGCCGTTGTCGAGCGCCGGGCCGTACTGGGTGGTACAGGGCCGTGCCGTTAGGACGCGCCCGGCGGCGCGGTGACTGGCGGTGACTCTAAGCGCAGGTGGGGAGGGTCGGGGAGCGCCGAGGACATGATGTGACTGTCTTGTTATGCCGACGGGGAAAGAGTGTGCGCGGCGACAGGGAATACCGGGGCATAGGGGTTGGTATTGAGGTGTTCACATAGTGAGAACATGCAGTTCCGCTAAGGGGCTTGAGGTTTTTTGGTACTGACGGTCCGCTGAGCGAACTCTCCGGATATCGGACAGTGGCAGAAACCTCAGCGGACGAATCAGCCCTTCCGTTCCTCTCGATTTCTCCCCGTTCACCTCCCGAACGAAGATCACGGAGAGTGACAGTGGGCGGAATCGAAGAGGGGACGACGAAGGGGCGGCACCCTGCCGGGTGCCGCCCCTTGATCGTCGGTCCGTGTGCGTCAGCCGCCCGCGACGATCCCCGCGTCCTTCGCCGTGACCTCGCGCAGCAGGCAGGTCAGCCGAGCCGAGCAGACCCGCCTGCCCTCCTCGTCGCTGATCACGATCTCGTACGTGGCGGTGGACCGCCCGCGGTGCACGGGGGTCGCCACGCCCGTCACGAGGCCGCTGCGCACCCCGCGGTGATGGGTGCAGTTGAGGTCGACGCCGACCGCGATCCTGGACACCCCGCCGTGCAGCATCGAGCCGATGGAGCCCAGCGTCTCGGCGAGCACCGCGGAGGCGCCGCCGTGCAGCAGCCCGTACGGCTGCGTGTTGCCCTCCACCGGCATCGTGCCGACGACCCGCTCGGCCGAGGCCTCCAGGATCTGCACGCCCATCCGGTTGCCGAGGTGCCCGGCGGAGAAGAGCGCGGGCAGGTCGACTCCCAGTGCCGCGTACTCGTCGATGACCTCCTGCGGGAACTTCACGTGCTGCTGTTCGCCCATGGACCGGCTCCGTTCGTCTCTGTACGGCTGCGTGTCGCGTTCCGACCCGCCTGAGCAAACGCTTAGGCGGACTGCGATTGTTCCAGACGGACGATCACGGACTTGCTGGCGGGTGTGTTGCTGACGTCCGCCGTGGACTCCAGCGGGACGAGCACGTTCGTCTCCGGGTAGTAGGCCGCCGCACAGCCCCGCGACGTCGGGTAGTGCACCACCCGGAAGCCGGGCGCCCGCCGCTCGGTCCCGTCCGTCCACTCGCTCACCAGATCCGTGTACGCCCCGTCGGCGAGCCCGAGCGCCGCCGCGTCCTCGGGGTGGACGAGGACGACCCGGCGGCCGCCCTTGATGCCCCGGTAGCGGTCGTCCAGGCCGTAGATCGTGGTGTTGTACTGGTCGTGCGAGCGGAGCGTCTGGAGCAGCAGCCGGCCCTCCGGCACCTTCGGGTACTCGACGGGCGCGGCCGTGAAGTTGGCCTTGCCGGTCTTCGTGGGGAAGCGGCGCTCGTCGCGCGGGCCGTGCGGCAGCGCGAAGCCGCCGGCGTTCGCCGCGAGACGGGCGTTGAAGTCCTCGAAACCGGGCACCACGCGCGCGATGCGGTCCCGGATCGTGGCGTAGTCGGCCTCGAACTCCTCCCAGGGCGTGGCGGATCCGTCCCCGAGGGCGGCCCGCGCCATGCGCGCCACGATCGCCGGCTCGGACAGCAGGTGCGGGCTCGCCGGCGGCAGATTGCCGCGCGAGGCGTGCACCAGACTCATCGAGTCCTCGACCGTCACGATCTGGCGGCCGCTCTTCTGCACGTCCTTGTCCGTGCGCCCGAGCGTGGGCAGGATCAGCGCGCGCGTGCCCGTGACCGCGTGCGAGCGGTTCAGCTTCGTCGAGACATGGACGGTCAGCCGGGCCTGCCGCATCGCCGCCTCCGTCACCTCCGTGTCGGGGGTCGCCCCCACGAAGTTGCCGCCCATCGCGAAGAACACCTTCGCCTCGCCGTCGCGCAGCGCCTGGATCGAGCGGACCACGTCGTAGCCGTGGTGGCGCGGCGAGACGATCCCGAACTCCTTGTCCAGGGCGTCGAGGAAGGCCGGCGCGGGGCGCTCGAAGATCCCCATCGTCCGGTCGCCCTGCACGTTCGAATGGCCCCGCACCGGGCACACGCCCGCGCCCGGCCGCCCGATGTTCCCGCGCAGCAGAAGGAAGTTGACCACCTCGCGGATGGTCGGCACGGAGTGCTTGTGCTGGGTGAGGCCCATCGCCCAGCAGACGATCGTCCGCTCCGACGCGAGCACCATCTCCAGGGCCCGTTCGATCTCGGCGCGGTCGAGACCGGTCGCGGCGAGCGTCTCGTCCCAGTCGGCCGCCCGCGCCGCCGCCGTGAACTCCTCGTACCCGTGGGTGTGTTCCCGTACGAACTCCTCGTCGACCGCCCCGGGCGTCTCCAGTACCAGCTTGTTGAGGAGCCGGAAGAGGGCCTGGTCGCCGCCTATCCGGATCTGGAGGAAGAGGTCGGTGAGCGCGGCGCCCTTGAGCATGCCCTGCGGGGTCTGCGGGTTCTTGAACTTCTCCAGACCGGCCTCGGGCAGCGGATTGACCGAGATGATCTTCGCGCCCGCGGCCTTCGCCTTCTCCAGGGCGGAGAGCATCCGGGGGTGGTTCGTGCCCGGGTTCTGCCCCGCCACGACGATCAGGTCGGCCCGGTGCAGGTCCTCAAGGGAGACGCTGCCCTTGCCGATCCCGATGGTCTCGGTCAGCGCCGAACCGGAGGACTCGTGGCACATGTTGGAGCAGTCCGGCAGGTTGTTCGTGCCGAACTCGCGGGCGAAGAGCTGGAGCAGGAACGCGGCCTCGTTGCTGGTCCGGCCCGACGTGTAGAACAGCGCCTCGTCGGGGGAGCCCAGGGCCCGGAGCTCCTCGGCGATGATCGCGAAGGCCCGCTCCCAGGTCACCGGCTCGTACCGCTCGCCGCCCTCCGGCAGCAGCATGGGCTGGGTGATCCGGCCCTGCTGGCCCAGCCAGTACCCGCTGCGGGTCGCCAGGTCCGCCACCGGATGCGCGGCGAAGAACTCCGGGGTCACCCGGCGCAGCGTCGCCTCCTCGGCGACCGCCTTCGCGCCGTTCTCGCAGAACTCGGCGACGTGCCTCTTGTCCTCCTCCGGCCACGCGCAGCCGGGGCAGTCGAAGCCGTCCTTCTGGTTGACCTTGAGCAGGGTGCGCGCGGTGCGCCGCAGCCCCATCTGCTCCCGCGCGATCCGCAGCGTGTGCCCGATGGCGGGCAGGCCCGCTGCGGCGTGCTGCGGCGGCGTGACCTGCGGTGCGTCCTGTACCGGGTCACCGGCCGGGGGCTTGCTGACCATCGCGCTCTCCCTTGAGCGGTAATCCTGTGGCGTACGTCTCCGATCCTGTCACGCGCCACTGACGGAGGGGCGGGCCGGGCAGTGCGACGGGGCATGTGCGACCGGGAATGTCAGTGGGGCGTGGGAGGATCGTTCCGTGGCCGAGACAGCATCGAAGAAGACCGAGAAGACCGAAGCGGACCGCCCGCGACTCCTCCTCATGGACGGGCACTCCCTGGCGTACCGCGCGTTCTTCGCGCTGCCCGCGGAGAACTTCACCACCGCTACGGGCCAGCCGACGAACGCGATCTATGGTTTCGCCTCGATGCTGGCGAACACCCTCCGCGACGAGGCGCCCACGCACTTCGCGGTGGCGTTCGACGTGTCCCGCAAGACCTGGCGGTCCGAGGAGTTCCCGGAGTACAAGGCGAACCGCTCGAAGACCCCCGACGAGTTCAAGGGGCAGGTCGAGCTGATCGGCGAGCTCCTCGACGCGATGAACGTGCCGCGCTTCGCCGTCGACGGCTTCGAGGCCGACGACGTCATCGCGACCCTCACCACCCAGGCCGAGGCCGAGGGCTTCGACGTCCGGATCTTCACCGGCGACCGGGACTCCTTCCAACTGGTCTCCGACCGCACCACCGTGATCTACCCCACCAAGGGCGTCTCCGAGGTCACCCACTTCACCCCGGAGAAGGTCCAGGAGAAGTACGGCCTGACCCCCTCGCAGTACCCCGACTTCGCCGCCCTGCGCGGCGACCCGTCCGACAACCTCCCCGGCATCCCCGGCGTCGGCGAGAAGACCGCCGCCAAGTGGATCAACCAGTTCGGTTCGTTCGACGAGCTCGTCGAACGCGCCGAGGAGGTCAAGGGCAAGGCCGGCCAGAACTTCCGCGACCACCTGGAGTCGGTGAAGCTCAACCGCCGCCTGACCGCGATGGTCACGGACGTCGAGCTGCCGAAGGGCGTCACGGACCTCGCCCGCGAGCCGTACGACCGCGGGGCGGTCGCCCTCGTCCTCGACACCCTGGAGATCCGCAACCCCTCGCTGCGCGAGCGGCTCCTCGCCGTCGACCCGGGTGCCGCCGAGGACACCGCCCCGGCCCCGGAGGCGGGCGTCGAGATCGACGGCACCGTCCTCGGCGCCGGCGAGCTCGCCCCCTGGCTCGCCGAGCACGGCGCCGAGCCCCTCGGCATCGCCACCGTCGACAGCTGGGCCCTCGGCACGGGGAACGTGAGCGAGGTCGCCCTCGCCGCCGCCGGGGGAGCCGCCGCCTGGTTCGAGCCCAGCGCCCTCGACGAGACCGACGAGCGGGCCTGGGCCGCGTGGATCGCCGACCCGGCCCGCCCGAAGGTCATGCACAACGCCAAGGGCGCCATGCGGGTCTTCCCCGAGCACGGCTGGAGCATCGCGGGCGTCACCATGGACACCGCCCTCGCCGCCTACCTCGTCAAGCCAGGCCGGCGCTCCTTCGCGCTCGACGCGCTCTCCGTCGAGTACCTCCACCGCGAGCTCGCCCCGGCCGCCGCCGCCGACGGCCAGCTCGCCTTCGGCGCCGACGACACCGCCGAGGCCGAGGCCCTCATGACCCAGGCCCGCGCGGTCCTCGACCTCGCCGACGCCTTCGACGAGCGGCTCGGCGAGGTCGGGGCCCGCGAGCTCCTCCACGACGTCGAGCTGCCCACCTCCGTCCTCCTCGCCCGCCTGGAGCGGCACGGCATCGCCGCCGACCGCGACCACCTGGAGGCCATGGAGCAGCAGTTCGCCGGCGCCGTGCAGCAGGCCGTGAAGGAGGCGCACGCCTCCGTCGGCCACGAGTTCAACCTCGGCTCGCCCAAGCAGCTCCAGGAGGTCTTCTTCGGCGAGCTGAACCTGCCGAAGACCAAGAAGACCAAGACCGGGTACACGACGGACGCCGACGCGCTCGCCTGGCTGGCCGGCCAGACCGAGCACGACCTGCCCGTGATCATGCTCCGCCACCGCGAGCAGGCCCGGCTCCGCTCCACCGTCGAAGGCCTGATCAAGACCGTCGCCGCCGACGGCCGGATCCACACCACCTTCAGTCAGACGGTCGCTGCCACCGGACGCCTCTCGTCCACCGACCCGAACCTGCAGAACGTGCCGGTGCGCACGGACGAGGGCCGGGCCATCCGGCACGGCTTCGTCGTCGGCGAGGGCTACGAGGCCCTCATGACCGCCGACTACAGCCAGATCGAGCTGCGGGTCATGGCCCACCTCTCCGAGGACGAGGGCCTCATCGAGGCCTTCGCCTCCGGCGAGGACCTGCACACCACGGTCGCCTCCCAGGTCTTCGGTGTCGAGCGGTCCGCCGTCGACGCCGAGATGCGCCGCAAGATCAAGGCCATGTCGTACGGGCTGGCCTACGGCCTCTCCGCCTTCGGCCTCGCGCAGCAGCTGAGCATCGACCCGGGCGAGGCCGCCGGCCTGCGGGACACCTACTTCGAGCGCTTCGGCGGGGTACGGGACTACCTGCGCCGGGTCGTCGACGAGGCCCGCGCCACCGGCTACACGGAGACCATCCTCGGCCGCCGCCGCTACCTGCCGGACCTCAACAGCGACAACCGGCAGCGCCGCGAGTCCGCCGAGCGGATGGCGCTCAACGCCCCGATCCAGGGCACGGCCGCCGACATCGTCAAGGTCGCCATGCTCAATGTCGACAGGGCACTGACGGAGGCGGGCCTCGCCTCCCGGATGCTCCTCCAGGTCCACGACGAAATCGTGCTCGAACTCGCCCCCGGCGAGCGCGAGCAGGTCGAGGCCCTGGTCCGCGAACAGATGTCCGCCGCGGCAGACCTCCGAGCCCCACTCGACGTCTCCGTCGGCGTAGGCCACGACTGGGACTCGGCGGCCCACTGACGCAGGGGGCGCGCGCCCACAGTGCGGCCCGCCCGGGGTGTGGGCCCGCGCCTTGCCCGTGTGGGCCCGCGCCCGCCCGTGCGGGCCAGGCCCGCCGCGGGCCCCCGCTGTGGACCGTCGCCCCCCCGTGTGGGCAATCGTCCCGCAGGGCGGGACGGGTGGGCACACGGGACGGCGCCCCCTGCCGGGCCTAGGCTTCGGCGCCGGTACGGTACGTCCCCGGGCCCGCGACCAGTGCGGACCGGTCCTGGGATGTGCGCCAGGTGGACCAGTCAGGGGGCGGGCCGACGGTCGGGCTCCCAACACTGGGGAGCATGATCACGAGCCGCCGCTCCCGCCTCCGGGCCTGGGCCCTCCTAGGGGCGCTCCTCGGAGCATCGGGCACCACCTGGCCCGCCGAGGCACACCAGGCCCCCGCCCTCTGCACCTCGTCCCAAGACCCCGCCCTGGCGACCCGGATGTCCCAGGACATCGTCGCCGCACTCAAGGACCGCGACGCCACGGTCTCGGTCGCCGTCCACGACCCCCGGCGCGGGCTGCGCTGCGGGCTCGGCGACGCCCGGCTCTACGACTCCGCCGGCATCGCCAAGGTCCTCATCATGCAGGCCGTCCTCGGGCCGGCCGAGGAGCTGGGCCGCGCGCCCACCCGGCTGGAGGCCCAGCGGATGAAGGCCATGATCACCCGCTCCGACAACACCTCCGCCACCGACCTGTGGCAGGGACTCTCGCGCGCCCGGCTGAACAGGGTGCTCCGCGAGGCCGGCGCCCAGGACACCGTCCTCGGCCACGACCGCTACTGGGGCCTCACCCGCACCACCGCCCGCGACCAACTGGCCCTGCTCGCCGCCGTCTCCCGCCGCACCGAGGCGCTCACCCTGATGGGGCAGGTCGTCAGCAGCCAGGCCTGGGGCGTCACCGCGGGCGCGCCCCGCACGGTCAAGGTCCACCTCAAGAACGGCTGGCTGCCCCGCGCCACCCACGAGTGGCGCGTCCACAGCATCGGCATCGTCCGCGGCACGGGCACGGGCACGGGCACGGGCACCACCACCGGCACCGGCAGCGCCGTCGTCGACTACCGGATGGCCCTCCTGAGCCACGACAACCCCACCATGCGGTACGGAGTGCGCACCTTGGAGGGGATCGCCCTCGCCGTGCACCGCGGACTCGCGGGCAGCACGGCGGCCCGCGGATTCACCCCCGGGGACAGGATCAGCGAGACCCCGGACGGGAGCGCTCCGCGCGGCGAACCGGGGCCTCGCCCTCCGGCGCCGGGTGGGACGTGGCCGGGGCACCGGCCGCAGGAGTGGGGGACGTACCCAGGAGCCGTGCCCCCGTCCCGTACAGCACGAGCCCGACGGCGAGCCCCGCGCCGGCTCCGAAGCATGCCGTCGGAATGACGTCCAGGGGCGTCTCGATCCGGTTCCAGCCCCAGTACGCGGCCCAGCGCAGCACCCGGTGGGCCACCCCGGCGAGGACGCAGCCGCCGATGAGGCCGACCGCGACGAGCCGCCCCCGCCGGCCCGGGACCGGGATCCGGGCGGGCAGCTCGGTGTCCGGCGCGGTGGAGCGCAGCGCCCGGAACGTGAACCAGCAGAGGAGCCCCAGGGCCAGCGCGGAACCCCCGTACTGCGCGTAGAGGTAGACGGGGAACCCGGCCACGAGCTCGCCGAGGAAGGGGATCGCCCGCGTGCCCCAACGGTCGATGTGGGTGAAGGAGTCCCACACCACGTGGGTCGTCGAACCGACCACCGCGGAGAGGAAGAACCAGCCGGCGAGCACCGCCGTGTGCCGGTCCCGCCAGGGACGTCCCCGTACGAGCCCGTACACCCGCCCGCGCCACCGGGCGGGCAGCAGCGCGACGAGCGGCTCGCGCACGGTCAGCCACAGGGCCACAAGGGTCGCGGTGATCAGCACGTCGGCCGTGACGATCCCGACGGGGGAGTGGGTGACGTCGCCGAAGGCCATCGCCCCGGGCACCGCCGTGGCCGCGAAGTAGGTCATGTCGGGCGCGAAGGAACCCGCGACGAGAGCGGAGGCGACCAGCGGTCCGCGCGCGGTCCCGTCACGGCGCAGCCCGGGCAGGACGGCGGCGGCATGGCTGAGCGTGAACGGCAACGGGAGCTCCCACTCGGTTCCGGTGGTGACGGCCGCGGCGGAACGGCCGCAGTGCAAGAGGGTCAGGACCCGCAGGTCGGTTCCCGTCCCGAGCCGGTCAGCCCGTATACGTGAGGAGGCCACCGGTCCGGGTCCGATCGCCAGGAGGCCGAGAGGTGACGAAAGCGTGAAACACGGTCAGGCGTCAGTGCCCGGTGGTCCGGAGTTGGCATAGGGTCGCCAGAGGTCACACGCGGGGAGCGTGGGACTCAGTCGATGGGGAGGGGACCACAGGTATGGCAGCGCAATTGGGCCGCCGGCTGCGCAAGGGGGCCACCAGCGGTGCGGTGGTGGCCGCGGCGGTCGCGGCGCTCGCCGCTTCGCAGGCGCCCGACATGATCCCGCCGCCCACGGACAACGCCGGCGGCGACCGGGCCATCGGCGCCGGGGACACCGCCACGCCGCCGACCGACGGTTCCGCGACCGGCGATTCGCCGTACTACACCGAACTGCCGCCGCTGAACACCCCGATCAAGCCCGGGGCGCCCACCAACCTGCCGGTGATCACCGGGCCCGCCGAGGCCGGCATACCCGCGTCCGTCCTCTCCGCCTACAAGCGGGCCGAGGCGTCGGTCCGCTCGACCGACCCCGGCTGCAACCTGCCGTGGCAGCTGCTCGCCGGCATCGGCAAGGTCGAGTCCGGCCAGGCGCGCGGCGGCGGCGTCGACGCCAACGGCACCACTCTCTCGCCGATCCTCGGCCCCGCCCTCAACGGCGTCGGCTTCGCAAACATCTCGGACACCGACGACGGCGCCTACGACGGCGACAAGACACACGACCGAGCCGTCGGCCCGATGCAGTTCATCCCGTCCACCTGGGCGACCTGGGGTCAGGACGCCAACGGTGACGGCAAGAAGGACCCGAACAACATCTACGACGCCGCGCAGGCCGCCGGTCTCTACCTCTGCGCCAACGACCGGAACCTCGCGCTCCAGGCCGACCTCGACCGCGCCGTCCTCAGCTACAACCGCTCGAGGGAGTACCTGAACACGGTCCTGTCCTGGTTCGAGTACTACAAGCGCGGCACCCACCAGGTCCCGGACGGTACGGGAGTGCTGCCGGTCGACCGCAGCGACACCCGCGGCCGGGGCAACCGCCCCACGCCCACGCCGCCGCTCTCGCCCCTCCCGACGACGCCCGCGCCGACGCCCCCCGCGTCGAAGCCGGTCCCGCCGAAGCCGCCGAAGCCGTCCGTGCCGCCGACCACCCCGCCGACGACGGACCCGAGCAAGCCGCCGACCACCCCGCCCACGACTCCGCCGACGAAGCCCACCACCCCGCCGACGACGCCGCCCACCGTCCCGCCGGCCGTCAAGGTCACGCGGCTCGCGACCGTGACGACCGGTCCGCTGACGACCACCACCGGGAACGTCTTCGCCAAGTCCCCCACGGTCGCGGCGCTCGACGCCTCGGGCGCACCGGTCGTCGGGGTGAGCATCAGCTTCGAGATCGTCGGAACCACCGACGCCCGCTTCGCCGGGGGGGCGGCCAAGGCCACCGTCACGACCGGCGCCAGCGGCATCGCCGCCGCTCCCGTGCTTCGGGCGGGGGAGAAGCTCGACTCGTTCAAGGTTCGGGCCACGGTCGTGGGCCGCACCCCCCTGGTCACCACCGAGTTCACCGCGACGGTCACCGAGCGCAAGGCGGACACCCTCACGCGGCTCGACGGCGAGGCCGCCTTGTCCGCGACCACCGGCACCGGGTTCACCCATCAGCTGCGGGTGAAGGCCACCGACAAGGGCGCGCTCGCCCCCGGCGTCCTCGTCACCGGCCGCATCGTCACCTCGAAGACCGCGACCGAGCCGAGCGCTGACGGACCGTACTTCAAGGGCGACGCGGGCGCGACGGCCAGGACCACGACCTTCACGACCGACGCGGACGGTCTGATCCCCCTTGCCGCCGACGGCCTTCTCGCGGGCGGCAAGGCGGGCACGTACTTCCTCCAGCTGACGACGCCCGGCGGCGGCAGCGTCTTCGTCGAGCTCACGGTCACGGCGCCCGAGCCCACCCCTGAGCCGTCGACCCCGGAACCGACACCCCCCACGACCGACTCGCCCGAGGCCACCTCCTCTCCCTCCTCCTCGCCCTCGGCCTGACCGAAGGACCGCTCCCCGCGTCGCGTCCTCCAGCGCCGCCCCTCCGTCCGCACCGGACGCGGGGGCGGCGTTCCGCGTTACCCGGGTGCAACGTGTTCTCATCTCGCGGCCGCATTGCTACGGTGCCCCCGCCCTGACGCCCTATCAGATCCAGCCGCGGGAGGCCGACCATGCGCGCCCTTGTCGCCGTCGCCATCGGACTCGCCCCAGTCCTCCTCTTCGTCCTCCTCGTGTCCCTGGTCGATCTGCCGCCCGACGGGCCCACCTCGCCCAAGCCCCTGCTGACCGCCGATCCCGGCCCCAAGAAGTAGGGGGATACCGTGCGCCGCCGAGCCAGCCTCGTCCTGCTCGCCTTCGCCGTCTGCTTCGCCGCCATGGCGCCGACCCTGCGGTGGTACGCCTTCCCGCGCCTGGCGAAGATCCCGCCGAACCAGTACCAGGAGACCGTCCTGGAGGCCCGGCCCGCGACCCTCCTCAACTACGCCACGCTCAAGGCCGAGAAGGTCGAGAAACTCACGATCGTCCAGACCCTCAAGGGCAACGTGGAGGAGTCGCAGCGGATCGAACGCGACGCCGGGCGCGACGTCGTCGTCTGGGACGCCCTCGCCTACGTCATGGGCCCCGACGGCAAGATGGTCTCCAAGGTCCCCGAGCGGTACATCTTCGACGCCCATACCCAGGACCCCGTCCACGCCACCGGCGAGTCGGTCGACGGCGACCCGGTCCGGCGCGAGGGCATCGAGTTCAAGTGGCCCTTCCTCACCGAGAAGCGGGACTACCAGTACTTCGACGCCCAGACCCGCACGTCCGCCCCCATCCACTACAAGGGCACCCAGACCTTCCGCGGCATGGAGGTCTACTACTTCGAGCAGACCATCCCCTGGACCAAGGTCCCCATGCCCAAGACCATGCCGGTCAAGATCCCCCCGGAGGTCCTCGCCGAATCCGGCCTCACGCGCTGGTACACGACCAAGCGCATGTTCTGGATCGAGCCCGTCACCGGCGCCCCCGTCAACGGCGAGGAGATCCACCGGGAGGAGCTCCGCAACGCCAAGACGCTGATGGGCCAGGACACCATCACCGTCTTCGAGGGCCACGTGAAGATGCGCGAGGACTACGTCAAGAGCGTCGGCGAGCTGGTCGAATCCAACCGTCTGATGGTCCTGATGCTCGTCTCCTACATGCCGTGGAGCCTCACTGTCCTCGCCCTCGCCCTCCTCGCCCTCGCCTTCTGGCTGGAAGCCCGCTCCCGCCGTGCGGCGGCACCGCCGGTGCCGTCGGTGCCGACGGGGTCCGTCACCGCTCCCGTCTGAGCCGCGCGCTGGTGTGCCGGGTCGGCTCCGCCGCGGAAGGGTCCTCCGGCCACGGGTGCTTCGGATACCGGCCCCGGAGCTCCGCCCGCACGGCGCGGTAACCCTCCCGCCAGAACGACGCCAGGTCGGCGGTGACCGCCGCCGGCCGCCCGGCGGGGGACAGCAGATGGACCAGCACCGGCACCCCCGCCACCCGCGGCGTCTCGGCCAGACCGAACATCTCCTGGAGCTTCACCGAGAGCACCGGCCGCCCGCCGCCGTACTCGACCCGTATCCGCGAACCGCTCGGCACCTCGATCCGCTCCGGTGCGAGCTCGTCCAGCCGGCCCGCCTCGCCCGTCGCCCAGGGCAGGAGCCGCCGCAGCGCCTGCCCGGCGTCGATCCGCCCCAGATCGGCCCGGCGCGCGGCCCGGGACAGCTCCGGCTCCAGCCACTCCTCGGCCCGGTCGACCAGCGCCCCGTCCGCAACGTCCGGCCACGGGTCGCCCAGCTCCCCGTACAGGAAGGCGAGCCGCTCGCGCAGCTCCGAGGCGTCCCGGCTCCACCGCAGCAGCCCGAGTCCCTCCCGCCGCAGCCCGTCGAGCAGCGCCTCCCGGACGAGGGCGCGCTCGGCCCCGGACCCGAGGGGCCGCACGGTCAGCTCGACCGCGCCCAGCCGGTCCACCGAGCGCGCGACCACGTCCCCGTCCTCCCAGCGGACCTCCTCGCCCGTGGCCCGCAGATGATCCGCCGCCCACCGGGCGGTGCTCTCGTCGACCACGGCCGCCAGTCGCACCCGCGCCGTGGCGTCCCGCGCCGTACGGTCCGCCACCGCCACCGCCAGCCACGGAGTGGAACGCAGCCCCGACCCCTCGGCGATCCGGGCCCCGCTGCCCGACACCATCAGATAGCCGCCCTGCTCCCGCGCCCTGGCCACCCGCTCCGGAAAAGCCAGCGCGGTCACCAAGCCGGCCACGGCGTCCTCACCGCCCGCCCGCGAACCGGCCCCCGCCTTCGCGTCCCGCCCCGGTTCGGCCGTCCCGCCGGCCGAACCGGCCGAACGCTCCAGGCGCCGTGCCTCCGCCTTCCAGCGGGCCGCGTAGCCGTCCGCGCCCCGGCGGGCCGACTGCCAGGCCGCCGTCAGATCGTCCCCGTACTCCCGGGGAGGCTCCTCGGTCAGCAGCGCCACCACCTCCGCCGCCCGCCGGACACCGACCTCGGCGGCTCCGTCGAGCAGCGCCCGGCCCAGCCGGGGGTGGAGTCCGAGCCGGGACAGCCGCACTCCGCGCTCGGTGGCCTTGCCGTCCTCGTCCACGGCACCGACGGCCGCCAGCACGGAACGGGCCGCCGCCATCGCCCCGGCGGGCGGGGCGTCGAGCAGGGCGAGCCCCTCCGCCGTCGGATCGCCCCAGCACGCGACCCGCAGAGCGAAGTCCGCCAGATCGGCGATCCGGATCTCGGGTGAAGGGAACCGCACCCGATTCCCGTCCTCGGCCTCCGCCCAGCACCGGTAGACGGTGCCGAAGGCCTCGCGCATCGACCGCCCGGACCGCTGCGTGGCCGCCGCGACCGACACCGGCACCGTCGCCAGCGACCCCAGCCCCCGCGCATGGTCCATCCGCGGCTCCCGCGCGAGCCCCGAATCCACGACGATCCGGACCCCCGGCACCGTCAGGCTCGACTCCGCCACCGACGTCGACAGCACCACCCGGCGCCGCCCGCCCGGCTCGGCACCCCGCAGGACCGCGTCCTGCACCGCCGCCGGCGCCCGACCGTGCAGCTGGAGAACCTCCGCGTCCAGCCCGGCGAGCAGTCCCGCCGTCCGGGCGATCTCCCCCGTACCGGGAAGGAAACAGAGGACGTCCCCCTCGTGCCGCTCCATCGCCAGCCGGACCGTCGCCGCCACATGGCGCAGCAGAGCGGGATCCACCCACGTGCCGTGCGAGGGCCTGATCCCCGCCGGGGGAGCGGCGAACCGGACCTCGTATCCGTGTCCCTCGCCCTCGCTCCGCACGATCGGCGCGGGGTCGCCGCCGTCCACGACCGTGAGCAGCCGCGCCCAGGCCTCGGCGTCACTCGTCGCCGAGGCCGCGATCAGCTTCAGCTCCGGCCGCAGGGCCGCACGTACGTCCACCAGGAAGGCCAGGGCCGTATCGGCGTCCAGATGCCGCTCATGGCACTCGTCGAGCAGCACCACGTCCACGCCGGCCAGCTCGGGATCCCGCTGGAGCCGCTGGAGCAGAAGGCCCGTGGTCACCACCTCGATCCGGGTCGCGGGACCCACCCGGCGCTCGCCGCGCACCGAGAAGCCGACCGTCCCGCCGACCTCCTCGCCGAGCAGCCAGGCCATCCGCCGGGCAGCCGCGCGCACCGCCATCCTGCGCGGCTCGGCCACCAGCACCCGCCGCTTCGGTCCGTCCCCTATAAGCCCCGCGAGCGCGAGCGGCACCAGCGTCGTCTTGCCGGTGCCGGGCGGCGCGTGGAGCACCGCCGTGCCGCGCTCCGCGAGCGCGGTCAGCAGCTCGGGGACGGCATGGCGGACGGGAAGCAGGTCGAGTGCGTCGTTTCGGATCACGCACTCAGTCTCATACGCGAGGAGAAGAGGTGGGTCCGGTTGTCCACAGGCGCCACCTACTAATAGGACTAATCCTGGCGTTCGCAGACGAAGATCGCCGTGCCCGGGATCAGGTTCCCCCGGAGCGGGGACCAGCCGCCCCACTCCTGGCTGTTCCACGCCGGCCACTCCGGCTCGACCAGGTCCACGAGCCGGAAACCGCCCGCCACCACGTCCCGCACCCGGTCCCCGAGCGTCCTGTGGTGCTCCACGTACACGGCCCGGCCCTGCTCGTCCTGCTCGACGTAGGGCGTGCGGTCGAAGTACGAGGCCGCCACCGAGAGGCCCTCCGGCCCCGGCTCGTCCGGGAACGCCCAGCGGATCGGGTGCGTCACCGAGAAGACCCAGCGGCCGCCGGGTCGCAGCACCCGGCGCACCTCGCGGAAGACCCGTACCGGATCGGCGACGAACGGCACCGCGCCGTACGCCGAGCAGACCAGGTCGAAGGAGCCGTCCCGGAAGGGCAGCGCCCCGGCGTCCGCCTCGACCAGCGGCACGCCCCCGCCGATCCGCAGCGCGTGCTGGAGCTGCCGGTGCGAGAGGTCGAGGGCCACCGGCCGGGCACCCTGCGCCGCCAGCCAGCGCGAGCACTGCGCCGCGCCCGCGCCGATCTCCAGGACATCGCGCCCCTTCAGCGAACCGGCCGGCCCGAGCAGTTCCGCCTCGGCCTCGTCGAGCCCCTCGGGGCCCCAGACGAACCGGTCGTCGCCGAGGAACGCCCCGTGCTCGCTCTGGTACTCGTCCGCGTTCCGGTCCCACCAGCCGCGGCTCGCCCGGCTGCTCTCCGCGTCCCCCGCGTCACGCCGGGTCGCCTCGGCGTCGTCCTCGGCCTCATCGTGGCCCTCGTGCTGTTCGTACTCTTGGTTCATCTCGCCCGCCGATGTAGTTTGCGCTCAGTGCCGCCCCGCGGCCGACCCCGCCGATGCGGCGTGGATCGGCGCGGCGGACAAGAAATAGTGCCGGGTTTGCACGGTTCTGCCCCCGGTGCGCGCTTCGCGCATTGACCCTGTCCGGCCGCCCCCGTATGCTAAAGGTTGCGCTGCGGGCCTGCGCGCCTCAGACGGAGCAGGCCGCGCTCGTACCTGTTGTATGTCCCCTCGGTTTTCGAGGCACTTTTCCGTTCGCGGGGAGGGGCCTCATTGGCTGTCCGGCTTCTTGGTGCGATACGGGCTCTCGGCGTAGCAGTACCTACGACTTTCTGTCCGTAACCGGAGCCCTTACCCACATGACGAGCAGCACCGAGACCACCGCCACCACCCCGCAGGTTGCGGTCAACGACATCGGTGACGAGGAAGCATTCCTCGCCGCGATCGACGAGACGATCAAGTACTTCAACGACGGCGACATCGTCGACGGCGTCATCGTGAAGGTCGACCGGGACGAGGTCCTGCTCGACATCGGTTACAAGACCGAAGGCGTGATCCCGAGCCGTGAGCTCTCGATCAAGCACGATGTCGACCCGAACGAGGTCGTCAAGGTCGGCGACGAGATCGAGGCCCTGGTTCTCCAGAAGGAGGACAAGGAAGGCCGTCTGATCCTGTCCAAGAAGCGCGCTCAGTACGAGCGTGCCTGGGGCACGATCGAGAAGATCAAGGAAGAAGACGGCATCGTCACCGGTACCGTCATCGAGGTCGTCAAGGGTGGTCTCATCCTCGACATCGGCCTCCGTGGCTTCCTGCCGGCCTCCCTCGTCGAGATGCGTCGCGTCCGCGACCTCCAGCCCTACGTGGGCAAGGAGCTCGAGGCGAAGATCATCGAGCTGGACAAGAACCGCAACAACGTGGTCCTGTCCCGCCGTGCCTGGCTCGAGCAGACCCAGTCCGAGGTTCGCCAGACGTTCCTCACCACCCTGCAGAAGGGTCAGGTCCGCTCCGGCGTCGTTTCCTCGATCGTCAACTTCGGTGCCTTCGTGGACCTGGGTGGCGTCGACGGTCTCGTGCACGTCTCCGAGCTGTCCTGGAAGCACATCGACCACCCGTCCGAGGTTGTCGAGGTCGGCCAGGAGGTCACCGTCGAGGTTCTCGACGTTGACATGGACCGCGAGCGTGTCTCCCTGTCGCTGAAGGCGACGCAGGAGGACCCGTGGCAGCAGTTCGCCCGTACGCACCAGATCGGTCAGGTCGTCCCGGGTAAGGTCACGAAGCTGGTTCCGTTCGGTGCGTTCGTCCGCGTGGACGAGGGCATCGAGGGTCTGGTCCACATCTCCGAGCTGGCCGAGCGCCACGTGGAGATCCCGGAGCAGGTCGTCCAGGTCAACGACGAGATCTTCGTCAAGGTCATCGACATCGACCTCGAGCGTCGTCGCATCAGCCTCTCGCTGAAGCAGGCCAACGAGTCCTTCGGTGCCGACCCGGCCTCGGTCGAGTTCGACCCGACCCTGTACGGCATGGCCGCGTCTTACGACGACCAGGGCAACTACATCTACCCCGAGGGCTTCGACCCCGAGACCAACGACTGGCTCGAGGGCTTCGAGACCCAGCGCGAGGCCTGGGAGACCCAGTACGCCGAGGCGCAGTCTCGCTTCGAGCAGCACCAGGCTCAGGTCATCAAGTCCCGCGAGGCCGACGAGGCCGCCGCTGCCGAGGGCGCTGCCGCCCCGGCCGCCGGTGGCAACGCCGGTGCGGGCATCTCGGGTGGTTCGTACTCCTCGGAGTCGGACGACAACTCCGGCGCCCTGGCGTCGGACGAGGCGCTCGCCGCCCTCCGCGAGAAGCTCGCCGGCGGCCAGAGCTGAACAGGCTCTCCGCTGAGCGCTAGCCGCTAGCACATCGAGGCCCGCTTCCCTTCGGGGGAGCGGGCCTCGGTCGTTTCCGCAGCTCTGCCGGGCCCACCGGACTCCTCCTCCGGAAGATCGGCCCGCGCGGGAATGGTGATGCGGCGCACGGCGTTGCCAGAGAGAACACGAGGAGGAGCGGTAATCGTGCTTGATCCCCAGGATTTGTACGAATGGGACCCGAAGGGCCTGGCCGTCGTGGACCTGGCCCTGGCGCAGGAGTCGGCCGGGCTGGTCATGCTGTACCACTTCGAGGGCTACATCGACGCCGGCGAGACGGGTGAGCAGATCGTCGAGCGGCTGCTCGACACCCTGCCCCACCAGCTGGTGGCCCGCTTCGACCACGACCGGCTCGTGGACTACCGCGCCCGCCGCCCCCTGCTGACCTTCCGACGGGACCGCTGGACCGCGTACGAGACGCCGACCATCGAGGTCCGCCTCGTCCAGGACGCCACCGGGGCGCCCTTCCTGGTCCTCTCGGGCCCCGAGCCCGACGTCGAGTGGGAGCGGTTCGCCGCCGCCGTCCGGCAGATCGTCGAGCGGCTCGGCGTGCGCCTCGCGGTCAACTTCCACGGCATCCCCATGGGCGTTCCGCACACCCGCCCCGTCGGCCTCACCCCGCATGGCACCCGCACCGACCTGATGCCCGGGCACAACAGCCCCTTCGACGAGGCCCAGGTCCCCGGCAGCGCCGAGTCCCTCGTCGAGTACCGGCTCTCGGAGGCCGGCCACGACACCCTCGGCGTCGCCGCCCACGTCCCGCACTACGTGGCTCGCTCGCCGTACCCGGACGCGGCCCTGACCGTCCTCGAGGCCGTCACGGCCGCCACCGGCCTCGTGCTGCCCGGCGTCGCCCACGCACTGCGGACGGAGGCCCGCCGCACCCAGACCGAGATCGACCGCCAGATCGGCGAGGGCGACGACGAGCTGGTCGCGCTCGTGCAGGGTCTTGAGCACCAGTACGACGCGGTGGCCGGCGCGGAGACCCGCGGCAGCCTGGTCGCCGAGCCGGTCGACCTGCCGTCGGCCGACGAGCTGGGCCGCGAGTTCGAGCGCTTCCTCGCGGAGCGGGAGGGCGACGCGTAGCCCTCTCCGGCCAGGCCCTAAGCTGCCGCTCATGCTGAAGGTGGGCCTGACCGGCGGGATCGGCGCCGGCAAGAGCGAAGTGTCGCGGCTGCTCGTCTCGTACGGAGCCGTGCTTATCGACGCGGACCGGATCGCCCGCGAGGTCGTCGAACCCGGGACACCCGGGCTCGCGGCCATCGTGGACGCATTCGGGGACGGCGTCCTGACCGAGGGCGGAGCACTCGACCGGCCGAAGCTCGGCTCTATCGTGTTCGCCGACGCCGACCGGCTGGCCACCCTGAACGCCATCGTGCACCCCCTGGTCGGGGCCCGGTCGGCGGAGCTGGAGAGCCGGGCGGCCACCGGAGACGTCGTCGTCCACGACGTCCCCCTGCTCACCGAGAACGGGCTCGCGCCGCTGTACGACCTGGTCGTGGTCGTGGACGCGACCCCCGAGACCCAGCTCGACCGGCTCGTACGCCTCCGGGGCATGGACGAGGCCGAGGCCCGGGCCCGGATGGCCGCCCAGGCCACCCGCGCTCAGCGGCTGGCCGTCGCGGACCTCGTGATCGACAACGACGGTCCGCTGGACGCACTGGAACCGCAGGTGCGGAAGGTCTGGGACGAGCTGGAGCGCCGGGCCGCCGCCCCGGCCTGAGACACGCCCCGCGGCAACGCACGGGCGCCGCGGGCGCCCGGCGGGACGTCGGCGGAATGCGGCCGCCGGGTTCGGTGTTCCTTCACTTCATCGAGGGAAGGATGCCACCGTGGCAGACAGGAACCCGGAAACCCACGTCATCGACTTCCGCGCCGCCGAGCACCTGCTGGCCGCGCGGGACCCGCAGGGCGCCGTGAAACTGCTGGACTCGGTGATCGCCGCCCACCCCGAGAACACGGCGGCGCGACTGCTGCGGGCCCGGGCGTTCTTCGCCGCCGCCCAGCTCCGACCGGCACAGCTGGAGTTCGAGCTGGTCCTGGAGCGCGAGCCGGACAACGCGTTCGCCCACTTCGCGCTGGCCCGCACCTTCGAGCGCTCCGGGAAGTCCGCCCAGGCCACCCGGCACTTCCGGCTCGCCGCCGCTCTCGACCCGAAGCCCGAGTACCTCCAGGCGGCGGGGTTCGACTCGCGGAACTGACGGCTGCGGTTCAGCGGCCAGTGCCGCCGTGGTCGGGCTCGTAGGGCGGGATGTCCCGGCCCGGCTGCCAGTGCGGGCCTTGGTGGAGGTGGTGCACGACCATCGCCAGGTCGACCGTGACCACCAGGAGCAGCACTCCGCAGGCAGCCGCCCAGCCAGGGCGGCCCACCAGAGAGAACACGGTCGTGCCGAAGAGGGCCCAGAGCAGCCCCCACACACTGAGCCAGAACCGCAGCCGCAGCGCGCTGCGCGCGGTGGCCGGCTCGTTCCCGGAACGCATGACGGTCACCCCTCCCGTGGGGTCCCCGATTCACTTCCAGGATGGACCCGCGGCGGGGTAGGGGGAAGGGGCGCAGGGCGCTGCCGGGGTCACTAGTGGATGACGCTGTAGCTGCGCCAGGGCAGGTGGCCCGGCACGATTCCGTCGCTGGTGTTGATGGGGAGGTAGGTGGAGTCCTCGCCCTGGCAGTTCCGGGTCCGGTACAGCACGATGTCGGTCAGGCTCTCGTTCGCGACCCTGGTCGCACCGGACGGCGCCAGGCGGTGGCAGCCGTTCACCGAGGGGCTGGTCACGGAGATCAGCAGCTCGCGTTCCGTCTCGTAGGCGATCGGCCCCACGGTGGTGCGGCCGAGGCCCGAGCAGCCGGCGACCGTGAGAGTGAGCAGGACGGCTCCGGTGGCCGTCGTGAGACGCCGGCGAACGGACATGGCGAATCCTCTTCTGTCGTGCGAAGGCGGCGGTCGGCAGCACCCCGGATCCACCCCGGTCCAGGCCACCATGCCGTCTGCGGGACCCCGTGTCATCCGCTGATGGGCCGCCCGGGGGAACGGCCCTGGCGGCCGTTGTCAGACCCCACCCGTAAGGTCGGAGTTCCATAGGAGAACCGGGCGGAGATCCCGTCGGAATCCGCCGCGCAGCGGGAGGAGAGCAGAGCCGTGACGCCCATCTGGACCACCGGCGCCGCCGTCTTCCTCCCGGCCGCCCTGCCGCGCGAGGGCCGTGTCGCCTTCTGGGCCCCCGACGGGAGCGCCCTGCCGGACATCACCGTGCCCGGCGGGGGACCCGAGCCCGCCGAAGCCGGTCCGGCGACCCCCGAAGGGCCGGAGCGCGTCGAGCTGACCGTCGTCCGGCGGCACGGCAGCGGAGCCCGTACCCGGACCGTGCCCGCCGTCACCCTCCCCGTCGCCGCCGCCCTTCCTCATCTCGTCGCGGCCCGCCACCACCCGGCCGCGCATCCCGCCACCGCCTGCTGGGGAGCCGCCGCCCTGCACGCCCTGCAGCTGATCGCCCGAGGCCGGCTGCTGCCCGGGCTCACCGCCGACGACCTGGACGCCTGGCGGGCCGGCCCGCTGGACGCCGACGACATCGCCCACCTGCGGGCCGTGGCCGCGGCCATGCCGTACGAGGCGCACGCCGTGCCCGTCCCCGGATCCGGCCCGCTGCGGCTGCCCGAGCCCGAGGCGCTCGTGCGCGCCTTCCTCGACGCGGTCGCCGACACCCTGCCCCGCACCCCGGCCGCCGCCCACGCCGTGGGGGCGCCGTTCGCGGCCCGGGCGCCGCAGCACCTGCCCCGCGCGCGTGCCTGGGCCGCGGAGGCCGCCGCCGGGATGGACGCGGGCGTACGGGTCTCCCTCCGCCTCGACCTGTCGGGGTACGAACTCTTCGACATCGCCGACACGGACGCCGGAGAAGAGAGCGGTGCCGAGCGACAGGCCGCCGCCGCGATCCTCCAGATCCACAGCCTCGCCGACCCGACCCTCGTCATCGACGCCCTCGCCCTGTGGGCGGGGGAGGGCGAGCACTTCGGGCCGCGCGCCCGGATCGACGCGGTCCTCGCCCTGCGCCGGGCCGCCCGCGTCTGGCCCCCGCTGGCCCGGCTCCTGGAGCGGGACGTGCCCGACGTCCTCGCCGTCACCGAGGACGAGCTGTACGAGCTGCTCGGCCCCGCGGCGGCCCGGCTCGCCGACGCCGGGGTCGCCGTGCACTGGCCTCGCGAGCTCGCCCGCTCGCTGAGCGCCTCCGCCGTCGTCCGTCCCGCCCTCTCCGCGCCCGGCTCCGCGACCGACGGCACGGCCTTCTTCGACAGCGAGGAGCTCCTGCGGTTCAACTGGCAGCTGGCCCTCGACGGCGATCCGCTCACCGAGCGCGAGATGGACCTCCTCGCCGAGGCCCACCGGCCCGTCGTACGCCTCCGCGACCAGTGGGTCGTCATCGATCCCGACCTCGTCCGCAAGGCCCGCAAGCGCGAACTGGGCCTCCTGGAGCCGGTCGACGCCCTCGCCGTCGCCCTCACCGGCACCGCCGAGGTGGACGGCGAGACCGTCCCCGCCGTCCCCGTCGGAGCGCTCGCCGCCCTCCGGGACCGGCTCATGGCCGGCCCCGAGGCCGTGCAGGCCCCGCCCGGCCTGACCGCCACCCTCCGCGACTACCAGCTCCGCGGCCTCGCCTGGCTGGACCTGATGACCTCGCTCGGCCTCGGCGGCTGTCTCGCCGACGACATGGGCCTCGGCAAGACCGTCACGCTCATCGCCCTCCACCTGCGCCGCGCCCGCCGCGCCCCCACCCTCGTCGTCTGCCCGGCGTCCCTCCTAGGCAACTGGCAGCGGGAGATCGAGAAGTTCGCTCCCGGCACCCCGGTGTGCCGCTTCCACGGCGCCGACCGGGGACTCGACGGAGTGGACGGCGGCTTCGTCCTCACCACCTACGGCACCCTGCGCACCAGCGCCGCCCGACTCGCCGAGCGGGACTGGGGCATGGTCGTCGCCGACGAGGCACAGCACGTCAAGAACCCGTTCTCCGCCACCGCGAAGGCCCTGCGCGAGATCCCCGCACCGGCCCGGGTCGCCCTCACCGGCACCCCCGTGGAGAACAACCTCTCCGAACTGTGGGCCCTCCTCGACTGGACCACCCCCGGTCTCCTCGGACCGCTCAAGGCCTTCCGCTCCCGCCACGCCCGAGCCGTGGAGAACAACGAGGAGATCGAGCACGCGGAGGCCGTCGAGCGGCTCGCCCGGCTCGTGCGGCCCTTCCTGCTGCGCCGCCGGAAGTCCGACCCCGGGATCGTCCCCGAGCTGCCGCCCAAGACCGAGTCCGACCACCCCGTGTCCCTCACCCGGGAACAGGCCACGCTCTACGAGGCCGTCGTCCGCGAGACCATGGCGCAGATCGAGGCAGCCGAGGGCATCGCCCGCCGCGGGCTCGTCATGAAGCTGCTGACCTCCCTCAAGCAGATCTGCAACCACCCCGCGCAGTACCTCAAGGAGCAGTCGCCGCGCGGCAGCGGCACCGCCCGGCTCGCCGGCCGCTCCGGCAAGCTCGCCCTGCTCGACGAGCTCCTCGACACGATCCTCGCCGAGGACGGGTCCGTGCTCGTCTTCACCCAGTACGTGTCGATGGCCAGGCTCCTCGCCGACCACCTGGCCGCGCGCGGCATTCAGGCCCAACTCCTCCACGGCGGCACCCCGGTGGCCGAGCGCGAGCGGATGGTCGACCGCTTCCAGGCCGGCGAGATCCCCGTCTTCCTGCTCTCCCTCAAGGCCGCGGGCACCGGCCTCAACCTCACCCGGGCCGGCCACGTCGTGCACTACGACCGCTGGTGGAACCCGGCCGTGGAGGAACAGGCCACCGACCGGGCCTACCGGATCGGACAGACCCAGCCGGTGCAGGTCCACCGGCTCGTGGCCGAGGGCACCGTCGAGGACCGCATCGCCGAGATGCTGCGCGCCAAGCGGGCCCTCGCCGACGCCGTCCTCGGCTCGGGCGAGGCCGCCCTGACCGAACTGACCGACCGCGAGCTGGCCGACCTGGTGTCCCTGAGGAGGCAGGCGTGAACCACCCGCGCTCCGCCCGTGGGGCCCTGCCCCGTCACGACGACCGCCGGCGCAGCTTCCCGCAGGTCGCGCCCCGCGAGGCGCCCGACGGGCGGTTCGCCGCCACCTGGTGGGGCAATGCCTGGGTCGAGGCGCTGGAGGACGCGGCCCTCGACCCGGCGCGCCTCGCGCGCGGGAAGGCGTACGCGGGGCGCGGCCATGTCGACGCGATCACCGTCACTCCCGGCCGGGTCGTCGCCTACGTCCACGGCAGCCGCCCCCGCCCGTACCGCACCGAGATCAGGATGCGGACCCTCGGCGACGACGGCTGGGAGCGGTTCCTCGACGAGGCCACCGCCCGCCCCGATCACATCGCCGCGCTCCTCGACAAGGACGTGCCGCACGCCCTGGAGGCCGTCACCGGCCTGCTGCCCGCGCCGGGGGACCTCGTCCCCGACTGCTCCTGCCCGGACGACGGTTACCCCTGCAAGCACGCCGCCGCCCTCTGCTACCAGGCGGCGAGACTCCTCGACGAGGACCCGTTCGTCCTCTTCCTGATGCGCGGTCGCGGCGAGCAGGAGCTGCTCGCCGAGCTCACCCGGCGCAACGCGGCGCGGTCCGCCGCCGAGACGTCCGCCGCCGCGCCGCCGATGCCGACGGTCCCCGCCCGCGTCGCGCTCGCCGCGACGGCGGCCGGGGTGGCGGCAGGAGCGGGACTCCCGCCACTGCCCCGGCCATTGACGCTCCCCGACCGGCCCGGACGTCCGGCCGTCTTCCCGCCCGACCCCGAAGCCCCCGATCCGCTCGCGCTCGACCTCCTCGCGAGCGAGGCGGCGGTCCGCGCCCACACCTTCCTCGCCACCGGACACGATCCGGTCGCCGCGCTCACCCCCTGGCAGGACGCGGTCCGGCTGGCCGCCGCGCACCCCGGCTCCGGGCTCACCGCCTCGACCCGCGCGCTCTACCGCGACCTGGCGTACGCGCTGGACCGCACGCCCACGGACCTCGCCCGTGCCGTCGCCGCCTGGCGGCAGGGCGGCGCCGCCGGACTCGCCGTCCTGGAGGAACCCTGGGACCCGCCGGCCGGACCGTTCGACCGGGCCCGACCCGCGCTGCTCGCCGCCGACTTCCCTGCCTTCCGGCCCTGGCGCAACCGGCTCTCGACGGAATCCCTCCAGCTCCGGCTGGGCCGGGACGGCCTCTGGTACGGCTACGAGTCGGACGGGGGCCGCGAGGACTGGTGGCCGCGCGGCGACCCCGATCCGGACCCGGTCGGCGCGCTCACCGACCTGCTGGGAGGGTGATGGGAGGGGAGCCGACACTCGAACGGCGCCCCACTCGAAGGAGTGAATCCCGCCAACGGCCGGATCCGGCACCCACGTTTGTCGCGTTGATTCCGGTACGGGCACTTGCCCGTGTACACCTCCGGAAGGCAGGAAGCCATGAGGCAGATTCGCCGAAGTGGTCTGGCCACACTGATGGTCACGGGTGGGGCGCTCGCGCTCTCGGCGGGCGCCGCGCACGCCGACGCCGATGCCCAGGGCGCCGCGGTCGGTTCGCCGGGAGTGATCTCCGGCAACACGGTGCAGCTGCCCGTCCACGTGCCGGTCAACGTCTGTGGCAACACGGTCAACGTGATCGGACTGCTCAACCCGGCGGCCGGCAACAGCTGTGCCAACAAGTCGGCCGCGCCCGAGCCCGGTGGCTACGGCGAGGAGGACGGCGGCGGCCGGTCGCACAAGGACCTGCCCGGCACCCCGCGCGGCGGCGAGCAGGGCGGCGGCTCCCACGGAGGCGGTTCCTCCGACGGCGGTTCCTCCAACGGCGGTGGCGCCACGGCCGAGACCCACACCGAGGGTTCCCCGGGGATCCTCTCCGGCAACGGCCTCCAGCTGCCGATCGACCTCCCCGTGAACGTCAGCGGGAACTCGGTCAACGTCGTCGGCATCGGCAACCCGGCCGTGGGCAACACCGCGGTCAATGGCCCCGGCAAGCCCGTCCAGCCGATCGAGAAGCCGACGCCGCGCCCGCAGACCCCCGTCAGGAACGTGCCGGTTCCGCGCGCCGAGGAGACCGAGAAGCCCGCCCCCGCGCCCGTGCCCGCCCCGGCCCACGCGCCGCAGACCGAGTCCGAGTCGGTCGCACTGGCCGCCACCGGTTCGGACACCGTCGGCTACGCCGCCGCGGGGAGCGCCGCGCTGCTGCTCGGCGGCGCCCTGATGTACCGCCGCGCCCGCCGCACCGGAGACCAGGTCTGACGGTCTCCTCCTCGCGCCGGGAACCGGACCCGAGGTCTTCCCTGCGCGCCCCGACCGACGCGCGCTGACACCCGAGCCGTCAGCCGCGTCGCGGCCCGCGCGTATCCACGGCGCCATGGCGCCAGGCCCGGAGCACCGTCTCGATGGCGGGAGCGACCCTCGTCCGGGCCTGGTGCCGGGGAACCCCCTGCATCAGCAGGCTGTCGTACGGCGTGTCCACATGCCGTACGGAGGCGCGTACGGCGGCGGTGACGGCGCCCCGGTCGAGAGACCGGCCCGCGGCCGTCCGCCCTACGCGCCCGCTGCCCTTCGCCGACGCGTGCTCGGAGATCTCCGTGGCCCGGTCCGCCGGGCAGGACGGGAACAACCGGAGGATCTCGGCCCGCAGGGTCGCGGTGATCTCGGCGTCGAGCGCCGCACGCCGCGCCGCGTCCCGGGCCCGCCGCCTGGCCCGCGCCTCCGCGTCCGCCAGGCAGGCCGCCTCCGCCCGTGCGAGCGCCGCCTCTTCGACGAGCAGGCCCTGACGCTCGTACCGCGTACGGCGCTTGTTGTGCCGTACCACCACGGCCCAGAGGACACTGCCCTCCCTGGCGCGCCGGGTGAGCGCCGTGTCCCCCCGGCGCAGGAACACCAGATGGCCGAGGTCGGCGCAGTCCAGACAGACCAGGGCGTGGTACTCGACGACCATCCGCTCCAGCGGCCCCTGGTGGCACTCCGAGCACCGGCGCCGCCGCAGCGGCTCCACGACGACCGGGGCGACGAGGTCCACGTCCGGTCTCCCCTCAGCGGACGCCGGGCGCGGCGGCGGCGATGAACGTGGCGAGCGCCTCCTTCGCCTGTTCCGATCGGCGGGCCCGGTCCGCCTCGTCGACCGCGTCGTGCATGCAGTGGGAGTCCACGAAGGCCGCCTCGGCGAGCCGTCGGGTCTCCGGGTCGTCGCAGACCAACTGGACGCGGAAGAGGGCCTGTCGGGCGGCGGTGCGCTGCCGGTAGGAGGCATGGCGGGACTCCTCCGCCTCCTTCGACCCGGGCTTCATGGCTGCCCGGAACCAGCGGTCGTTCTGGCTGTGCCGGTAGTCGACGACCGCGCCCGCGAAGGCGCTGTACGTCTCGATCCGCTCCTGGCGGAGCTGTTCGTTCCGGGCGAGCGCGGCCGTCCGCTCGGTGGTCCTGCCCTGGAACCAGTGTGTGGCGACCACACCCAACAGCGTTCCCATCACGGCTATCAGCGCCACATCCATGACCGGCCGGCCCTCCCCGTTTCCTCGGCCGAAGTCCTCGGCCGATGCGCTCGTCCGCGCCCGAAGATCCTTCGGACCCTCAGATCATGACAGCCGGGGGGCGGGACGTCACTGGCGGTAGCTGCTCAGGAAGCGGCCGATGCGGCTGATGGCGGCGTCGAGGTCGTCGGCGTACGGCAGGGTCAGGATGCGGAAGTGGTCCGGGCGCGGCCAGTTGAAGCCCGTTCCCTGGACGACCTGGATCTTCTCCCGCAGCAGCAGGTCGAGGACGAACTTCTCGTCGTCGTGGATCTTGTGCACGGCGGGGTCGAGGCGCGGGAAGGCGTACAGCGCGCCCTTCGGCTTCACGCAGGAGACGCCGGGGATCTCGTTGAGCTTCTCCCAGGCCCGGTCGCGCTGTTCGCGCAGCCGGCCGCCGGGGGCGGTGAGCTCGTGGATCGACTGCCGGCCGCCGAGCGCGGCCTGGATGGCGTACTGGGCGGGGGCGTTGGGGCAGAGCCGCATGGAGGCCAGCATGGTGAGGCCCTCCAGATAGCTCCTGGCGTGCTGCCTCGGCCCGCTGACGACCAGCCAGCCGGACCGGAAGCCCGCCACCCGGTACGTCTTGGAGAGCCCGCCGAAGGTGAGGACGACCAGGTCGGGGGCGAGGGAGGCGGCCGGGTAGTGGACGGCCTCGTCGTAGACGATCTGGTCGTAGATCTCGTCGGCGAAGACCATCAGGCCGTGGCGGCGGGCGAGATCGAGGATGCCCTCGACGATCTCCTTCGGATAGACCGCCCCGGTGGGGTTGTTGGGGTTGATGATGACGACGGCCCGGGTCCGGTCGGTGATCTTCGACGCCATGTCGTCGAGGTCCGGGTACCAGTCGGCCGACTCGTCGCAGAGGTAGTGCACCGCCTTGCCGCCGGCGAGGGTGGTGACCGCCGTCCAGAGCGGGAAGTCGGGGGCGGGGATCAGGACTTCGTCGCCGTCCTCCAGAAGCGCCTGGACGGCCATGGAGACCAGTTCCGACACGCCGTTGCCGAGGAAGACGTCGTCGACGTCCACCTCGGGCAGGCCCATGGCCTGGTAGCGCTGGGCGACGGCGCGGCGGGCCGAGAGGATGCCGCGGGAGTCCGTGTAGCCATGGGCCTTCGGGAGCATCCGGATCATGTCCTGGACGATCTCCTCGGGCGCCTCGAAGCCGAACAGCGCAGGGTTCCCGGTGTTGAGGCGCAGGACGCTGTGGCCCGCCTCCTCCAGCGCGTTGGCGTGTTCGATCACCGGGCCGCGGATCTCGTAGCAGACCTCGCTCAGCTTGCTCGACTGCCGGAACTCCATGTCCGACCTCCCCTGGTCCGCGGAATCAGTGTTGCTTGGTTTTACCAAGTTCGAGCTTGGAAAGTCCAACAACATGTCTAGACTGCGTCGCATGCCACGTCAGCCACGCCGCAGCTACGACCAGCACTGTGCCGCCGCGCGCGCCCTCGACCTCGTCGGCGACCGCTGGACCCTGCTCGTCGTCCGCGAACTCCTCGCCGGGCCGCGCCGCTACACCGACCTCCACGCCGACCTGCCCGGCGTCAGCACGGACATGCTCGCCGGCCGCCTCAAGGACATGGAGAGCGCCGGACTCGTCACCCGGCGGCGGCTCCCGCCGCCCGCCTCGGCGTCCGTGTACGAACTCACCCCGCGCGGCCGGGACCTGCTGCCCGTCCTGCGCTCGCTCGCCGCGTGGGGGGCGTCCGGCCTGGGCGAACCGCGGCCGACCGACGCCGTCCGTGCGCACTGGTACGCGATCCCGCTCCTCGGCCCGCTCACGGAGCTCGGTGCGGGGGTCGTCCAGGTGACCTTGGACGAGGGGGAGTTCCACGTACGGATCGACGGCGACGGTGGCGTGGAGTACGGGGACGGGGTGTACGAGGGCGGCCGGCCGAGTGGTGGGGCGGGTGACGGTCCCGACGCCTGGCTGCGGACCGACGCGGCGACCTGTCGCGCCCTCGCGGAAGGGGAGTTGACGCTCGCCGGGGCGATCGAGTCGGGGCGCGCCACCCTCGAACGGCTCACCCGCGTCCCTTGATCCAATCCCCTGTCCGGGACCTCCGCTTCCGAGTAGCGTATGGCCGTTTCGGCGGCCGTCGAACGCACGGCCGCTCCACGAACTCGGAGGGGAATCGTCATGGGGCCGGTGCAGGGAATACGTGAGGCGGGGCGCGGCGCGCGCCTGCGCAGAGGGCTACTCGTCGCGGGTGCGGTCGCCGCGGTGGCGGTCGTGCCGTCCGCCGCGCTGGCCACGCCCGGCAGCGGCGTCAGCGGGACCGTGCTCGCCAAGGGCACCTCGGACGGCAAGCTGAAGATCAAGCCGCCCAAGGGCGACACCGATGTGGTCGTCCGGACCATCACCATCGCCCCCGGCGGCTCCACGGGGTGGCACCACCACCCCGGACAGCTCGTCGCCGTCGTCCAGGCCGGCACGCTCACCCGTACCCTCGACGACTGCTCGGTCGAAGTGACCCCGGCGGGCGAGGCGTTCATCGAGCCCTCGGGCGGCAAGCACGTCCACATCGGCCGCAACCTCGGCACCGAGCCGGTCGTCCTGTACGTGACCTACCTGCTGCCCGAGGGGGCGCCGCTCTCGGTCGACGAGCCGGCCCCGGCCTGCGCCCAGGGCTGAGCGCCCGCCGGGGACGTGGCCGGCGACCCGGGGACCGACCGGTCCAGCGACGCCGCGAGCCGGTCCCGGGCCGCCGTCTGCGCCGCGATCCGCGCGTCGAGGACGGCCAGCCGCTCGCGGGCGATCTCCAGCCCGCGGGCGGACGGGGCGGCGGCCGCGACGTCCCCGTCGAGGCACGAGCGGAACGCGGACACGTCGTCGAGCGTGAGCCCGGCGTCCAGCAGGTACCGGATGTTGGACACGCGCGCGACGGCGCCCTCCTCGTACACCCGGTATCCGTTGTCCGCCCGGGCCGACGCGAGGAGTCCCGCCTGCTCGTAGTGGCGCAGCGCGCGGGGTGACACCCCTGTCCGCCGGGCCAGTTCACCGATGCGCAAGGGGCGCCACCTCCGCACGCAGTCGTATCACGTGACCAGCGCGCCCCCGTCGACGGGCAGGACGGTGCCCGTGAGGAAGCCGGCGTCGGGTGAGGCGAGCGACGTGATCACCCGCGCGACCTCCTCGGGCCTGCCGATGCGGCCCAGCGGCGTGTGGGCGAGCTGCCACGCCCGCAGCGCCTCCAGCCGCTCGGGGGAGAGGCCCATGTGGTCGGCGATCGGTGTCTCGATCGCGCCGGGCGCGACGGCCACCACACGGATGCCGTCGGGCGCGAGCTCCAGCGCCCAGCACCGGGTCAGGGTCTCCAGGGCGCTCTTCGTCGCCGGATACACGGAGTTGGCGGGCCAGCCGCGCTGCCCGATCGCCGTCGACACGTTCACCACCACGCCCCGGGACCCCTTGAGCGCGGGGACGGCGGCCTGGGTGAGCAGGACGGGGGCGACGAGGTTCGTCTCCAGGAGCGGGGTGATCACGGAGCGGTCGAGGGTGCCGAGCGGGCCGCCGGAGGAGATCCCGGCGTTGTTGACGAGGACGTCGAGGCGGCCGTGCGCGGCCACCGCCGCCTCGACGATCCCCTCGGCGGCGCCTTCCGCCGTCACGTCCGCGACGAACGGGTGGATTCCGGGGTGTCCCTCGGCGGCCTCGCGCAGCGGCTCCTTCCTGCGGCCGACGGCGACGACCGTCGCCCCCTGTCCGGCGAAGGCGCGCGCGGTGGCCCGGCCGATGCCGGTGCCCGCGCCGGTGACGACGACGACCCTGGTGGGTGTGATGGTGTCCATGAATCCGATGGTCGAACAGTGACGCCAGTGACAAGGTCAAGCCGGGGCGCGGGAACAGGCCGTGACACGGCGACGGGTCGGGACGGGATGTCGCGCCGGGGCAGGGGAAGCGGCAGGCAGGATGAGTGGGATGCGATACGAGGCGATCACCTGGGAACGGCTGGCCGGCACGCTCGCCGGGCACCTTGACGCGGCCACGCCCGGCGACGGCGGACCATGGCTCAAGGTCGGCATCGACGGGCCGCCCGCCGCACCCGGCGGCGAGCTCGCCGGACTCCTCGCCGAGGCGCTCCGGGCGCGCGGCCGCGCCGTCCACGTGGCCGGGACGGGCGGCTTCCTGCGTCCCGCTTCACTCCGGTACGAGTACGGGAAGCGGGACCCCGACGCGTACTACGACGGGTGGACCGACATCAAGGCCCTGTGGCGCGAGGTCTTCGCGCCGCTGGAACCCGGCGGCACCGGACGCGTGCTGCCCGACCTGTGGGACCCGGCCACGGACCGGGCGACCCGCAGCCCGTACGTGACGCTGCCGCCCGGCGGGGTGCTCCTGCTCCACGGGCCGTTCCTCCTCGGCCACTGGTTCCCCTTCGACCTCACCGTGCACCTGCGGCTCTCGGCCGCGGCCCTCGCCCGGCGCACCGAGGAGTCCTGGACGCTGCCCGCCTTCGCCCGGTACGAGGCGGAGGTCGACCCCGCCACGACCGCCGACGTCGTCGTACGCGCCGACGACCCGCGCCACCCGGCCTGGACCGGGGGCCAGTCCGGGGACTAGTACTCCAGCCGGACTTTGATGTTTTGCCTGGTCAACGGCTTGGGTTTGGGGAGTGTAGCGGGGTGGTGCTGGAAGCGGGGCGGGTTCACCTGGCCCGTCCCGCGAACGAGTGCCCTCGCCGTGTGTAGTGACATCTGCGGGCTCTGGCCTGGTGCCGACGGCGCCATCGTGACCAGTTCATCGAGTGGTCGCCCTGTGCAGCAGGATGTCGGTGGGCAGCTGCCAGGAGACGGCGAATCTCGGCTGGTGTGAGGTCCACGAGGTCGGGAGTGTTCTGCTCGGTTCCCCTTTTTCCCTCGCGTGGGCGGCGGTGACGGCCAGGAACGCGTGGGCGAGCATGGCGAGAGTGATGTGCCGGTGCCAGCCGGTGTAGCGGCGGACTTCGTACTGGTCCAGGCCGCATTCGTTCTTCGCGCTCTGGAAGCACTCCTCGATCTTCCAGCGGCAGCCGGCGATCCCCACGAGGTCGGTGAGGGTTGCCTGCAGGGGTGCCGAGGCGAGGAAGTAGGCGAGCTCGTCCGGCTTGGTGATGCTGCGGCGGGCGAGCATCCATCGCTGGCGGGTGGGCTCGTCGCCGTCGAATTCCCAGACAGCCGGCAGCCGGGCCGCGGCCCAGTCGTAGATTCGGGGCCCCTTGGCGCCGTCGCCGCAGGAGAGCTGCTGCCACGCTTCTGGCGGAGCCTGGCCGATGAGATGGTCGATGCGGGGGCCGTGGACCTGCTGGGACTTCGGTACGGCCATGACATAGGACAGGCCGACGTCTTCCAGGAACCGGCGGAAGCGGGAGTCCTGCCCGTAGGCGGCATCCGCGGTGACCCAGGCGACGGGCAGCGGGGAGGCGAGTGCTCGCAGGACCATGGTGCGGGCCAGGTCGTTCTTCGTCGCGAAGCCACGCTCGCTGGGGATCTTGGCAGCACGGCAGCGCTCGAGGTCGTCGGTCCAGGACTTGGGCAGGTAGAGCTCGCGGTCGACCAAGGCATGGCCCAGGGTGGTGGCGTAGGCGGCGAAGACACCGATCTGGCAGTTCTCGGTGCGGCCGGCTGTGCCGGAGTACTGCCGTTGCACCCCGGCTGAAGTGACACCCTTCTTGACGAAGCCGGTGTCGTCGATGATCAGGACACCGTCGTCGGCGCCGAGGTGCTCGGCGACGTAACCCTGCAGGTCATCACGGATTCCGTCGGCTTCCCACCGGCTTTTCGCCAGGAGGTGCTGCAGTCCGTCCGGCGTGGAGTGCCCGGCAAACTCGGCCAGTTGCCAGGAGTTCTTGCGGCCCACCGGGCCGAGCAGACCACGGACGTAGTCCCGCATCCGGCGTCGCGGCTCAACACGTGAGAAGCGGTGCCCGACTTGCAGGAAGAGTTCTTCCAGTTCGTGTTCCCACTCGTTGGCGGTTACGTCATCAGTCACACATGGTGGCTGTCCAGCCCGATGTCACTACACACGGCGAGGGCACTCGTTCGCGGGACGGGCCAGGTGAACCCGCCCCGCTTCCAGCACCACCCCGCTACACTCCCCAAACCCAAGCCGTTGACCAGGCAAAACATCAAAGTCCTGCTGGAGTACTAGGGCCTGTCCGGCGGATCATGGCCGGGGCCCCGGCGTCTGGCACGGCACCTCGCCGCGTTGCCGAAACGCCCGAATAGCTCCGCTATTAGTGCGCTCCGGCGCCTTGCGATGCACCGCACCAGACGCCGCGACCTATCCGACCCTGATCCGCCGGACAGGCCCTAGACGGTCGCCCCGGGTGTGGGGTCCAAGGGTCTGCCTCCCACGACGGTGACCGCCTCCGCGCCCGCGCGGCAGCCCGCCTCCGCGGCCTTCACCGGGTCCGCGCCCGCCAGCCGGACCGCCAGGAACGCGCCGGTGAAGGCGTCGCCCGCGCCCGTCGAGTCCACCCGGAGCGCCGCGGGCACCGGAGGCGCCGCCACCCGTGCCGTGACCGCGCCGCCCTCGGCGACCAGAGCGCCCGCCGGTCCGAGGGTGACCACGACGAGCGGATGGCGCCGGCTCAGATCCGCGGCCGCCGCTTCCGGTTCACGGCACCCGGTCAGCAGCCGGGCCTCGTCGGCGTTGGGCAGCAGTACGTCGGCACCCGCCGTCGCCTCCAGGAACCCGTCCACCCCCAGCTCCGCGAGGAACCCCGCGGAGGCCGGGTCCACGCTCACCGGAACGCCCGCCTCCCGCGCGTCCCGCAGCGCCCGCCGGGCCGTCTCGCGGCTCGCCGGGGCGAAGAACAGATAGCCGGAGAGGTGCAGCGCGGCCACGCCGTCGAGTACGCCGGCGCTCCAGTCGGCGGGGGAGAGGCGCAGCGCGGCGCCGCTGTCGGTGAGGAAGGTCCGCTCGGCCGAGGCGTCGACGAGCGCGATCACGGTGGCCGTCGCCGCCTCCGCGTCCCGGACGAGCAGCGGGCGCACCCCCGCCCGTCTCAGCGCCCGCTCGTGCCAGTCCGCCGCGTCCGTCCCGACCCGGCCGAGCAGCCGCACGTCCTCGCAGCCGGAACGCACCGCCCAGCAGGCCGCGTTGGCCCCGGCGCCGCCCGGGAGGGTCCGGATCTCCGCCGCCGTGTCCGTCGCGGGCGCGAGGGGCGTCCGGTGCCGGGCGACGACGTCCGTCACCACGTCCCCGACGACCAACAGCGCGCGCCCCAGCCGGCTCACCGTCCGCCCGCGCCGGGAGCCCCCGCGCCGGGAGCCCGCGTGCCAGGCGTCCCCGTGCGAGGCGTTCCCGAGCCCCGTGCCCCCGCGCCGTACGCCGTCGCGATCCGGGCCGCGAGCCGGACGTTGCCCCGTACCGCCGCGAGGTTCGCCTCCAGGGACGCCCCTGCCGTGTGCACCGTCAGGTATTCGAGCAGGAACGGCGTCACGGCCTGCCCCGTGATCGCCTTCTCCTTCGCCGCCGCGAGCCCCTGTGCGAGGACCCGGTCGTGGAGCGCGGGGTCCAACTGCTCCGTCTCCGGCACCGGGTTGGCCACGACGAGCGAGGCCTGCCGCCCGCCGAGCGCGTCCTGGGCCCGTATGACCCCCGCCACCTCCTCCGGGCTCCGCAGCGTCCAGTCGACGGGCTCGCCCGAGGAGGACAGGTAGAACCCGGGGAAGTGCTCCGTGCCGTATCCGACGACCGTCACCCCCAGCGTCTCCAGGCGCTGCAGAGTCGCCGGCACGTCGAGGATCGACTTCACCCCGGCGCACACCACTGTGATCCCGACCTCGGCGAGCAGCCGCAGGTCGGCCGACTCGTCCTGGGTCTCGCTCCACTCGCGGTGCACGCCGCCGAGCCCGCCGGTCGCGAACACCCGTATGCCCGCCGCGTCCGCGAGCCACGCCGTCGCCGAGACCGTCGTCGCGCCCGTCGCCCCGGTCGCCAGGGCCGGGGCCAGATCGCGGTGACCCAGCTTCCGCACCGCCGGGTCCTCCGCGATCCGGGTCAGTGCCGCACGGTCCAGGCCCACCCGGGCGGTGCCGTCGACCACGGCGACGGTGGCGGGGACGGCGCCCCCGGCCCGTACGAGCTCCTCCAGCTCCAGGGCCACGGCGAGGTTGCGCGGGCGGGGCAGGCCGTGGGCGATGATCGTCGATTCCAGCGCGACGACGGGCCGGCCCTCGTGGAGCGCCTCCCGTACCTCTTCGGACACCTGTGTGGACATGTCCCATTCCTGGCGCGACCACGGGCCCCGCAAACCTCGGTGGCGACCTCCTGCCACACGCCCCGCCGTCCGCGGGCGCTCCTGCGGATTCCGTGACGGCGTCTCCGCTCCCGTCGCCGCGGACGGCCGAGGAGCCCCGCCGCGCTTCGCCGGGAGCGTGGTGCGGAATTCGTCGCCGTCGTCGCATTCGGGTAAGTCGCCTGGTAGGAGGCGAAGCGGAGCGATCTGTTCCACCCGGTCCCGGTCCCCGGGACGCTCCTGAGCCCCGCTACAGTCACCGCCCATGACGACACATGACGTGCCCTCCTTCGCCGTGCACATTCCCGACGCGGAGCTCGAGGCGGACCCTCTCGACCCCGCCCAGATCGTCTCCGGCACGCCCGAGGTGACGGGCAAGGTGCTGTGGGAGTCCGCCGACGGAAAGCAGGTGCGCGGAATCTGGCAGATCACGCCCGGAGTCGTCACCGACACCGAGGCCAACGAGCTCTTCGTGGTGGTCAGCGGACGGGCGACCGTCGCCGTCGAGGGCGGGGAGACGCTGGAGATCGGCCCCGGCGACGCGTGCGTGCTGCGCGAGGGCGACCGGACGACCTGGACCGTGCACGAGACCCTGCGCAAGGCGTACCACATCAGCCTCTGAGGCCTCCCGGGGTCCGTGCCACTGGCTCCGAAGTCCGTGCGGGCAGGGGGAGTTGAAGGTCTGGTAGGAAACCTTCCTATCGGCTAGCATCCCGGCCAGCGGCTTGGCGCGGCGCCCGACCCCACGGGCGTGACGCGCTCAGCGAGAGCTCTGACCCGGCCGCCGAGCACCACCCCGCCGCGTGGCGCCCCGAATCGCCACGCGGCAGGGTCCTCGTGCTCCGCACCGGTGTCCAGCTCTCGCCGACCCCTCAGGCCAGGGAGCCCAGGTATGCGCCTGTACGCCTCCACACCACCGCGCAGCACCCCCACCACCCCCTTCACCACCACCCGACTGACTCTCGTCCTCACCGCCGTCCTGCTGCTCGTCGGCGGCCTCCTGCTCGCCCACCCGGACCGGGCCGGCGCCGCGGCCGATCCGCTGATCTCCCAGGGCAGGCCGGCCACCTCCTCGTCCGTCGAGGACAGCACGTTCGGCCCGGAGAAGGCCTTCGACGGCGTCTCCACCACCCGCTGGGCCAGCGCCGAAGGCTCCGACCCCCAGTGGATCCGGGTCGACCTCGGCGCCAACGCCACCGTCTCCCGCGTCCGCCTCGTCTGGGAGGCCGCCTACGCCAAGGCCTACCGCGTCGAGATCTCCGAGGACGGCACCACCTGGACCCGCCTCGCCACCGAGACCGCCGGGAACGGCGGCACGGACGACTGGACAGGACTCACCGGCAAGGGCCGCCACCTCCGCGTCTACGGGACGGCACGCGGCACCTCGTACGGCTACTCCCTCTTCGCGGTCGAGGCCTACGGCACGACCGGCACCGCGCCCCCGCCCACCGGCGCCTTCACCGTCGTCGCGGCCGGGGACATCGCCGCCCAGTGCACGGCCTCCAGCAGCTCCTGCGCCCACCCCAAGACCGCCGCGCTGGCACAGCGGATCGCCCCGTCCTTCTACCTGACGATGGGCGACAACCAGTACGACGACGCCCTGCTCTCCGACTTCCGCGCCTACTACGACAAGACCTGGGGCGCCTTCAAGGCGAAGACGCGGCCGGTGCCCGGCAACCACGAGACCTACGACCCCGCGGGCTCGCTCGCCGGCTACAAGGCGTACTTCGGCGCGATCGCCTACCCCCAGGGCAAGCCCTACTACAGCTACGACCAGGGCAACTGGCACTTCGTCGCCCTCGACTCCAACTCCTTCGACGACCCCGCCCAGATCCAGTGGCTGAAGGACGACCTCGCCCGCAACACCAAGGGCTGCCTCGCCGCCTACTTCCACCACCCCCTGTACTCCTCCGGCGGCCACGGCAACGACCCCGTCTCCCGGCCGGTCTGGCAGATCCTGTACGGGGCCAAGGCCGACCTCGTCCTCAACGGACACGACCACCACTACGAGCGGTTCGCCCCGCAGGACCCGAACGGGCGCGCCACCGCCGACGGCATCGTCGAGATCGTCGGGGGCATGGGCGGCGCCGACCCCTACGACATCGAGACGGTCCAGCCGAACAGCCAGAAGCGGATCAGCGGCCCGTACGGCGTCCTGAAACTGGACCTCACCGACACCACCTACACCTGGCAGTACGTCGGCACCGACGACCAGGTGAAGGACTCCGGCCCGACCTACACCTGCCACTGATGTACCTCGCGACCACCGGTCGCCGCGGCGCGCCGCCCGCCCCCTCGCGGGGCAGGCGGCGCGTCCCGGGCACCGTCCCCGGCACCGTCCTCTCGCTCGGCGCGGTCAGCCTGGTCACCGACATCTCCTCCGAGATGGTGACCGCCGTGCTGCCGCTCTACCTCGTCGTCGGACTCGGCCTCTCCCCGCTCCAGTTCGGCCTGCTCGACGGGCTCTCCACCGGCGCCACCGCGCTCGTACGGATCCTCGGCGGCGCCACCGCCGACCGCGGAGGACGCCACAAACAGGTCGGGGGGCTCGGCTACGCCCTCTCGGCCTGTTCCCGCCTCGGCCTCCTCCTCGCGGGCGGCTCGGCCGGCGGGATCGCCGCCGCGCTCGCCGCCGACCGGCTCGGCAAGGGCGTCCGCACGGCCCCGCGCGACGCGCTCATCACCCTGCACAGCCCGCCGGACGAGCTGGGCCGCGCCTTCGGCACCCACCGTGCCATGGACACCACCGGAGCCCTCCTGGGCCCCCTGGCCGCCTTCGCCCTGCTGTGGGCCACGGCCGAGGCGTACGAGGCGGTCTTCGCCGTCAGCTTCTGCGTCGGGGTGTTCGGCGTCCTGCTGTGGGTGCTGCTGGTCCCGGGGCGTCGCGACACGGCGGCACGACGGCCCCGGGAGGCGCAGGCCGCCGAAGCGGCGCCACGCGCGCGTGGCGGGGTCTTCGCCGCGCTGCGCTCGCCCGCCTACCGGCGGATCCTCCTCTGCGCCGGGCTGCTCGGCGCCGCCACCGTCGGCGACGCCTTCCTGTACCTGCTGCTCCAGCGACGGCTCGAACTCGACGCCACCTGGTTCCCGTTCCTGCCGCTCGCCGCCGCCGGTGTCTATCTGCTGCTCGCCGTCCCGGCCGGCCGCCTCGCCGACCGCGTCGGGCGCCGCCGGCCCTTCCTGTACGGGCACGGGGCCCTGCTCCTCGCGTACGGACTGCTCCTCGCGCCCGTACCGGACGTCCTTCTCGTCGGGGGCGTCCTGGTGCTGATCGGCACCTTCTATGCGGCCACCGACGGCGTCCTGATGGCCCTGACCGGCCCCTTCCTCACCGAGGGGCGCCAGGCCGGCGGCCTCGCGCTCGTCCAGACCGCGCAGGCGCTGGCCCGGCTCGGCGCCGCCGTCGCGTTCGGCGCCGTCTGGACGGCGAGCGGGCCGGAGGCGGCACTCGTGGCGGCGCTCCTGGCCCTCGCCGCGGCCCTGTGCTGCGCCGCCCGAGTCCTGCCGGCCGCGAGTCCCGTGCCCGGCGGCGCTCTGCCTTCCGCCTCGTCCACGGCCCTCCGAGAGGACTGACCCATGCACGCCGTGACCGATGTCCGCCTGTCCCGCCACGCGCGCGTGTGGATCCTCGTCCTCGCCCTCGTCCTGCTGGGCGGCGGCGCGACCGCCTACACCCTGCGGGCGGCGTCCGGGCGGCAGGCCGGGACCACCGCGGCCCCCGTGGCCGGCTTCACCCTCGACGGGGGCCGCCCCGGCGCGCTCCACGTCAGGGACACCGCGACCGGGCGCGTCGCGCGCGTGGACCCGACCGCGGCCGGCGGCCGGGTGGCCGACGGGCCCGCCTGCGACCGCTTCCACGCGGCCGGCGGCACCGCCCTCTGCCTCGTGCGCCGGCCGGGTGTCCCGGCCCGCTCGTACGCCCTCGTGCTCGACCGCCGGCTGCGCGAAGTGCGCCGTATCGCGCTCCCCGGCATCCCCAGCCGCGCCCGGGTCTCCGCCTCGGGGCGGATGCTCTCCTGGACGATGTTCGCGACCGGCGACTCCTACGCGCGCTCGTCCTTCTCCACCCGCACGTCGATCCTCGACCTGCGCACCGGGTACCTGGTCAAGAACATCGAGCTGATTCCGCTGACCCTCGGCGGACGCCGGTACCACGCCCCCGACGTCAACTACTGGGGCGTCTCCTTCGCCGCCGACGACAACCGCTTCTACGCCACCGTCTCGACGGACGGGCGTACTTATCTCGTCGAGGGCGACATGGCGAACTGGTCGGCCCGGACCCTGCGGGAGAACGTCGAATGCCCGTCGCTCTCCCCGGACGGAACCCGGATCGCCTTCAAGAAGCGGGTCTCCGAAGGCCCGCGCGAGCCGTGGCGGCTGTACGTGTACGACCTGCGCTCCGGGCGCGAGCACCCCGTCGCCGAGCGGCGCGGCATCGACGACCAGGCCCTGTGGACGGACCCGAAGACCCTCGCGTACGGATACGGGGGAGCGGTCTGGTCCGTACCGGCCGACGGCACGGGGGCGCCACGCCGGCTGGCGCGCGGGGCCTCGTCACCCGCCGTACCGCGCTGACCGGCGTGCCCACCGGCCGAGCCCGGCTCAGGGCGGGACCGGTTCAGGGCAGGACCGGGCTCAGGGCGCGACCGGGTTCAGGGCGCGACCGGATCCGACTTCCGGAGGGCGCCGCGGACCGCGAGCGCCGCCATCGGAAGCAGCAGACACGCGGCGATCGCGTTGAGCGGCCCGTAGCCCGCCTGCGAGACGATCAGGCCCGCCGCGAGCCCACCGACCCCGGCGGCGGTGTTCATGACGAAGTCGGAGAGACCCTGGACGGCCGCCCGCGCGGCCTGCGGCACCGAGTCGGTGAGCAGCGCCGAGCCGGACACAAGCCCGGCGGACCAGCCGAGGCCGAGGACGAAGAGACCGAGGGCCGTCTGGCCGTGGCTCGGCCCCGCCGTGCCCGCGATGAGCGCCGCCACGGCGGTCAGCCCGACGGCGAGTCCGATCACCGACAGCCGGCCCAGCCGGTCGGACAGCCAGCCCATCAGCGGCGAGAAGGCGTACATGCCCGCGATGTGCCCGCTGATCACGAGGCCGATCAGCTGGATGCCCGCGCCGTGATGGGTCAGCGCGATCGGGGTCATCGACATGATCGAGACCATCGCGGTGTGCGAGGCGGCGATGGTGACCAGGGCGAGCCGGGCCTGCGGCGACTCCCGTACCGCCCGCATCCCGGCGCGCAGGGAGCGGCCCTCCGGCTGCTCGCCCGCCCCGGGATCCGCGAGCGCGCGGGCGGTGAGGAGGGGGTCCGGGCGCAGCAGGAGCGCGACGACCGCCGCCGAGACGACGAAGACGCCGGCGGCCCAGACGAACGGGCCGGCCGTGGCGGGGATGCCCAGGCCGGACACGGTCTCCCCGGCGGGTGCGGCGATGTTCGGTCCGAGCACCGCCCCGATCGTGGTCGCCCACACCACGGTGGAGATGGCCCGGGCCCTGCGGTCGGGCTCGGCGAGGTCGGCGGCGGCGAACCGGGCGGCCAGGTTGGCCGAGGAGCCGGCGCCGAAGCCGACGAGCCCGACGAGGAGCAGGGGGAAGCTTTCGACGACCGCGCCGAGCACCACCACCACGGCCCCCACTGCCCCGAGCAGGTACGCGAGGACGAGCCCCGCCCGGCGCCCCCGCGAGGCCATCAGCGCGGCCAGCGGCATGGCGAGCAGCGCGGGACCGGCGACCGACGCCGTGGAGGCGAGACCGGACAACGCTTCTGTCCCGCTGACCTCCTTGGCCAGCACGGCGGCGAGCGCGAAGCCGATGGCGATGCCGAGGCCGCCGAGGATCTGGGTGGCGATGAGGACGGCCTGGATCCGTCGGCGCAGCGCGGGCAGTTCGGCGGCGGTGACAGGGGCGGCTGTCTCGTCGGATACCGCGCCGGGTATCCCGCCGGGTGCGGTGACGTCAGGGGCGTCGGGGGTGTTGGTCACTTACGTGAGTGTGCCAGTCGTCCCATCCGATGGGAACGCCCCCCTCAGAACAGCGGCGCGGGCAGCACACCCTCCAGTGCCAGTAGCTGCCGCTTGGTCTCCAGACCGCCCCCGAACCCCCCGAGCCCGCCGTCGCTCTCCACCACACGGTGGCACGGCACCACCACCGGCAGCGGATTGGCGCCCATCGCCGCGCCGACCGCCTGGGCCGCGCCCGGCTGCCCCACGCGCCGCGCCAGCTCCCCGTACCCCACGACCGTGCCGTACGGGACGCCGGTCGCCAGCTCGCGCAGCACCTGCCGGTGGAAGCCTGACGTCAGGCTCCAGTCCAGGGGCAGGTCGAAGGCGCGCGGGTCGCCCGCGAAGTACGCGTCGAACCGGCGTATCGCCTCGGCGAGCAACCCCGAGGCGCTCTCCACCGGCTCCACCCCGAACCGCCCGCCCAAGCGGTCGAGCATCTGCACCCGCCGCGCCGCGTCGGCGTGGAACTCGACCCGCACCAGGCCCCGCCCGGTCGCGGCGAGGAAGAGCGGACCGATGTCGCTCTCCACGACCGTCCACTCCACCGCGACGGCCGGCTCGCCGCCCGTCGGCTCCGCTTCGATGTCCATGCCGCCCACGGTACGACCCGCCACTGACAGCCCGACCGGAACAGGCCCCGCGACGGTCACGAAGAGGCCGCCGAGCCGCCGTCCAGATCACGGACCGGTCTCGCTCCGGTCTCACGAGCAGAAATTCCCCGGTCGCGTGGTCGTGAGGCCCCCGGCGCGCCATAATCTCGCCCCGGTAGTACTACCCAGCGGTACCGACTGTTTTCGGACGACGTGGCACCAGGGGTGGAGGACATACGCTCATGCAGGGCACGGTCGACGGATTCAGCTACGGGCTCGTCACTCCGGTGGCCGCTTTCATCATGGCCTGCCTCGGCGGCGCCCTCGGTCTGAGGTGCACCACCAGGTCGCTCCGCCACCGTGACACCTTCAAGGCCGGATGGCTCGCCCTCGGCGCCACCTCCATAGGCACGGGCATCTGGACGATGCACTTCATCGCCATGATGGGCTTCTCGGTCCAGCAGGCGCCCATCACCTACGACCGCCCCCTCACCTTCGCCAGCCTGGGCGTCGCCGTCCTCATGGTCGGCATCGGGATCTTCATCGTGGGGTACCGCGGGGCGACCGCCCTCACGCTCGTCACCGGCGGCACGATCACCGGCCTCGGCGTCGCCACGATGCACTACCTCGGCATGGCGGGCATGCGCCTCCACGGCCGCGTCGAGTACGACACGGTCACCGTCGCCCTGTCCGTCGTCATCGCCGTCGTGGCCGCCACCGCGGCCCTCTGGGCGGCCGTTTCCGTACATGGGTTTCTGGCCAGCCTCGGTGCGAGCCTGGTGATGGGCGGAGCCGTCAGTGGTATGCACTACACCGCCATGGCGGCCGTCAGCGTCCACCTCCAGGGCGGCCACGTCCCCGCCGGCACCGGTGACACCGCGACCTCGCTCCTCCTGCCGATGCTGATCGGCCCGGCGGTCTTCCTCATCCTTGCCGCCGTGGTCGTCATGTTCGACCCGCTGCTCGTGATGGGCGACCCGGACTGGCAGCGGCCCGCCGCGCAGAGCGTGCACCGCCCCGGCGTGCCCGCCCCGCGCCATGTGCCGTCCTACGGCGAGCCCGCCAACTGGACGGCCCGCCCCGCGGGCCGCGCCGCCCGCAGGAGCGTCCACCGCGGCGGCCACCGCTCCCAGGACTGGTGAGCAGGACACCTTCGGGGCTCCTTCGGGACACCCGTCGGGACACCTTCGGGACGTCTTCGGAGAGGGCGGTGAGCCGATCACCGCCCGAGTGTCAGTGCCGGGTCGTACGGTGGTTCCATGCGGCCCGTTTCCAAGATCGAACGTTCGGTGGCGCCCTTCGAGGTCGTCAGCTCCTACCAGCCCAGCGGCGACCAGCCGACGGCCATCGCCGACCTCGAGCGGCGCATCCGCGCGGGCGAGAAGGACGTCGTGCTCCTCGGCGCCACCGGCACCGGCAAGTCGGCCACCACCGCCTGGATGATCGAGAAGCTCCAGCGCCCCACCCTGGTGATGGCGCCGAACAAGACCCTGGCCGCCCAGCTGGCGAACGAGTTCCGCGAACTCCTGCCGAACAACGCGGTCGAGTACTTCGTCTCGTACTACGACTACTACCAGCCCGAGGCGTACGTCCCCCAGTCGGACACGTACATCGAGAAGGACTCCTCCATCAACGAGGAGGTGGAGCGGCTCCGCCACTCCGCGACGAACTCCCTGCTCACCCGCAGGGACGTCATCGTGGTCGCCTCCGTCTCCTGCATCTACGGCCTCGGCACGCCCCAGGAGTACGTGGACCGGATGGTCCCGCTCAAGGTCGGCGAGGAGATGGACCGCGACCAGCTGCTCCGCCGCTTCGTCGACATCCAGTACACCCGCAACGACCTGGCGTTCACCCGCGGCACCTTCCGGGTCCGCGGCGACACCATCGAGATCTTCCCGGTGTACGAGGAGCTGGCCGTCCGCATCGAGATGTTCGGCGACGAGATCGAGGCGCTCTCCACCCTCCACCCGCTCACCGGCGAGATCATCAGCGAGGACCGCGAGCTGTACGTCTTCCCCGCCAGCCACTACGTCGCGGGCCCCGAGCGGATGGAGCGGGCGGTCAACGACATCGAGCGCGAGCTGGAGATCCGCCTCGCCGAGCTCGACAAGCAGGGCAAGCACCTGGAGTCCCAGCGCCTGCGCATGCGGACCACGTACGACATCGAGATGATGCGGCAGATCGGCTCCTGCTCCGGCATCGAGAACTACTCGATGCACTTCGACGGCCGCGACCCCGGCTCCGCGCCGAACACCCTCATCGACTACTTTCCCGAGGACTTCCTGCTCGTCATCGACGAGTCGCACGTCACCGTGCCGCAGATCGGCGCCATGTACGAGGGCGACGCCTCCCGTAAGCGGACCCTCGTCGACCACGGCTTCCGGCTCCCGTCCGCCCTCGACAACCGCCCGCTGAAGTGGGAGGAGTTCCAGAAGCGGATCGGCCAGACCGTCTACCTCTCGGCGACCCCGGGCACATACGAACTCTCCCGCGGCGACGGCTTCGTCGAGCAGATCATCCGCCCCACCGGGCTCGTCGACCCCGAGGTCGTCGTCAAGCCGACCGAGGGCCAGATCGACGACCTCGTCCACGAGATCCGGCTGCGCACGGAGAAGGACGAGCGGGTCCTCGTCACCACCCTCACCAAGAAGATGGCCGAGGACCTCACCGACTACTTCCTGGAGCTCGGCATCCAGGTGCGCTACCTCCACAGCGACGTCGACACGCTGCGCCGCATCGAGCTGCTGCGCGAGCTGCGCGCCGGCGAGTACGACGTCCTCGTCGGCATCAACCTCCTCCGGGAGGGACTCGACCTTCCCGAGGTCTCCCTCGTCGCCATCCTCGACGCCGACAAGCAGGGCTTCCTGCGCTCCGGGACCTCCCTCATCCAGACCATCGGCCGTGCCGCGCGAAACGTCTCGGGCCAGGTCCACATGTACGCGGACCGGATCACCCCGGCGATGGAGCAGGCCATCGACGAGACCAACCGGCGCCGCGAGAAGCAGGTCGCGTACAACACGGCCCACGGCATCGACCCGCAGCCGCTGCGCAAGAAGATCAACGACATCGTGGCGACGATCGCCCGCGAGGAGGTCGACACCGAGGAGCTCCTCGGCAGCGGCTACCGCCAGGAGAAGGAGGGGAAGGCAGCCAAGGCGCCCGTCCCCTCGCTCGCCGCGCACGGCTCCAAGAGCCGGGGCAAGGGCGGCAAGCCCGGATCCACCGTCGAGCTCGGCGACCGGCCGGCCACCGAACTGGCCGCGATCATCGAGGAGATGACCGACCGGATGCGCGCCGCCGCCGCCGAGCTGCAGTTCGAGGTGGCGGCCCGGCTCCGCGACGAAGTGGGAGAGCTGAAGAAGGAGTTGCGCCAGATGAAGGAGGCGGGTCTCGCCTGACCGGTGGCGGTCCGGTGTGTTGCAAGACCGACACAAATCCGGACCGCGGCGCTGCGGTGTCAGTACCTCTGCGTAGGGTGCTGGACAACCGCACGCACCGGACAGCGGGCGCGGGGAACGCAACGAGAGGGGCAAGCGCGTGACGGTCAACATGACCAAGGGTCAGGCCATCAGCCTGGAGAAGCAGGGCGGAGGCAGCCTCAGCCAGGTGCGGATGGGGCTCGGCTGGCAGGCGGCACCGCGCCGCGGTCTCTTCGGCAAGCGCACGCAGGAGATCGACCTGGACGCCTCGGCCGTCCTCTTCGCGGACAAGCAGCCGGTCGACGTGGTCTTCTTCCGTCACCTGGTCAGCGACGACGGCTCGGTCAAGCACACCGGTGACAACCTCGTCGGCGGCGCGGGCCAGGGCGGGGACGACGAGGCGATCCTCGTCGACCTCCAGCGGGTCCCGGTCCACATCGACACGATCGTCTTCACCGTGAACTCCTTCACCGGTCAGACGTTCCAGGAGGTGCAGAACGCCTTCTGCCGGATCGTCGACGAGACGAACGGCCAGGAGCTCGCGCGCTACACCCTCGACGGCGGTGGCAACTACACCGCGCAGATCATGGCGAAGGTGCACCGGGCCGGCTCCGGCTGGCAGATGACCGCCCTGGGCAACCCGGCCAACGGCCGGACGTTCCAGGACCTGATGCCCGCGATCCTGCCGCACCTGTAGGCAGGGCGGCGCAGGACGGCACCCACAGCTCCCGGAGGCAGCAGGCCGCCGGGAGCTGTCCCGCACCACCGCGCACGGCACCACCGCACCACCGCACGTACGTCCGCACCATTCGTACCGGGAACCGCTGAGGGGACAGAGCCGATGACGGCCGAGCTGGTCCGGGGGCAGAACCACCCCCTGCCCGACACCCGACTGGAGATCAGGGTGTCGGCCGGTCACCCGGTCGTCGCCGGAGCCGCCCTCGGCGACGAGCGGGGCAGGGTCCCGGGCGTGGAGTGGGTCGCCCACCCCGTCGCCCCCTCGCTCCCCGGTGTGGACGTCCCCCGGCAGGCCGCGGCCGACCAGCGCCTCGCCGTCGACCTGGCGGCGGTCCCGGACGCCGTCCACCGTGTCTCCGTCCTCCTGGCGCTGCCCGTGGGCGTCGGCGGACCGACCTCCTTCGGGAAGGCCGCCGCCCCCTTCGTCGCCGTCGCCGGACCCGACGGCACCGAGATCGCCAGCTACACGATCACCGGGCTCGACAGCGAGTCCGCCGTCGTCGCCCTGGAGCTGTACCGCCGCCAGGGCGCCTGGAAGGTCCGCGCCATGGGCCAGGGGTACGAGGGCGGTCTCGCCGCCCTCCTCGGCGACCAGGGCCTGGAGCGCCCCGCCGACCTGGCCGCGTCGATCCTGGAGTCGGAGCGGGCCCGCCACGCACCGCTGCCCGACCCCGCTCCCGCCACGGCCACGCACCCGGAGTCGGCCCCTGCCGCCGAGTCCACCCCGGCCGAGCACCGGACCGCGCCGACAGCCGGCGGCCCGATCAGCTACGCCCACCCCCGGCGCCGGACCACCACCCCGGAGCCCGCACCGGCCCCGGCCCCGCAGGGTTCGCAGGCCCCGCAGGGTCCGGCCGTTCCCGTCGCCGGGGACGCGGCCGGCTGGTCCATGGACGAGCGCCTGTACAACCAGGTGTGGGGGATGTTCGAGGACCTGGCCCGTACCGCCGCCGCCTACCGCAGTGCCTGCGACTTCGCGGAGTCCCGGCTCGACCGGGAGCTCGACGAGGTGCTCTCCGACTACCGCGCCCGTGGCGGGGGCGCGAACGACGCCGCGCGGGCAGCCGCCCGCGCCCGCCACGACGAGCTCGTGGAGCGGGCCCAGGAGGTCCTGGACCGGGACCTCGCCCAGCTCGCCGTCGAGTCCGAGGTCGTCGAACCGGCCCTGCCGCCCGCCTACGCCCGCTGGGACAACCCGGTCTGGCACGGCTACCGCCCGCCGGCGGAGGAGCCGATGGCCGTGCGCCTGGGCGACCTCCACCTCCCCGAGCGCGCCGAGCTGCGGATCCCGATGCTCGTCAGGCTCCCGATGGAGCGCGGGCTCTGGGTGGACAGCGGGCGCGGCCGCTCGGAGGCGGCCGGCCTCCTCGACGAGACCGAGCTGAGACGGCTCGCCCTCGACAGCGCGGTCGCGCACGCGGCCCGGCTGCTCGCCGTCCACCCGGCGGGCGGGTTCGCGGTCCACGTCGTCGACGCGGCGGGTGCCGGCGCAGCCGCGCTCGCGCCGCTCGTGGACACCGGTGTGCTCGCCGCCCCGCCCGCCCGGGGCGCGGCCGGCGTCTCGGCGGTGCTGGAGCAGCTCACGGAGCGGGTCGACCTCCTCCAGATGGCCCTGCGGAACGGCGCCGTCGACGCGCTGCCGCCCGGCCTGGACGCGGCCCGGCAGCTCCTGATCGTGCACGACTTCCCGCACGGCTTCGACGACCGGGCGGTCACCCGGCTCCGGTACCTGGCCGACGAGGGCCCCGGGGTCGGCGTCCATCTGCTGATGGTGGCCGACCGGGCGGACGCCTCCGCGTACGGACCGGTGCTCGACCCCCTCTGGCGTTCGCTGCTGCGGCTCACCCCCGTCCCCGACGACCACCTCGCCGATCCGTGGGTCGGTCACGCGTGGTCGTACGAGCCCCCGATGCTGCCGCCGGGCAGCCGGATCCTCCGGCAGGTCCTCGCGCAGGTCGCGGACGCCCGTCCGGCAAAGCGGCCCTGACCTGGTCTCTTGGCGGCTCTTTACCCTGCGCTTTACCTTCTCTTGGGTTTTCGGGTAGTGTTCATGGCGCGGAGGGGAGTACTCCCCATGCGCGGCGTACCCGTCAATACGGACGGATCCTCAGCGATCCGATCCCGGGGCGTCGGCCCGACCGCGGTGTGAGCCGCTCGGGTGGAAGAGACCTCCGGCAGCGACGACGCTGATCAAGTAGCCGTACGACGCCGGAGGCGCAGTGGACGTTTCAATGACCCTGTGGGTGCTGACCATTCTCGGTCTGGTCGCCCTCATCGGAGCCGACTTCTTCATCGGGCGGAAGCCTCATGACGTCTCGGTCAAGGAAGCCGGAATCTGGACGATCGTCTGGGTCGTGCTCGCCGTGCTCTTCGGAGTCGGCCTGCTCGTGTTCGGCAACAGCCAGGCGTCCGGGGAGTTCTTCGCCGGCTACGTCACCGAGAAATCGCTCAGTGTCGACAACCTCTTCGTCTTCATCCTGATCATGGCGAAGTTCTCGGTCCCCTCCCACCTCCAGCAGCGCGTGCTGCTCGTGGGTGTGGTGATCGCCCTGGTCCTCCGCACGATCTTCATCGTCGCGGGCGCCGCGGTCATCGCGAACTTCTCGTGGGTCTTCTACATCTTCGGCGCGTTCCTGATCTACACCGCCTGGAAGCTCATCCAGGAGGCGCGTGCCGACGAGGAAGAGGACGACTGGGAGGAGAATCGTCTCCTCAAGTCCGTCGAGAAGAAGTTCGGCGTCGCCGACAAGTACCACGGCACCAAGCTCTTCATCCGCGTCAACGGCAAGCGCGTCCTGACCCCGCTGATGGTCGTCATGATCGCCATCGGCACCACGGACATCCTCTTCGCCCTCGACTCCATCCCGGCGATCTTCGGCCTGACCCAGGACCCGTACATCGTCTTCACCGCCAACGCCTTCGCCCTCATGGGCCTGCGGCAGCTGTACTTCCTGATCGGCGGCCTGCTCAAGAAGCTGGTCCACCTCAGCTACGGCCTGTCGGTGATCCTCGGCTTCATCGGCGTGAAGCTCGTCCTGCACGCCCTGCACGAGTCCGGGGTGCACGTCCCGGAGATCTCCATCGGGTTCTCGCTCGCGGTCATCGGCGGCGTCCTGGTCGTCACCACGATCACCAGCCTGATCGCCTCCAAGAAGCAGTCGGAGCGAGAGGCTGCCGAGGGCGTCACCGACACCAAGGGTGTCGAGGACGCGGACGGCGTCGAGAAGGACAGCATCGACGCCTGACGCGTCACGCACGGCGACGGCCGGCCAGGGGCACCCGCCCCCGGCCGGCCGTCGCCGTTTCCCGCGCCGTCAGGCGGTCGCCGCCTCCGCCGCCTCCGCTGCCTCCGCCGCCTCGGACCGGTCCGGAAGGGTCTCCGGGAGGAGCGCGAAGCAGCCCAGGCTGATGAGGGCCACCACGGTCAGATAGGCCGCGACGCCCCAGGGCGGGCCCGAGCCGCCGTCCGAGAGGGTGGTGGCGACGATGGGCGTGAGGGCGCCGCCGAGGACGCCCGCGAGGTTGTAGCCGACGGCCGCGCCGGTGCAGCGGACGCGGGGCTCGTAGAGCTCCGGGAGGTACGCGGCGATCACCGCGAACATCGTGATGAAGGCCAGCAGCGAGCCCAGGAAGCCGAGGAACATCAGGAACGGCTCCGCGGTGTGCAGCAGGGCCACCATCGGGAACATCCAGAGCGCGGAGGCCGCGCACCCCGCGAGGCACATCGGGCGGCGGCCCCAGCGGTCGGCGAGGAGGGCCATGAAGGGAGTGGCCGCGCCCTTGATCGCCACCGCGGCCATCACGCACGTCAGCATGACCGTGCTGCTCACCCCGAGCTGCTCCGTGCCGTAGGCCAGGGCCCAGGTGGAGACCGTGTAGAACACCGCGTACCCGACGGCGAGCGCCCCGGCCGTCAGCAGCACGAGCCGCCAGTGATCGCGGACGATCTCGGCCAGCGGGGCGCTCGCCCGCCGTCCCGACGCGGACAGCTCCTCGAACTGCGGGGTCTCCGCGAGAGAGGACCGCAGCAGCAGCCCGGCCGCCGCGAGGACTCCCGCCGCCCAGAACGGCACCCGCCAGCCCCAGGACCGGAAGTCCGCGTCGCTCAGGCCCGCCGTGAGCGCCAGCATCACCCCGTTCGCGAGGAGGAAGCCGACCGCCGGGCCGATCTGCGGGAAGCTCGCCCACAGCGCGCGCCGGTTCGCCGGCGCGTGCTCGGCGGTGAGCAGGACGGCGCCGCCCCACTCGCCGCCGAGGCCGAGGCCCTGGAGGAACCGGAGGGTCAGCAGGAGCAGCGGCGCGGCGATGCCGAGCGTCTCGTACGTGGGGACGCAGCCGACCGCGACGGTCGCACAGCCGGTCAGGAGCAGCGAGGCGAAGAGGACCGGCCGGCGGCCGTACCGGTCGCCGACGTGCCCGAAGAGGACCGAGCCCAGGGGGCGGGCGACGAAGCCGATGGCGAAGGTGCCGAAGGCGGCCAGGGTCCCGGCGAGCGGGGAGAAGGTCGGGAAGAAGAGCGGCCCGAGGACGAGGGCGGCGGCGGTCCCGTAGACGAAGAAGTCGAAGAACTCGATGGCGGTGCCGACGAGCGAGGCGGTGGCGAGCCGGAGCATCGAAGGAGGAGCGGGCGGAGCCGGGGGAGCGGTCGGCGACGGAGAGTGACTGGGGCGCATGTGGCGCCAACTACCCCGCGGCCGTCCGGGTTACGGGGGCGTACGGAAGCGCGCGGCCGGTGAGCCGCGCGCTGTCGGTGCGGCGGCGGCTCACCAGCCGCGCTCGCGCCACTCCGCGAGGTGCGGGCGCTCGTCACCGAGCGTGGTGTCCTTGCCGTGGCCCGGGTAGACCCAGGACTCGTCCGGCAGGGCGGCGAAGAGCTTGGTCTCCACGTCGTGGATCAGGCTCGCGAAGGCCTCCGGGTCCTTCCAGGTGTTGCCCACCCCGCCGGGGAAGAGGCAGTCGCCGGTGAAGACGTGCGGGTGGCCGTGCGGGTCGTCGTAGACGAGGGCGATCGAGCCGGGGGTGTGCCCGACCAGCCGGCGGGCGGTCAGCTCGACCCGGCCCACCCGGACCGTGTCGCCGTCCTCGACCGGCACGTCGGTGGCGACCGGGATGCCCTCCGCGTCGTACGCCCCGGCGTAGGTCCGGGCACCGGTCGCGGCGACGACCTCCGCGAGGGCCTGCCAGTGGTCGCCGTGCCGGTGGGTGGTGACGACGGCCTTGATGCCGTCGTCACCGATCAGCGTGAGCAGTGTGTCGGCGTCGTTGGCCGCATCGATCAGCAGCTGTTCGCCGGTCGCCCGGCAGCGCAGCAGGTACGCGTTGTTGTCCATCGGGCCGACCGAGACCTTCGAGATCATCAGGTCCGTCAGCTCGTGCACGTCCGCCGGTCCGCCGACCTTCACACTTCCGCTGTACGTCATGGGCTCAGCCTAGCTCCGCCCACCGACAACAGAGGGGGCTACAGCGCCGGGAGCTCCGGGAGCGGGCCGCCCTCGGTCTTGAGGGCGGAGCCGTCGCGGCGGCCGGCGAGCCAGCCGAGGAGCTCGGGGGCGGGGCCGGTCACGGTGACCTCGGCGCCCTCGCCGGAACCGGTGGTCCAGGTGCCCGTGCCCGCCGTCGCCACGATCCGGGTCGGCGGCACGGTCGCGTTGCCCGTGAAGCGCTCCGCGAGGAAGTCGATCTCCCGCTGGACGAACTCCTCGGGCAGGTCCTCCAGCTCGTAGCCGACGCCCAGGTCGACGTGGTGCAGGGCCACCTCCACCCAGCGGCGGAAGGGGATCCGGGAGGCGCTGTCCGTGACGCCGTTGCGGAGCTCGACGGTGCGGCTCCAGTCGGCGGGCTCGGCGCCGGCGGCCTGGAAGCCGTCGCCGCTCTCGCGCAGGTCGGCGAGCTGGACGGCGAGGGGGCGGCCCGCGTCGCGCTCGATGTCGGCGTCGCGGGTCGCGGCGTCCGCGTACATGGGACGGCCCTGGAGGACGTTCACCAGAGCGTCGGCGTTCCGGGCGATGTGGGCCAGTACATGGCCGCGCGTCCAGCCGGGAAGCCGTGACGGCTCGGCCGTCGCCGCGTTGTCCCAGGAGGCGGCTGCGTCCAGCAGCCGGTCGGTCGCTGCTTTGACAGAGGCGAGATCACGTTCGTGGTCGATCATGGCGCCGACCCTAGCGCCGCCACTCGTTCGGGTGAAGCGGTCTCCACGAGGCCGGAAATCGAATGTGCGTGCTATAGGCTCGACGGAAGCATCCGGCATCCTTGGTTGTTGGGTGTGTCAGGCACATCCGCTCTCTCAAGAAAGGTGCGGACCGGCGTGACCGACCGTCTCATCGTTCGTGGCGCTCGCGAGCACAATCTCAAGAACGTCTCGCTCGACCTCCCGCGTGACTCCCTCATCGTCTTCACCGGGCTCTCGGGATCGGGCAAGTCCTCCCTCGCGTTCGACACGATCTTCGCCGAGGGGCAGCGCCGGTACGTCGAGTCGCTCTCCTCCTACGCCCGGCAGTTCCTCGGCCAGATGGACAAGCCGGACGTCGACTTCATCGAAGGTCTGTCGCCCGCCGTCTCCATCGACCAGAAGTCGACCTCGCGCAACCCGCGCTCGACGGTCGGCACCATCACGGAGGTCTACGACTACCTCCGCCTGCTCTTCGCCCGCATCGGCAAGCCGCACTGTCCCGAGTGCCGCCGGCCGATCTCCCGCCAGTCGCCGCAGGCCATCGTCGACAAGGTCCTGGAGCTCCCCGAGGGCAGCCGCTTCCAGGTCCTCTCGCCGCTCGTGCGCGAGCGGAAGGGCGAGTTCGTCGACCTCTTCGCCGACCTCCAGACCAAGGGCTACAGCCGTGCCCGGGTCGACGGCGTGACCATTCAGCTGAGCGAGCCGCCGACGCTGAAGAAGCAGGAGAAGCACACGATCGAGGTGGTCGTCGACCGCCTCACCGTGAAGGACAGTGCCAAGCGCCGGCTCACCGACTCCGTCGAGACCGCGCTCGGACTCTCCGGCGGCATGGTCGTGCTCGACTTCGTCGACCTCCCCGAGGACGACCCCGAGCGCGAGCGGATGTACTCGGAGCACCTCTACTGCCCGTACGACGACCTGTCGTTCGAGGAGCTGGAGCCGCGCTCCTTCTCCTTCAACTCGCCCTTCGGGGCCTGCCCCGACTGCACCGGCATCGGCACGCGCATGGAGGTCGACCCCGAGCTGATCGTCCCGGACGAGGACAAGTCGCTCGACGAGGGGGCCATCCACCCCTGGTCGCACGGCCACACCAAGGAGTACTTCGGCCGGCTCATCGGCGGTCTCGCCCAGGCCCTCGGCTTCCGCACGGACCTCCCGTACGCGGGGCTGCCGCAGCGCGCCAAGAAGGCCCTGATGCACGGCCACAAGACCCAGGTCGAGGTCCGCTACCGCAACCGGTACGGGCGGGAGCGGGCGTACACCACCCCGGCCTTCGAGGGCGCCGTCTCCTTCGTCAAGCGGCGGCACAGCGAGGCCGAGAGCGACTCCAGCCGCGAGCGCTTCGAGGGCTACATGCGCGAGGTGCCCTGCCCCACCTGTGAGGGCACCCGCCTCAAGCCGATCGTCCTCGCGGTCACGGTCATGGACCGGTCCATCGCCGAGGTCTCCGCGATGTCCATCAGCGACTGCGCCGAGTTCCTCTCCCGGCTGACCCTCAACGACCGAGACAAGAAGATCGCCGAGCGGGTCCTCAAGGAGGTCAACGAGCGGCTGCGCTTCCTCGTCGACGTCGGCCTCGACTACCTCTCCCTCAACCGGGCCGCCGGCACGCTCTCCGGCGGCGAGGCCCAGCGCATCCGGCTCGCCACCCAGATCGGCTCCGGCCTCGTCGGCGTGCTGTACGTGCTCGACGAGCCGTCCATCGGCCTGCACCAGCGCGACAACCACCGGCTCATCGAGACCCTGGTCCGGCTCCGCGACATGGGGAACACGCTCATCGTCGTCGAGCACGACGAGGACACCATCAAGGTCGCGGACTGGGTCGTCGACATCGGCCCCGGCGCCGGCGAGCACGGCGGCAAGGTCGTCCACTCCGGTCCCCTGAAGGAGCTCCTCGCCAACGAGGAGTCGATCACCGGGCAGTACCTGTCCGGCCGCAGGGCGATCCCCACCCCGGACATCCGCCGCCCCGTGGACCCGGGCCGACGGCTCACCGTGCACGGTGCCCGCGAGAACAACCTGCAGGACATCGACGTCTCCTTCCCGCTGGGCGTCCTCACGGCCGTCACGGGCGTCTCCGGCTCCGGCAAGTCGACCCTGGTCAACGACATCCTCTACACCCACCTGGCGCGCGAGCTGAACGGCGCCAAGTCGGTGCCCGGCCGTCACACGCGCGTGGACGGCGACGACCTCGTCGACAAGGTCGTGCACGTCGACCAGTCGCCGATCGGCCGCACCCCGCGGTCGAACCCGGCGACCTACACCGGCGTCTTCGACCACGTCCGCAAGCTCTTCGCCGAGACGATGGAGGCCAAGGTCCGGGGCTACCTGCCCGGCCGGTTCTCCTTCAACGTCAAGGGCGGCCGCTGCGAGAAC